>NZIK01000091.1 GCA_002691625.1 Alteromonadaceae bacterium
CATAAAAAAATCCGATACCAGAGACTGATATCGGATTGTGAACCCGTAGAAAGATCGGTCAACCGATCAGTATAAATTTCTTAACTGATCGGCATTACGCCCTGGCGGGGTTTTTTATTATCTGTATTTATCGCTGACTGATCAGGTAATCGACTCATCCCGTACAACTGGCTTAATCCAAACAATGAGCATGCATGTTTCAATCACTCCCGGGGTTTGTTACCCTGCTTGCATGCTGCCTCAGACCAATTCAGGATCGAATAATGAGCAAGGCCAGGCTCCTCCGGTTAGCACCGGTACTTTTGTTAGTGTCCGGCACGGCAAAGTCAGCCGATGACTTCCCGGTCAATATCGGCGGCCATGTGCGCCTCAATTACAGTTATCAGGACTGGCAGGAAGTTGAATTGCGTGACGGCTTTGGTTTTGAGTCACTCAAATTAACCGTCTCCGGTGAAACCGACCAGTTCAGCTATAAAGCAGATTATCGCTGGTATGAAAATACCGACTTTAACACCGTGCGCTATGCCGACCTGACATATCACTTCGACGACCGCACCAGTGTGTCGGCCGGCGTCACCAAAGTGCCTTTCGGTTTATTGCCCTTCGCGTCAAACAGCTTTTGGTTTTCCATCAATTACTATATTGGCTTTGAGGATGACTACGACCCCGGCGTGGTAGTGCAATACCAGAAATCTAACTGGGATATTCGCGCCGGTTATTTCTTTAACGATGAATACAATGATGCCGGTCGCTTTGGTCGCTACTCCTTTGATATTGCCGATAACGGCGAATTTCGCAATCAGGAAGACGGCCAGTATAACCTGCGGGTAAGCTACACTGCCGGATTGATCCGCGGCGCCACTACCGAGTTTGGCGCGTCCTGGCAAGCCGCTGATGTGCTCAACCTGGATACGCTCAACGAGGGAGATATGAACGCCTATGCCCTGCACCTTCGTCATACCCAGGGCCCTCTGGGCATTGCCCTGCAATATACCGATTACGATTATGATCTGGCCGTCCCACAAGATCAGGCAACTGACCGCCTGGCTCTGTCGGCCTTTGACTTTCCTTTTCTGACCGCTTCGAAAGCGCACAGTTATACCGCGGTGGTGAGTTATGAGCTGCCATTCAGAGTGACCGGCCTGTCACCGATTAAATGTTATTCGGAATACGGTGCGGTTGAGCCCGATGTAGCGGCTGGCCTGCGCTCAACGCAATGGGTTAATGGTTGCAGTTTTGGCTGGCGCGCACTGTATTTCTATGTAGATAGTATTCAGGGTAAAAACATGTGGTTTTCCGGCGGTTCCGGCATTGGTCTGGACCTTGGCGGCAATCAGAACTCCACCCATCGTTTAAATATCAGTTTAGGCCTTTATTTTTAGTGACCGTTATGAAAAATCTTATTTTAATGCTGTCCCTGCTTTTTGCAGTTGTAAATAATGCCTCAGCTCACGCGTGGCGCACACTCACTATTGCCACCACCGAATATCCGCCCTATACGTCCACGGACATGGAGCACAATGGCTATATCAACCATATAATCAGTGAGGCGTTCTTACGGGTTGGCGTGGATGTGGTGTATGAAACTATGTCGTGGGAAGAGGCCGTGGAGAGGGCCAAAGACGGCCGCTATGACGCTGTGTCATATGCTAACTTCACAAGGGTTTACAATGTCGACTTTTGGCAGAGCGAACCCATCACCTCAGAAAGTCTGGTGTTTACGGCGAATGAAGCACTTCCTCTGGATCAGTGGGAAAACCTGCAACAGCTGGAGCAATACAAAATCGGCGTTACCAAAGGGTACGCTTACACCGACGAACTCTTTGCCTTTTTTAAGCAGGCGCCCAACACTGTAACCGTTGATACCGACAAAGACGGCCTGAATGCGGTTATTGCCAACGATATTCAATTGTTCCCCATCGATGAGCTGACCGCCTGGTATTTACTGGAACGGGATTTCACCACCTTCGACCGTGACGAAATTAAAATGCTCAAGCCGTTTATTTCTACCGTGACGACCCATTTACTCATCCCACGTAAAAGTCAGGACGGCGAGTTAATTTTAGCCCTGTTCAACAAAGGACTGCACGCGCTGGCGATGGAAGGAAAGCTCGACCGTTATAAAACTTTACTGCGCGAAGGCTACTACCAACACCCCGACAAGCCGGTCAATTTTGATCGACGCTAAACCCTAAATGCTGCCTGCTATGGCAGCATTTTTAACGCCAGTTCGCGGGTATGGGAAAGAAGCGCTGCATCGCCAACTTTGCCATGACCGGGAACCACCCTTTGCACCTCAGGAAAGTATTCAGTTACCCGGCTGACTGACTCTGGCCACGCGCGTACATCGCCTTCTGCGGTATATCCCAGCGATAACGTTGCCAGTTCACGAATAAAACAACCACCAAATAACAGGTTATGTTTTTTCACCCACACTACGCTGTTGTCCAGCGTATGGCCCGGTCCGGGATAGAATACTTCAATCATCTCAGGCACTACCCAGGCGCTGTTGCTAAAAGTATGTTGAGCCGGTGTTTCGCCCTTCTGAGCTAAGTATTCATTAGTTAACTCAAACGTCCATGAGGGGATATTTTTGCTGTGAAAGCGTGCCAGATGCCCGCCGGCATCTTCATGGGAATGAGTGACAACCACCGTCTCAAGACTCAGCCCCTGCGACTCAAGCCAGCTAAACAGCGTATCCACATCACTGTTGTCCCAGGGCGTGTCGATTAACACCGCTTTATGCGGCGCTGTCTGCACAATTAAACCGTTACCGCTCACCAGTCCAAAGCCTTCTACAGCACGCTCGGAGCGCAGCAGGTACACCCCGTCAATCAACGGCGTTACCGTCAGATTCGCGGCCAGTGCCGGTAACGGCAGGACGGACATCAGTAGGAGTATGGCAATACGCTGCCACAAAGCACGGTTTGGCATGGTTAAGTTTCGCTTCAGTTATTGTTCAGCCTGATTTTCGCACACTGCATATACAGTCATTGCAGAGACAACAGGGTGAATGGACTATGAAAAATCAAAGAGTAACACAGACTATACTGGCTGCGACGCTGATGTCACTGAGCTTTATCGCGTTTTCATCTGCCGCCTCGGGCAAGGATGTGGCGGTCAGTGAAACCATCAATACGCCTGAACTCAATGCCGCCGATAATGTCCCGGCCAGGGTGAAAAAGAAAGATCTCAGTAGCATTGCCGGTAAATCAGGTGAACAGCTACGTACTGCCACTCACAGTGTTGACTACTGGTTCTATGATGCCTGGATGACACTCTATACCGACCGTGATTACGATGGATACTATGCCAGTTTCGACCTTGAATTTGACGCCGACACTAACTATTACCAGGCACCGGTGTACGCCATCGTTTATCTGGGCACCAACGATTATTACGAAGCGTTTCATGTCACTTCGGTATTTAACCTGTATAGCGACAGCAGTGATGACTCTGTGCTGCTGGAAAGTGAGTTAGTTAGCGGATATCCGAGCAACGACTACGATATTTTGATTGAGTTAATCGATGCGCAAACCGATCAGGTATTGGCCACTATTGATGCCTATGAAGATGCCGATTTATCTTATCAGAGTATGGAAAGTTTCGACTATGACCGGCCGGTAACGTCAGAAGTAGTAGTAGAAACCCACGCTGGTAGCTGGAGTTTGTGGATGAGCCTGGGCCTGCTCGGCCTGATTTTATGGCGCCGCAGGTAAGTAACCTAAGTCAACAACGTAAAACGGGGCCATGGACCCCGTTATGCTTTAATAACCATTTATTAAGGACAGTTGCCTGCAAACCACACACTGCCATCGGTTGAGTACAAGGTTGATGTCCCCCAGGTCGAACCCGCCAGTGGATCATCCGAGCCGCTGGCAAAATAATCCGGCGCATAGTAGTAGCCAGTGCTGTAAGCTCGGCCAGCTACTTTGTGATAGTAGTTTGCTGTAGTGTATTCGGCACAGGTAGCCGGATCACCGCCGGTATCACCGCCGGTATCACCGCCCGAGCCATCATCGCCAGAGCCGTCATCACCGCCACTACCGCCATCAGAACCAGTGCCGCTGCAAGCCTGAACCGGACCGGTACAGGAAGCATCGTCATCCTGCCAAACACACATACCACCACTCTGGGTTTGCTCGGTAAGCTTAAAGGTATCGGTTGAGTATTCCAGATAGCAGGTAGAGTAGCCGGTATAATCGAGACGACCAGCGCTGATATGCTGATCAAGCGTAGCAGTCACGCCAGCATCAATGTCTACCGTCAGCTGTATGTTGCTGCTTAGGCCACTGACGTCGATAGCCGTTACCGTAATAGTTTGCCCACCGCCTGGCAGATCGCAGGCTTCGGCGCTAAAGGAAAGTCCATCCACACTGGCGTTTTGGGTACCGGTCGCGAAGGTGACTTCCACTGTAGTAAGGTCCTGGTTTTCGTCGTAAACCGAACCGGTCACCGTTGCACACTGCCCATCGGCATCCACCAGCACATCAGATAACACTGGTGCAGCAGGCGGCGGTGGCGGGCCAACGCGCACACTCACGGTGCTGGCCTCAGACACAGCACCAACATCGTCACTGGCTGTCACCGTTACAAAGTACAAATCGTCTGGCAGGGTGGCCGAGGTTACCGAGAAACTATCATCACTTTGGGTCGACGCCGAATACTGATAGGTATCGCCACTATTATTGGTGATCAGCACATCAACATTGTCCACGTAACCTTCAGCGTCGGTGGCGTTCCCGGTAACAATCAACTGACCACTGCTTTGTGAAGCGGTCACCGAAGATAACTGCGGAGGCTGGTTTCGATCGACCCGTTTATTATTCTCACTGAAATATTCCCCCAGGTACATCGCATAGTTAATGCCAGTGCCACTCACGTAGGAACCGCTTGCACCGGCACCGCCCGACCAGGAGTGATCCACACCATTAAGCCAGACCATGGATACCCGACCTTCTTCCCACAGGTATTCCTCGGCGGTACGCGAGCCACTGCCAAGGAGGTTGCTGCCAGGCAACTCACTAACCCCATAGGCGCCAGCCATCCCCTCAGCATTTTGACGGTTGTAACAGGTATCAACGGTGGTGTCAGCATCGCCATGTGCGATAGATGCGATCTGGTCATCAAGCGAGCCGCTGTAACTTCCCGCATACTGTTGGCATCGCTGCGCGACGTTGGCGTATTCACAGCTGCCTATCGCGCCGCTGGAACTGGTGCCAATACTGGGTCCGGCACTCACGCCAACCCCGGCAAATACGTCCGGTGCAATACACGCCGTAGTATTGGCAAAGGCCGCGCCGGAAGACAGTCCCGCCACGTACACCTGGTCTTCATCAATGGCGTAGCCGCTGTTAGCTTTCATCGACGACACCAGCGACAGGATATTGGCATAATCACCAGCAGAGCGGGATTTGGTGCCCTGCCAGTAGGACCAGCAACCAAAACCCGCCTTATTCATTGCATCAGGAACCGCTATAACCATCCCATAACTTTCCGCAGCATCTTCAAGATTTGCAGAAAGGTATGCGTCTATGGATTGTGTGCAGCCGTGAAGTACGACTAGCAGCGAGCGTCCCTGCCCTATTGGTGATAGCGAATCCGGGGTATAAACGTGTACCTTATTAAAATTACCTACTGCCACATTCTGTTGCCAGTTGCCCGCCTGAGCAGGTAAAGCCAGCGTGGCAGACAGCAGTGTCCCTGCTACCAGTAGTTTATTGTTAAACGTCATATCTCCACCTTCTTCTTTTTGTGTTCACCAATTGTTAAATCATTGTTGATCATTTGTTAAACAAATCCTGTAGCACTTTCGTACTGTGCATTTTTAGCGGGGGCGTAACCGGTTTTCAGCTTAAAAGCAGGACCAAAGTAGTAGATGACACTAACCAAAGTAGCAGATATCAGATAACGCTAGTCTGCCCATCTCCAGTATAATGTTACGGGTTTGTAAATTATGTGCGGTACGGCTGAGCAATATGAATGCTTCCAACAAGATCACACTGACAATTGTTCTGATTTTCACTGCGGTGTTCAGTTTGCTGGCGATCGCGATGTTCTATCAGGCCAGAGCAGATATCAGCGACGAAGGCGAAGCCGCGCTACAGTTGGCAGAAACCCTGGCGCAAACCAATCTGGACAGCGAGACCCTGACTGGCATTTTACAAAACAGCCGTCACCTCACTGTTATTGACCAACCTGAAGGCTCTGCTCCACTGACACTTACCGGCCCGCTGGAAAAATGGCTGGCACCACCACCAGCAAGCACTACTATCCATTCAGCCTCAGGAGAACCCATTACCGTAATCGCTAACAGCGCGGCTGAGTTAGATGAAATTAGCGCTACCCTGGGGAATGTGTTTTGCATTTTCGTGATGGCACTGTTACTGACGCTTTTTACCCTGCGTTATGCGGTAAATACCCGCCTCAAGCCACTGGCCGAGCTCTGTCAGGGGCTGGATTCCATTCAGTCGGGCCAGTTCAGGTTGTCGGCGGCGTCAACTGATATTGCCGAAATCCACAGGTTGATTGAGCATTACAATAANTTAATCAGCTCACTGGCCAGCAANGANACNCAGGTTGCCGGGTTACGTCAACGCTTGTCGGCGCTGCAGGAAAATGANCGACGNCTGCTGGCCAGAGANCTNCACGATAATCTTGGNCAGNTGATCACAGGNATTACNGTACAAACCTATATGCTNGAGCANCAAAAACAAAANCCCGANTTNATNNTNAAAGCCTGNGCNACNATTCAGCAACANTGTGACGCNGTNCATCANGGGATGAAGGATTTAACTAACCAGCTTTANCCGGTCTTTTTNAACAANCTGGGGTTAACNACCTCTATNGCACAGATGATNCAGACCTGGCAGGACATTCATCANATTGANGTNANCTGGTTACCCGATGCTGCCACCCTTGCCAGTAACCTCAACCGTGACACCCAGATTTATCGCATNACNCAGGAAATATTTAATAACATTGCCAAGCANTCCCATGCCACNGAAGTNACCATTGGNTTAACCACTACCCACGACCAGCTGACTCTGTTTGTNCGCGATAATGGCCGGGGCTTTAATCNNCANCAATCAAAANCCNCCGGGCTGGGGCTGGAATCNATGCATGAGCGGGCCTCNTTGCTNGGCGGTACACTTAAACTTGATACCCATGCTAANGGGACGACNGTTACTCTNGTCGCACCTTTGCAACNACAGGATGATCTCCACTATGAATATTCTGATCGTTGANGACCACGCTGTAGTCCGCCANGGCTACAGTGCNCTNCTTACCATGATGCTGCCTGATGCCGTTGTCAGCGAAGCCGANAATGCCCAGCAAACGCTGAAAGCGCTNGCCGCTACAGACATTGACCTGGTNATTCTCGACATTAANCTGGAAAACGCCAGTGGCCTGAATCTGGCCGGCCGGCTGCTAAAACGCTGGCCACGGCTTAAGATCATCTTCTTCAGTATGTTTGACGAGCCCTCGGTNGTGAACCGNGCAATTCAGACCGGCGCCAAAGGGTATCTGAGCAAGCGCAGCAAGCCAGAGGTGATGGTTGAGGCGATTAAAGCCGTACTCAATGGTAAGCGCTANATCGAACACAACATTGCTATTCAACTGGCCACNCACCAGCTCAACGATGCAGACGACAGNTGCAAGCANCTNACCCANCGNGAGTTTGATGTGTTTTTAGGGATCGCTAAAGGCCTCGANCGGGCTCAGTTAGCCGACGAACTCAACGTCTCCAGTAAAACCGTTTCGAATACNCTCACCCAGTTAAAAGCCAAGNTACAAATCAGCACGCACGCAGAACTGGTGCACCTGGCNATTGAGCANGGCTANCTNAAAGTGGCTGTGTANCNNGCCTCACAGGATAGTAAAATAGGACTCNAGCAGNTCAATGGCCTGGCGGGNTTTAACCGNCATTGTCGGATAATNAGCAACAACCGCAAACACCTGATAATCCGGNAANTGCCAGTCNGGCAGCANNTCAACCAGCTCACCGTNGGCCAGATAGTGCTGNACTTCCTTTTGCGGTAACACNGCAAAGCCNAGNCCATCCACGGTAAACTGAATAAGCGCCTGCATNGANTTGACGCTGAGNNTGGGGTGNGCCAGCAGATAACGCTCATCATNCGGTCCGCTCAGCTCGTGTNCAGGCAGNTGATNGTAAACAATAAANGGATGTTCTTTTAANTGCTCCGGNTGCGATAAAGACTCTGTGCTTAANGGATGAGANNGAGCAACGCATAACACCTGTGACCAGGTGGCAAGCTGATAGGATTTAAACCCNTCTTTATCAACNGGNGTAAACCCCAACGCCAGATCGGCGCCNCTGGCAACGATATCGTCATAGCCTTCGCCCAGGGTTACCGCAACNGAAATNCGCTCNGAGCTCTGCAGTAANTGNCGCAGNGGNTTACTCAANAATCCNCCGCCAAAGCCTTCGGGNGCGAGGATCCNCAGTTCACCGGANGNTGANTGNAGCAAGGCGTCGATTTCCTGCTGNCCCTGTTGNGCNGTGGCAAGTAANTCCTNACTGGTGCGNTANTAAATCCGCCCGGCTTCAGTAAGGCTNAGATGNCGNGANTTACGATTNACCANTTGCTGGCCGATATCTTCTTCCAGCTTACGCANCTGNTGGCTNATGGCCGACACGGTCATGTGTAACTGCCTGGCAGCCACACTCATNTTGCCNCAGTCAGCAACGGTTAAAAACACTTTCAGGGCGCGGGTAAACTTAACGTTCATAGAAATTCATTTTTGCTAAANACACCGTTTAATATTAGTCGATTGCAGATAACTGACCCCGATCTTATCCTAAATAACAATCATTCTCACTNAGATTTTNACTGTTATATGCAATTATCCAAGATGTCCCTGGCACTTTGCTGTGCTTTCGTTTCCTCAGCTGTACTGGCTGTTTCTCCCGATAATGAAGAACTGGAAAAAATTGTGGTGACCGCTTCAGGCACCGCGCAAATGCTTAAAGAAGCGCCTGCCTCTATCAGTGTGCTCGATAAAGAAGACCTCAGTGAAAGGTTTTATCGGGACCTCACCGATGCCATGACNGATATTCCNGGCGTGATTGTCACCGGTGGCGGTGACAGAGAAGATATCAGCCTGCGAGGCATGGGTAGTCAGTACACCCTGATCCTGGTCGACGGCCAGCGACAGAGCTCACGTGAAACCCGGCCTAANAGCGACGGNCCGGGTGTTGAAGGNGCCTGGATCCCGCCGTTATCNGCCATNGAGCGNATNGANGTNATCCGCGGGCCTATGTCTTCTTTGTATGGCTCAGATGCCATTGGCGGTGTAATCAATATTATCACCAGCAAAACCCCTGATGCCTGGCGCGGTGAGGTACGCTTAGATGCTACTATTCAGGAAGACAGCGATTCAGGTAATCAGTACCAAACCACGTTCTTTACGGCCGGGTCCCTGATCCCCGGCAAACTCGGCTTGCAGCTTTATGGCCAGTATACCCAGCGCGAAGAAGACAACATCGTCGATGGCTTTCGCGACCGCGACCATAAAAACATTAGTGCCAAACTGGCCTTTACCCCCAATGACAGTCACGAATTTGTGTTTGAAGCCACCCATACCCAGCAGGAAATTAATGCAACACTGGGTAAAACGGTTGCACCGCTGGCCGAGGGCGAAGAATGTGGCCGTCGCGGCTGTCCGGCTTCGAGCATGACTGAGTATGACCGCACTAACCTGTCGCTCAGTCACACCGGATACTGGGGCTGGGCAACCTCGCAAACTTATATCAAACAAGATGAGTTTGATAATGAATCCCGGCAAATGTACGTTAAAAACCTCGATGCCCAGACGATGTGGACCGTTCCGGTCAACGATACCCTGAGCTTGAGTGCAGGCGGCGCTTATTTTGAGGAAGAGCTTAATGACCTGACCAGCAACCAGATTAGCGAGCTTTCACTGGTCGACGGTCACCAGTGGTCTGTGTTCGCCGAAGGTGAATGGAAAATCATTAAGGATTTCGCGATTACTACCGGTTTACGTTACGACGACGACCAGAACTATGGCGGCCAGTTAAGCCCTCGTTTATACGGGGTATGGCAAATCAGTTCAACAACCATTTTAAAGGGTGGCATATCCACTGGCTTCAGGGCGCCGAACCTGCGCCAGACCAATCCTTCCTGGGGACAAATCAGCCGCGGCGGCAATATTTATGGTAACCCGGATCTGGAAGCGGAATCGTCAGTCAGCTATTAGCTCGGCTTATATCAGGACTTTGGTAAGGACACCACGGTATCCGCAACGGTGTTTTATAACGAATTTGAAGACCGTATCACCCGAATTCAGTGCCCAACAGACCTGTGTACCGACGGGCCTAACGATTTCGGATCAGCCCCCACCACCTATATCAACATCGATGAGGCCATCACTCAGGGTTTTGAAATGAGTGTGCAGGCTAAACTTACCAAAGCCATTGAATTTAATGCCAACTATACCTATACCGACTCGGAGCAAAAAACCGGTCAGTACGCTGGCAGTCCGCTCAATCAACTGCCGAAACACCTGGTTCAAACCTCTCTGCGCTGGGCCATCAACGACATGACCAGCAGTTGGCTGCGCGTTCACTACCGTGGTGAAGAGAGTCAGCCCACCACCGGTCCGTCGCAGGACAGCTTGATTGCCCCCTCGTATACGCTGGCAGACGTTGGCTTAAACTACGGTTTAACCAACGATATAAAACTTGGCGCCGGTATTTATAACCTGCTGGATAAAAACATTGGTATGGAAGAGTACGGCTACGTGGAAGATGGCCGCCGTTACTGGCTGGC
>NZIK01000092.1 GCA_002691625.1 Alteromonadaceae bacterium
CGCCAAGAGTCTGGAAAGAGAGATTCACGGACAAAAAATTAACGAGCGACTTAGATAAAATGGGGTGATCCGGGTCTATATTGATCGCTTACGTTTTAAGTGCCCTATCCATTACACTTTTGCTGGAAGAATAATCCTCTACATCAATAATAACGACGGAACTCACATTGAAAAAGTTAACGCAATCCCTGATCACAGGCGTTGGTTTGCTTGCTCTGTTTGGCTGTGCCCCGAGCGGGCAACAAAACGCTGAGCCTGCCCCAACCTTATCTCTCGAACGCATTTATACTGATAAAGAATTTAACAGTGAACGTGCGCCCTATTTTCGCTGGCTGGATGATGGCAGCGGCTACACAGTGCCCGAAGCGCGCAGTAAAAATACTCAGCAAACTGATGATGACAGCCACGGCGTAACCGGCAATGACATCGTTTTTTATCAGCCTGATGGCAGCGGCCGCAAGGTGCTGGTAACTGTAGAACAGCTCACTCCTGAAGGCGCAGATGACGCCCTGAGTATTGAAAACTACCAATGGTCCGAAGACGGCAAATGGGCTCTGATTTTTACTAACGGGCAAAAGGTCTGGCGGCACCGCACCCGAGGTGACTACTGGGTGTTGAACCTGGAGTCTGACTCACTCTACCAACTCGGTGGCGAGACACCCAAAGAAACGAGCCTGATGTTCGCCAAGTTCAGCCCTGACAGCCAGAAAGTGGCCTATGTACAGGACAACAATATCTATGTGGAAACCCTGGGTAGCAAAAACGTCACCGCGCTTACTACCGATGGCAGCGATACCATTATCAATGGTAATTTCGACTGGGTATATGAAGAAGAGTTTTCAATTACCGATGGTTTTCGCTGGAGTCCTGATAGTAAAGCAATAGCTTACTGGCAGCTTGATCAATCCGGTGTTGAATACTTTACCATGATCAACAATACCGACTCGCTTTACCCAACCCTCACGCGTTTTCCCTACCCCAAGGCTGGTGAGCAAAACTCAGCAGTAAAGGTGGGTGTGGTGTCACTTGCTGACCAACAAACTCACTGGGCACCGCTCTCCGGCGACAATCGCGACCGCTACGTGCCGCGCATAAGTTGGGCAGGCACCAGCGAGGAAGTGCTTATTCAGGATGTTAACCGACCGCAAAATACCAATGTATTGCGGTTGTTTAACTGGCAGGACAATACCCTGGAAACCATTTATACCGATAAGGACGAAGCGTTTCTGGAGTGGTATTACGCGGCCGAGTGGCAGGAAGATGGCAGCCATTTCGTCTTTCACAGTGAGCGCGACGGCTGGCGCCACCTGTATCGTATTTCCCGGGATGGTAACTCAATCATCGATTTAACACCGGGTGAGTACGATATTGTGGACTTAATTACCATTAACGAAGCCACTAACAGTATTTACTTTACTGCTTCGCCGGATGCACCGGAACAGCGCTTCCTGTTTAAGGGCTCACTGGACGGAAGCACCCCGGTACAGCAGGTTACCCCCATGACATTTACCGGAAATAACCGTTACTACATGTCGAAGGATGCCAGCTATGCCATGCACACGCATAGTCGCTTTAATCAGCCGGCCAGTAGCCAGATCATCAAAACAACAGGCCATGAACCTGTTACCCAGCTTACCACCAACGATGAGTTGAAAGCTCAGTTGGCCAAAGAGTCGCTGCCGCAACACGAGTTTTTCCGGGTTGAAGCCAGAGACGGTGTTGTGCTTGATGGCTGGATCATGTTCCCGCCTAACATGGACCCAACTAAACAATACCCAATCATATTTTATGTTTACGGTGAACCCTGGGGCTCTACCGTTCAGGACAGCTGGGGTGGCAACAGCTATCTGTGGAACAGCATGATGACACAGAAGGGCTTTATTATGGTGTCGGTGGACAACCGTGGTACCCGCGCACCAAAAGGCCGGGACTGGCGTAAATCGATTTACAAGAAGATTGGTAGTCTCACCGTACGCGATCAGGCCGATGCCCTGGATGCCATGGCAGAGCGCTGGCCGCAAATTGATACCAGCCGGGTTGGTGTATGGGGTCACTCGGGTGGCGGCAGTTCAACGCTTAACCTGCTGTTCAGACACGGCGATAAGTTTCACGTAGGGGTAGCTCAGGCACCGGTGGCTGATATTCGTTATTACGATACCATCTATCAGGAACGCTACGCCGGCAACCCTAACACCGATCCGGACAGCTACACGCAGACATCACCCATCACCTTTGCCAAAGACTTACAGGGCGAACTGTTACTGGTGCATGGTACCGGCGATGATAACGTTCATTATCAGGGCACAGAGGCTTTAATTAATGAGCTGGTGAAACACAATAAGCAGTTTGAGTTTATGTCCTACCCTAATCGCAGTCATCGCATCAGTGAGGGTGAAGGCACAACACTGCACTTGCAGACCATGAAAACCAATTTCTTCCTTGAGCACCTTAAGCCTTAAGCGGTGCCCCATGAAGTAAATATAAAAAAACGCAGCAAGGCATCACGCCTGCTGCGTTTTTTAGTTTAACAATTGGACTATTGCTCTTCGCGTAAAAATACCAGTTCCGACGCTGAGCTTTGCTCTTCACTGAAATAATACCCGGCCGTGTCGAAGGCTTTCAGTCCGTCCACGTCCTTAACCTGATTTTGAATAATNTANCGGGCCATCAGTCCACGNGCNTTTTTGGCGAAGAAACTGATAATNTTNTACTGACCATTTTTCTTGTCTTTAAACACGGGCGTGATGATCATGCCANCAAGCGCTGCTTTCTTAACNGACTTGAAGTATTCGTTCGACGCCAGGTTAATCAGCACATTATCNCCNTGAGNTTCGAGCGCNTCATTAAGCACTNTGGTAATTCTGTTGTCCCAGTATTCATACAGGTTTTTACCGCGGGAGTTCTCCAGCTTAGTGCCCATTTCCAACCGGTANGCCTGCATCAGGTCCANCGGTCGCANNACACCATAAAGGCCNGAAAGGATCCGCANATGCTGCTGGGCGTAAGCGATATCTTCNTCACTTAAACTCTGGGCATCAAGGCCAGTGTACACATCACCGTTNAACGCAAACAGTGCCTGNCGCGCATTNTCGTCGGTAAACGGCACGCTGAACTCAGCAAAACGGTTGGCATTCANGGTCGCCAGTTTGTCACTGATCTTCATCAGNGAACCAAGTTGAGCAGGGCTTAATTCCTTACANTCTTCGGCGAGCGTCGAGGCATCATCCAACAGCTCAGGCTGGGTATATTCGCTAACCGGAACAGAGGACTCGTAATCTAAATTTTTGGCTGGGGATACAACAACTAACATGCTTTCTCCTATTTCTTTACCGNAGAGTATACCACTGTTAATTACGTCAATCAGGCNCTAAAAATCGATTAGCAGGTTCAATAAAATGGGTCAGAACAAACCGCAAAACGGGTTTTACCCANNCCGGTGCTTATGAAAACTGTACAGCGCTTTATTTTAAAGCGATAGCGCACCGTCAGCGGTTAACCTCAACCGAAGATTGTTATACACTGNGTAAAACACGTCATAANAATTCAAGACGGCACCCTACAGCAAANTTAACCGGNCCGTACCATCTGTACNGATGGCACGGCCACCACTTATTCAGGATANAACAGACTATGAGTAACCAGCTTGAATCGCTCCGTAAATTAACCACTGTNGTTGCCGATACCGGCGACATNGATGCCATTAAAAAGTATCAGCCAGTGGATGCGACCACCAACCCGTCACTNCTGCTTAAAGCNGCCAGCCTGCCNCAATATGCTGCGCTTATTGATGACGCAGTCAGCTGGGCCGCCAGTCAGTCTGATGATGCCGGGCAACANCTTACCGACGCATCAGACAAGCTTGCGGTAGCNATTGGTAAAGAAATTTCTGGCAGCATTCCTGGCCGTATTTCTACCGAAGTGGATGCCCGTTTATCNTTTGATACCGAAGCCACCATCGCCAAGGCNAAGCGCCTGGTNCAANTGTATGCNGATGCCGGTATCGACAANTCGAANATCCTNATTAAGATTGCCTCNACCTGGGAAGGTATNAAAGCNGCAGAAGTNCTGGAAAAAGAAGGNATCAACTGTAACCTGACACTGCTATTCAGCTTTGCCCAGGCTCGTGCGTGCGCAGAAGCCGGTGCGTTCCTGATCTCCCCGTTTGTTGGGCGTATCCTGGACTGGTACAAAAAAGCAACCGGTAAAGACAGCTACGCAGCTAACGAAGACCCGGGTGTAGTTTCTGTTACCAGCATCTACAACTACTACAAAGCCAATGGATATAAAACTATCGTGATGGGCGCCAGCTTCCGTAACATCGGCGAAATCCTAGAGCTGGCCGGTTGTGACCGTCTGACCATCAGCCCGCAGTTACTTGAAGAACTGGCCAATGCGCCGGGCGAAGTGGCCGCTAAATTAACTGATAACGGCGCCACTGAGCAGCCGGGCGCAGCGCTTACCGAAGCTGAGTTCCGTTGGGATATGAATGAAGATGCCATGGCTACAGAGAAACTGGCAGAAGGTATTCGCAACTTCGCAGCCGACCAGGAAAAACTGGAAACAATGTTAAAAGACAAGCTTGATAATTTGTAATACAATATTAACATTAAATTGAAATTATCAACCATCTTTACTGATTAGTTTTTGTAGGAAATAAGTATGACAACGCTCACGGAATCAGCCCAGTGGCAAACGCTTGAATCACTGGCCCAACTGGTTAAAAAAGAACATATGCGTAACTGGTTTGCCAGTGACGAAAACCGCGCTGCCGAAATGAATGCAGAGGCCTGCGGTATTTATATCGACTTTTCCAAAAACCGGGTGACCAAAGATGTATTAAAAGCCCTGTTTGACCTGGCTGATGAGCGTGGTGTCGCCCAGCATCGCGATGCAATGTTCAACGGCGATATCATTAACAATACCGAAGGCCGTGCAGTATTGCATACCGCGTTACGTAACTTTTCGGGTCAGCCGGTGATGGTCGACGGCGAAGATGTGATGCCGGAAGTGCTCGCCACGTTGGAGAAAATTGAGGCATTCACGCACAATATTCACAGCGGCGAGCACAAAGGTTATACCGGCAAAGCGATTAAACACATTGTGGCGATTGGTATCGGCGGCTCCTTCTTAGGGCCGAAGATCATGACCGAAGCCCTCAAACCCTATCAGCAGGATGCAGTAAAAGTGCATTTTGTGGCCAACGTTGATGGCTGCCACATTACTGACGTTCTCGCCGGGATGGACCATGAAGATACACTTATCGTGATGTCTTCCAAGTCTTTCTCAACGCAGGAAACTCTGCAAAATACGCTAACCGCCAAAGACTGGTTCCTTAAACAGGGCGGTAAACAGGAAGATATCGCCAAGCACTTTGTTGCCGTATCTTCCAATGTTAAAGCCGCTACCGAGTTCGGAATTGCTGAAGAAAACATCTTCCCGATGTGGGACTGGGTAGGCGGTCGTTATTCGTTGTGGTCTGCCATCGGTCTGCCAATTTCCTTATGCCTCGGCTTTGCCAATTTTAAAGGCCTGCTGGAAGGTGCTTTTGCTATGGATGAGCACTTTAAATCGGCTCCTAATGAGCAGAACCTGCCGGTTATCCTGGCAGTGCTGGGCATTTGGTATCGCAACTTCTTTGGGGCGCAGTCTCACGTTATGTTGCCTTACTACCATTATCTGCGAGGTTTACCTGCGTATGTACAGCAACTCGACATGGAAAGTAACGGCAAGATGGTGACACAGGATGGCGATGCTATCGGTTACGAAACCGGACCGATCATCTGGGGTAGTGAAGGAACTAACGGTCAGCACAGTTTCCACCAGCTTATTCACCAGGGGCACGGCGTTATTCCGGCAGACTTTCTGCTGCCATTAAACGTGCCTAATCAGGACGACACCCATCACGCGATGCTGGCCTCTAACTGCTTTGGTCAGGCCCAGGCTCTGATGCAGGGCAAATCCTTTGACGACTGCTATGCAGACTTAGCCGACAAAGGGCTGGACGAAGCAGAGCGTAAACGTCTGGCTCAGCATAAAACCATGCCGGGCAACAAACCCAGCAACACCATTTTATTTGAAAAGCTGGATCCGTTTACACTTGGCGCGCTGGTTGCAATGTATGAACATAAGGTGTTCGTACAAGGTGTTATCTGGCAGCTTAATTCCTTTGACCAATGGGGCGTAGAATTAGGTAAAGTCCTTGGAAATCAAGTGTTAGCGGGAATTCAGGGGAATACAGAAGCAGAGACTTTTGACAGCTCAACCCAGGATCTGATTAACCGCTTTAAGCAAGCCAATGCACCAAAATAAACATTACTGGTTATAATCTGAGCCAATAATGTGCAAAACAGAGGGAACCGNTCACGGGGTCCCTCTGTACATAAGAACACCACGGATTGTCATCGCAGCGTCATAATTTGTTAATTAAAAGTAAACAAAACTATTTTAATCTAACGNTAGCTGTGGTACAAAAATTGTCAGGGGTCAATAAAGACACACTGACAGTGTAGTTAGCGGTAATAACAAGGAGATCTCCGTGGATACTTCAGATCTATTTGCAATGCTTAACCTAGACGAAACTTCNACCAAAACCAANAGTAAAAAACGAAAGTGGAGAGAAATCGAAGCAATTAAAGACCGGTATCAACTTGAAAAGGAACTCGCTGATATCGACATGAGTTTTGACNTGGCTTTAGAAGANAGCGCACGCTAAGAANACACAACGACCACATCANTGATGTGGTCGTTTGCGTTTAGGGTGTCTGNTTTTTAAANCGGGCTANNAAGTGACTTATTAANTGGTGGCAAGTACTAATCTGCATAGAGNTTANTATTGNTATANCTGCCAGTTAATGGGTGANTTGTTCTGGCTACTCAGAAGCTGGTTAGTCTGGCTGAAGTGTTTACAGCCCAAAAATCCCCGGTGTGCAGACAACGGTGANGGNTGNGGTGCACTCAGTACATGATGNTTGCTGGTATCGATATGCNTGCCTTTCTTTTGCGCGTGGCTGNCCCACAGNAAAAAGACCACACCTTGTTGATGGCGGTTAACGGCATCAATCACAGCGTCNGTAAAGGTTTCCCAGCCCCATTTCGCATGGCTGTGGGCTTTACCCTGCTCTACGGTTAATACGGTATTTAACAGCAATACGCCCTGCTCCGCCCAACTGGTGAGTGTGCCATGTTCTGGTATCACAAACCCATCGATGTCGGTGGCCAGTTCTTTGTAGATATTAACCAGCGACGGCGGCGTTTTAACCCCCGGTAATACCGAAAAACACAAGCCGTGAGCCTGGCCCGCACCATGATAGGGATCCTGACCAAGAATAACCACTTTCACGCTTTCCAGCGGTGTGTACCTAAGCGCATTAAATACGTCTTGTTGAGGCGGATAAATCACCTTACCCGCCTCGCGCTCAGACTCAACACGGGCCAGTAGCCGGGTAAAGTACTCAGCCTCTTTTTGTGGCCCCAGGGCTTCCTGCCAGGTGGTCATTACTCGCCTTTGAGTAACGCAATCATATGCGCTTTCAAGGCTTCATAATCGGCCGGCAACTCCGCTTCCAGGCTGTCCTGATTAGCACAGTCGGCCAGCGGCTTAGGCAGACTCAGCGGCGTACCTAATACGTTTTCAACCGTTTCACGGAATTTAGCTGGATGCGCAGTCCCCAAAAATACACCGACTTCATCGTCATTCAGGTCGTGGCTCACCGCACGGTAAGCAATAGCAGCATGCGGCTCAGAGGTATAACCTTCTTTGAGCAACTGACGCATGGCTAGTTGCGTATACTCTTCGTCCACCGACTCACCGCGCAGAATGGCTTTGTCCACATAACCGCGCTCTACCAGCGCTTCAATGCGTGGCCAGTTGTTCGGCTGGCTGACATCCATGGCATTCGACATGGTAGCCACCGTAGCATTCGGCGCCCATTCACCGGTTTTCAGGTAACGTGGTACGGTGTCATTCAGGTTNGTTGCNGCAATAAAGCGTTTAATGGGTANACCCATTACCNTGGCAATCATNCCNGCGGTNAGGTTACCAAAGTTACCACTGGGTACCGAAAAGACCGCTTTGCTGCGCTTGTCTTCAGGCAGTTGNGCTACCGCTTCAAAGTAATAACAGACCTGAGCTAACAGGCGGCTGATATTGATAGANTTGGCAGAGTTAAGNTGCAGGCCTTCGCGTACGTCNACNTCNTCAAAGGCGTGTTTAACCATNGCCTGACAGGCATCAAAGTCACTCTCAATAGCAACGGTATGAATGTTATCNCCCAGNGTNGTAAACAGCTTTTGCTGCANNGGGCTGATCTTGCCNTTGGGAAACAGGATAACCACGTTGATGTTATCCAGCCCGTGGAAGGCATGGGCAACCGCAGCACCGGTGTCACCGGANGTNGCNGTCAGAATNGTNATNGGNGCGCCGTCACTGATGCGAGCCAGNCACTGGGCCATAAACCGGCCGCCAAAGTCTTTAAAGGCCAGTGTGGGGCCGTGGAACAATTCCAGGCAGTAGGTTTTATCATTCACCTGCTCCACNTTGGCCGGAAAAGTAAACGCGTCTTTTACAATNNCGGCAACNGTGTCTTCACCNAATTCATCGCCAATAAAAGCCGACAGGATTTTAGTGGAACGCTCCACAAANGGCATTGCCAGCAATTCATCAATGTTGTCAAAGCTGGGNATTTCAGTAGGNAAAAATAACCCCTGATTACGTCCCAGNCCCTGCTTTACTGCCTGCGCAAATGATACCTGTTCACTTGCGTCTTTTAAATTTACCAATTGCACTTTGTTATACCTTACTCTTGTTCCTGCTGTGATCCGGCGCCTTGCGCNGGGATACGGCATACATGGCTNAAGCCATCTTCATTTTGAATATAGTTCTCGGTTAACCAGTTGGCTATATCATTGGCCTGGCGATAATCATCGCACACGGCAAACACGGTTGGACCAGAACCTGAAATCCCAAACGCCAGCGCNCCNTTGGCCATGCTGTAATCNCGGGCTTCATCAAACACCGGCANNANNGACTTACGGTAGGGCTCAGCNATNACATCCTGCATCACGCTNGCNGCCATGGNANANTCNTCGTTGTACAGCGCGTGTACAAAGATACCNAGCTGACGGCCAAANGTGAGTGTNTCTTTAAGCGGCACNGCATTGGGCAGGATATTACGCGCTGCNGAAGTGGATACGCTGATACCCGANTAGCACACNACCCANTACCAGCTNTTCACTACCGGCAGCGANACNGTAACGTTATCTTCCTGCCCGGTCATCAACGTCATACCGCCCAGATAACANGGTGCAACATTATCGTANTGGATACTGCCGCTGATTTGCCCTTCNAGCTCNCCCATCATNTTNANCAGNGTNNTNTTATCNAANGGACGCTCAAANTGNTCNTTCAGACCATGNAACGCCGCCACAATNGAGCTGGCACTGGAGCCCAGACCACTGCCGATNGGCAGCGATTTAAGCAAAGTAATGTGTACCGGTGNNGTGGNCAGGTTTCTGGCCTGCATGGCTTTCACAAAAAAGTGATAGCAGTCGGTAACGATATTCTCATCGGCATTGGCCGGCAGTTTNTGCGCNAAGACACCGGCAACGGTGAGTCCNTACTCGTCTGCATCACTGATAATGACTTCGTCACCCAGTAAGCTACCATCCAATGGTTGTAAGGCTGCGCCCAGTACATCAAAGCCNAGGCTGATATTGCCTATTGATGCGGGTGCGTAAGCTCTGGTTGTTTTCATTTTTACTAATCTCTAAAACCGGTTAATACGCGTTTTGTTTCCATGGCATGGTACGAAGAATATCAGCAAACACGCCAGCAGCGGTTACCGTAGCACCNGCGCCGTAGCCNCGGATAACATANGGAATAGGCGTNTAATAATCACTNTGGATTGCCAACGCGTTTTCACCATCTTTCACTGCTGCCANTGGGTGTGAGCCTGGTACCGCCTGAATGGTGACTTTACATTTATCACCTTCAATNGAGCCAATGTAACGTAATACTTTACCNTCCGCCGCNGCACTTTCAACCCGCTTGGCAAAGTCAGCATCAAGCCCGGGNAACTGTTCCATAAAGCTCGGCACGTCGCAGTCTTCNGCAAACCCTTCCGGCAGCACTGATTCAATCTCAATGTCGCTGAGTTCAAGTTCTAAATCGGCTTCGCGGGCCATAATTAACAGTTTACGGGCCACATCCATACCGCTTAAGTCGTCGCGTGGATCGGGCTCAGTAAAGCCGTTTTCTTTGGCAATGGCGGTAGCCTGAGATAAGGTCAAGCCTTCTTCCAGCTTACCAAAGACGTAGGATAAACTGCCCGACAGAATCCCCTCAAAGCGGTGCAATACGTCACCGGCAATAAACAGTTTCTGCAGGTTATCAATTACCGGCAAACCAGCACCAACTGTGGTTTCATACAGATACTGGCGGTTGGTATTTAAGGCGGTTTTGCGCAGCTTTTTGTAATAGGCAAGGCTGTCGGTATTGGCCTTTTTATTCGGTGTGACTACATGGAAGCCATTTTCCATCATGTCGACATACTGACTGGCAATGGCTGCATTACTGGTACAGTCGACAATCACCGGATTGACCAGCGCATTGCTGTTCACAAAATCATGCAAACGCTCAACAGAGAACGCATCGGCGGATTCATTTAACTGGGCTTTCCAGTCGCTGTTAACATCCACACCTTGACTGCTGAGCAGCAACTTACGGCTGTTGGCGATGCCATATACACGAAGCTGAATGTTGCGCGCCAGTAAGGTAGGTTGCTGCTTGGCAATCTGCCCCAGCAACTCTGCGCCTACTACACCACAACCAACCAGGAATACATCGATAGTATGCAGGTCTGAGAAGAAGTTCTGGTGAATCACCTTAACCGCTTTCTTGGCACGCTTGGCTTCGATGACCGTTGAAATAGAGCGCTCAGAAGATCCCTGGGCAATGGCAATATTATTCACCCGCGCCTGGGATAACGCATTAAAGAAGCGTGCTGCCAGCCCTTTGGTATGACGCATGCCATCACCTACCAGGGTCACNATGGCTANNTCGTGNCGCACTTCAATGGGATCCAGTAACTGNTTTTGCANTTCCAGGGCAAAGGCATCTTCGAGCAGATTCTGTGCACGCAGTGCATCTTTGCTGGAAATACANAAGCTGATGGAATANTCAGAGCTCGACTGGGTAATAAGNCTGATAGAGATATGCGCGTTAGACATTACCTCAAACACCCGGCTTGCCATGCCAACCATGCCTTTCATACCCGGNCCGGCCACATTAAACATNGAGATNTNATCAAGCTGNGAAATCCCTTTTACGCTGGTCCAGGTNGTGCTCGCNTCATTNCTGATAAGCGTACCCGGTGCNCTGGGGTTTAAGGTNTTNTTAATTAANCANGGAATATGNTGCTGGGCGATNGGGCCNATNGTTTTAGGATGCAGNACNTTGGCACCAAAGTAAGACAGCTCCATGGCNTCCTGATANGTNAGNTTATCAAGTAANACCGCNCCNTCAACCTGATTCGGNTCGGCATTNTAAACGCCATCCACATCGGTCCAGATTTCACAACATTCNGCNTCNATACAAGCGGCCAGNACAGCGGCAGAATAGTCAGANCCATTNCGNCCCAGNGTNACNTTCTCGCCTTCTTCATTGGCGGCCACAAANCCNGGCATNATGATCANCTGGCTGCCATCGGTAACCACTTCACTGAAATTGGCTTTNCTCAGCGNCACATCCGCAATGCTNTCGAGGTAATCNCCCTCGGCTAATACGTATTTAACCGGNTCNAGGACCTGGTTNCTGATCCCTTTNGCNGNNAAAATGCCGCTAAANAAATTAACGCTGATGTATTCGCCCAGNCTCATNATGCTGGCGGTTACGGCATCCGGAGAACGCCCTAANAGCGCGATACCTTGTAACTGCTTTTTCAGNCCGGCNANNTGAGTAGTNATAAAATCGTTGATGGTGGCAACATCNAANCCGGCAACCTGTTCGCTGAGTTCAGCNGCGATGCCCAGCACTTTGTCATTTAANTNGCCAAACAGANCCTCGTAGTCTTCGCCCGCNGCAGCTTGNTCGCAAAGCGCACCAAGAGCGTTAGTGACGCCTTTCGGGGCCGANAATACTACCGCAGCNCCATTGGCCTGGTGGATCGTCATGCTAATCTCGGTCACTCGCAAATAACGTTGCGCATCGGCCAGAGATGAACCACCAAACTTTAAGACTTTCATTGAATGCTCCTTGACTGCATCGTGTTTTGGGCATCGCCCATTTTCTTTACCGCAAAAAAAAACCCGCTCTTGTGAGGGCGGGCTTTCGTTGTCTGTTTGCTTACGCGCACTAGCCAGCGACCGCCCTCGTTGAGGTGGTAATAATCATGCCGGTGGTGCTCATAATCGTCTTCATGTGGTCAATTTGCCGTATAGACGTCTATATGTCAACAGCCATTTGCACAATTTNAGACCGTTCCCTGACCTTTTTGCGGCGGGAATCTTTATTTTGGGCGCGCATAATATCACGAGAGTATGCCTCACTTCTACACCCACAACCCGCCTTTATGTTACTGGTTTGCCGTGCTGTCCTGCATCATCTGCCGGGCACTGGATAAAGGGAGCGGTTTATTCGGGGTTGCCGTCACGCGCTCATCATCGGCGCGCCATTCGAAATCGGCGTAATACTGCTTGCGATACTCTGTGGGTGTAACGCCACAGTATTTTTTAAACGCCGCCAGCATGGCCCTGTGTTCGGCATGACTTACCTGCACCATAGCCAGATAATCCGAAGGGCTGTAGCCGCTGACTTTTCTATATATGCGGGAAAAGTGGAAATAACTTAGAACAGCCCCTTAGGCTTAGTTCGCGGCGGTAAGCGGCACAGCCAGGTTGTTATGATACCCACCTCAAACCAGAGTATGTTTCTCACAATCCCCTGCGCGTAGCATGACTGCGCCAGTTTCTGACCGACCCGAAACAGCCTGTGAACCGTCCCTGCCTATCCGAATAAGCTAGCAAACCAACATCTATCATTGCACCCTATGGTAAAATGCAAAAAGCCGCTGTAATGAGCGGCTTTTGTGGTTCTGGTGGCCTGGCAGAATTAGCTACTGAACAACACCATCAGTACGGCAAACACAAAACCTACACCGGCTATTTTAAGCCCGTTTTTAAACGGTAATGCGCGCGGGATAAACATCAGGAAAGCCGACACCACGAAAAACAGCAGCGCAATACCAAAGGCAATGTTCATAAAAAATAACGGGCTGTTAGTTGTTGCCTTGTGCAGCTTAACCATTTTATTGAGCGGGAACGGATAATCCTTGCTCGTTACGCGGGCTTCACCGGTTTGTTTGTTGTATTCGCCCTGGGGAAAAACAATTTTACCGTCTGTTTCCTGTTCTACTTTAAACCCACGCATGCGCAGTTGTTCGCCAAGCCCTTTACCGTTTAAGCCTGCTTCTAACTGACGATGAGAGGTTTGTTCAAACTTCAGAAAGTCGGTGGTGCGAAAAATCAATAACACGCCACTGAGCGCGTAAACGGCCATGATGCCGGCAAGAAAAAAACCAATCCAACGGTGATACTGTCTGAAACTATTATGAAATTTGGGCGACGCCATGGGGTCCTCTTTAAAACTCGTAATGCGGCAGAAATCTTGCCTGGGATTATTGAACAGGCGCTATTCTGCCGAAAATTTTCTGCGGAATACAGCGATTTAACCTTTCTTAACGCTGAACCCCAAAACCGCTGCCCACCGATTATTCGCACAACCAGTTAATCGCTTCGCGACTTTCGTTAAAATAATTAATTTCGCCGCTGATGAACCAACTGCCGATACTGGCCATCAATGCCTGCCATTCGGCATTGCCAACAATAGCAATTTTGCTGAATTCACTGCCATGGCGTAATCCTATTTTAAAATCATCCCAGGCGGCCCGCAGTTCCCAGCCCTTAAATTCGGTAGCATCAAAGAGCATTCGAACCTGCGGTGATTCAATCGTCTCGAGCGCGCCTTCCAGCAAAGGCATGAACGCTTTGTAATCCTCGTGGGTTAACTTACCTACTGCTTTCATCGACACATACAGAGTGTTGTCAAACCGTTCTATACCAATAGCAATACCATGAGTAACCTGGGCAGCCATAACGCCTCCTTATACTTTAGTTTCAGGCACAGTTTACTGTAGCGCGCTACTATTCATGCTGATTTATATCAACATAACGCAGCGGGGCGTACCGAACGAGGGGTTGCTTGTGCTATGTTCTGATTCATTAGTTTCAATGGGATACCGACCGTGGCAGATAAAGCGCAAGCCAAGAAGATGGCCTATCAGATAATGACAAGCTTTGATAAAAATTATCGTTGGTTCAGCCGCGTTACCCGCGGAGCGCAGGAACGATTTGAAAAAGGCCAGTGGCAGCAGGCCCTGGCAGCCTCCAAGGAACGTATCTCATTGTACGAACAAAGCCTGGCAACGGCGGTAGCCGAGTTATATGACTTTATCATGGACCACCGCAAGGACCGGCAGTTTTGGGAGCTGCTAAAAAAAGCCTTTGCGGAGCTGATTGAAAGCCATCCGCAGTATGAACTGGCGGAAACCTTTTATAACTCAGTTATTGGTAAGGTGTTCCGGCATAAATCCATCGACAATACCATTATGTTTGTTACCTCCAGTCGCTGTTTTCTGGCTGGCCAGGACAGACATAAAGTGATCCACAGTTTCGATACCACCACCACGGTAATGGAAATGTACGAGTCCATTTTTGCCTGCTATCGCTTCAGCATTGGCTTTGAGGATCGTGCCCGGGATATGCAACAACTCGATGATGCCCTGCGCCAGCGCCTGAGTAAGGAAGAGCTGGCGAGCGTTACCGCGGTAGAAATGCTTAAACCGGTGTTTTACCGGGGTAAAGCCGCTTACCTGGTTGGCCGGATTTGTATGCCTGAGCGCACCGTGCCTTTTGTAATAGCCCTGCATACCAACGAAAATCGCCAGATCTATGTAGATGCTCTGCTCACCGAGCGCCAGGATCTCAGCGTGGTTTTCGGCTTCGCCCGCAGTTACTTTATGGCTGATACCCAGTTTCCTGGTGAACTGGTGGCGTTTTTGCACGAGCTACTGCCAAATAAAAAACAGTTTGAGCTGTTTATCGCACTGGGTCATTACAAACACGGTAAAACGGCCTTTTATCGTAACTTTCTCGAACATATGGATAACTCAGACGATCAGTTTGAAATTGCACCGGGGATCCGTGGCCTGGTTATGATGGTGTTTCATCTGCCTTCCTACGGCGTAGTGTTTAAGATTATTAAGGATGAATTTGCCGAAAGTAAGAAGATTACCCGTGAGCACGTTATCGATCGCTACAAGCTGGTAAAAATGTCAGACCGGGTGGGCCGTATGGCCGATACCCACGAGTATGTGAACTTTCGTTTTCCGCTCAGCCGGATATGCCCGGCTCTGCTTGAAGAACTTCAGGATACCTGCGCCTCCAGTGTGGAGTTAACCGACGATGAGCTGATCATTAAACACCTGTATATCGAGAAAAAGCTCACACCGTTAAACCTTTACCTGCAGCAGGAAACCGATCCGGACAAACTGCACAATGCCATTGATGAACTGGGCACCTGCATTAAACAAATTGCCATGGCCAATATTTTTCCCGGCGATATGCTGCATAAGAACTTTGGTATCACCAAACATGGCCGGGTGATCTTTTATGACTATGATGAAATTTGCTGGATGGATGAACGTAATTTTCGCTCAATCCCGAAATCGGACGATCCCTATGCCTTAGACACCTTGTCGGTAGCGCCGAACGATGTATTTCCTGAACAGTTTGAACACTTTATTGTGGGGAAGCGGCCGTTTAAGGAGATGCTGAAATCCCTGCACGGCGACCTGATGACACCAGAGTACTGGCGCGATGCGCAAAAAGAAGTCTCCCAGGGCACCATTCATAACTTTACGCCTTATCCGGGTTCGCGCCGCTTTAAACGCCAGAATCAGTGATAAGAGGGTGTTTGTAAATCGGTGAGAATTTGCTGGAGTTCAGTGTAACAGGAAAGACATGGGCTAAATGGTAAAGGCGCAAGTGTAATCTGCGCCTCAATATTAGCATTAGTAGCTATAACGAACCCCTAAAGATAATACATCGACTTCATCAAAGGCTTCGTACAGAGCTTCAATTGCTACTTGATCACTTACCTTAAATGATGCGCCACCACCGAAACCAAATTCCCAGTCATCTTCAGAAACAGACTCGCCCCCCGCACTGGCTGTTGCTTCTAAACGACCGTACGACGGTTGCAGGAAAACGCCGAACTTTTCGTTTACGTTGTACTGTGCGCGAACGCTTGCCACGATCAGGCTGTCGACTTCAATATCAACACCGTAAACCGTATCGTCACCTACGCCAAAGCCCACACGTAATTCCGGCATGAAAGTCAGCGAGTCATTGTCATAGGTATAGCCAACACTGCCGTAGACAGCGCCGAGTGAAATATCATCAGCTTCAATGTCCTCATTCAAGCTGGAATAACCGCCTGACACGTTCCATTGGGCATTGGCAGAAACGGATGCGCCAATTAATAGAGAAAAAGAGAGTGTTTTAAGAAGTGTTTTCATTTTACATTTTTCCTTTGTAATGATGACCAACACAGGCAGGGACCCATCAAATGGGAGAAAGGCAAATCCACTGCCCGATGTCCGGTCAGGAATTTATCACAGGAATAACGTTACTCACCAGATTATTTACGTTTTCTTTATCGAAATGTTCAAGTTACGCAGTTTTGCAATGGATTCGCTCTTGCAACGCATTGAGGCATTCTATGGTGTGATGAAAGCCTGCAGGCAGATCGTTCAAATTTGCCTGCAAACGGGAGCCTGATATTAATTTTTGTGCAATCCACCACTAGTCTAATTTCACTTATAAAAGAGTAGCGAACAAGGCAACGCTAATTCCCAGTCCTGCCACAAACATGATGCTGCGCAGCTTGTCGATGTCATACCAATAGCAAAGCAGGTACACGATGCGACAAATCACAAAGGCCACTGCCAGGTATACGTGGGTTGTCCCAACCGTGGTTAATGCCAATACCGCCAGTGCCGCGGGAGCAAAGTAGGTAATCGCCTCAAAACAATTATAGTGTGCGGCATTAGCCCGCGCGCCAAACCCTTGCAGAGCCTGTTGCTGGGCGCGTGGGTGGCGATTATCGTAACCACCGGAGCGCTGCATGGCCACTGCCAGCGGCACCTTAGCTAAAAACGGCATGACGCAAACCAGCATCAGGCAAAGTAAAAAAATTGTCACCGGTGATCCTCCTTTTCGGGTGTCAGAGTAACGCTATTGTTGTTGCATGAATATTGTAACTTCGGCCATAACCAGACCAAACTTTTTCACGTAAGAACGGTTCATCAGGGTGCCATCGCCCATGGCCCAGAACCAATCGTCGAACGCCACCTTATAAGTAGTGTCGTCTACCGGTAAGTCCATTTCGTATTGAAAGTTAAATGCATTGCCGTACGACGTGCCCTTTGCCACACCCAGAATATCTCCGGCCCGGCCTTCATAAACACCGTTGCCGGTTGGCGTTATCCGCCAGGTGCGCTGCATTGGCCCCTCGCCCACCTCATAGTTGAAGGACTCGTCCAGCACCAGCGTGTTGCCATCCATGCTGCCTTTAATGTCTACGGTGAAGCGCTGTACCACATCTCCGGATCGGTTTTGTACGATGCCCCAGGCTTTTACATCACCAACAAAAAATGACTCCAGCGACAATGGCGGTGTAGTCTGCTGATACTTGCTGCCATCAATAGAGGCACTGCACCCGGCTAATGCAAAAAATAAAATCCCTAAAACCAATATACGATACATTTCTATTCCTCCAACTCCAGTAATTTTGCTCTGAATTCAGGCTCGGTGGTTTGTGGTCCCAGCCAGATATTAAAAAACCATTCGCCAAATGCCGCTTCCTCTACCTCGCCCACCAGCTCATCGTTGTGAAAAAAGCGCGTGACGCCGGCACTGGTTTTGATGCCGGTGATAGTGTCCTGTTCTTTCACATCCGGGAAAATCTGCTGCATTGTGCTCTGCCAGCGCTCAATGCGGGAGTTGTCCGACAGCCCTTGTTCGCGCATTTCCTTAATCGAACGCTCAGCGATGTCTTCACCATCAAAATCGCGCAGGTAGGTAAGCGCCAGAGCAAAAGACTCCTGTGGCTGCCATTTTCCCTGCGGGGCAAACAAGCGTGCGTCATACACGTCCCAGAACAGGTACGAGTAGCGGGCCTCCCCCACTTTGGCTGCGCCGGGTATCGCTGAGGTAACCAATTCAGGCACGCCGCTACTGGCCTGAGCAGTATAACTCAGTACGAAAAAAGTCAGCGCGCCTAGCCGCTGCAGATAACTTTTCATAAAATCTCCGAAAAATCTGATACTGCTTATACCGTGGCAACCACATTCGTGATCACATTGGCAAAGTACCGGCGATTGATCTTTGTAATGGCTGGGATTACCCTGCCCTTTTCGTTACTAATAGCAATAGCCACCATGACTCCCGAACATCTGCAAAAGCAGTTAGGACTCAGTCTGCCTTCTCCGTTACAGCGTTTTACACCAAACTGGCCGGGGGCAGAAAATGTCACCCTGTGGGTGAAACGCGATGACCTCATCCACCCTATTATTTCGGGTAATAAGTGGCGCAAGCTGAGTCAGTTGTTGGCAGACCACGCTGCCACAACGCAACACATTGTGAGTTTTGGTGGAGGCTTCTCAAATCACCTGCACGCCCTTGGCTGGTGCTGCCAGCAACTGGGTATTGAGTTTACGGCGCTGGTCAGAGGCAACTATGGAGCATCGCCAACGCCGATGCTGACCGACCTTAGCCGCTGGCAGGCCAATATTCGCTATCTCACTAAACTGGAATACAGGCAACGTGATGAGCCTGACTTTTTAGCCGACCTGAGCGAACAATATCCCGGCGCCCTGATCATTCCCGAAGGCGGCAGTCAACATGCTGCGCTGGCGGGCGTCCAAACTATGCTGGCGGAATGTCCTAGCCCGTTTGATAAGATTATTACTCCCGTAGCAAGTGGCGCGACTATGGCGGGAATAATAAATGGCGCCGGAATGATTGCTGGCGTTAGCGCCAGGCAGCAAGTATTGGGTATTGCAGTTCTTAAAGGGGTTGGGTATCTTGAGGACTTGGTAGCTCAATTTTTACCCGCTAAATCAAACCGCGACTGGCAGATCCTGCATCACTACCATCACGGCGGTTATGCCCGCACCTCGCCGGCATTACTGACTTTATGTGAGGAAATGCAGCAGAAATATGCGATCCCGGTAGAACCTGTTTATTCAGGCAAGGTATTTTATGCGGTTAAAGACTTGCTGGCCCAAGGCGCTTTCGAGGCCGGCGAGCAGGTTATCATTGTGCATACCGGCGGGCTACAGGGGGCCCGAACTGATCCTGACAGCCATTCGTAACGTTACCAACTAAGAGCATCAAAAACTAACAGGGAGACTACATGAGTGACAATCACACCGTTTTTTCACGTCCCAGCCAGTTGTTAATCGACCGCTCGTTAACCCTGTGTAAATCACTACTGCGAATGGAAAACTCCTTTTATCCCTTTGCAGCGATTTATGAAAACGGTCGCATAGGCTGTTTATTCAGTGAAGACTTCGGCGTAGAGAATCCCGGTGAGATGCAAATTCTTGAGCATCTGCAATGGCGGATTATCGACAACATTACCGACAACGATGCCTACGCGACGTTAGTATACGCGGCACAAATTGAAATTAATGAGCAGGAAGCCCAGGACGCCATTGTGATTACACTGTGCGAACCCAACCGTCCTGAACGTTCGGTGGTCTATCCTTATTATCGACAAAACCAGCGCGTTATCCTTGCACCGCCACTGGTCGAAAAGTAATCATCATCTATAATTCTACAGCGCGGCAGACAGTCAACTTTGCTTGCCTATTTTGTGCCGTCTGATAGCATTCAACGCAAATTTTAAATCCATTACAAAAGGGATAATGACTATGTCTCGTGTTCTGATCATCGGCGCTGGTGGCGTAGCGGCAGTTACCGTAAAAAAATGTGCTCGCCTACCTGAGTACTTCGACGAAATTTACCTGGCCAGCCGCACCGTTTCCAAATGTGAAGCACTGCAGCAGGAAGTGGGCATCGACCGTGTGAAAGGTGTTTTCGCCGTTGATGCCGACGACGCCAAAGCCGTTGAGGCATTAATAAAAGATGTGAACCCGGATCTGGTGGTTAACCTGGCGCTGCCGTATCAGGATCTGCCTATCATGGATGCCTGTCTGGCCACCAAAACCGATTATCTTGATACTGCCAACTATGAGCCTAAAGATGTTGCTAAGTTTGAATACAGCTGGCAGTGGGCGTATCAGGACAAATTTAAAGATGCCGGTATTATGGCGCTGCTCGGAAGTGGTTTCGATCCGGGTGTAACCAACGTTTACACCGCCTATGCAGCGAAACACTATTTCGACGAAATCCACTATCTGGATATTGTCGACTGTAACGGCGGCGACCACGGTCAGGCCTTTGCCACGAACTTTAACCCTGAAATCAACATCCGTGAGATCACGCAGCGCGGCCGGTTCTGGGAAGATGGCGAGTGGAAAGAAACCGATCCACTAAGCGTACGTGAAGATCTCGACTACCAGAACATCGGCGTACGTGCGTCTTACCTGATGTTCCATGAAGAGCTTGAATCTATTGTTAAACATTTCCCATCTCTGAAACGCGCCCGTTTCTGGATGACCTTTGGCGATGCTTATCTTAATCACCTGCGTGTACTGGAAGGCATCGGTATGACCAGCATCGAGCCGGTGGAATTCCAGGGCCAGCAAATTGTCCCGCTGGAGTTCTTAAAAGCGGTATTGCCTAACCCGGGTTCATTGGCCGAAGGCTACACCGGTATGACCTGTATCGGTACTTACATTACGGGTGTTAAAGATGGTAAAGAAAAAACCATCTTTATCTATAACAACTGCGACCACGCGGTATGTAATGAAGAAGTGGGCGCTCAGGCAGTGTCTTACACCACCGGTGTACCGGCTATGATTGGCGCGATGATGATGCTGCAGGGCAAATGGCATAAGCCTGGCGTGTGGAATATGGAGCAGTTTGATCCGGATCCGTTTATGGAAGAGCTGAATAAGCACGGCTTGCCGTGGCATGTGCTCGAATGCGATAGCAGCCCATTCAGCAAGTAACGGTATTGACGGAGACGACGGCGTGACCGATTTAACCCAACGCACTGATATTCCCTCCCCGTGCTATGTGCTGGAGGAAGCCAAGCTGGTTAACAATCTGGAACTAATGAAGCGCGTGCAGGATGAATCCGGCGCCAGAATTATTCTGGCGCTTAAAGGGTTTTCCATGTGGTCTGTGTTTGACATTGTAAAGCAGTACCTCCATGGCGCTACCGCGAGTTCTGTGTGGGAAGCCAAACTCGCCAGTGAAATGGGTAAAGAGGTGCACGCTTATGCGCCGGCTTACAAGGCCAAAGACATTGCTGAACTGGCCAGGTTGGTCAATCACCTGTCATTTAACAGTCTGACTCAATGGCAGGCTTATAAGGACGCATTACCCGGCGTTTCACTTGGCTTGCGCATTAACCCTGAACATCAGGAAGCAGATACGCCGTTATACGACCCGGCCGCACCGGGTTCGCGCCTAGGGATCCGCGCCAGCGAACTCACCGATATCGATTTAAGTGGTATCGAAGGCTTTCACTGTCACAACCTTTGCGAGTGCGACTCGTTTGCCACGGCTCGCACCCTCGAGGCCATCGAGCAGCGCTTCGGTAAATGGCTGGGGCAACTCAAATGGTTAAATTTAGGCGGCGGGCATTTGATGACCCGCGCCGGATACGACGTTGACCATCTGATTAGCACCCTAAAAGCGTTTAAAACCAAATATCCGCATCTGGATATCATCCTCGAGCCGGGTTCTGCTGTGGCCTGGCAAACCGGGCCGCTGATAGCCGAAGTGGTGGATATCGTTAATAACGAGGGGCCCATTGCGCTATTGGATATCTCAGCCACCGCGCATATGCCGGACGTACTGGAAATGCCCTATCGCCCGACGATATTGCACGGCGGACAACCCGGAGAACTGGGCCATGATATCAAGCTTGGCGGCAATTCCTGCCTGGCAGGCGATGTGATAGATACGTACAGTTTTGCCGAGCCCCTGGCTATCGGTACGCGACTGCAGTTTGAAGACATGATGCACTACACCATGGTAAAAACCACGTTTTTTAACGGTGTGGAACACCCGGCTATTGGAATTTTACGCTCCAACGGAGATTTTGAATTAGTCCGTCAATTCCATTACGACGATTTTAAAGCGCGCTTATCCTAAGCGCGTTTCCGTCACTGTGATTTGAACGCCTTGTTAGCTTTCATCGATCTCTAAACTACCCTCTTCCGTAATGTAGAAAACCGAAATTCGCTTTCTTTTTCGCGGGGAATTTTCCATACCAGTAGCCTGACATATCAAGCATTTGGGGTTGTGAAGCTACTAGAAATGGAAAAAAAGAATAAGTTTAATTAGCATTATTCCCCCATCAATCTAACGCCCTAATTTGGCGACACAAACGCATGCGCTATACTGCGAAGAGCCCGCGTGTTTATGTCCCAGCGAACTAGGCGAGTGCCTTAATTTGATGTTAGCTGCCACCAACTAGCAATGGTAACGACACGAGATAACCGTAATTGCTGTATCGTCTACCGCATATACCAAACGGTTAGTGTCATCTATTCTGCGGGACCAGAAAACTGAAAGATTTTCTTTAAGAGGTTCCGGCTTTCCAATTCCATCAAATGGAGCGCGCTTAACATCAGAAATTAATTTATTGATACGTTTCAAGGTTTTCTTGTCATGAGTCTGCCAATAAACGTAACTACTACAAGCTTCATCAGTCCATGATAACAACCTGTTACTCATCAATAAGTTCTCGTTGGGTCGTTTTTGCCGCTTTAAACTGAGCTATTGAACGATTTAATTGTTCAGCGTTCGCTGGAGAACGAAGTAGATGAACGGTTTCCATAAGGCTGTTGTAGTAATCTAATGACATTACAACAGCATCTTCAGAGTCACGACGA
>NZIK01000027.1:0-81117 GCA_002691625.1 Alteromonadaceae bacterium
TCCTGTTACCGTTCGACTTGCATGTGTTAGGCCTGCCGCCAGCGTTCAATCTGAGCCATGATCAAACTCTTCAATTAAATATCGAAATTTTGAATTGTCTTTGTTGACACTCTTAATGAGTGCCCACACAGATTGTCTTGTTATAAATTGTTAAAGAACTAAGTGCAGAAAGGATTTTTCTTTCTGCGCAAGGAGGACTTTCGTCACACTCAGTATTAAAAACTTTCCCTTGCTTGCTCCAGCGCTCTTTCAGAACCTGCCGAAGCGGGATGCGTATAATACGCTTTTGGTTTTCTGCGTCAACACTTTTTTTGAAAATTTATTTTCAAAGCATTGTCGCTGTATACCGCTTCACATAAGGCTTTCGCGCTATGCCGGGTTGGCCTGTTAGGGCGTTCCCCGTTGAAGAGCCGCGCATTCTACGCATCTGGTTTTTAACGTCAACTATTATTTCGCAATAAAACTAAAAAACGCGACCGTTTGGTCGCGTTTTAATCAATCAGTATGTTTTCCGTACTAATTCGACGTTTTTTCGTCTTTTTGTTCTTTTAAATCGTCTGTGCTCTGATCTTTAGCTGACGCTTCTTCTGTTTCTTCTGCACTCACCTTAGAAACAAAATCTGCGTCTTCTACCTGATCGCCAACCACATCACTTAGGGTTACCTTATCAACCGTTCTGAATGTATTGATGGGACCCGCCAATGCGTACAAAGCAAATACTATAAATAAGACTAATGCAGGCTCGGTGGCAACGATAATAAAGATAAGCAAAATTACCAGCAGTGCAACAAACGGTACCTTACCGTTCCAGTTTACTTCTTTAAAGCTGTTATATTTAAAGTTACTGACCATTAACAAGCCAGATAAGCCAGTAACTAACGCTACGATAAGTCCGATATCATCGCCGTTAATATCGTACTCAACACCTAACCACACAAATCCGCACACAACAGCTGCTGCTGCCGGACTGGCCAGCCCTTGGAAAAAACGCTTGTCGGCAATGCCAACCTGGGTATTAAAACGAGCAAGCCTTAAAGCGGCACCTGCTACATATATAAAGGCAGCAAACCACCCCAGCTTTCCGAGATCGCTCAGGCCCCAGTTGTAAGCCACCAGCGCCGGTGCCATGCCAAATGACACCATATCGGCCATCGAATCATATTCTGCGCCAAAATCACTCTGTGTATTAGTGATGCGAGCAACCCTTCCATCCAGTCCGTCAAATATCATGGCCACGAATACTGCCACCGCAGCAGCCTCAAAGCGCCCGTTCATAGAAGACACCACAGCAAAGAAGCCTGAGAACAGACCGGCAGTGGTTAGAAGATTCGGCAACAAATAGATACCTTTATGTTTACTTTCTGACATGATTTTCTCTATAGCTACAAACGGCGCTCATTATTTCATAATCTCAATGGACATGCTTAACGATTTTAAGTTTCAAAGCATTTCTACCTTTAATATGTCTCAATACCTACGTGGTATAACTACTTATCAGATCATATACATATTCCACTGACCATTACTTATAGAATGAAAACCAAAGGATTATGAAACTGCCATGTTGAAGCACTTTCTCATCCATATCTATGTCAGAATAATTTACACCAACCGTAAATTTAACTGACAAATAATTCTAAATCATTGAATTTTAAAAATTTAAAATTTTGGATCGCTTTTTGCTAAAGAAGTTTTGCAAGAATGCGTAGTTAATGAGGAAGTGAAGTATGCGGTTTAACTGTAATAAGACAGTCTTGGTTTTAGGCACATTAGGAGCATTGGCTTCAGGCGTAGCATCCGCAACATACAGTAATAATAACTGTAACATGACCACCGGATGTGATTCATGGGGCGAGGCCAAGATTTATAACATGTATGATGATCTGGGCAATGATTATAGTTCGGGCATCAACCTGAATGGTATTACCGTAACGGTATCAGCCTGGTCTGACGTGGGTAATTATACTGGAAATGAGTCATATTGTACTGGTTACGAATTCAGAAATAGGTGTTACTACGGTTCTTGGGTTGACGTTGATGGTTCAGGCTTTGGAGGCGAAGAAGACGATACTGTCCAGTCAGCTGAATTTGCCGGTCCGTGGAGCTCAGGTTCGCAAGTAGGCTATGGGATGTATAGTGGCGATGCTGGTGAAAGCCATACTATCGACAATTATTACAACGAGTATGGTGATACTGATTATGACATGGTGTTGTTGTCTTTCTCAGAAGAAGTTTCCCTAACTGGTGCAACATTCAGTTACGTTGATGGCTACGCAAGCCAGAATCAGGTAACTGTTGCTGGATTATCAGACACTGGTCTTGGCCAGTTAACCAGCGGTAGCTCAACCTGGGGTGATATTGCGGCTACAGTTGGTAGCTCGTTAAAGAATAGCTTCCAAATTGGCACTGATAATGGTACCTATTATTCCGACTTTACCTTTACTGCAACTTCAAAATACTGGTTAGTTGGTGCATACAACACAGCCTTTGGTTACGTCAGTGGATTCAGTAAGAACAACGATGGCTTTAAATTGTCTGCGATCGGTTTTAACCAAATCGAAGCAGATCCGAATGATTCGCCTGACCCGGTAAATGCACCGAGTTCGTTTGCACTTCTGCTGCTTGCTGGCGGCTTTGCAGCCTGGCGCAGAAAGCAAGTAAAATAAATTCATCTACATTCTTGTACAGAGGTGGCTTTTGCCACCTTTTTTGTACACAATCAAAAATATCCACTTGAATATAAATAGAATTACTATGCGATTGACTTCAGCACTACTGATCTCACTGAGCTTGTTGTGTACCTCTTTTACGTACGCAAGTTCTGAAGACGACTACGAAAAAGCACTTACTGCCTATTCTCAGGCACGTTTCGACGAAGCTTTTATCCATTTGAAAAATAGTCTTCAACAGGATCCGGATAATCTGGCCGCCAAAATACTGATGGGTAAATTGTTGCTGGTAAATGGTTATCTGCAGGCTGCTGAAGCAGAATTTTATGAAGCGTTGGATCAAGGTGCAGATATTAATCTGGTTGCCGAAGCACTGGGAAACGCCCTGCTTTTCCAAAATAAATATCAAAGAGTTATCAATTTCAGCGATATAGATAAGTTGTCTGCTGCTGAAAAAATAAAGTGGTTACAAATTCGTGCAACCGCCTGTATTCGGTTAAAACGAACAGACTGTGCCATTGATGCCTATAAACAAAGCCTCAAGCTCGATGATAAGTACGTACCGGCCTACAATGGCCTGGCCTCCGTTGCCATTAGTGAAGAACAATACGCTGCAGCTAATAAATATCTGGAGCAGGCCAATGGCTACGATAGCAAGAATGCGGTCACCTGGCGTTTACAAGGTGAATTAGCCCGCGAACAAGGTCAATACGACGAAGCTATAGATAAACTTCAAACAGCTTTGCAACTAGCGCCGGAAGATCCGCTTACATTACGCAAGATGGCGGATATTTACCTGGAGAGTAATGACTTTGAAAGTGCGCAGGCATTTGTAGATGAAATTGTTGAGAAAACCCCCAACGACCCACTGGCCATATTATTAAGTAGTTGGCTGGAAAGTAAAGATCAGGAAAAACTGGTTAATAATGATCGTCTGGAACAACTCAATGAAATAATGAATAGCTTGTCTCCGGAACTCATCGCCGATCAGCCTGTACTTTATTATATCAGTGGATTAACCGCCTTCTTTCACGGTAATACCGAACAGGCCACCAGAGATTTCACGCAATATNTGCAGCAAAANCCCAACGATCCACAAGCNNTAGTATTGCTGGCCAGAACNTATTTNATGACNCAGCANAACCGCCAGGCTCTGACATTATTAGAAAAACACGAAGACAAATTACTGGAAAATGTCGATTCTGCATTATTACTCGGTGACTTGTATCTAAAACAGAATCGNGCNTTTAAAGCGCAAAAATTAAGCGATGNACTATCNGAGCGATATCCTGAAGACTCAAGAGTAAGTTTATTTCGAATCCGCCTTATGGCNATTCGGGGCAAAACCGATGAAGCCTTGGGTATCCTTGATCAAAACTACGATAAAAATCAGGACAACATCACCTTTCTNTTTACTTACAGTATGATGAAACTCCAGGCAGGATACGAGACAGACGCACTAAAAGCCGCCAATGCTATTCTTAAGACATACCCCAATGATGCAGACTTTTTAAATTTGAAGGCGGGTATTTTAATTCGCTTAAAACGCTATGACGAAGCCTTATCGTTGATCGAGACAACCCTTGAGAAAAAACCCAACCTGTTTGCCGCTAAATTTAATAAAGCAGCCATATTAAGCCGCTTAGGTGACTATACTCAGTCAAACCTTATTGTGGATGAATTGTTAGCGGTTTCACCCAAACACCCGCAATCGTTGCTGCTAAAAGCACATAACATGGTTAAAGAAAATCAGGTTGAAGAAGCATTATCGCTGTATAGCGATATCCTGGTGCTAAATAATGATTTTACCTACGCACGCTTTGAGTTGGCTAAGCTTTATCAAGCTATAAAAGACTATGACCAGGCGATTTATCATATTGATAGATTATTGGTAAATGACTTTGATAACCCGGAGTATTTGTTNTTCAAAACTGCACTCTATATCCAAAAACGCAATATACTGGAAGCNCAAAAAACGTTNTCGGTGGCAGAACACTTTACCAAAGACTCGGTTGAATACCTGGTAAGACAAAGCGAGCTACAACAGGCCATTGATGATCTTCCGGCGGCAATTAAATCGCTCGACGCGGCGTTAGTTCTGGCGCCCAAAAATACTCGCTTAAACCTGGTTAAAGCACGCTTACTGATTGAAACAGATGAGTTAACTGCAGCGAAAAACCTTTTAAATAGTTTACGCGCGGAAAACGAAGACAACGCTAACTTTTGGCTGACCCAGGCGTTATATGCCAACGCCAGCGATAATCGCCCTCAAGCTACCAAAGATCTGATAAAAGCACTTGGAATAGACCCGTATTTTCATCAGGCATTAGTCATGCTTTANGAATTTGCTATCCGTGGGGGCGACAAAGAAGTGTTTGTTACCCAGGCTGAGGCAATAGTTAAAACTTATCCCNAAAATATACTGGCTAAAAATATTCTTGCGCAATTTTATTATATCGAGCAGGACTTTACCCGGGCCAGAGCATTGTATAAGTCACTGTTGAAGCAGGAAGAAAGTATTAACCGGCCGATGGTTCTCAATACCCTGGCGATTATGGCTTTGGATGAAGATATTGAGGTTGCACACAAGTACATCACGCAAGCCTTTGAANTAAATAGTACTCACCCTGAAATACTGGATACTCTCGGTTGGGTNCTGGTTCAAAAAGGACAATTAGAAGATGGCTTGGGACATTTACGGAAAGCTTTCGCAAGAGACTCGAACAATCCTGAAATTCGCTACCATATCGGTTTCGCNCTGGTAAAACTAAATCGTAACAAAGAAGCTATTGAAGAGTTACAAAAAGCCGTTTCTGTACAACGCCCTTTCTACAATCGCAACAAGGCCCAANCATTACTGGACAGTATTCAGTAAACGCGCTGTCTTNAAAAAGCAAAGCCGGCAGTTTGCCGGCTTTGTTGTTTTTAATAACAGCATTAAATAATAATTAAATGCTCACCATCCACATCTATTCGAATAGTTGATTCTGGCAATATCGCGCCAGACAACAGTTGTTGCGCTAACGGATTTTCGACCTGAGTCTGAATAGCACGCTTNAGNGGACGAGCNCCNAANACCGGATCNAACCCNGCATCAGCCAGTTTATCCATNGCTCCTGCAGACAGNTCNAGTTTATAACCTTTNTCNGCCAGNCGNGCTCGTAGTGANGCCAGCTGGATTTTNGCAATCGATTTAATTTGCTCTTTACCCAGCGGATGGAACACCACTATATCGTCTACCCGGTTNATNAANTCCGGCCGGAAATGCTGNCCAACCACGTTCATCACCATGGATTTCATTTCTTCGTACTGATTTTCCTGATGCTTNTCCTGGATAATATCGGAGCCCAGGTTAGACGTCATGATCACTACGGTATTCTTNAAATCTACNGTNCGNCCCTGNCCGTCNGTTAAGCGACCGTCATCCAGCACCTGCAGCAGAATATTAAACACATCCGGATGAGCTTTCTCTACCTCATCAAGCAGGATCACAGAATANGGCTTACGGCGAACCGCTTCGGTTAGATAACCGCCCTCTTCGTATCCTACNTANCCTGGAGGCGCACCTACCANGCGNGCCACGCTGTGTTTTTCCATAAANTCCGACATATCTATGCGGANCATGGCNTCTTCGGTATCAAACATAAANCCGGCCAGTGATTTACACAGCTCTGTTTTACCNACCCCGGTTGGCCCTAAGAACAGGAACGANCCAATTGGNCGATTNGGATCNGCAAGCCCGGCACGTGACCGGCGAATAGCATTAGATACNGCATTTACCGCTTCATGCTGACCGACNACCCGCTTATGCAGCACATCNTCCATGCGCAGTAGCTTGTCNCGTTCACCCTCGAGCATNTTAGANACCGGAATACCGGTCCAGCGTGANAGCACATCNGCAATTTCNGCATCCGTNACCCGGTTTTTCATNAACAGNGTTTCTTTNTTCTCGTTTTCNGCNGCTTTTTCCAGCTTCATCTCAAGCTCNGGAATACGGCCGTACTGCAGCTCAGACATCCGGTTTAAGTCGGATGCNCGNCGGGCAATNTCTAAATCCAGCTTGGCTTGTTCAAGCTCAGACTTGATTGACTGGGTGCCCTGCATGGCTTCTTTTTCTTCTTTCCAGATCTTCTCCAGATCGGCGAATTTAATTTCTGCCTGTTCGCGCTCCAGNTCNATCATNTCNAGTCGCTTATGACTGGCATCATCGGTTTCTTTCGCCAGCGCCTGCTCTTCCAGCTTGAGCTGGATGATACGNCGCTCCAGTCGATCCATTTCTTCNGGTTTNGAATCAATCTGTAAACGAATACTCGANGCNGCCTCATCAATCANATCGATAGCCTTATCGGGTAACTGCCGGTCGCTGATGTAACGATGNGACAAGGTTGCCGCCGCCACNATGGCTGGNTCNGTAATATCTACCGANTGGTGCAGTTCGTAACGTTCTTTTAANCCCCGCAGTATTGCGATAGTGTCNTCTACNCTNGGTTCATTNACNAGTACNTTCTGGAAACGGCGNTCCAGCGCNGCATCTTTCTCGATATACTGGCGATATTCATCCAGNGTNGTCGCGCCNACGCANTGNAGNTCACCACGGGCNAGTGCCGGTTTGAGCATATTGCCNGCGTCCATNGCNCCGTCTGANTTNCCGGCCCCNACCATGGTNTGTAATTCATCAATAAACAGAATNACNCGNCCTTCTTCNTTNGCAAGCTCATTGAGNACNGCTTTAAGGCGCTCTTCAAANTCNCCACGATATTTAGCNCCTGCCACCANCGCGCCCATATCNANNGANANTACCCGCTTGTCTTTTAAGCCTTCNGGCACTTCGCCATTGATAATNCGTTGGGCNAGTCCTTCAACAATNGCGGTTTTACCCACNCCAGGTTCACCGATTAATACCGGGTTNTTTTTAGTGCGGCGCTGCANAACCTGAACNGTNCGGCGAATTTCATCGTCACGACCGATCACNGGATCCAACTTACCCTGNTCNGCACGNTCAGTGAGATCGGTGGTGTACTTNTCTAATGCCTGACGNACGTCTTCNGCGTTAGGNTCGGTGACNTTCTGTCCGCCGCGCATATCATCAATNGCTTTTTCAATNGCTTCTTTGGTAACACCCANTTCGCGGAAAATATNGCCTAAACGGCCTTTATCCTGAATACCNGCCAACACGAATATTTCAGATGTGATGTAGTCATCTTTGCGCTGCTGGGCGATCTTGTCACACAGGTTGAGTAANACAACGCTGTCTTTGCCTANCTGTACTTCACCGCCAATNCCTTCTACCCGNGGCAGTCTNTCNATNGCCTGGGAAAGTGCGGAGCGTAGCGCATTTACATTTACGCCAGCCTGATCCAGCATGGAACGAACGGTGCCGCCCTGCTGATTTAACAATGCTGTCATNAAATGCACGGGCTCGATAAACTGATGATCTCTGCCCAAAGCAAGAGACTGCGCATCTGAGATCGCAATCTGGAACTTGCTGGTAAATCTATCTAAACGCATGGAAACCTCTTTTAACCGTGCTAATAACCTTGCTCTCTTTATGGGTATGAANAAATCCGGATTCAAGTNACCTGTATAAAAATTATGCGCAAATAAATACATAATTTGCGTCAGGTCAGGTATCNGGCTGATGTTAAGTATGGCTGANTTTGGGCGGGTTTAAAGGCAGAATAAAAAGCCGCCTGCNAATGCAGACGGCCAGCAGAAACAAATAGTTAGTCTTTNCCNANGGTAGAAAAGAAACTATCGCTGTTCCAGGCAGGACGTTCAGGCGCGTTGGCCAAATCCCGGGCAATGGCGTANTTNATTTCAACAAATTGCGCGGCCCACTCNTAATCAATCGGTAAATTTAAATCNTCCGAAGGCATGTGNTAATGCTTAGCCAGGAANGTTTGNGGNGANACGGCNAGGGCATCTTTTACTTCAGTCGCNAGACTCGGCACTAAGAANACNGCCGGNACNCCCTGTTTAACAAAACTNTACTGGTCGCTGCGAACAAATATGGCCTGCTCAGGCATCGGATCTTCAATCAGCTTCATTTCATTTTTCAGNAAGGTACTGCTAACNGTATCNTCCAGTGAGCTATGGGTNGCGCCAAAGGCAATNATCTCGTTNGTNCGGTAAGTCAGGATAGGCATATCCAGATTCACATTGGCNACAATGTTATCAATGGGCACNGTAGGATAAGTNGCGTANTATTCNGAGCCTAACANGCCCTTNTCTTCACCGGTCACAAAAGCAAAGATNACCGAACGTTTNGGCTTTTCTTTGGCATGATGNAATTCNTGAGCGATTTCNAGCAGNGTGGATACNCCACTGGCATTATCCATNGCNCCATTGTTAATNTTNTCTTTTAACACNGAGTTTTTNCTCACACCAATGTGNTCTGAGTGNGCGCTNANAATNATAAANTCATTTTTAAGCTNGGGATCAGAGCCCTCAANNACGCCAANAACATTGGGGCTNGTNGTTTCACTGTGTACCGATTTCTTTTCCAGNGTGGCNGTCAGCCCCATTGGCCGNGGNGTCAGCGACTCATTATTTTCGATTTTCTCAAAAATCTCTTCCAGGTCNATGCCGGCCATCTCAAACAGGGTTTTNCCTGCTTCCAGNCTNAGGGTNGCGCCGCCTTTNAGNTCCGGNTAACCGTTGTTNACNTCACCNTCTTTNGTTAACCAGCGAGTGGACGGTGTTTTTACATATAACTTNCGCTTCTCGAAGGGTGACACTTTCTCAGAGGTCGGCGTNCTTACCACTATGGTNCCGATAGCACCGCTTTTTACCAGNCTGTCGGCAATNAAACGGCGAAAGTGNGAACCTTCNTCACTGGGGAANTCATGGGGTCTGTCAGACAAAATCACCGCTATCTTGCCTTTNAAGTCGATATTTTCGTAATCNCTATAATTNAGGTACGGCGCATCAATACCAAACCCGGCAAAAACCAGCTCGCCGGACACACTGGATGTTTCGTTGTTGATGTCGGCGCTCATGAGCATATTTTGCATAAACTCAAATTCAACGGAATCATCGCCGTCTGAGACAACCATTTTGGGCGATGACATATCCAGGGTCGCCTGTTTAAATGGCACTATCTGATAATAACTGCCTTCTTCACCGGCGGGTGCAACGCCCATCTTTTGCAACTCACTGGCAATATACAGCGACGCAAAGTCGTGCCCGATACTACCGGTATCGCGACCGGCCAGCAGATCGTCGGCCAGCAACATCATGTGGCCTTTAAAGCGTTCTGGTGAAGCCGCGTTTACGGCACTGGCGCATAACAATGATGCGGTTACGCCAACCAAACATGAGATAATTTTTTTCAACTGTCGTCTCCTTAACTTTTTTATTGTTTATAAGCTGTTACAGGCTTCATAGTAGGAGATAGGCAAAAAGGTGTACAGCAAATACCGCTATACGCCACGAAGTCCTATTACACTAACCATTCTGCCAGTTTGCTGCTGTTGTTGATGGGTCGCCTGACGGTGCGAAAAGAATCGCTCATCGGCATAGGTACAAAGCGCGGACGGCGTGATGTGCTGTAAGCCGAGTGAGGCCAACTGACTGTGCGCTATCATTGGCAGATCGAGCAGATATTTATCGACATTATCAGAGCGAATGATAGCTCCCGGATACTGACTGAAATGACGGGCCACCTGCTCAGACACTTCATAACAAGCTTGTGAAATGGCCGGTCCTATCCAGGCTAGCAACGTATTGGCCGGCGATTGCATCGCAGCAATGGTGTGCTCGATCACATTAAGGTGCAATCCTTTCCAGCCCGCATGAATGGCGGCCACTTCGGAGCCATGCTGATTACAAAGAAGTACCGGCACACAATCCGCTGTCATCACAGCACAAAAATGTCCGGCGGAACGACTCACCGCTGCATCAGCTTCTGTTTGTGTNGTNGGTAATTNCACTACCCGATGGCCGTGCACCTGATTTAACCAGTGCANTTTTTCATGATGNGGGAGCAANCNGCGGTTGCGNCTGACTTGCTCAGNACNGTCGCCCACATGNTNNCCAACNTTNAGNCTNGCGTAATTGCCATCACTACAGCCGCCATGGCGNGTGGTGGTGTANGCCACCACATTNGCCGGCGCCTGCCAGNTTGGCNAAATCAGCGGAANATCAGAGCTCATCCAGTCCAAATTGCTTNGTATCTTCGCGGGTACTTTCAATCAGGCTGACCATATCCTCTGGTANCGGTGCCTGCCAGGTCATCCACTCATCNGTTTNNGGATGGTACAAAGATAACTGAGCGGCGTGCAGCGCCTGACGTTTGAANTTTCTCAGNGTATCGGCAAACTCTTCGCTGGCNCCTTTGGGNANACGCCAGCGGCCACCGTACACCGGNTCGCCNACCANGGGATGTTTGATATAAGCCATATGAACGCGGATCTGNTGNGTCCGGCCAGTTTCCAGTTTNAAACNCAGATGAGTATGAGCGCGNAATTTTTCGATAACCCGATAGTGTGTNACCGCGGGTTTACCGAACTCGCGGACTGCCATATGCGTGCGCTTGGTGGCATGACGACCAATNGGCGCNTCCACNATNCCNCCGGCAATCATGGTGCCAAAGGCCAGGGCTTCNTACTCACGGCTCATCACTCTTGACTGTAATTGTTCCACCAGGTGAGTTTGCGCAGGTAAGGTTTTNGCNACTANCATCAGGCCGGTAGTGTCTTTATCGAGACGATGAACAATCCCGGCTCTGGGTACTTTATCAATNCCNGGTACATGAGCCAGCAGTGCATTAAGCAGTGTGCCGTCCTGATTACCGGCACCAGGATGTACCACCAGATCGGCNGGTTTATTGATNACCAGGATGCTGTCATCCTCGTAAACGATGTCCAGCTCTATTTTTTGCGGCGCATTGGCAACCTGNTGGGTAATCTCNGCTTCAATCNCGATTGACTCATCACCGGTCATTTTTTGACGCGGGACTTTGCACACTTCGCCATTTACCGTTACATTACCTGCCAAAATCCATTCTTTTANCTTTGAACGGGAATAATCAGGGAACAAATCTGCAATTACCTGATCTAACCTCAATCCAAAGTGTTGGAATTCGGTTTGCGCTGCTAATGAAATCTGTGAACTTTGTTGTACCATAACCGCCTANAGNGNGAACACAAAAGGCAGATTATAACAGGTTTGGCAGCTGNGGCTGTTTTCTTTTGGAGTTTATGTGGTGTTTGCGTTTAAGAGTACGTTAAAATGCCAGATAGAGAACTGTTTTACCCTTGCAGTAAAATTAATTGTGTACCAGGAACCAGTAGTACTATGAAAATAAACCGTTGCATTGCCCCCCTGCTAATTAGCGTTTTGTTAGCCGTGACAGGGTGTTCATCCTCAAGCAAAGAAGATCAGGTGATGAATGCAAACCTGGGTGCGCAGGCACTTTACGACAAAGCGCGTCAGAGCATGGCGAATGGCAACTTTGCCGCNGCNGCCGACTCACTGAGTGCGCTGGACTCCCGCTTTCCATTCGGTCCGCTATCTCACCAGGTGCAGCTNGATCTGGTTTACAGCTATTATAAATCCGGCAAAATTGACCAGACNCTGGCCACTATCGACCGTTTTATTCGCTTAAACCCTAACCATGCTGATGTGGATTATGCGTTTTATATGCGCGGGCTGACTAATATGGAAGCCGACAATAACTTGTTTCAGGAATTGGTTGGCATCGACACCACCGACCGCGATCCGAGCAAATCCAAACAGGCTTTTGAAGACTTCAGACGTTTAATTCAGCAATACCCAGACAGTAAATATGCTGCCGATGCCCGCCAGCGTATGGTGTTTATTAAAAACCGTCTGGCCAGCTACGAAATCTCTATCGCGCGCTTCTATATGCGTCGTGAAGCTTTCATTGCAGCTGCTAACCGTGGCCGATATGTACTGGAGTATTACCCTGATTCAGATCAGGTGCAGCAGGCACTGGAAATTATGGTGTCCTGCTATGACCAGTTAGAACTCACTGAGTTACGTGATAACGCCATGAAAACGCTGAAACTGAACTTCCCGGACAGCGAATTTATCAGTTAATTACAAGCTAGCAATAGCAATCAAAAAGCAGCGTAAAGCTGCTTTTTTGTGCAGTAAACAAAATTACGTCAACTTCACCGACGTATCAGCTGTTAATAAACTCGACAAACTCCACCAGCGGTAGAGGTTTACTGTAAAGGTACCCCTGGGCTAATTCACAGTTTTCATTCTCCAGAAAGGCGTGCTGCTCAGAGTTTTCTACACCTTCGGCGACCACCTGGCAATTCATGTCCCGGGCGATTGAAATGATACTGCGGGTAAGGTTACTGCTCGAGCCATCCGCGGGAACATTCGCGATAAAGCTGCGGTCTATTTTTAAGGTATCGATTGGTAAGCGGTTTAAGTAGGATAACGAAGAATAACCGGTACCAAAATCGTCCAGCGCTAGGGTAAACCCCGCTTCCTTTAAGCTCACCAGGGTGTTTATATCCACGTCAATCAGAGCTGTTTCGGTTAATTCAATTTCAAAGCGCTCGGCACTTAAGTCAAACTCAGTAAGTACTCTGCGCAAGGACTTGAGCAAATTTTCATCGGCCAATTCCCCCGCAGAGATGTTCACCGCCAGTCGGAACGATCCTGATACAAATGGACCTATATGGGTAAAGGCTTCACAGGCTTTTACCAGAATGCAGTGGGTTAAACGGCTCATAAACCCAGCCTGTTCGGCCAGCGGAATAAAAACATCCGGCGCGATACGCTCATCATTCGCAGTTGTCCAGCGCGCCAGCACTTCTGCCCCTTCAACTGCGCCATTAAACAAATTAACCTTGGGTTGTAAATGCACGTCGAGCTTTCGGTTATCAATTGCTTCTCTGAGCATACTCTCGAGCGTCAGTGACGAGCGTCGCTTTTCAGTCATGGATTCCTGATAAGCCTTCACCGTGCCTTTACCTATCCCTTTAGCCCAGTACAGGGCAGTATCCGCCTGTTGGTAGAGCTCGGTAAGGGTGCAGGCAAAGGCCGGAAACAGACTAATGCCGATACAGCAATCCACATACACCGGTACATAGGCGTCAATATCACTCGGAAAGCTAACCTGTAATCGCATTGCATTGGCTAATTTAAGGGCTTCACCAACGGTTCTGATATCTTCACAGTAAACCGAGAATTCGCCCCCGCCGATTCGAAACAGCCTGGCGCCGGCTGGCAGTACCAGAGACAGTCTGCGCCCAACCTCCATTAGCAACTTATCACCCTTAAAATGACCCAGACTGTCATTCACCTGCTTGAAGTTATCCAGATCAATCAGTAACAGTGCAGCCTGACGAAAGTCTGAAGCCTCTTGTTTGGTGGACTCTGCCAGCAGCCGCTGCAGCGCCCGCCGGTTAGGTAACCCGGTCAGTACGTCATGGTGAGCCATATGCCGCAATTCCTCGCGAACATCAACAAGTTCGGAGATATCCGTTAGCGAAGCTGTGTAATTACTCGCTTGTTGATGGCGGTCCAGCACTGTTACCAGGGTCAGTAAACCAAAATGCGCTTTGTTACCAATAGTCCAGGAAACCTCAGCCGACCAGGATTTACGCTCCGCAAGTTGTGTCTGAACCTGGGAGAGGCTGACCGGCGGGGAAAACAAATCAAACAACGGCTTATGGATTAGTCCGCCCGCGTGCGTGACACCCAAAAGATGTTCCAGTGCCGGGTTTGTTGACACAATCTGAAAATCGCTGTCGAGCACCACCATTCCCTCACGACTGTGCTCAACGACAGTCCGGGCCTGTAAAAGTTGCTGCTCGTTTTGCTCAAGTTTGCGCACGATACTGGTTGAGCTGGCTAACAATATTCGCCAGTCAAGCAAAGGATCATTAAGCGCTTTTTGCATACGGTTTTTGTTGGTTAACATAAACAAAAACAGATAGCTGCCGAAGGTAGCTGCAATAATGGCCTTACCGCTTAAATTACCAATGATCAGACCGAACACCTCACTGGACACTCCCAATGCCAACACCGGAAACAGCACCCCATCCATTAAAATGACACCAACAAAGCCCAGACTAAAAGCCAGGCTAAACAGGTGGTGGTTTGACAACATTCTTTTTAAGCGGTCGAAAACAAAAACCAGAAAATACAGTTCCGCAATGATGAGCAATGCGCCAAGCACAATTAATGGTAACGATACTTCAAATAACCCTGCGGGGACGTTAAGCGGATTGATTACTTCTGGCGCGTTGAGAGTTTCGGCTACGCTGGTAAATAGCAACACTTTAAAAATGGTAACCATCACCACCAGGCGCATAATGTTTTGCAAAATAAAGGGGTCGTTCTCTATAAATGCCATCATGATGCAAGCCATCATAAAGCCACCATAGGCAATAGTGCCACCGGATAGACTAATATCACCGGGTAGCAGCACGGAATAAACCGCGCCAAGGAATCCCCCCATGATAAGCACCAGACTGACATAAATATAAAGTGATACCCGCCGGGTCTGCGGATTTTTTTCAAATGTCAGGAGCAACGGGAACAGGCAATAAATACCAACCTGAACTAACAGCTGTACGAGCATTCAGATGCCACATCATTTACTTATCATGACAAACAGAATACCAATGAACCACAACAAGCACCACTGAGGATTATTACAGCCGGGAAATGTTGTCTGACGGGGTTGATGCAAAAAAGTAGAACAAAGATAAGTTTGTAGAGCGTAAACAAAAACAGGCCTTTCGGCCTGCCTGATTATCTAAAAAACAGATGACTGAACGGGTTGAGCAATCGGGCAATACCCGACGTAAAGTGAAGCGGTTGATCCACAATACTAAACACCAGACACCCTTCTACCGCTTGTGATGCAGGAGCATGAGTGTGCTGGCCATTCAGGTAAATAAAATCGCCTGAATCATACTCATTCATTCCGTCGCTAAACTCACCGTTAATGACCAGAGTCATCTCTGAACCGCGGTGAGTGTGCTCAGGAACGGAGCCGCCTTTTTCCATGAATATAAAATTAGCCACACCATCGTATCCCATATCCACCGGCGCTTGCCAGAGCTTACCGACCAGCGATGACCAATTGCCTTTTTTCTGGATCAGCCGATGCAGAGTTTTCGGCAATTCGAACGTTTTGCCATCCAACTCTATGGATGTGCTCTGAACATCCGTCCCCGCTGGCTTCCTGAGCGAAACGTCGGGCGCCTCAGCTACAGGCTGTTGCGTAATATTGGCCAGCATTAAATCAAACTGAGGGTCGTAGCTTTCCACTACATTCTCAAGTTCTAANTGGTCCATAGCAAACTCAGCCGTTTTTTCNTCGACCAGTTCCTGGCANTATTTACACATATCGCAGTGGGCAGACACCATNAAAGACTCTGCTGGTGCCAGGGTTCCCGTCACAAACTGCTCAATGAGATCAGGGGTTGGGTGGAACTTAATCATAATCGCTTATCATACCTTTGAGACGNTGNAACGCNAGCCGNGTTCTTGACTTAACCGTACCAAGAGGGATATCCAATTCGTCAGCAATTTCCTGCTGTGACTTCCCNTCTATATANATCGCCTCTAATACAACTTTTTGTTTCTCNGGCAAATCTTCAAATAAGTGNCCGATTTGCTCTANCGTNACCTGATCNTCAAGCGCTTTCTCGTTTGCATCNGGNGTTTGCTCNCAAAGNACCGGCCATAAATCATCGGCNCANATNTCTTCTTTNCGGTTTTGTACTTTACGAAGCATATCAAAGCGNATATTTCTGGCAATGGTAAATATCCAGGTNGANGGNGAGCCTTTNTCNGCATTAAANAGGTGCGCTTTTTGCCANACATTNGACATGGTGTCCTGCACNAGCTCCATAGCCAACGCTTCGTTNCCAAGCTGCTTAAGNGCGTANGANCGAAGTCTGGGNGCNAAAAAACCGAAGACTCTGGNGAAAGACNCCTTNCATCTGTCTTGGGCTACCTTCACNAGNTAGTCAGACATTTCNACTGCACANTCTTTCGGTTCTACAGCGCTGTTTTCGTGTTCCAATGGTATTCCAACAAGCATAGTTTTCGGTCCGATTTNTTCCNTATGTGCTAATGCATACGCAACAAANGATGATCTGGATCAAAAATTTTTANCGCACCAAATCATTTATATAGTTTAGCACNTTATCGCAGTTTTGTTCGCTTAAAAACGCCTGCTTGTTGGCTGCGTCTACCGGCAGNAGTTCNAGCCAGCGNTAGATTACCCATAANGGTTCCGANAACTTAAGCTCCGGATACAANCGGGCAATTTCGGGNTATTTATCNTANATGATTTGNANCTTATCGCGCAGNGGCTCTATNACGCCATCGTCAATTTCCGCCGTCCAGTCAGTAATTCGCTCTANAGNNCCGGTNCGNAAGCCATCCTCTTCGGTAGCAATGGAATTNACCCNTACGCAATACTGNCCTTCAACCTTNATGCCCANCAGGCCNTCNTCAAGCAAATCGAAGTCGATGATNTTACACAGGGTNCCGATAGGNAAAATATGNTCATTNTTACTCAGGTCGCCACGGGAATTGAGCATACANAANACAAAACATCCNTCACCGGCACAGGCTTCCTTNACCATCCGAACATAGCGGGGCTCAAAAATCCGCAGCGCCATGTGGCCACCCGGCAACAAGTGAGCAGATAACGGAAACAAGGGCAAAACGACATCTTGCATAATTAGTATCTTTGTCAAAGTGGTTAACGGATTCACTGTCACATACGCCGCGGTTTCTGTTTTGGATCTTAATAGTGCAATTAGATTATTACTGCGACGAAAATAAATGTAAAAGTGATGATCTAAGCCTTCTCTCTGTCGGTATTATCAAGCATAAACCCCAGTTATTACGGATTTTTTTGCAGTGACTTTTGAGGAACGCTTCAGACAGCTATATGCCGATCTCGCAAAGATCAGTATCAACGTCCTAAGCCTGGTTTACCACCAGGATATTGAGTTTGTCGATCCGGTAACAACTCACCGAGGTATAGGGGCGGTTAAGGGTTATTTCGCAAACCTGCTGGAATCGGTCGACTCATGTCAGTTCGACATCCACTCTCTCCTGTACACGGAAAAATGTGGGCCAGGCGGGTACACCCATGTCGTTGAATGGACCATGTTACTGCAGCTAAAAAACAAACCANNCACNATTTCNGTGGATGGCGTTTCGATGCTNAAAGTCCGTGATGACAAAATTCACTACCACCGAGACTATTATGACCTGGGTGAAATGGTTTACGAACATGTGCCCGTTCTCAGGTCTGTCATCGGTTTTATCAAAAAGAAGCTCGACTCATGAAAACGATTCTAATTACCGGCGCAACCTCCGGCATTGGNGANGCCNTNGCAAANCATGCNGCTTCGCGNGGTTATCAGGTGATTGCCTGNGGCCGCAATCAGGAAAAGCTCGANANGCTTGCNAAGCACCAGAANATTCAGCCNCTGCAATTCGATGTNACCGACNAGCAAGCNACNCAGTCGNCGCTGGCCGATGTGCGCTTTGACATTGCAGTGCTCAACGCCGGCACCTGTGAATATGTGGATTTACCGGACTTTGAGCCGGATATGTTCAGGCGGGTACTAGAAGTGAATTTCTTTGGTATCATCAATTGCGTCAGTGCGCTATTGCCAAATTGTCAGGCGGGTAATCAACTGGTCATTATCGATTCCATGGCAAGATTATTTCCTTTCACCCGCAGTCAGGCATATGGTGCCAGCAAAGCGGCGGTTCATTATTTTACCCAAAGTATGAAAATCGACCTCAAATCGAAGGGGGTTATTGTTCAGTCGGTATCGCCTGGATTCGTTGAAACCCCGTTAACCGATAAGAACGACTTTGAAATGCCAATGAAGATCACCGCTCAGGAGGCGGCTGAGTCTTTGCTGAAAGGCATAATCAAACAGCAGAGCAACATATACTTCCCTACCATATTCGGACTTATGCTCAGATCGTTGTACCGCTTACCTGGCCGGCTCCAGGTGTGGCTATCATCAAAATTACAATAAGAGACCTGGCGGATTTCCACATGAAAAAGAATATTGCCATCATTGGCTCAGGCATTTCAGGGTTAACCTGTGCTCACCTGCTGTACCAACAGCACAACATTACTCTGTATGAAGCCAATGATTATATCGGTGGCCATACCGCAACCAAAGACATTACCGTAAACGGGCATACCCGGGCTATCGATACCGGGTTTATTGTATTTAACGACTGGACTTACCCCAATTTTATTAAATTACTCACCAGACTTGGCGTGGAATACCAGCCTACCGAAATGAGCTTTTCGGTTCGTCATGAAGGCACTAACATTGAATACAACGGACANAACCTGAACACCCTGTTTGCCCAACGGCGNAATCTNTTNCGGCCCCGGTTCTGGAAAATCGTNAAAGATATCGTNCGCTTTAATAATNTGTGCAAAGAGACCATTGAGCAGGAGCAGGATACCAGNTCACAAACGCTGTCGTCATTTATCAGGGAACACGGGTTNAGCGAAGAATTTAGCGAACATTATATCTATCCGATGTGCGCAGCCATCTGGTCTGCCAGTCTGGAGCANACCAAAGCCTTTCCACTGACCTTCTTTTTNCAGTTTTTCAATAATCACGGGTTGCTCAATATTAATGANNGNCCACAGTGGTACACCATCAAAGGCGGTTCAAGNGAATACGTAGCGCCACTGATAAAACCATTTGCTGACCGTATTCGACTGANCACCCCGGTAAAACGGGTGGAACATAGCAANGGTNGNGTTNCTGTTACTTCNATGGACGGCCAGANAGACCAGTATGATGAAGTGATTTTTGCCTGNCANAGCGATCAGGCACTNGCNATGCTNGCNGCNCCCACCGACGACCAGCANCGCATACTCGGTGCCATNGGCTATGCCGAAAANGANGTCGTGCTGCACTACGACACCAGACAACTGCCGCAACGAAAGGCGGCGTGGGCGAGCTGGAANTATCGTTTAACCGGCGACCCGCAGGAGCAACAACGCCCTGCAGCGGTCACCTATGATATGAATATACTGCAACGGTTAGATGCCGAGGAAACCTTTTGTGTGAGCCTCAATACCCAGGGGATACAAGCCANCAAAGTANTGGGCACNTACNGCTATGCGCATCCNCAGTTNAGCCCGACAATGGTNAGNGCCCANCAGCAACGGGAGACCATTTGCGGGGTGGATGGGNTGCACTTCTGTGGCGCTTACTGGTATAACGGTTTTCACGAAGACGGCGTGCGCTCTGCACTGGACGTTTGCGAACGGTTTGGAGCCAGTCTGTAATGGAAAGCGCNATNTGCACCGGTGTAGTGAATCACGAGCGGTTTAAGCCCACTCAGCACGCCTTTGAATATGGCATNGCAATGATGTGGCTCAACCTTGATGAAGTCAATCACCTGGCGCACACCGTAAAGGGCTTTTCCAATACCGCAAGAGCCGCTTTCGAATTTCGCCGNAGCGACTACCTNGGTGACCCGACACTGCCTCTCAAACAGGCGGTGATAGCCAGAATGAATGAGCTCAATAAAGCNNANGNTTCACTGACTGGCGATATTTTCCTGCTNGGTCAGGCAAGGCACTNCGGGCTGTACTTCAGTCCGGTTAANTTTTATTTTNTGCGCCACAAAGCCTCNGGCCANTTTACNCATATGCTGGCNGANGTCAGCAATACGCCCTGGAATGAAAGACATCATTANCTGGTTGATTTAAACAAACAGGAAAATACNCCNAAAGCTTTTCACGTATCGCCGTTTAACCCGGTTGATATGGTCTACAAGTGGCATATCCAGCAACCGTCTGAAGCCCTCTCCGTGGGCCTGAGTTGTTATAAGGAAAACAAACACTTCACCGCAATAATGCATTTAAAGCAAAAACCATTAAACTCAAATACCGTTAGAAACGTAATCAAGTCAATACCGAATATGACACTAAGAACTGTCATCGGAATTTACTGGCAGGCGGTTAAATTATGGATAAAACGTACGCCGGTATATTCACATCCGATAAATAGTCAGGAATAACTCATGGCAAATAGTGAAACTGCGCTCGCTGCGCCCCTTACGTTTTCTTATGTTGAGCGATACAGTCGCCAAATTTTTATTAGTCTGATGCAATCTCTGCCTGAGGGGCATCTGGTGATTAAGGAAAATGGCAAACTGGTTGCTCAGTGTGGTAATCCGGCAAGCGATCTGCACGCCGAAGTCGATATGCATTGTCCAACCGTGTACAAGAAGCTGTTGCTTGGCGGTAGTGTGGCCTCTGGTGAAACGTACACCGAAGGATTATGGACCAGCCCGGAGCTGACCAATGTTATTCGTATTTTCGCCCGTAATCTGCCCACACTCGACCGCTGGGAGTCCCGGTTTAAATGGCTCAGTTTCCCGTTTGATAAATTGCAACACCTCATGCGCCGTAATACTCACGATCAGGCCAAGAAAAATATTGCGGCCCACTACGATTTAGGCAATACCCTTTACACCCACTTTCTTGATGAAAGCATGATGTATTCGTCGGCGATTTATCCGGACGTTAATGCGTCTCTTGCTGACGCCCAGTTTCACAAACTACACACCATCTGCAAAAAGTTACGTCTTACCGCCGATGACCACCTGATTGAAATTGGTACTGGCTGGGGAGGCCTCGCGGTCCATGCTGCTAAGCATTTCGGCTGTAAGGTAACCACGACTACCATTTCCGAGGAGCAATTTGCCTACGCCAATGAGTGGGTAAAACGAGAAGGCCTCGAAGACCAGATTACGCTGCTCAAAAAAGACTACCGGTTGCTGGAAGGCACATACACTAAACTGGTTTCTATCGAAATGATCGAAGCGGTAGGCAAGCCTTATCTCAACCAGTTTTTCAACAAGTGCGCAAGCCTGCTAATCCCAGATGGTCTAATGCTGTTGCAGTCGATTACTATCGATGATCGTCGCTACGACAGTTACCATAAAGGCGTGGATTTTATCCAGAAACACATCTTCCCCGGTGGTTTCCTGCCCTCTCAACTGGTATTAAATCAGCACATTAAGCAAGCAAGCGATCTTTCCATACGCGACATGCAGGATATTGGTCTCGACTATGCGCGTACTCTCAGAGATTGGTTTAACGCCTTTGTGGCAGCAAAAGAAAAGCTGGCTGTGCACGGCTATGACGAGCGCTTTGCCAGAATGTGGGAATACTACCTTAAATATTGCGAGGGTGGCTTCCTGGAGCGTTCAATCAGCACCGTNCAATTAGTGCTNNGCAAGCCGCGTTACGTNGATGAGCTTACCCGCTAANCGGGTAAGCTTNNATTGATGNCCNGNTTACTGGCCTTGCTCNAGNACNGAAATAGGTTTCGAGCGAATCGGCTCACCCTGATTAATGTTAATCTCNACCCNGCGGTTGCTGGCCAGTTCTTCCGGNGTTTGCGGATCCTCAATCAGGGGCTCGTTAGACGCCTTNCCNACCACNGACATTCGCGCTTCATCAAACCCCGGNGCCGAGCGCAGNGCTTCGGCAACGGCAACCGCACGTTGCGCAGATANGTCCCANTTAGAGCTGTACANCTCATTGGAAATCTGTTGCTTATCGCTATGTCCTGACACNTCTATCTGACCCGGCATATCNGCCAGGATCTCACCAATCTGGCGNATAACCGGGCGAAATTGCGGTTGTAAAAATGCCGAACCGGCAGAAAACGAGCCATTCTCACGNATGCGNATGGTGATCTGCTGGCCCAGGGATTCCATTTCAATNGANCCATCAAGAATTTGTTTTTGTAGTTGCTGGGCAACTTTTTTCATCATNTCAGCCACCTGCTCCTGATTAGCTGCCTGNTGNGTGGAGGCCGACTGATCGGTTGAGGTNTGTTGAGATTGCCCGCCNCGCTGNGTACCNCGCTGCTTCTGNCGGCCNCCGGCTGANTCTTCGTCGCCGGCCTGAAACTCCAGCATCTGNTGGGTCATNTCAATGGTTTGCTGCTGAATGGTGTCAATCGGTGTCGGGTCCGGACGGCCCGGGCGAAACTCCATGGCAATTACACTGGTGCCTTTTGGTATGTCTTTCACTTCAATTTTGTTTTGCACACCAAAAGCAAACTTCATGGAGCCGGCTATCTGNTTAAATTTAAGCACGTCCATTTCGGAAAATGCNAGCAGCAGNACAAAGAAGCACATCAGCAGCGACATCAGGTCCGCAAANGTCCCCATCCACGCNGGGAGACCTTCGGGGGGGCATTTGGGGCACTCTTCTTCCTGCGCCATANTNTTTACTCTTCTTCCGCCGCACCACGTTTACTGGCGGCGAGATANTTTTTCAGGATCCCTTCAATGACCCGCGGNTTCTGACCATCGGCGATGCCGACAATCCCGTCAAGAATCAATGACTGGTTGAGTTTCTCTTCATTCAGGCGGTTGCTAAGCTTAGCGGCGATTGGCAGACAGATAACATTAGCCAGAAAGGCTCCGTACAAAGTGGTTAACAAGGCCACCGCCATAGCAGGGCCGATGGCTTTGGGGTCATCCATGTTTGACAGCATGGCTACCAGACCAATGAGCGTACCAATCATNCCCATGGCCGGCGCGACATCACCAAGGCCTTTAAAGATNGANACNCCAAACTCGTGGCGTTCGGTNGTCATGGAAATGTCTTTTGCCAGGGTTTCGCGCACCACGTCGATATCGTGACCATCCACCAGCATATCCACCCCTTTTTGCATAAAAGGGTTANCAATTTCAGCTTCTTCGAGGGCCAGNAANCCNCCTTTNCGGGCNGCATCTGCCATCTCNACNACTTTCTCGATGAGNTCTTCNGGCGTGTCGATTTTAAACATAAACGCCTTGCCGGCGANTTTACCTGCNCCAAAAAACTGGCCAAGCGTGAACTGCGACATAACAACGAAAAGACTACCGCAAAATACGATCAGTACCGAGGGAACGTCGACAAACATGCTGAGATCCCCACCGAGGATCATGGCCATTACAATAAAGCCAATGCCGCCTAACATTCCAACCAGGGTTGCTAAATCCACTTGTTTCCCTCACTTCATCACTTATTCAGGGCGAAACTGAACACNTGGTGTTAAATATAGCTGCGAATTTTTCACAATGCAGTGCTGAGTCTGACAAAGTCATTCACACCAGCNAAGTTGTTATAGCATTGAGCCGACTAAGNNTACTTACCGTCACCTGACATCCTAGCACTCAATACACTGTAGTCATTCTATCGGCAGTTATTTTTTTTTCTACACTGATATCGTTATAGATTTTATAACCGGTTATCANAAAAGCACTGCCCGGCANTNCCCGNCACTGCCNGACAGCGCAAAACCTCGCANNCAGCGGCTAAACTATTTGACCCNCNCGCNGGCCTCGGTTAATGTGCCATCACTACGCAAAATNAGACCAGAAGAGGGATCCGTGAGCGATAAAGCCACTGCAGCCAGTCCGTCATTTGAACAAACCATCAGCGAACTGGAAACTATCGTCAATGAAATGGAACAGGGCGATTTGCCACTCCATGAGGCACTGAAAAAATTTGAACGCGGTATCGAGTTNTCCCGCCTGAGCCAGAAGGCCCTGGTAGAAGCTGAGCAAAAAGTCAGAATNCTCACCGAACAAAACGGCGAAGCCGCATTACAGGACTTCGCGGCAGANAACGAGGACTAACATGCAACTTGCTTCATTGCATCAGCACATCAAGCAACGCCTTGATGCCAGCCTGCAAGNCCTCATCAACGATCTGCCCGATGCCGCACCGCGCCTGAAAGAATCCATGCTNTACGCCNTAACCAACGGTGGNAAACGGATGCGTCCGTTACTGGTTCACCTGGTAGGTAATATGCTCGACATTCCGGATAACGACCAGCGNGCTATCAGTATGGCCATCGANTGTATTCATGCCTACTCCCTGGTTCACGACGANTTNCCGGCAATGGATGATGACGANCTGCGCCGGGGCAANCCAACCTGCCATATNGCGTTTGACGAAGCCACNGCNATNCTCGCNGGTGANGCTCTGCAAACCCAGGCTTTCAGTATTGTTGCCGAACANCCTATGAGCGCNTTTGCCAANCANCGCCGCGCNCAACTGGTTGCNNTACTGGCTCGNGCTGCNGGTTATTCAGGNATGTGNGGCGGCCAGGCNATTGATTTAGCCGCCACGGGNAAACAAATNACACTGGCCGAACTACANCATNTGCATCAGCTAAAAACNGGCGCGTTACTNACNGCCTGNGTNGAAATGGTATGNCTGNTAACCGANCAGCTNGATAGTAACCATCAACANTTGNTGTGCCGTTTCGCNAANCGTATNGGCCTGGCATTTCAGGTTCAGGATGACATTCTGGACGTCACGGCCAGNACCGAAACGCTCGGNAAACCNAANGGTTCAGATGAAGCNCNGGGCAAAAATACCTTTCCTTCTNTGCTGGGATTNGANGGTGCNCGTCAGGAGTTGGCAAAATTACATCAAGAGGCGCTTCAAGCCTTGGACGGTTTGCCCTACAATACCGANTACTTAGTTGCATTTACCGATTTAATGGTGAGTCGCAGNCANTAACGGCCGCGACNTACCCGCATAACGTATCAGAATAATAAATAATGACTCTAGATTTAGCGCACTATCCTACTCTTGCTCTGGCCCGTTCTCCCGAAGCTTTACGCAAGCTTCCNCAGGACAAACTGCGGACCCTGGCTGANGAACTTCGCCAGTACCTGCTTACCTGTGTCAGTCAGAGCAGTGGTCATTTTGCNTCNGGTCTTGGCACCGTTGAACTNACCGTGGCGCTGCATTACATNTATAACACGCCCTTCGACAGNNTGATCTGGGATGTGGGTCATCAGGCNTACCCGCATAAAATTCTTACCGGCCGTGCCGAACAAATGTCGACCATCCGNAAAAAAGACGGATTACACCCTTTCCCATGGCCNCCGGAAAGCGAGTTCGACACCTTNGCGGTGGGTCATTCGTCCACCTCAATCAGTGCCGCACTGGGCATGGCTATCGCCGCCGACAAAGAACAGCAGGGCCGCAAGGTGGTCGCCGTTATCGGTGACGGCGCCATGACTGCCGGGATGGCCTTTGAGGCTATGAACCACGCCGGCGATATCAGCAAAGATTTAGTGGTGGTACTAAACGATAACGAAATGTCGATTTCAGAGAACGTCGGCGCATTAAACAGCCACCTGGCCCGTCTGTTAACTGGCAACCTGTTTAACAGCATTCGCGACGGGGGCAAAAAACTACTGAGTAATGTGCCCCCCATCAAAGAATTTGCCAGCCGCGCCGAAGAACATATTAAAGGGATGGTAGTACCGGGCACCATTTTTGAAGAGCTGGGCTTTAATTACATTGGCCCCATTGATGGCCATGACATCAACGGTGTAGTCGACACCTTACGTAATATGCGTAAGTTTAAGGGCCCGCAACTGCTGCATGTGGTTACCCGCAAAGGTAAAGGTTACCCCGAAGCTGAAAAAGACCCTATTAAATTCCATGCCGTACCGAAGTTTAACCCGGCCGACCAGACCCTGCCCAAAGCCAAGGCATCCAAGCCCACTTTTTCGGCTATCTTTGGCAACTGGTTATGCGATATGGCTAAACAGGATCCCAAGCTAATGGCTATTACACCGGCGATGCGTGAAGGCTCAGGCATGGTTGCCTTTTCCCAGCAATTCCCCGAACAGTATTTCGACGTAGCCATTGCCGAACAACATGCAGTAACTTTAGGCGCAGGTATGGCCAAAGATGGTCTGAACCCAGTTGTTGCAATCTATTCAACGTTTTTACAGCGCGCTTACGACCAGCTGATCCACGACGTCGCCTTACAGAATCTGCCGGTATTATTTGCTATAGACCGTGCGGGTATTGTTGGCGCGGACGGCCCAACTCACCAGGGTGCTTTCGATATTGCTTTCCTGCGCTGTATTCCAAATATGATTGTTATGACCCCGTCGGATGAAAACGAGTGTCGGCAGATGCTTTATACCGGTCATATAGCCAACGCCCCGGCGGCGGTGAGATACCCCCGCGGAGCCGGCAAAGGCATTACTCCGGAAGAATCCATGACGGCCCTGCCGCTTGGTAAAAGCCGGACACTGCGAACCGGTAAAAAGATCGCGCTGTTAAACTTTGGTACGTTACTGCCGTTTGCCGAAGCAGCAGCCGAGGAGCTGGACGCCACCCTGATAGACATGCGGTTTGTGAAACCTTTGGATACCGACGTTCTCAACACCCTGAAAGCCGATCACGAATGCTTCGTGACACTGGAAGACGGCTGCATTTTGGGTGGTGCAGGTAGCGCGGTAAGCGAGTACGTGATGCAAACCCGGTTAAAAACCGATGTGCTGACTCTTGGCTTGCCTGACAGCTTTATTCTGCAGGGCACCCAGGAGGAGATGTACGCCGAGCTTGGCCTTGATAGCACCGGTATTATTGCCCGGGTAAACGACTATCTGGCCTGATCAATCTAACCGGCACCGAGCCAGCGGTGCCGGCGACGCTGAATAGTTTTAGCGTTACTTCCCCGCCCGCTTCATTAGACAAACCTGATTCGTTTTCTATACTCTGAGCATACCGCCAGATAGCATTGTTCAGGATGTAGTTATCACAACTCAGTCACCCGCTTTTTATCAGCAATTACCTGCGTACGATGACCTTGGCCATTCAGCCAAACAGGGTCACTACGCGACCCTGCCCGCTGACTGGCTGGTAGTGATATCCGACGTGAAAGGCTCCACTGAAGCCTTGTTGCGCGGCAAATATAAGGATATCAATGCCATCGCAGTTGCGATGATTGTTGCCGTGCGTAACTGTTTTACCGATACGGCATTGCCATTTGTGTTTGGCGGTGATGGCGCAACTATCTGTGTGCCTCCGGGTAATGAGGAGCAACTCAGGCAATGTCTGACCTCCTGCCAGCAAAGGGCTATCGGCCTCCATCTGGAGCTACGTATAGCGCTAATCCCCGCCACTACCCTGTATGCGGCAGGCCAGACTATCGGGGTGAGTAAACTGAAGGTTTCGCCACACTACCAGCAAGCTTGCTTCAGTGGCGGCGGGATCCGCTATGCAGAAAAGATCCTTAAAGATCCCGTCCTCAACCAGGCTTTTCTGATTGAAAATGCTCAACCCAATGCTGACTACTCGGGTTTTGAATGTCGTTGGAGCAACGTCACAAGCCGCCATGGCGAAACCCTCTCGCTCATTATTGAAGCCAGTTCACCGCAACAATATGAACAGGTGTTACAACACTTACAACAGATTACCGGTGGCCGGGAACACTACCACCCGATCGCCTCAGAGCAACTTTCGTTTGCCTGGTCTCCCGCCCGACTTGCCACCGAGATAAACATTCGCACAGAAACCAAATCGCTAGTCAGCCGATTTAGGTATTATCTACACCTGGTGTTTATGAACCTGATTGGCGGCTGGCTGATGTCACGTAAAATAAAAACCGATGCCACCGACTGGGGCGCTTACAAACAGGATTTCATTGCAAACTGTGACTTTATAAAGTTCGAGGACGGTCTGAAAATGTGTATTAGCTGCACACCGGTACAGCGTGAGGCGATTATAGAGTACCTCAGCAGCCAGGAACAGGCCGGACAAATCACTTTTGGTATCCATGTGGCAAGCGCCGCTCTAATTACCTGTATGATAACTGCTTACCAGTCAGAGCATATCCACTTTATTGACGGGGCTGATGGCGGCTACAGCCTGGCTGCCCTGAACCTGAAGAATAAACGAACCACCAGACCAGCTCGCCGCTAACTGCGTGGCAAGCCCTCTAAATAGGCCAGTTCAGCGGTAAGATGTTCCACCGTAAACTGACCGACAACAAAATGAAAATAGACCGCTTCTTCCCAACCGTAGTATTTTTCGAGGATCAGTTTATCTTTACAGGCCTGTTCGAAGGGAACGCCAAACCGGTGTTTTCTGATCAGTTCCGCACTGCCCACCGAACCGCTTTTAATGGCTTGTAGATTATCATCCGGAGAGCCCAGTACCGGACCAGCCTGCAACCGACTCAGAAACCTGACATCCTTAATCTGATTGGTTTTCATTGCCAGTTCCTGATGAAAAAAATATGTGTAGTCGGCCAGTTTCGACAACCTCGTTCGCAGTTCAGAATTTTGAAATGGCAAAAAGTTATTATTCCCCAGCAGTAGCTCGGTATCACGAGCGGTGAGAATAACCTGAGAGTAATTTTGCACTAACTGAAAAGTGTCTTCGACAGACTCTATTGATTCGCCATTCTGCCCACAAGTACGCAATGTTTCTAATGCTAGTTGTACTTGAGGCAAACGCGAGCGATAGTACGCCTGAACTCTTTTTACCGCTTCTATGTTGGTTGCAATTTCCAGCTTAACCCGGTTGAAAGCGTCCTGATAAAGCTGATGCTGTTTGGCGGTATCGTTCCAGTTTGCGACCTGAACACCGATGAATACACCCAACACAACAATCAAAAAATCGACCAGTACAGCAAACCAGTTCTGTTGTTTTATGTGTAACGTAACGCGTCGTAACAACATGCCAAAAGCCCCTCCTTGTGCAATATTGATGATATATTGAGCTAAATTATCGAAATATTGCACCCGGTGCCAGCAAAGAATACTGCTAGCCAGGTTCAGTAAAGGCCGGTGAGCAGTAAAATCGCATGCAGGCTGGCACAAGCCATGATGCCGGCCACGACGTCATCCAACATAATGCCCAGTCCACCAGCCAGGTACTTATCAATGGGTTTGATTGGCCAGGGTTTTAAAATATCGAAGAAGCGGAACAACACAAAGCCTAACAACACGGTAAGTGGCGATAGAGGTACCCATAGGAAGGTAAGTAAGATACCGGCCACCTCGTCCCAGACAATGGAGCCGTGGTCGTGCACCTGCATGTCATCTGCGGTTTTACCGCACAGATAAATTCCTACAACACTGGCCAGCACCGCGGCAATCAGCAGTGCGAAGGGGGAAAGCCAGATAAACGGGATGAGCAATGGCAATGCCGCCAGCGAGCCAAAAGTACCGGGCATCAGGGGGATTAAACCACTGCCAAACCCCAGTGCCAGAAAGTGCACCGGATTTTTCATTGAGACCCGCTTGCGTAGCGCTTTATCCATTAAAACTCGTGCTCGTAGCCAGTGCTTTCATCGAGCACGTATTTTTCATCGTACAATCTGAGGTCCAGCTGACCTGCATAACCATTGACCTGGCCAATACAGGTTGCTTTCACATTAGCGTTAGTCAGTGACGTTTCCAGATTACCACGCTGCTCTTCGTTCACAGTAAAGACCAGCTCGTAATCATCGCCGGCCGCCAGCGCGTATCGGTAAGCCTGCTGGGCTCCCACGGTCTCAAACAAAGCCGATGACACGGGCAGTCGATCAACATGTACAGTGGCGCCGCAGCCAGACATCTTGAGAATATGCCCTAAATCAGACACCAGACCATCAGACACGTCGATACAAGCATTGGCTGTACGACGCAGGGATGTGCCTGCCATCACTCTCGGAGTAGGATAATAATGACGATTAATCAGGTAATCACGGTGCTCGCCAACAGCTTCGATTTCGCCTTTAAGGATATCCAGACCAGCTCCCGCATCACCGAGATTGCCAGTAACATAAATCCAGTCACCGGGCTTGGCATTGCTGCGGCGTAACTCGGTGTCTGGTGGCACAAAGCCCTGGGCAGTAATGGTTAATGCCAGTGGTCCGGTAACCGTATCGCCACCAATCAGTTGCACCGAATAATACTCGGTTAGCTCGTACAGACCATTAACGAATTCATTTATCCAATTTTCATCATATGACGGCAACGACAGCGACAAACTAATCCACGCAGGCTCTGCTCCGGAGGACGCCAGGTCACTCAGATTAACCGCTACCGCCTTATAAGCGACGGAGCGCGCGGGTGCATCAGAGAGAAAATGAACACCGCTGATCAGCGTGTCAGTGGTTACAGCCAGATGTTGGTTATCGGGTACTTTGGTCACAGCACAGTCATCGCCAATTCCGAGGATCACGTCTTTTCTAACGTGACCACGTTGGGCAAAGTACTGTTTTATCAGATCAAACTCTTTCACAGTAATCCGGAAAGTTGAGAAATTTAAAAGAAGGGCGTCCTGCCCTGATTTCAACGGTAGCTGGCTTAGCCGCGCTCATGAGGACGCAGGGTTTTCACCGCTTTGTCCAGCGCACCATTCACAAACTTGTGGCTGTCTTCGGCGCCAAAAGATTTGGCCAGTTCGATGGCCTCGTTGATAATTACTTTGTATGGGACATCGATTTGTTCGGTTAGTTCATAAGTGGCTAACCGTAAAATCGCTTTTTCGATAGGATCCAGTTCTTCGGGCAAACGACCAAGATAGGGCTTAATGGTGCTGTCTAACTGAGACGCACTGCGCACTACCCCACGCAGCAAGGACTGAAAATAGTTCATATCGACTTTTTTCATGTCATTGCTGGTCGCCAGAGCGAGTTCAATCTGGTCGATCTGGTTTTGGGTCATTTGCCAGGAGTAAACGCCTTGCAGCGCAATTTCACGGGCCCGACGGCGAGGAGAAACTTTCACGTTAGTTTCCTTATGCCAGATCGTCTAGGTTAGACATAACATTGACCATTTCAAGCGCGCCCAAGGCAGCTTCAGAGCCTTTGTTACCGGCTTTGGTACCAGAACGCTCAATGGCTTGTTCGATAGAGTCTGTAGTGATCACACCAAACGACACGGGTAAACCGTATTCCAGTGACACCTGGGCCAGACCCTTGTTGCACTCACCGGCAACAAAATCAAAGTGCGGNGTACCGCCNCGGATCACTGCGCCTAAGGCAATGATAGCGTCGAACTTTTTNGATTCNGCTAANTTTTTCGCCGCNACNGGCAGCTCATAAGCGCCAGGTACNCGAACCAGTGTGACATCTTCATCACTGACTTCACCATGACGCTCCAGCGTGTCCAGNGCGCCTTCTAACAAACTTTCNACTACAAAGCTGTTAAAACGTGAAACAACAATGGCAAATTTCTTACCTGTTGCGCGAATATTACCTTCGATAACCTGCATAGCCCAAATCCCGTATGAATCCCGTGTCAAAAACGGCGCGAAGTATACCACAACAGCGCCAAAACCCAATCGTTAGTCGTGAATATACTCAACAACTTCCAGGCCAAATCCGGAAAGCGCGTGATATTTAATGGGTTTACTTAATAAACGCATTTTTTGCACGCCCATGGCGGCCAGNATCTGACTTCCCACNCCNACTGTGCGCGATGANCCCTGCCAGTTTTTACCNACCGGNTGCTCNCCNCGATCTTCNGCNGCNAAGCGTTGTAACTGNGACTCNAGNTCTTCTTCTTTACCCAGNAANACCAGCACACCACCTTCCTCNGCNATTTGCTCCATGGCATCAGGTAANGTCATNGANCGGGAAATCCCNCGGGTNGAGCCCAGCAGNTCGCTCAGGGTNTTATGNAGATGNACCCGCACCAGGGTTGGCTCCTCAGCCTGAANATCNCCTTTNTTNAGGGCAAANTGCAGCTGGTTNTCGATAACATCCTTAAANGTATGCAGNTCAAACTCNCCGTATTGAGTNGGTANCTGACAACTGGATACCTTCTTAATNGTGGTTTCGTTAAGNTTNCGGTANTCAATTAAATCGGCAATGGTACCGATTTTAATATCATGCTCGGCGGCGAACGCCTCAAGCTGCGGGCGGCGAGCCATGCTGCCATCGTCGTTTAGTACCTCTACAATCACCGCTGCCGGTTCACAACCCGCCAGTCTGGCCAGATCCACACCGGCTTCGGTGTGTCCTGCGCGGTTTAATACGCCGCCTTCTTTAGCAATCAACGGAAAGATATGCCCCGGTTGCACTATGTCTTTGGCCTGAGCGTCTTTGGCTACTGCAGCCAGAATCGTTGTAGCCCGATCAGCTGCAGAAATGCCGGTAGTAACGCCTTCCGCAGCCTCAATAGAAACCGTAAAGTTTGTTGAAAACTGGGCTTTGTTAAGGTCGACCATCAACGGCAGGTTTAAACGCTGACAGCGTTCTGCAGTCATAGGTAAACACACCAGTCCACGGGCATGTTTTACCATAAAGTTAATGGCTTCGGGGGTGACATGCTCGGCAGCCATGATGATATCGCCTTCGTTTTCGCGATCTTCGTCATCCATCAGGATGACCATCTTGCCTTGCTTGATGTCTTCGATTATTTCAGCGGTGCTATTAAGTGCCATAAATATTAAGTCTTGTAGGGTTATTTTTTTAGATAGCCGTGTTCGGCGAGAAATTCCAGACTGATGTCATTTTTTTTGCTGGCGGCTTTGTCGCCCAGCATCAGTCGCTCCAGATAGCGGGCGATAACGTCCACTTCCAAATTCACTCTGGTACCGGTTTTATAAGTGCCCAGCACCGTCTCCTGCAGCGTATGGGGAATGATCCATAGCATAAACTCGCTGCCGTTCACTTTGTTTACGGTAAGGCTTACGCCATCAACCGTGATACTGCCCTTATGGGCAATATATTTGGCCAGATCGTCCGGCGCGTCGATCCAGATTTCCACGTAATCGCTGTGTTGAATTATGCGGGACACCTCACCCACACCGTCAACGTGGCCGGAGACAATATGCCCGCCGAAGCGCGAGCTTACCTGCATGGCTTTCTCCAGATTTACCTGGGCGCCCGGTTTATACTGGGCAAAACCGGTCAGGCGGATAGTCTCGGCAGAAACGTCCGCACTGTAATGATGCGGACTGTAATCAACAACNGTAAGACAAACGCCATTGGTAGCAATGCTGTCTCCCANTGCCACNTCGGACATATCCAGCTTNCCNACGCCAACTTTAAGACGAATGGATTCNCCCTGGTCGACCATGGANTCGATGGTTCCGAGCGCTTCAATAATTCCAGTGAACATAATGTCTTCTCGTGTNCTNTATNATGACTTGTCGACGGCNAATTGNTAGGTCAACCGGATGTCTTCTGCTATATGTCTGATGTNGGTTAATTTCAAGTCCGGCGTCTCACTTACCNGNNCATAATCCGGNAGAGTGAGCATCGATACGCCTTTGTCGCCAAGCAGNTTNGGCGCCTGNTAAACNATCANCTCATCCACCAGNCCNTTGGCCATAAAGGCCCCGGCCAGGCCNGCACCGGATTCNACNANCACTTCNTTAATGCNGCGCTCAGCCAGNTNAGCGAGCAGCAGATGTAAATCAATNTTTCCTGCTGCGGATAACGGTAACTGACANTGCTCAACGTCCTGACTAAANCCCGCCCGAAAATGCTGGTTCACCAGCANNACCGGGTGGCCATCGTTAAACATCAGCCAGTTTGGCGTNAGTCTTTCCTGCGAATCAATCACCACCCGCANCGGTTGNCGTACNGNGGAAANCGGATAATTGTNGAGNTCNGCCTGCTCNGGNCGCACCAGCATACTCGGNTTATCGGCAATCACCGTACCACTGCCGGTAATNATCGCGCAGCTNTGCGCCCGCAGTCGCTGTACATCTCGTCGCGNCGCNGNCCCGGTGATCCACTTGCTCGCNCCGTTAGCCAGCGCTATTTTACCNTCCAGGCTGACACCTAATTTAACTCTTACCCAGGGCAAGNNNTGTTGCATCCGCTTAATAAANCCCGGATTNAGTGCCCTGGCCTGCTCNGTNCAAACATCNTGGGTCACTNCAATACCGGCNGCTTTNATTCGNTCAATGCCACTGCCNCTTACCTGCGGNTTAGGATCGGTCATCCCCACTACNACCCTTGCNACCCCGGCTTTNATCAGCGCATCAGCNCACGGCGGNGTNCGNCCAGTATGACTACAGGGTTCNAGGGTNACATAGGCAGTAGCGTCACGGGCNTTGTCACCTGCGGCAACCAGCGCATGCACTTCGGCATGNGGCGTNCCNGCCTGAATGTGATANCCCTGGCCAATNCAGATTTCATCTTTAACGATAACGCAGCCAACACGAGGATTGGGAGAGGTGGTATAGCGCCCTTTNGCNGCCAGTTGAATGGCTTTTGCCATCCAGTATTCATCNNNGGCAGGGCTGGGATTGAGGCGTTGCATGGGATTTAATCCCCCAGTCTGGCTATCTCTTCACCAAACTCTTTAATATCTTCAAAAGAACGATACACCGAGGCAAAACGNACGTAAGCCACTTTNTCCAGCTCCTTTAAGGCATCCATAATNAGATTGCCNAANAATTCGCTTTCGACTTCCCGCTCGCCGGTTGCCCGCAATGTTGATTTGAGTTGCANNACACACTGCTCGATTTTTTCAGTGCTTACCGGGCGCTTTTCCAGTGCCCGTTGTAAACCTGCNCGCAGTTTGTCTTCGTTGAAAGGCTCCCGGGTACCGTCGCGTTTNATNACTCGCGGCATNACCAGCTCGGCGCTNTCAAAGGTGGTAAAGCGTTCATGGCATTCAGCGCATTCCCGGCGCCGGCGCACCTGATGTCCTTCAGCGACTAACCTGGAATCAATAACCTTGGTTTCTTCGGCAGAACAAAAGGGACAATGCATAAACGCTCCTGCTTAGTAACCGGCTCAGCCAGTAACTACTGAGCCGTTATTNCCTGGATTAGGCGTATACCGGGAAGCGTGAGCACAGCTCAACCACTTCTTGCTGAACGCGTTCAACCACNCTCTCGTCGCCCATATTATCCAGNACGTCACAAATCCAGCTGGCTACCTGTTTGGCTTCGNTTTCNCCAAAACCNCGNCGGGTAATCGCTGGTGTACCGATACGCAGACCACTGGTCACAAACGGTGAACGTGGNTCATTCGGTACNGAGTTCTTNTTNACGGTAATGTTAGCACGNCCAAGGGCTGCATCGGCATCTTTACCNGTAATATCTTTATCAATCAGNTCTAACAGGAACAGGTGGTTNTCNGTACCGTTAGAAACGATTTTATAACCGCGCTCCTGCATCACGCTTACCATGGCTTTGGCATTGGTAACGACTTGCTGTTGATAAGCTTTAAAGTCTGGNTGNAGNGCTTCTTTNAANGCAACNGCTTTNGCAGCAATAACGTGGCACAGCGGGCCGCCCTGGTTACCCGGGAANACTGAGCTGTTAAGCTTTTTATAAATGGTTTCATCACCACAGGCAGACAGGATCAGACCACCGCGNGGACCNGCNAAGGTTTTATGCGTTGTGGTAGTNACTACGTGNGCATGTGGCAGNGGGTTAGGATATACCCCTGCAGCAACNAGACCNGCNACGTGAGCCATNTCNACCANNAGGAAGGCACCTACTTTATCGGCAATGGCNCGGAAACGTTGCCAGTCAACAATGCCAGAGTAAGCAGAAAANCCNCCAATGATCATTTTTGGCTTNTGCTCTTCAGCCAGCGCTTCAACCTGGTCGTAGTCAATTTCGCCGGTTTCTTCGTTTAAACCNTACTGCACTGCATTGTAGGTTTTACCAGAGAAGTTNACGCTGGCGCCGTGGGTNANGTGNCCGCCTTCAGACAGGCTCATNCCCAGTACGGTATCACCNGCGTTAAGCAACGCCATAAANACGGCAGAGTTTGCCTGCGANCCAGAGTGNGGCTGAACGTTNGCGTATTCAGCACCAAACAGTTGCTTGGCACGCTCAATGGCTAGGTCTTCAACNATNTCTACGTGCTCACANCCACCGTAGTAACGCTTACCAGGATAACCNTCAGCGTATTTATTGGTTAACTGCGACCCCTGGGCCTCCATNACTCGAGGGCTGCAATAGTTTTCAGAGGCAATTAGCTCNATGTGGTGTTCCTGGCGTTGATTCTCTTTATCAATCGCTGCGGCTAATTCCGGATCAAAATCGGCAATGTTCATTTGGCGCGGTAACATGAAGGCTCCTTACTGCGTTTTGGGGTCGCGTAAAATCAGAGNNGCATATTCTAGTCATTTTACGTGCTATGTATACTGCTTTGTGGCTGATTTATGACAAATCCGAACAGTAANAGCACAAAGTGGCTGTCAACGGCGGGTTACANTANGCGGGNGCGGCNTGCTCAGACGCNCTGGCCCGNCATGCAAAGAAAGTATGACAGGCCATTNNATNGCAANCGTCAGCCGTTNTTTTCCAGCTGTTTTACACGGTCAAAAAGTTGNTCTAACTGGCGGTTACGCACNGCATTTTTGCGCCATTCGCGATTGGTCATNGCNGGTTGACCNGATGAATANACNCCNGGCTCTTTAATGTCGCTGATNACCATGGTGTAACCNGTGATTTGCACCTTNTCGCAGATAGTCANGTGACCACCTATGCCGCAACCACCNGCAATAATGACATATTTNCCAATGGTCGCACTGCCGGCNATGCCGGTCGCACCACAAATACAGCTGTGNTCGCCAATAATACAGTTATGGCCGATTTGTACCTGATTATCNATNATNACNTTCTTNCCGATAATNGTATCGTCCAGNGCNCCNCGGTCGATNGTACTTGANGCGCCAATCTGGCTGTCATCNCCAATNACGACCGAGCCNGTTTGCGGNATNGGTAACCAGGTCCCNGCATCGTTGGCATAGCCAAAGCCGTCGGCNCCAATCACTGTCTGNCTNTGAATACGNACCCGCTGACCGATACGAGCNCCNTGGTACACNGTAACATTAGGATGAATNACCGAACCGTTGCCAATNTGCGAGCCACGGCTNATNACCGTGTGNGCGCCAATCACCACATTNTCGCCCANCACTACGTCATCTTCGATAACNCAATAAGGNCCNAGGGCTACGTTGTCGCCCAGNNTGGCNGAGTCGGCCACNACGGCTGTTTTNTGCTGGCCTACCGCCACACCNGGTGTNGTNTCAAANATTTGNGCNATGCGNGCNAAGGCNGCATGNGGNTTGTTATGCAATAANCCGGGCAGCGGACAGTTTTCCGCTTCGTTGGGATGCANAATAACGGCNCCNGCNTCAGTCGACTGCAGTTGAGAACGATACTTACCGTTNGTTAAAAATGAAATTTGGGAAGATGTTGCACTGCTCAGNGTGCTGACGCCACANAGCATNACTGAGCCGTCGCCGTGGACATCGCCACCAACCTGCTCAGCAAGTTGAGCCAAAGACAGCGNTTGAGGTTGTGCTGGCATGAAAAATCCTTNNTTAATTCTAGGCATACCCGACAGNNGATGAATAGCGGCAATCAAGCCTGCCGGACATTAAACCTGTTTCCGATTGAGGTAGTTTACAAAAAAAAACACCGGTTGGCTCACACGTGATTTAAAAAATACCACTTTGTACTAACCTATAAGCCGCAGACGCCTACCAAGTGGCTGCGTCTTTGATTACAATAGCNACTTTCTAAAAAGCCAGGACCAAGCATGTCACAATACGTATATACCATGCACCGGGTGGGCAAGATTGTGCCACCCAATCGTCAGATTCTAAAAGACATTTCACTGAGTTTTTTCCCCGGCGCAAAAATTGGCGTACTGGGCTTAAACGGCGCCGGTAAATCCACACTGCTGCGCATTATGGCCGGTGTTGACACCGAGATTGAAGGTGAAGCCCGTGCCCAGCCCGGCATCAATATTGGTTACCTGCCCCAGGAACCCCAACTGGACGAAACCAAAGATGTGCGCGGCAATATTGAAGAAGCCGTGGCAGATGTTGCCCATGCNCTGAAACGCCTCGACGAAGTGTATGCCGCTTACGCCGATCCGGATGCCGACTTTGATGCCCTCGCGAAAGAACAAGGCGAGCTGGAAGCCATTATTCAGACCAAAGACGGTCACAATCTTGAAAACGCACTGGAACGCGCCGCCGATGCACTGCGTTTGCCGCCATGGGATGCCGACGTCAGCAAGCTGTCTGGTGGAGAACGCCGCCGTGTAGCACTGTGCCGCCTGCTGCTGGAAAAGCCCGACATGCTGCTACTCGACGAACCGACTAACCACCTGGATGCCGAATCCGTGGCCTGGTTAGAACGCTTCCTGCATGACTATGAAGGCACTGTAGTGGCCATTACCCACGATCGCTATTTCCTTGACAATGTAGCAGGCTGGATCCTGGAGCTCGACCGTGGACACGGTATTCCATGGGAAGGTAACTACTCCAGCTGGCTGGAGCAAAAAGANGCCCGNCTNGAGCAGGAAGAGCGCACTGANAACGCNCGTCAGAAGTCTATNAAACANGAACTTGAGTGGGTACGNACTAACCCCAAAGGNCGTCAGGCNAAAAGCAAGGCNCGTATGTCACGGTTTGAAGANCTNTCNAGCGGTGATTACCAGAAACGTAACGAAACCAANGAGNTGTTCATNCCNCCGGGTGAGCGNTTGGGTGANAANGTTATCGAAGTNGAGCACCTGAANAANTCNTANGGTGATCGCGTNCTTATCGACGACATGACGTTTACCGTACCTAAGGGNGCTATCGTTGGCATTATCGGCCCTAACGGNGCNGGTAAATCAACCCTGTTCAGAATGCTTACCGANAANGAACAACCCGACTCGGGTTCANTNACCATTGGTGATACNGTAAAAATNGCCAGTGTTGAGCAGTTCCGTGACCACATGGATGGNAACAACACTGTGTGGCAGGAGTTNTCTGACGGCCAGGACATCGTGCGCATTGGCAATTTTGANCTGAACAGCCGCGCNTATTGCAGCCGCTTTAACTTCAAAGGCACCGACCAGCAAAAATTCATCAAGGATTTATCCGGTGGTGAACGNAACCGGGTGCANCTGGCNAAGCTNTTAAAAGCNGGCGGCAACGTANTGCTGCTCGATGANCCNACCAACGATNTNGANGTAGAAACCCTNCGNGCACTGGAAAACGCTCTGCTTGAGTTCCCGGGCTGCGCCATGGTTATCTCGCACGANCGTTGGTTCCTNGACCGTGTTGCTACNCANATNCTTGATTACCGGGACGAAGGCAAAATTAACTTCTATGAAGGTAACTACAACGACTATGAAAACTGGTTAAAAGCCAACTTTGGTCAGGACGTGGTTGAACCACACCGACTGAAATACAAGCGTATCAGTAAGTAAATCGGTCAAACCTCCGGCTATGCACTACACTAAAATAAAGGTGCATAGCCAGTATATCAGCAGAGGAATCAGTTCTCCCATGCAACAAGAAAAACGCCATTTTCAACGGGTTGGCATTCATTTGTCAGGGCAGCTTATTACCGGACAGGGTGTCGCTATACCGGTAGAAGTGGTGGATGTATCGTTGCAGGGGCTGCGGGTAGCGCGTCTGCCAGCAGGGGTGAATCTGCCTGCTGCAGACAAGGTCGGGCTAAACTTTAAAGCGAATGAAGACAGTCCGGCGATATCCCTTAGCGGCGAAATAATCCGCCTCGGTCAGACACCGGACAACAGCGAGTCAGGCGAAGCGGGACTCCGCATTACGCATATTTCGGTTGACGATTTAGGCTTACTGCGGCGTTTGTTACTGTTGAATAGCGGTCAGGACGATCTTGACGCCACTGAGCTTGAAACCCTGGTCGACAAAATCNCCGCNTCACTGTCNTNCAGACTAAGCGTCGAGCGCCTCCAGCGCATCACTCAGCTTGGTTACCGGGATAACAGTTAAGCCCGCTATTTTATTTTTCGGCGCGTTAGCCTTTGGCACAATAGCCCGCTTAAAGCCNTGTTTAACCGCCTCACTCAANCGNTCACTGCCATTTGGCACCGGGCGAATTTCGCCAGCCAGCCCTACTTCACCAAAGACTATCAGTTCCCGGGGAAGAGCGCGGTTACGGAAACTGGATATCATGGCTACTAGTAAGGCCAGGTCGGCAGCTGTTTCACTCACTTTCACGCCGCCCACCACGTTAACAAACACATCCTGATCATTCATCTGCACATTGCCGTGACGATGCATCACCGCTAACAACATGGCTAACCGGTTTTGCTCGAGTCCCACGGTCACGCGGCGTGGGTTATTGAGCTGCGAGTAATCAACCAGAGCCTGGATCTCAACCAGTAACGGCCGGGTGCCTTCCCATATGACCATCACCACAGAGCCGGGGGCCTGACTGTCGCTGCGACTAAGGAATATGGCTGAGGGGTTACCGACTTCTTTCACCCCTTTGTCTGTCATACCAAATACGCCCAGTTCATTCACCGCACCAAAACGGTTTTTATGACTGCGCAGCGTTCTGAATCTCCCGTCACTCTCACCTTCGAGCATCATCGAGCAGTCAATACAATGCTCAAGGACCTTCGGCCCGGCCAGACTGCCGTCTTTGGTAACATGGCCAACAATAAACATGGCAATGTGATACTGCTTGGCAAAGCGGGTCAGATAGGCAGCGCTTTCCCTTACCTGCGACACGCTGCCCGGTGCTGACTGAACATCAGAGACATGCATCACCTGGATGGAATCGATCACCATGATCTGCGGTTTTTGCTTTAATGCCAGGTCGCAAATCATTTCAACATTGGTTTCTGCCAGCATCATGAGCTTATCATCGGGTAAGCCAAGACGTCTGGCGCGCATGGCGACCTGTTGCAACGATTCTTCACCGGTTACATACAAAGCAGGCTTGGATGCTGCTTGTTGACACATAACCTGCAGCAACAGCGTACTTTTGCCGGCGCCCGGCGAACCACCGATTAAAATGGCTGAGCCGGGCACAATACCGCCGCCCAGCACCCGGTCGAGCTCTTTCAACCCGGAGCTGAAACGGGGTAAATCTTCTACGTTAATCTCATTCAGTGTCTGGATTTGACTGTGCGTCTGGCCCGCATAGCCGGCAAAGCTGCCTTTCGCTGTGGATTTTGCCGGACTGACGACAAATTCGGAGATAGTGTTCCATGCTTTACACTCGCTGCACTGCCCCTGCCAGCGCGGAAATTCCGCCCCGCAATCAGAGCATACAAAAGCTGTTTTTCGTTTCGCCATAAATCAATTGGTTTCTGCAAATATAAGTATTATGATTTCGTTAACAAGGATGTGCATCTGTTTACAGTACGCATCACTTAGGGAACAGCAGAATTACCTCCACGTTAATGTAGTCAGTTATTTTGCCGATAAGTTGTTAATATACTAAAAAGCCGTCAGGGACACAGCAAAACCTCGCATGAATCAGGATTTATCGCAGTACGCGCAGATAATAGAACAGCTAAAACCTATGGTGAAAGAACCCGAGTTTAATCAGGTGCTCCAGCAGGTTGCTTCCCATGTTCCTAAAGAAAAGCGTTTTTTGATAAAAATGGAAGTAAAACGTCTGGCGCGCCCCTGCATGCGAGCTATCGATTTGCGCGGTCAGGTGGACGGCGAGTGCCGGCTCTACGAATATGACGGCATCAAGCATTACCTGGACGACGTGGCCATTGAGGTCTTCGAACAACAGGTGCGGATGTTCGGCTTATACTGTTTTGGTGTTTATGAAGCGGTGCTGGCCACTGAAAACAATTTTCGGGTCATTCGCGAGAAGGCAGAAGCCCGTAATGAACAAGACGTCGAATTACCGGAAAAAACCAACAACAGTGTTTCGCAGTTTGATGTACCTAATATCAACCTGCTGAGCTATGCAAAGCGTAACGAAGAGCGAATGAATTTTGCTGTGGCGCTGGAAGTGTTCACCGAAACCAACAACAGCCTGCGGGCAACCAGCGTCGACATATCCACCAAGGGTATGAAAATAAAGCTCTCCAAAGAGCAACTCTTTAAGCCCGGTGAAAAAATCGGTGTGTATTTCCGGGGCCTTGAATCCGAATACTCGCTGGATAAAAAAATGGCTATCAAATATCAGGTAGTCAGTATTTCCCGCAAAAAAGAATACCAGTTTCTGCAGATGAAACGCCTGCAGGACGCCCCTAACGGTCATTTTGACCAGTTCATCGACAAGTTTATTCATGGCAATAAGCGGCGTTACAAGGTGAATATGGATAACACCATAGACGCCATTATCAATAAGTCCTGCGAGCAATACTTCTCGCCCAGTTGTCCTACGCTGCCGGTGTTTATCGAAGTTAAGGAAGGCCGGGCGCGCGCACGGTATGCCATGGCCAACGATTTAAACCGCCATATTCTTAGCTATTGGAACGACGAAGAAGACGAGTTACGCCTCGGTTATCTGCTCACCGCAGACCGATTAAAACAATTGATCCAGAGTAAACATGAAGCCCCGGCGCTATATGTTTACAGCTTTAACCATATTCAGAACGGTAAAATTTATTTTTATTCCGCTTCCAGTGACGAACTGGCCCGCCACCCGGCTCTGAGTGAGTTATTTATTGGCTTTGGTGCCAGAAAAGTAAGCTGGCGGGTATTTAAGGTCGGTATCGTAAAAGTTTCCCCCAAAGATGCTTACGCGCCGCTGTCACTGCCCGATGATGTAGGCACCAAGGTAAAACGCCAGAATGCCAAACCGGCTCCACGCCTGATGGCACGGTTACAAAATCTGGCCTACGCGGTACAGATAACCGATATTACCTCTGATCGCGAGCAGTTACAGTTCAGTCAAATTAAAATTGACCGCGCTCAGTTGAAGGCGTTGAAATTATTTGGTCATGCCCGCAATCGCCCGCCCGGAGAAATTAAGGCTTTCCGCTATAAGTTCCAGGAACAGCGCATGGAAACCCGGTATCTGTTACGTACAGCCGTGCAGGTGCTGGCCAGAGGGCAAACAATCAATGGCATCAGTGAAGATATCTCTATCAACGGCCTGCGCATAGAAATCGACGGCGAGTATCACGGCGACCTGAATATGCGGGTGCTGGTTAGCCTGCCCAAATTGCAGGAGCTGACCAGCAAGTTTGATGTCAGTAATTTGCACTACCGGGTAGTTCATATCAGTGGAGACAAAAATGTGCTGCACTTACGGTCGGTGGCCGGTGAAGATGGATTGCCTGCACGCCGCTTTTTTGCAGAACTGATAAAGAGCAACAAATCCTCACTGAAAACCTATCCTGATGAGGAAGAAATCCCGGGCATTGGCCATGCATTGCGCTGTATAAATGCCAAGACCCCTTCTACCCTGGCTTTTGTGTTGTCTAAGGTGGGTGGGCGCTATTTACCTCAGGTTGGTGTTTTAGGCGATGCCGCCAATCCACGCCTGAAAACCCTGATTAGTCACTTTGCCGAACAGCGCAAAATGAACCTCGAGGTATTCTTCCGCGACCGCGCGTTAGATGCCCCTTTTATTCAATATTCCATCAAGCAGGTGAAAACCGAACATTCACCCGTTACCCGGGAACTGTTCGTTGCCTTCCGGCCCGCTGAGAAAGAGCCGGCCGACGCTATCGACGCCCGCTACGAGCATCGTTTCAGCTCCGAAGAGTCGTGTCAGCAGTTTATAGAAAATGCGCTGACCACAGGTCAGTTTATTGCTATGGCAATTACGGTAACGGTAACAGGTAAGCCCGATCTGGAAATGCTACAGTCGGAAATCAATTACATTGGGGTTTACGCGATACACCGGGCCAAAGAGCTCGAAGAACGCTTGTGGAGTATCAGTGCCTGCGTGCACGCGGTGGACATCACAGACCAGGTACTATTGCGATTTGGCTTTGACGAGCATCGCATTGCCGAAAATCATAAAACACCCAGTCAGCACGCCATTGAGCCAGGCGGCATCAAGGCGTTACTGAAGAGCTAGGCCGTTTAACCCTATTGTAAATAGGTTAACAGCGCGTCCAGACCGGAGTAACGAATTGCCACGTCGGCCTGGGCATTGACTACCGGTTTGGCTTCAAAAGCCACACCTAATGCCGCCACCCCCATCATTTTGAGGTCGTTTGCACCATCCCCCATAGCAACCGTCTGGGTCATCGGGATATCCCAGCGGCGGGCCAGCTCCTCGACCGTTTCAGCCTTGACCTGGGCATCGACAATACCTCCCACTACCCGGCCGGTGAGTTTGCCATCCTCGGCTTCAAGCACATTCGCTCGCGATGCATCAAGGCCCAGACGATTTTCCAGATAACCGGCAAAGTAGGTAAAGCCACCGGAGGCAATGGCAATTTTCCAGCCATGCTGTTGCAGCACTTGCAGTAAGTTTTGCAGACCAGGCATTAACGGAATGCTGTCGCGGATCTGTTTAAGCTGACTCACTTCCACACCATCCAGGCAGTCTACCCGGGAGCGCAGGCTTTCAGCAAAATCGAGCTCACCACGCATGGCTTTTTCGGTTACCGCGGCAACCTGCTCACCGAGACCCGCAAGCTTAGCGATTTCATCAATACACTCAATCTGGATCACGGTAGAATCCATATCCATCACCAACAGGCCCGGCTGCGTTAACAGCGGCGTGTTACCACGTAATGCCACTTCACAGTGACAAGCCTTTGCAGCACCCTCAAGCAGATCATGCAGTGTCTGCGTTATGGCATCGACCGTTTCAACATCAAAGCTAACGGCAGTACCGGCAATCAAAGCGCTGTGAGGGTGTAGTATGAAGCTGCCCAGCTTCACCGCAGGTGCCAGGTGTTGAACTATCATAGCAAGCTGCTCCAGCGTTAATGACTGACCGCTAACGATAAGTTGCTGAACAGATTGTTTGTGCGCCTCAACAGCGAGTCCGGTGTACGATTGATCCCAGCGAAGATTCTGATATTCTGCCAACGTAGCTGAAAGAAAGGCTGCGCTGGTCAATTGTTCTGTACTAAGCGTTGTTAATTCCAAAGGGCGAGTTCTCATCACTTGAGTTAGCTAATAGTCCGATCCTAACGGATACGCCGCGTTTGGGAAATGCATAGTTAGACTAAGTTGCACATTTTTAATCTAAAAAGGCATTGCATTGCGCCAAATTACATTCTCTTCCGCCCACCGACTTATTCTGTTGACCTTACTGATAACCGGTTTGTTTATCGCAGTGATGGTTGCCGTAACCAGCCAGATGGGTCAGTCGTTGCCATCGGAGGATCCTCTGGGGCGTCACTATGAGAGACTTATTCGCCCGGCGGTGGCCTCGTTAAACCAGGCTGAAATTAACCGGGTTCTGGCCAGTATGGCCGCGGATGACTCTATTCTTCGCGCCGCAGTATATTCAGCCTCCGGCGAACGTATCGCACAACAAGGTGTTAACACGTTATTGCCACAACTGATGCGGGAAGAGCCTCTTCGGACCAGCTTCTTCGTGCCGGTAAAAGAGAATAGTCAGGTACTTGGTTATTTACACTGGGTACGGGAGCCAAACAAGGCGAAGTAATTGGCCGTCGTCTGCTCTGTCACCACCTCAGGTGCTGTGCCATGTAAATCAGCCAGAGCAGCAACTACCTCACCAATAAACTGCGGCTCATTACGCGCCCCCTGCCTGCCGGACATGGGCATATCCGGCGCATCCGTCTCCAGCAATAAATGCTGTAATGAAATACTGGCCACGGTTTGCCGGGTTTTCTGTGCCCGTGGATAAGTGATGGTACCGCCAATCCCCAGTTTAAATCCCGCATCAATGTATTGCATGGCGACCTGTTCACTACCGGAAAACGCATGGATAACGCCCCCCTGAGTAAAGCCGCTGCGTTTTATAGACTCCAACAGTAAGTGATGAGAGCGGCGATGATGTAAGATGATCGGCATAGACTGTTCGCTGGCCACCTCAAGCTGCGCTTCAAATAAAGCCTGCTGGGCCTTTAGCGGCGTATCGATGGAACCATCGATACCAATTTCACCAATGGCTATAGGCTTTATCGTGGTTGTTTGTAGTTGTTTGCCTAAAGCGGCAAGCGCACGCTCTGGATCATCGGGAAAGAAATAAGGATGCAGGCCAAACGCCACATCCAGTTGGGCATTATCGGCCGCCATCCGTTGCTGGCGCTGCCAGCCTGATACGGTTGTACCAGGGATTAAAATTCTCTCAACACCATTTTTAAAGGCACTGCTCAACACGTCCTGCCAGTCTGGTTCAAACTCAGGAAGATCCAGATGGCAGTGTGAATCAATCATGGATAACCGTCAAACTAGGGCATTAAGCGCTGGGTTGTCCAGCGGTTATCAGCCTGCTTAGTATACTCAAAGCGGTCATGCAGACGGTCCTCACCGCCCTGCCAGAATTCAATTTGATGGGGGATGACTTTAAAACCACCCCAGAAATCCGGCAGCGGGATGTCTTTTTTAGCAAACTTTTCTTTCATTTGATGGAACTGCGTCATCAGCAGCTCGCGGCTGGAGATTGGCTGGCTCTGCTGGGACGCCCAGGCCGCCAGCTGTGAATCTTTCGGCCGGGATAAGAAGTATTTGGCGTTTTGTGCTGTTGTGAGTTTTTGTGCGGTGCCACAGATGCGCACCTGACGCTCCATAAAAAACCAGGGAAAGTGCAAAGAAATCCGTGGGTTTTCACTCAGCTCTTTGGCTTTGCGACTGCCCAGGTTGGTATAAAAAACAAACCCTTCGTGGTCGTAGTCTTTCAGCAACACAATGCGCTGAGACGGCTGGCCATCAGCGTCTACTGTCGCGACGGTCATGGCGGTAGGATCCGGGATCCCCGCCTCAATTGCTGCGCCCAACCACTGTTTAAACAAATCTGCCGGATGGTCAGTTAAATCATTATCGGTTAAATGCCCCTGACTATACTGACGACGCATATCAGCGATACTCATACTCACCACCTGCTTAATTAATCTTCACCATAGCCTAACGAACGCAGAGCCCGTTCATCGTCGGCCCAACCAGATTTCACTTTCACCCACAGTTCCAGGAAAACCTTATTATCGAACAACCGCTCCATATCCAGCCGCGCCTGTTCACCTATGGTTTTTAAGTGTTTACCGCCTTTTCCGATCACCATGCGTTTTTGCGTTTCACGCTCAACCAGGATAAGACCATTAATACGGTAAACGCCATTTTCACCCAGCTTAAACTGTTCAATCTCAACCGTGGTTGAATAGGGTAACTCATCACCGGTGTAACGCATCAGCTTTTCACGAATGATTTCAGCAGCCATAAAGCGGCTTGAACGGTCAGTAATATAGTCTTCAGGAAAGTAAAACTCGCTGATTGGCTGGCGCTGACGAACTAACTCTCGCAGCACCTCAACCTGTTTGCCCTGCTTGGCACTTAGCGGAATGATTTCCTCAAACGAATACTTTTGCGCCAGCACCTGTAAATGGTCTATCAGTGCCTCAGGATCGGCCACTTTGTCCTGTTTGTTGACCACCAGAATAACCGGCAGGCCGGATTGCTGCACGCGGCTCAGCACCAGCTCATCATCACTGGTCCAGCGGGTACCTTCCACCACAAACAGGATCAGGCTCACTTCACCTAACGAACTGGTCGCTGCGCGGTTCATTAATCGGTTAATTGCTCTTTTTTCTTCATTGTGTAAACCCGGCGTGTCTACGTATACGGTCTGACAATCGGCTTCGGTATCGATACCTAAAATCCGGTGCCGCGTGGTTTGTGGCTTGCGCGAGGTAATACTTACCTTTTGCCCGAGTAAGCGGTTTAACAACGTGGATTTGCCTACATTAGGCCGGCCAACTATGGCCACCAGGCCGCAGCGGGTTTTAGGTTCTGGGATGTCTGGCAACTGCTGGTCAGTCATTGTCTAATTTCTCCAGCGCGTTCCGTGCGGCTTGTTGTTCGGCTTTCCGCCGACTGGTCCCTGTCCCTTTCATAGGCTTGCCCAGCGACTCTATCTGACAATGCACCACGAAAGTCTGGTCATGATCCTTGCCACTGATATCGACCACTTCATACACAGGTAACGGCAGCTTACGGGACTGTAAAAACTCCTGCAGACGGGTTTTAGCGTCTTTAGGGTGTTCGTTTGGATCGAGCTTATCAATACGACTTTGCCACAAGCGTAAAATAACTTCTGTTGTGGCCTCCAGGCCAGCTTCAAGGTAAATGGCACCCAGAATGGCTTCCATGGCATCGGCAATAATAGAACTGCGCCGATGACCGCCACTTTTGAGCTCGCCGGGACCCAACTTTAATAGCTCTCCAACATCGGCCTCTCGGCCAAGCTCGGCCAGCGTATCGCCTTTCACCAGCGTTGAACGCATGCGGGTCAGCTTGCCCTCAGGCACGGTTGGAAAACGCTTAAACAGCGCCTGTGCCACCACCATCCCCAGTACCGCGTCGCCGAGAAATTCCAGGCGCTCATTGTGTTGCTTAGCGGCACTGCGGTGAGTCAGCGCTTGCTGGAGTAACTCAACATTACTAAACTGGTAGCCAAGACGCTGCGATAATCTGGCATAGCGATCGATTCCGATCATTATTGAATTCCACCTACCCGGCTAAAGCGAACACCTGACGGTACCCATGAAGGCAACCAGCTGTCAGACGCGCGATCAAATTCGAAACTGATCCAGATAGCCACGGCTTTACCCACCAGATTTTCATCCGGTACAAAGCCCCAGTAACGACTATCGCGGCTGTTATCGCGGTTATCACCAAGCACGAAGTACTGATTCTCAGGCACGATCCACTCATTCATTTTAGTACCGGGCTGGGTATAGAAGTTGGAAGGATGCGCTTCTGAAAACGGATGTTGCAGGATCTCGTGTTTCACGTCACCGAGCGTTTCGCTGATACGTTTAAGCGGGGCGAGGTTTTGAACGAAGTCGCCACTACTGACGAACTCCTGGGGCATCGCCTTAAACTCTGCACAGTTCTGGCCGTTATCACAGGCAGGTTTAATGAATATTTGTTTATTGCGATAAATAACGGTATCGCCGGGTAATCCAACCACACGTTTAATATAGTCTATGGAGGGATCTTCAGGGAACTTGAAGACTATAACATCACCACGCTCGGGCGCGCCGGTTTCAATGAATTTATGTCGAAACACCGGGTCTTTTAGACCGTAGGCATATTTTTCCACCAGAATGAAATCGCCAACCAGAAGGGTTGGCATCATAGAACCTGATGGGATCTGAAACGGTTCATACAGAAATGACCGCAGCACCAGCACAAAGGCGATAACCGGGAAAATCTGCTGAGCCGTATCCACGATATACGGCAATTTTTCCTCAGGCGACAACGCTGACTCGCCGTTTCCGGAGAGTGCCACACCGCGGGCCTTTCTTTTAGGTGCAAACGCAACCGCGTCTATCAACCAGATTAATCCCGACCCCAGGGTCAGCACTACCAACAAGAGTGAAAAATAATTCGCCATTACTTAGATACCTTAAGTACTGCAAGGAATGCGTCCTGTGGAAGTTCCACATTACCCACCTGCTTCATCCGTTTCTTACCTTCCTTTTGCTTCTGCAGCAGTTTCTTCTTACGGCTTACGTCACCACCATAACATTTGGCAATAACGTTTTTACGTAGCTGTTTCACTGTGCTTCGGGCAATAATATGGTTACCAATGGCCGCCTGGATAGCAATATCAAACATTTGACGTGGGATCAGTTCTCGCAGTTTTTCCACCAGATCACGACCCCGGTACTGCGCATTGTCACGGTGAGTAATCACTGCCAGAGCATCAACCCGTTCACCGTTAATCAGAATATCCAAACGAACCATGTCTGAGCTGACAAACTTTTTAAAGTTATAATCCAGCGAGGCAAATCCGCGGCTGGTCGACTTTAAGCGGTCAAAGAAGTCCAGCACTACCTCTGCCATTGGCAATTCGTAGGTTACCGCAACCTGTTTGCCGTGATAACTCATGTTGGTCTGATTACCGCGCTTTTCAACGCACAGTGTGATTACACTGCCGAGGTATTCCTGGGGTACCAGGATATTGGCTTCTACGATGGGCTCACGAATCTCTTCAATATCGTTCACTGCCGGTAACTTGGACGGGTTATCCACCTGCATGACAGTACCATCTGTTTGCAGCACTTCGTAGTTTACGGTTGGCGCCGTGGTAATAAGATCGAGGTCATATTCACGTTCCAGACGTTCCTGGATAATTTCCATATGCAGCATGCCAAGGAAACCAACGCGGAAACCGAAGCCCAGGGCCGCTGAACTTTCTGGTTCGTAAAACAATGAGGCATCGTTAAGGCTCAGCTTAGCCAGCGCATCGCGAAAATCTTCGTAGTCGTCAGAGCTTACCGGAAACAGACCGGCATAAACCTGCGGCTTAACCTTTTTAAAGCCTGGTAACATCTTCTCGGCGGGCGCCTTGGCGGTAGTAATGGTATCGCCAACCGGCGCACCATGAATTTCTTTAATACCGGCAACAATAAACCCTACCTCACCGGCTCGCAGCACTTTACGCTCTAGCGGCTTAGGGGTAAATACACCAATTTTGTCTGCCTGATGCACCTGGCCGTTTGACATGATCTGGATCTTGTCTTTAACGTGCAGCTCACCTTCAACAATGCGCACCAGTGACACAACCCCCTGGTAATTATCAAACCAGGAGTCAACGATCAGCGCTTTCAGCGGTGCATCAATAGCACCTTCCGGCGGCGGGATCTGCTTAACGATAACTTCCAGTACATCCTCAATGCCGATACCGGTTTTTGCCGAGCAACACACGGCATCCACGGCGTCGATACCAATGATGTCTTCAATTTCTTCGGCTACCCGCTCAGGCTCAGCCTGTGGTAAGTCGATTTTGTTCAGAATAGGTACCACTTCCATGTCCATATCGATAGCGGTGTAGCAGTTGGCTACGGTCTGGGCTTCAACCCCCTGCCCGGCATCAACCACCAGCAGCGCCCCTTCACAGGCCGCCAACGAGCGGGAAACCTCGTAGCTGAAATCTACGTGTCCAGGGGTATCGATAAAGTTGAGCTGGTAAGTTTCACCATCGCGAGCTTTATAATCGAGGGTTACGCTCTGCGCTTTAATGGTAATTCCCCGCTCTCTTTCCAGATCCATGGAGTCAAGAACCTGTGCTGCCATTTCACGTTCGGTTAATCCACCACAATGTTGGATCAAACGGTCTGATAATGTCGACTTACCATGATCAATGTGCGCAATAATAGAGAAGTTGCGAATGTGCTTATGCTGCATAATGCTTGGAAATTACCTGCAAATTGTTACGATTAAACGTCTGGCGGGTGATAAACGATTACAATGACGTGTTCAGCCAGACACCTTCAAGGGTGCGGATTTTACCTACTTATTGCGCTAAAAGCGAATATCACAGCAACAAATCGTTGCCGCCGACGGCAAACAACAAGCCGCCCCGGCTATACCGCTTGTGCTTTGTCGTTGACCCGACTGACAATAACCGGCTCGAAGCGGGCATTTCTGGCCCGGGCCAGATACCGTGCGACCAATTTTACACTGCCGGCTGATAACACTGTAGCGACAGCGAATACTGCCAGCTCGTGCCAGTTTGTTAGTTGGTTCAGGCTAATCACGCCACCAATCAGGGTAACCAGTGGCACGATATAAACCAGCCAGGAAGCCAGCAGGACTTTTTGTTCGGGGATGCCTATCACCACCAGGTCGCCCGGCTTAACCGGCAGTGGACTGCGCATAGTCAGCGTTTGCTGGCGTGGTGTAAACGCTTTGGCCACGGCGCTGGTGCCACAGTCGTCACTCACCTGACACTGACTGCAGCCGGTCTTCACCGACGCGCTGACGGTAATCAAATCATCTTCAACACCAATTACTGTCGCCGTCTCGGTAATCACGCTATTCTCCGGCTGCACCAATGGAGTGGGCAATTTCGTAGGCGGTTTGAGGCGGGACTTTGCCAATGATAGTGATTTGCACCTGACCATTGGTTAACGACAAAAACGTATTGGTTGAATGGCGCAGCACCACGTCAGAATCCAGAGAATCCTGAGCGGGTTGCACATATACCGACACGTCTACCATGCCATCACTGAACAATTTGTATTCTACCACCTGACCGGTCATGGCCAGTCGCCGGGTTTCGCGCTTGATTTCTTCCATTCCCACGGGCAAAAATTTCACTTCCCACTGATGCTGACGGGGTTTTGGGGTCATGGCTACCGCACCGGGTAACGCTTGTGGATTTATTCTTGAAAAATACGGTGACGGTTGCTCACTCACATTCACCGCGGTGACCTGAATTTGCTCCAGCAATGAGCCCTGTAAATCCACCATATCCAGCTTTAACAACATGCCGGTTTCTTCGTCGAGCCACACCTGATAGTTATAGCGCTTGTTGTCGCGACTAACGATACGTAACTGCTGGGCTGCCCGGCCGGAAACCCGGGTACGGCCAATGGTAATAAACTGGTAAGCGTCGGTCAGCGCCGTAGGGTTGTACAATAAATCGCTGGGCAGTGGCCCGCTGATGGCACTGGCGTANATGCTGTANGGCTGCACNTCTGGNTCGAACACGCTGACCACATTNCCAAGACGNATCATTTCCTGACCCGGCCCGTTTTGCAGATTGAGTTGCTCAGCTTCCAGACCATCTTCNANNACNGCATGNCGCCACAGNTANGGNGTCATTTCCTGACCGGCTCTGGTCAGNACAAACGATACNTCAAAATTGGAGGTGCGNTTGATTTGGGCTAAGCGNTCCAGCCACTCNANACCGCTCAGGTTTTGNCGNGGANCNTCGGCNANAGNCAGATNTGGNTCNGTTATCNGTTCAGGCTCGCNTTGCGAGTCTTCCTGNGCNTNNANTACNGCNGGCNCAGCAGAAATTANGGTAGTTANAAACAACAAACGCACTGCCCNGGCAGTGCGTTGNTTTACATCNAAGAATGCTTGCATAGTAATTTAAGGCTGATTAGGTTCAGATTCCGCGGCCNGNTGAGATTGNTCTTCTGCCTGCTTNAGTTTCAGTTGCTGCTCNTGNTCGGCAAGCAANGCNTTNATNTGTCGACGCTTCTGTAACAGNGCATCCGAATCGCCNGCNCGNTTATTTGGNANNATNTTACTTTGNTCAAGNCTNACCGGTGCCATNCCNGNNTGNGGCATNCCNGGNATNACNGGNGTCTGGAANGTCGTNAANGGCTCTTCCGCCGCAGGTTGTTGATTAACCTGNTGNACNCCCAGAATNACNGCNGCAGCCACTGANGCNGCAACNGCCAGNTGNCCNGACTGACGAAGNAATGGNACTACCTTGTTNACCACTGGNAGNGANTTCCATTTNGACTTCGGCGCCAACACTGTTGGTTCCTGNTCNAGNGCGGCTGCAACCTGGGCAGTAATNTCAAATTCCGGCATCACTGANGCTTCTTTACGTAAACCGCTACGNATNACATGGTAGCTACGCCATTTTGCCAGTGATTCACTATCGTTTTTAATGCTGTCAACAAACCCGNTGTCATCGAGTTCGCCGTCCATAAAAGCCGATAATTTTTCGTGTTGCTGCGTCATAAAGTACTTTTCCTGGTTACGCCNTGATTACTTTTCATCGTTATAAGGCAACCTTGTCAAAATCTACTGTACCTGATCNCGGCCCTAAAGCTCAATATCAGGTTTCCAGTAATGGTTGAATAACCTTATCAATAGCTTCCCGTGCTCTGAATATCCTGGAACGCACCGTTCCTACAGGACAGGCCATTACATTTGCAATTTCTTCGTAACTCAGCCCCTCAATTTCACGCAGAGTAATTGCCATTCGTAAATCGTCAGGCAATTTTTCCATAGCGCGAAACAAAGTCGCCTCAAGTTCATCCGACAGCACACTGCGCTCAGGAGATGAATGCTCCTTCAGTGCATCACTGCCATCATAATAGTCCGCTTCTTCAGCATCGACATCACTGGCGGGCGGNTTACGCCCGATAGCCACCAAATAATTTTTGGCGCTGTTCACTGCTATACGATATAACCAGGTNTAAAATGCGCTGTCGCCCCTGAAATTAGGTANCGCACGATACGCTTTAATAAACGCATCCTGCGTGACGTCTGCCACATCACCGGTGTTTTTCACATAGCGCGAAACCAAGTGCATCACTTTATGCTGATAGCGCGTTACCAGCAGATTAAACGCGTTTTTATCGCCTTGCTGAACACGTTCAACCAACTGTTGATCAGTTATTTGCTCGCTCATTCGAGCCATTTCTCCTACCGACTAATTCCCAAATAGCTCATGCAAGCAATTGAGTAGACTTCGCGTATTTTAAAAAGTTCGCAAAGAATGTGATCTTTTTTTCATTTCTCAAGCTAAACACCCAAAATATCGGTAAAATAGTTGCCNTNAAGGCGTTTATTCTTTTACGTTTGCGCCGAGTTTTATTAGACTTTCCGAAAATCACGCATTGTGACCCTTACATTACATGAATTCAAACGCTTCTTCATCTGTAACACCGGAGCAACCTGCTGACGCTAACGTTGAGCACAGTTGTGATGTTTTAATTATCGGTTCTGGCGCGGCAGGCATGAGCCTGGCCTTATCACTGGCCAATTATTGTCGCATTATCCTGCTCAGTAAGAGTGACTGTAACGAAGGCTCCACCCGTTACGCTCAGGGCGGTATTGCGGCAGTATTTGACGAACGCGACTCCATTGAGTCCCATGTACAGGATACTCTGGAAGCCGGCGCCTATCTTTGCGATGAAGACGTTGTGCGGTTTACTGCGCAAAATGCCAAGAGTGCCATGGAATGGTTAATCGAACATGGCGTCCCCTTTGATCAGGAGCAGGCCGATAACGGCGAAAACCGCTATCACCTCACCCGCGAGGGCGGGCATAGCTTCCGCCGCATCCTGCATGCCGCCGATGCCACCGGCGAAGCGCTGCAAATCACCCTTAACGAAGCGGTATCCCAGCATTCCAATATTCATATTTTTGAGCGTTACAATGCCATCGATATGATAAAAAGTCAGGACAATCCTAACCGCTGCAAAGGCGTATATGTATGGAACCGCAAACGGGAACAGGTCGAGGTGATCCGCAGCCGCTTTATCACCCTTGCCACCGGTGGTGCCAGTAAGGTTTACCAGTACACCTCGAATCCGGATATTGCCAGCGGTGATGGTATTGCCATGGCGTGGCGGGCGGGTTGCCGGGTCGCTAATATGGAATTTAACCAGTTCCACCCTACCTGCTTATTCCACCCGCAGGCGCGTAACTTCCTGATTACCGAAGCACTGCGTGGCGAAGGCGCCCGTCTGGTTCACGCCGATGGCACGCCGTTTATGGAAAAATTCGACGAGCGCAAAGACCTCGCTCCGCGGGATATTGTTGCCCGTGCTATCGACTATGAAATGAAACGACTCGGCGCTGACTGTATGTATCTGGACATTAGTCATAAACCTGCCGACTTCATTGTAAAGCACTTCCCGAATATTTATCGCAAATGCCGCTCGCTGGGCATAGATATCACCCGCGAAGCTATTCCGGTCGTTCCGGCGGCGCATTATAGTTGCGGCGGCGTGATGACCGATTTAAATGCGCGTACCGATCTGGATAATGTCTATGCGGTTGGCGAAGTCGCTTACACAGGCTTACACGGTGCCAACCGGATGGCGTCTAATTCGCTGCTGGAGTGTATTGTTTTTGCCCGCTCAGCAGCTGAGCATATTCTTTCCCGCCTGGATGAAGCTCCCGCAGAAGAGCCTATCCTGCCATGGGATGAAAGTAAGGTCAGCGACTCTGACGAAGAGGTTATTATNCAGCATAACTGGCATGAGCTACGCCTGTTTATGTGGGATTACGTTGGCATCGTGCGCACTACCAAACGGCTGGAGCGAGCAATTCGCCGGATTAAATTGCTGGAACAGGAAATCAGTGATTACTACTCGAATTTCCGGGTCAGCAATAACTTGCTGGAGCTACGTAATCTGGTAACGGTGGCTGAGCTGATAGTGCGCTGTGCCATGCAACGTCAAGAAAGTCGCGGGCTGCATTACAACCAGGATTATCCTGAACGGGCAGAGAATGCAACGCCATCCATTTTAACGCCCATGCCGTCTAATACCTCACCGCAACCGGGTGATTTAACCAGTTTCGAGCACTAAACGCAGTCGGTGGCGTTATCAACCGATCTGGCCGGTGAAGTAGGTTTCCGCTTGCTCCCGGTTGGCTGAGACCAGCGAGAAGTGGGTAGACCCTTCACCTTGTTCGCTGTATAGCACGGCTTTGGCTGGCACAAACATCGGTCGTTTAAACGCTAACCGCACTGCTTTGCTATTTAGCTCCGCTTGTTTATCCAGCACAGAAACCGCCTTTGCACCGCTGTACATACCATGCACTATCGCCCGTTTAAAACCAAATAATCTGGCTGTCAGCGTACTTAAATGAATGGGGTTAACATCGCCAGACACTTTTGCGTAGCGGCGCACCATTGAAGCACTGAATGCTAACTCTGCAGTCTCGGGTGAGGTTTCACCCGGTGCGACAATATCACTCTCGTAGGCAGGTAACGGGCCGGGCTTAAGTGAGGTTTGCATCAGGTACGTGCCGGTTGCGCTGTATACCCGCTGACCGCGCTGGTTGCCGGTAACGGTAACTTCTACGGCTAATCCTCGGCGATGCTNATAAACAGTACCAAACCGGGCCACCAGCTCACAGGGAATATCGGTGCGGCATTCGGCATNCTCTTCTACCCGGTTCTGCAAATGCACCAGTCCCAGTAACTTGAACGGGCTTTTACTGTGAGCCAGCAAGCGTAGTTGCAATGAAAGTCCCCGCACCTGCCAGTAAAACGGGTGCATCCGGGCAGAGTTTTCCCAGCCAACTAACTTACAGTATTTTTTATAGTGACGAGCGCTGGGTAAGAAGGTCTGCCATAACACCGGGGCGCGTTGCAGGCCTTCCAGTGAAGACGGCGTAATATCAGCGGCTTTTTTAAACCCAGCCTGCAAATAAAGTCCTAACATTCAGAGTTGTCCTTGCCTAAACACAATCCTGGCGAGTCGGCGGTAATCTTTATCCTGAACCTGCCAGGGAAAAAGCCAGCAGGTTTCAAACCGCTGCGACTGCTGAAAATAGCGCACCAGATATAATGCACCGGGAAGCAGCTTTGAGCGCGGGCTGATTTGCCAGTTACCGGCGTTATCCTGACGACCGCTAATAACCGTATACCCTTCGCCGGTCTCATCAACAATCCAGGTCTGTGGATGNGATNNAANATTCANCGGCCAGACCANTNNCAGGCACAAACTGATACACCCGATTAGNACTGCCCACCANAAANCAGGCGTTAACANCAGGATAATCGCNACTGCCACACTGGCCAGCATCATTCGATAAACGGGCTGGCGCACGGGCGGTTGCAGAAAAACGCTATACTTTGACCCGACTAACAATCGTATCGACCATCCTGGCCAGTTCAGGATCCTGACAGGTCTGATGGCCCATAATCCAGGCAAACAGATCCGGGTCGTCACAGGTCAGCAACCGTTCAAAGGTTTCCTTATCCTGTTCAGACAGATCGTTAAACGCTTCTTCAACAAATGGCAGTAACAGTACNTCCAGTTCCAGCATGCCGCGGCGGCAAGCCCATTTCAATCGTGCATAACGTTTCGCAGTAAACATAACCGGTTGATTGTGTGAAATAGTCATGGCGGCAAATATATCANGGTTAGANNCAGGTTGATACTGGCCAGAAGNTGTCTNTTGCCCATNCAAAGGTTGCTCTTCNNTTTACNCAGGNGGGGCAGCNCTGGCNNGCATTCCAGGTGNNTATTNCCNGGCCNTTAACANGNGGTCNGCCNCGNTCACAACAACAATCATCANCCCCCTTGATCTTCTGCGTGATCCCCCTCATATACTCCAGCAGGTTAGNTAAAACATCAGGCGTTAATATNACTATGCAAGCGTACTCCCNACTCCCTCCNAAANTGGATGCTTTTCCCGATAATNTAGTCGTGGCTTTGCCGTCGATGGCNTGTGNGAGTGTCAGTGGCGANGATGCCAAAACCTTTNTGCACAGTCAGTTAACCATTGATATCAATAAGATGGCNGACGCAACCGTGCGNCGCAGCGCACACTGTGANTTTAAAGGCAAAAGCTGGAGTGTGAGTCTGGTGGCCAATGGCGCCNCNGCNCTTTATCTGNTTGCAGGCANTACCGCAGTGGNCGCTTCGGNGGAGCAACTNAAAAAATACGGCGTATTTTCAAAGATTGAAATCGNNTCCGAAACGGAAAANTTNGATTTNTANCTGTTAAAGGGTAAGCAANCNACCGCGTTACTGGAAGNNNNTTTNGCTGCNTTACCTGATAGCCCGATGGCCATGGTCGAGTCTGATTCAGGCTTCTGTATCGCTTTAGATTATCCCGCAGATACNGTTCTGCTTGCNCTNAAAAAAGACGCTTCGCCGGCATTCGTCCAGGCNGTNAACGATGCTGANTTCCCCNTATTCGANGAAACNGCAGCCACAGCGCTCGACATTGCCANCGGCATCCCGGCACTGACCAGCGAAGAACAGATTAATCAGTACGTTCCGCAGATGATGAACCTGCAGGCGCTGGATGCCATTGACTTTAACAAGGGCTGCTATATGGGCCAGGAAGTGGTTGCCCGTACCCGTTATCTGGGCAGGAACAAGCGGGCTGCAATGATATTTAAGTTGCCCGAGGCTTGTGATGAGATCGCTACAGCCAAGCTTGAAAAACAGGCCGGTGAGCACTGGCGCTCAGGCGGCACCATCCTGCGCGCGGCGGTTCTGGGTGAGGAAACCTGGCTGCTTGCCGTGGTGAATAATGACACCACCCCCGANGATAGCTTCAGACTGTCAACTAATCCGGCATTGGAGTTGATTCATTGTGACTTGCCGTATACGCTCTAAATAAGGCGCACGGCGTANATTTTTATTTTTTACAACCTCCGAAAAGGCAGAGATTATGCAGATTTCGCAAAACAGTGTNGTAACCCTGCACTACACCGTNAGCACCGAAGATGGTACCGAGCTTGATTCATCCACCGGTGGAGAGCCATTATCCGCACTGCTTGGCAGTCGTTTTTTAATCAGTGGNCTNGAAGANGCCCTGCAGGGTAAAGCCGCCGGTGAAAAGTTTGATGTTACCGTTGCTCCGGAAAAAGCNTATGGTGAACGTCTTGATCANCTGGTGCANGCTGTGCCGGCTTCAATGTTTGAAGGNATGGAAGTAGAGCCNGGCATGCANTTTCGNGCNACCACCGATGCCGGTGAGCANTCAGTNATTGTGATTGAGAAAACCGATGACGAAGTGATTATCGACGGNAACCATCCNCTGGCAGGTATCGCNTTNTCTTTTGAAGTGGAAGTNCTCGATGTTCGTGAGCCCACNGAAGATGAACTGGCCCACGGCCATGTTCACGGCAAAGGNGGCTGCAATCACTAGGCNTCGCCCNCANAGCCTGAAAGGGNTAAAGCAAAAAGGAGTGCCATNGCACTCCTTTTTTNTTGGTCATTATCNGCGCGGGATTAAATCGCTTCGTCGCCCTGTTCAGANGTACGNATACGAATCGCCTCTTCNACAGAATANATAAAGATTTTACCGTCACCAATNTTNCCGGTTTTAGCCGANTTCAGAATNGTTTCTACGGCCAGCTCTACCCGCTCATCATCAAGNACGATTTCNATTTTCACTTTTGGTAAAAAGTCGACCTGGTATTCNGCTCCCCGGTACAGCTCGGTATGGCCTTTCTGACGCCCAAAGCCTTTTACTTCGGTTACCGTCATGCCGGCAATACCCACATCGGCAAGCGCTTCTCTAACGTCATCGAGTTTAAACGGCTTAACGATTGCTTCAATTTTTTTCATCGTCGTTTACTCATCGTAAATAGTAGGAATGGGTACACGTTTATGCTGTGTACGTTTATAAATATACAGTAACTTTTCAGANACTTCCGCTGCAACCGGTTTATTTTCGAGAAAATCATCAATCTGGTCGTAAGTCAATCCTAATGCCTGTTCGTCAGCTTTCTGTGGCGACAGGGTTTCCAGATCGGCAGTTGGTGCCTTATGAATAATTTTAGCCGGTGCACCCAGATGCTCAGCGACCTGACGTACCTGGCGTTTACTTAAGCCGAACAGCGGGGCTAAATCACAGGCTCCATCACCGTATTTGGTGTAAAAGCCGGTAATATTTTCAGCAGAATGGTCGGTNCCCAGCACCAGNCCNTCAACCATACCGGCAATTTCATACTGNATAACCATNCGGGTACGGGCTTTAACNTTACCTTTNACAAAGTCCTGCTTGCTCTCATCGGCTGGTAGCAANCCCGCCGCGGTTAATGCCGAACAGGTTTCCTGGTGGATNGCATCNGCNCCNGGCTGCACGTTCACTGCAATAGACTGAGTCGGCTTAATAAAATCGATCGACGCCTGGGCGTCTTCTTCGTCAGCCTGAACATTGTAGGGCAAACGTACCGCTACAAACTGGTACTTTTCATGATGCTCCTGATTGAGCTCATCGATAGCCAGCTGANCCAGTCGCCCCAGAGTNCAGGAGTCNATNCCGCCNCTGATGCCAAGCACCAGGGCATTCAAGCCCGACTGTTTGAGTTGTTGCTTAATAAACCCAACCCGACGGGTAACTTCGTACGCCACGTCAATCGATGGCAGTACTTTCATTTCCTCAATAACCGCTTGTTTATCCATTAGATAATCCAGAGTTTTCTATAACTTGTATACAGTCTACGTTAAAAGACGCCATGTTGTCAGCAGGCATTATATCAACTGCTGATGTTGAAGCACTGCGATGCAGAATCAGCCGTACAGCGATACTTAGGTGTTTATTTTCATAAACAATAGAACTGGTTGTACGATAAACTACCATTAGAATCAACTCTATGAAGATGCTCTCTATGCGCCACTCAGGCTATACGCTGATCGAACTCATGATAACCGTTGCAGTGCTAAGTATCATTGCCGGCGTAGTAGTGCCTGGCGCCCGCGGATTCATTAATCATTCTATACTGACCAAAGAAATCAATGAACTGAGCACATTGGCCCGCCTTGCCCGTTTTAAAGCCATGGAAGAGCAAACCGAGGTGGTTATGTGCCCTTCTTTGGATTATACGAATTGTATCAGTAACTGGACTTACCCGAGCATGGCTTTTTATGATGTCGACGGCAACGGTAAACGTGGCACAAATGAAACCTTATTGAGTTCCACTGAAAAGCTACATAGCAGTGTTAAAATTAAAGCGCCCACCCAAGCCCTTATTTTTGATGCAAGAGGCGGCTCCAATGTCACCACTACGTTGACGATATGCGACGACACCAGTAAAGCCGATAAAGCCGTTGGCCTGATTATTAATGGTTACGGTAAAATCGCCATTGCACAGGATTCAGATGACGATGGCGTCAACGAGAATCATGCTGGTTCTGCTCTAACCTGTAGTTAGAACCGTTAGCAAGACCAGCAGTATTCGCTGCTGCCAATACTTCCGTCACTGTTCTGATCCCAGGCTTTGCGCCCGTCACTATATATATATAACGTACCATCTCCCGCCTGAGGACTACCGCTTACCGGCACCGCCCGTAGCTCATAACTGTTACCATCAGCACTCACAGCATGAATAGTCAGCGTGTACTTTTTCTTGGCTGCGGGTTCAGTAGATGGTGAATATGCTGTAAAAACCGCCGGTGAACCGGTGTTACCACTACCAGTGGCCGCACCGTTATAACTGAATGTGGTAGCATAATGGCGTTCCATAGCCGAGGCAAAGCTCATCAGATCAGCCTGAGCCGTACTGCGGTTAGCACTCACCATCATTGACTGGTACGACGGATAACCCACTGCGGCGATAATACCAACGATGACCACCGCTATCATAACTTCGATTAACGTAAATCCTGATGGTTTGGTCATAACTATTATTGCTCCACTTCGGTTGACCAACTACCACGCATAACCCGTTGGTAGCGGCCAAAAATATTCTGACTCAGGCATTCAAAGTCTGAAGTACACGCCTCGGGATTGCCATCATCATCCACTGGCACTACCGCCGATACACATTCAGTACCTAAGCAAATTGTAGGATTGGTAGCATCCTCTATCAGGATCTTAGTATCAGGGGCAATACCGGTTTGCGTCAACGTTGCAAAGCGATCATCTTCACCCAGTTCGTCATCACCGTTCAGATCGCCTACGGCATTACCATCAACCAGATTTACCAGATATGCCCGGCTGTTGCCCGCCGGTGGTGCACAGGCGCTGGTGCTGCTCGACGCAGGCACGTAACTGGTAAAGAAGACCTTGTAATTAACAATAACCGGCGAAGAGAGAATTTTTTCGCCGGAGGTTTGCATTTTTAAGAACCATCCCTGCTTACTCTCATACTCCGTGATAGCCAGTTCTCTGGTTGAATCATTACTGTGGGTCAGACTATGACTGGTGGCATCGAACAAGTCGTTTTCGGTGATCGTAGTCGGAAAAGTAAAGTCGCCATTGGTATCAGGCGTGAATACACCGGTATCCTTAATCATGTAAAATCGATCATTGACCACATTATCCAGCGGATTGGCCCGCCAGCCACTGCCAACCACTACGGCGTAAAAGTTACTGCTACCAAGCGCCACTTCAGCAACATCCACTCCATAGTAGAAATGGCGGTTATCAGAATTCCCCGTGCCAGCTAAATCTGCAATGCGCTGGCCTTTAATGAAGTCGCTGCCAGATTCGCCGTTATAAACATCAAATCGGAATATCTGGCCTCCCATATCCGTAGCGTATAAGTGGTCTGCATAGCCATCACTGTCGCGATCAATAGCTGCGACATGACCAGGGATAGAGTATTGCATTTCACTCAGGTTCAGGTCAGCACCACTATCAGATGCTTGCCATAGTAAGGCCCCGGTATCAGCATTAAAAATCATCACGGCGTTGCCTACCGCATCAGCGGTTTTAACCTGATTTGTGTCCTGGGTTTCATCATAGCCACCACCGACTATCATTACGTTATAGGATGTTCCACCCATATTCATTTTGGTAATGATCGGTCGTGACCAGGTTTGCCCAAGTTTATCCAGCCCGGTGCTGCCGCCTTCTATTTTAAACACCAAAGAAGGAGATGTTTTGCTAGTGATATCGAATACGTAATAATCGCGACCACCGCGGCGCATACCTACATACAGATATTTTTTATTATTAAACTCTCGCAACACCATGTGACCATCCAAACCATAAATATGACGATAGCTGGAGTTATCCTGATAAAAGTCCTTGATATTGGATAGCAGGGATTTAGGCGTAACTGAATAATATTCAGTACCGGTTTCTGCATCAAAGGCATGCAGGAAACCGTGGTTGGTAGCAATAAATATCACTGAATCATTATTGCCATAATTAACAATCACTGGTTGCGAGTGGATAGGGTCACCCATTTGCAAACGGGATTCGGTGATATTTCCATCGCCATCATAGTCTTTGATGTCTACGCCTCGCGTCCATTTGAGCAGTATCTCACGCAGCCCCTGCGGATCGGCTTCACCATCGGTGTCCATGATAGCAGTAGTAATTGCACTGTTATTTTCATGCACCTGATTAGCACCCGATACGATACTCCCAGGGCCGTCAAAAAAGTACACATTTCGGGTTAATGGCAACAGTGAGGCAGCGCCCCCTTCGCGAACATCCGCGCCGTCCTGAAACAGCGACCAGTAACTGTGTGAGCTATCGGCAAAGAAACCGGTATTGGTATCAATGGCAGCCAGGCCATTTTGGTCGTATACCGTATCACCGGAAATCCGATATTTTTTCAGATTTCCCGGCCATAAGGTACCCTCAGCCGGTTTAAACAGCGCATAGTAGAGCTCATCCTGGTGAGTCAGACGGTTTAGCTGGTTTACCGCTACTCCTGGAGAAACGAAGGTCGCGTTCACATCTTTAACGGCCCTTAAGATGGTCTCGAAGGCGTTCAGCAGATCGGTGGAATTATTAGCTGTATAAAAACCGCCGCCACTTTGCAGTGCCAGTCGATAAAGGAAGTTATTAGCATTGTTATTTGCCGCGAAGCCGATGGTATGCGTAGTGACCTTTGGGCCAATGACGGAGGTTGCCGATTTACTGATATTCGAGACCAAATCCAAACCGCAATACTCACCGGAAGACGCGTTCTGGCAATTGCTGTTAAGTAAAGCCTGGATCTTTGCTGAACTGTGGTTGTTATTCGCTTCACCATCAGACAACAGCACAATATGGTTATTGGTCTGACACTGTAAATCTGTCACCGGGCTGATGTACTCTGCACCACTGGGTATATATTCATCGATACAATCGTAATCACTGAGGTTTTCCGGATCGCAGCCATAGGGAAGTACTGAGTCAGCGCCTGTATAAGCATCGCGATGGCTCACACGGGTACTGCGGCGCACACTCGAGGAGACCGATGAGTTACCCCGGGTTAAACCATAATCCACTTGTCGGCCGCCATAATACAAGGCCGCTTCGTAAAGGGTATCAACAATGGGGGTTAAACCGTTGGCCGACAGGTCATCGACCTGACTGATAAGCAAGTCCCGAACCGAAAGACTGCTGCCGGCAGAGGCATTACCGTTAAATTCAATATAAAGCCTGGGCGCCCGGGAAGGTTTGCCGCTATATGAGTAGGCACCCCGTAATTCGTCAAAATCACTCAGCACGAATCCCAGTGCATTGCCCGCCTGCCAGCCACTGCGGCCAACAATACCATTGATTATGCTACTCAGATCTCCGGTCTGATACGTCCTGTTTCGTCTGAAGTCAGGAATACTCCAGGTGACGCCGCCGGTTTTGGCAATATTCTTTAAGTCGTAGCGGTTATGATTTCTAAAATTGCTAAGGTCGTCCTGATCTATTCCTCTGATAAGCATAGTGGCACCATTTCTGGTGTCCGTATCATAAGCGGTAAATTCAAGGTAGGCATTGGTCACTGTCGCGCCCTGAGGGATATTAACATCAGTGAAACGCAATCCTATATAGCTATTCGAGCTATCCCGGAATGTTAGCTCACGACCGGTAGATTCCCAGCCATTAGTGGCTTCTTCCACATTGTCATAGGAGTCTGCAATCTGATACTGAGCTTCCCCTGCTACACAACCAGTAGCCGACGTTTGATCGTAAGAGATAACCAACTGCGGAGCGGTACCGGTACCATCATCATAGGCCATGACCCGACGGTTGCTGGAGGTACTGGTACCTTCACCGTTGATCAACACAGTCAGCGCGTTGTTGCCACACCAGCTACTCTGGTCAATGATTTCCTGAATGACCGGTGCAATATCCGGCGAACTAACATCATCTCCCCCGGAAGGAAAATCATTATCTGTACTCCAGTCAATCACTGCAGCAGTTTGCGTTTTACTGCTTATGGAACCGCTGGCACTGGAAAGCGCTGAACTGTCACCGGTTAACTCACCAGCAATAGTGATATTGGTACTGGCAATATTGTACTGGGCTGAGGTAAATTTAAGGTACGCCGAAGTAATGCTGGCACCGCGCGGAATATTGAGATCTTCAAAGCGAAAGGCTGAGGTTACCGGCGATGTGGAAAAGCTCAGGATGATTTCATCTGTATTGGTATATACTGATGATGATATTTCATAGCCATCATTGGCAGACGCATTGGTTGAGCTACTTAACTGGGCATCAATGGATTGATCAATATTCGTGGTAGGGTAAAGAATCGGCCCGCCGTGATCGGAAAACCGCATCAAACCAGCATTGATATTGGTCGCCGAAGCTAGGGCATCCTTCAATGCATTTTGTACCCGTAACATTCGCGACTCGGAACCACCATCCTTGCTTCCCATACTGCCTGACGTATCCATAATAAACAGCACATTAGGGTTGTAAGTTTGCGCGGCATTAGATGTGCCAAGGAAGATATCAAGGTCATCGCCGGTAGCATGTTGTGCTACGGCACATAAAAAAAGGCTGGCTAACCAGGCTGGTGATACTCGTTTCATTATTGTGCCTCCGATGAAGGACCAAATACGGCAACTGTCAGTGAGTTCGCGGTGATGGTTCGTTTGCCATCAATCTGTCCACATCCGCGCACGACAAAAACGTGGCAGCGTAATCCGCCGCTGCCAATAACATTACTGGAGCCCCGACAAGGCTTTTCCTGCACAAACGCGGTGCGTGACCAACTGGTAACATCAGGCTGAGTATGGAAGTTGCCGGTGGCGGTATTTTGCTGACCTTTTGTTAATCCGCTGCTGGTCAGTTGGCGATTGATCCAATCCGTATCATTGACACACTCCAGGGTATCAGTTTGCGGATCAAACGTGAGGCCCTGACGCGCCGCAGTGAGGGGGTCATCCAGATTGACGTTAGACAATACAATCTGATCCTCAGATTCAAATACCACGCCTGCAATTGCCGCTTCAGCGGCATCAAAGGTAAGCCCCTGAGCCTGCACAGAGTTGGCCATCTTAGTTTGCGACAAACTGGTGCTGACCGCCGCTACCCCTAGCAGGGTTACGCAAAGTAGCATGATTAGCGCAAATACCAGCACCATGCCCTGTTGTTGCTGTTTCATAACACGGCACTCCCTACATAATTAAGACTATTTCGTAGCGCGACTGAAACTGTAAACACCTGGTAGTAATGCTGCTGATCCAGAGTTACCGGGGCCTCAGAAAGTAACCTGACCTTTTCGTTTGCGATATTTTGCAGATTGATGGGGGCGCTCTTGAGTAATAACGCCAGGCGGATCGCTACCACTTGTTGATTTGCCAGGCGAGCATTACCGAGTTCGCTGGCATCCACATAGGTCTCTACCCGACCGTCATTGCCTGTAACATCTGCTGATAGCCCGTATTCAACTTGCATGTTATCCACACCATCAAGCAATACCACTGCTGCACTGGGGGTAGGGTTGCCACTGAATCCACGCAAATAACGCCCGTTATAACCGATGCATTTTAGCTGGCCGTTTTCCACAAAATAATGGTTTACAACATGCAGATGCTCTGGGGCAGTGGCATTAAACGGGTTGCCTGTACAATCCTGTTCAGCTAACAAGTTGACCACCAGTCCATCACTTGCACTTCCTGCCCCCTCAGTACTACCCAGCGTCGCCATAGCCGGATAATCATTGGCGATAGCCACGGGCTGACGCAAAACAAAACTGGACTCCAGCACCAGATCCGTAGAATCTTCGATGCGGGTTGTATTCATGTCGTAACGACCAACCTCACGCAGTTCATCCTGGAGCCTCAAGGTGATGTATCGCCCATACTCCTGCACTTCTGCAATTGCCTGGTTCATTGAATTTGTTGCTCTGGTACTAACAAAAACCTGTATCACGCCCGATAAAATGACCAGCCCTAATACCAGGCTTATCATTAATTCGATCAGGGAAAAGCCAGACTGCTGCTTCACAGGGTAACCTCTTTGATAACACAGGCTCGGTTTGAGTCTGTGTTAAAAGTACACCGACTGTCGTTGGCCACCGTTGACTGCTGGTCACTCTTAACCGGCCAGCTAACCGCTATATTTACTAATGAACCACTGGAACAGGCTTTCGCGTCGCCATTGTTGCGGTCATTGCAGCTCACGCTGATACGCATATTCGGATTACTGCCCACCGCCTGACAACTAGCTTCCCAGCCACTGTATTCGGCGATTTCAGCGCTTGTGCAATTCCCGGTTCTGCAATTTGGAATAGTGGCAGGTAAGGTCAGGCAGTAACATTTATAAAGATTACTGTCGTTGCAGCTTAGGGTTTCAAAGTTAAAGAAGTCCGTATTGAAGAAGGCATCATCGACTTCCCAGCCATCGTCGGTCTGAGCGGGCTGCGCAGCGCTGACCATTTGTTCTGAGACATAGCGGGCAACCAGTTCTGCCTGACTTCTGCTAGCAGCCTGTACGTTGTTAAAAGTACCGGTAAATTGCAGGGATGCGACGCCCAACAAGCCAATCGTCAGCACAAACAGGCTAACCAGGATCTCGATCATACCGACACCGGCGACTTTTTGCAGACTATATAATTTTTGCGGGGGCATGCGCATCATTGACTCCTACCATATGACTCTATACTAACTAACTGCCGGTAAATTTTCCGTAATTTTGGTTACGTGAGTTGGGTAATAGGTATTGTCTGCAATAACAAATTTTAACCATTCCCGGATGTAACTCTATTTACCCTTCTTCAGATCAGGTCACCTGTCAAAGTGTGCAAGATACACTGTAACCTCACGTCAATTAATTGAAAGGAATGAAAAATGACTGCTCGCGAGCACGGATTTTCACTGGTTCAATTACTCATAATCGTAGCAATCGTGGCAATCATTGCCAGCCAGAGCGTGCAAAGCTTCAGTACCATGCTAAAAGCCATTGAATTAAAAGGAGCGGTTCAGTTGGTATATTTTCAGATACAGGCTGCACGACATCAGGCAATCGCCAAGCAACAAGATATTCAGCTAGATATTGTCGATGGTCAGTACTGGTGTATAGGTATTACTGACCAGGCAACCTGCAATTGTCAGAGCTCGCAATCTTGTACCATTGATGGTGTCGAAAAAGTGACCTCATATGACGAATTTCGTTTTGTTCAATTGGCGGCCTCTACTTTTGCCCATAACAACCAGTCACGGTTTTCACCTCCGCGGGGGCTTGCGCAAGGATACGCAGGGTCGGTCACGCTGACTAATGCCGAGCAGGATTTCAAAGTTATCGTGAGCAATACTGGCAGGGTAAGGATTTGTGCGCTTAATCAGGCTATTTCGCACTACCCTAAATGCTGAGTTATGGCGCACTTACGCTGCTATCTATCTGGACCTGGATGTAGTCTGAATAAAACTGATAATATTCATCAGGTGATAAAGGCAGAGTGCTGGCGATCCCGGCATTGCCACCGTAGCTACCTACGTTGATATTCGTAACACCATCCTGGATACCTGTCACTCGACCACGGCTGTAAGTATTGTAGTAGTGATTCACTGGATCGATAACGGTGTCCATAGTCTCGCTAGTGACCGTTGCAATAACCGGGTTATCTGCGTGCCAGCTGGCCAACAGAGTAAGATTGATGTCATAAAATGGCACTATCTGCTGCCATAGCGGATCATTTGCTGCCAGCTTCGCTTGCACCGCGGCAAGGTGAGAGCTTGTCATCCTATCCAAATAAATCCCTCTGGCAATCAGTTGATAATCACCAGGCGGTACCAGTAAGGAACGACTAGCCAGGCTGGATGAAAAAGGTGAATTACTGATTTTGCTAGCCATTAACTCAGTCGTATAAGACCGGTAATCGTCCAGTGCTGTTTGGGTGTCTAAAAAGGATGCTTCAAATGCGACGATATCGACAAGTTGCCAGTCGGGGTAGAGCTCATAGAAGCCGTTAATGCGTTTAAATCGACAATTCTCGATATAGGTGTCGCCGACCTGCGTGGCTTTAGTGAAGTTTCCTCCTCCAACTGAGTCATAGTGACTGTGAGGTAAGCCCCCTTCCAGGCGATAGTAAGCTTCACTGGCAACCATATTCATGTTGTCATGATGGTCCCGACAGCATACATTGCAGTGGGCAGGTTGCTGATTATCGGCCACCACACCGGTATCTTTAATCTCCAGATAACCTGGCGAGTCTACCAACTCGTCTCCTTCAAGTAGCGTCATTGCCGGGGTATAACCATTGCCGCTACCAGCCAGTTTGCATTTGCAGTTAATGGTCAAAAAATCCTCCTGTTTGAGCAATTTGCTGACCTGACCGCTGGAGGCATAGCGAAAAGAAGTCAATTCAACAATTTGGTTACTCCCTTGGTTAATCCTGTCAGGTAACGGTTTGCTGGCTTCCACCCTTTGATTATTGCCAAGACTATAGGATATTACGTCTGGCGCGGTACCTGGTGTGAAAGGCACTTCCGGCTTCGTTTTAACGTTATTTGACTCATTAATTGCATGATAACTGTGCCCTAAGGATACTGGTGCTATATTCCCATCCACTGCAATGGCCATGGTATTACCTTTGGTATCAACCCATTTAACCGTCACCGTCACTTGTTTTTGCGCCGGGGATGGCGGTAATGGCAAGCCATTGCCAAGCAGGGTGGATCTGTCCATCCAGGTGTCGGCAACACCATCACCGGTGGTATCGCTAAAATACTTATCCTCAACCTCCCAGTTACGGGTGAATGAATGCAATTCACCATCGGTGCCGAGCGTGACATCTACCTGTCCAGGATTAATCGTACCACCGACATTATCAGCTATATCATCATAGGCAATCATCCCTGCCGCACTTTCAATAGCTTCAAATTGTCGCAGATCATTAAATTTATTCTGAGCTAATCGCAAGGCTGCATGTCGATAAGCGGTCTGCGCATCACTTCGCATGTATGCAGACTGCAATGACACAACGCCGCTAACGCCAAGCATTATAATCAGTGAAGCAATTAAAACTTCAACCAGTGAGAAGCCGCGAACCTGCATATAACCTCCTAATAATCCCGCCAACTACCGGGCACTCTGGCCAGCCGTTGAAACGCATTGTGCTGTTGTAGCAGGGTCAGGACATCCTGATGATAGGTTGAGTGGTAATAGCCATTCGCGTGACCTAAATCGTGATTCGCAATCATTCCACCAACTACTCTTGCTCCCCCGGCCATATAAATTTCATAATCCATAGCGGTAGTCGGTTTTCTGAATGACACCCCCAGCCCGGTAATTATGGAGCCACTGTTCATCGTTAAATCGCCATTGGCAACAACGAGTAGTACCGGGTTAGTATCGTTGCCTAGCGAAGTATTTGCCGTGACGTAACAATGTCCCTCGACCCAGATAAATCCCGATGTTGCCGCTCCCAACGACGTACAAGTCGATAACACTTCGTCAGCTTCATTACGCAGTAATGCCCACTGATTTGCCGGTATATTAAAAATATACTCAAGCAAATCGTCCGGAAAATTAACATCGTTATNCAGAATNTCNGGCCCCTGANNANCGGTTTGAGAATATGGGNNGNTNCTNCAGTTNCCTTCNGCAAAGGACTNCTGGNTACAGGTNNTNNNGCTNCCGTTGAGCAAATCCACATCCAAATCGCTCCAGANNGACAAGGGNACTCCTNCNCCACCACCATCAGGATTNGCAACNACCTCAAAGNNGCCTCCCGCAGCTATNCCNCCGGCCACNACAAGTGGAGCATCCGGTAGATTCGCCACCAGAGGGTAAANCAANGCNTGNTCTGTNACNGTNACNNNGGACAACCGGTCAGGCGACTGCCCGACAGACTCTAATGTCATTAAGCGCTGNGTAGCGGATTCGCGGAGTATTTCGTCCCAACTCCCCGTAGTGGTAAAACTGCCCTGCCCTGGCAAGCTACCGGTAAACTGAGCACCATCCCAGTAAGGCTCTATAGACAGAATCCCCAGGGCTTTCATAAGTCCGGCCTCGGCACTGTTAAATGCCAGAAGACGATTTTGTTCATTTAAAGTAATTTGGTTCTCAAAGGACTTAACCTGACCGGTATATAAGGTCACCAGTGCCGCCATGGTGAGCAATAAAACCACCGAAGTCAGGACTATTGCCCCTCTTTGTGTGGATAATATAGTCGTTTTAGCTTTCATGGTTTCTCACCACCACAACGGTTTGATACACCTTTGACAATTTATCGTTAGCCGATAACTCTCCGCTAAGAAAAATGGTAACTGATGTGCTGGTAATCCCCTGTTGAACCGTTTGGTTAATGGCAAACCTAAGTGAAGTAACGTTGACTACACTGCTGTCGGTTAAGTCTTCCCAACCATTACTGGTGCAATCAAGAGAGTTACGTCGAATTTCTACCGTGCCATCAAGGAGTCGGTAACCGAAGTTCTCATTGGGTGAGGCCAGGTCTAGTGTGCCATTGTCGTTACTGTCGTAGCTAAACAATACGCAGCTTTGTGCCGTTTCACCGGGATACTCGCTGATAGAGATAGATTGATTAAATGGCGAGGGATTAGCATCCGGCTGAGAAACCATAGCCTTGGTGTTTCCAGAAAAACCAGTTCNTCGTAANTCTGCGATGATNAGCGCATAAACGTTGCCTAATTCTTCATTAAGCCTGGCACTGTTAAGTAAATTGCCGTTAACTCCCACTCCATAACCCACCAGCGACGACACAGCGGCCAAAGAACCAACAGCCAACGTCATGGCAATCATAATTTCAATTAAGCTGTACCCGCCCTGGTATCTAACATTCATTTCGCAATAAATCTCTCTGTTGTACTCATCGCACACTGAACTACTCACAGAAGCAGCTTTCTGTGTCTCGTCTGATGACACATTATGCATACTGCTTTAGCTTGTTTCTGCTGGTCTTAAGAATGGTTGTTAGATAGTTGTTAGATAGTCGCCAACCAAACAGTGGCTTTAGGATAAGAGCCGTACGTGCGTTCAGTTGACTGATAGGGCGTAAATTTGGAGTATCAGGTTACGATGAATCAACTGGCTTTACAGGGAACAACTATCTGATGAAAACAACAGGATTTACGCTGATAGAGCTGATGATTGCCGTTGTGATAATGGGTATTCTGGCTGCGATTGCTCTGCCGGCATATCAGGGNCAGGTAAGNGAATCCAGACGGGGNGATGCNCANACNGCACTGATGCAAATGCATATGAGCCAGGAAAACTACAGGCTGCAAAACATTACCTACGGCGCNGCAGCGGATATCGGCATTCCGGCNTCGGATTTTTACACTTTCAGTGTAAGTAACGTTAGTGCCACCACGTTTACGCTNACCGCNACNGCAAAAGGAAGTCAGACTAATGATACGGGTTGCACAACCCTGACACTCGACGANTCAATGAATCGCACNCCAGCNAANTGCTGGTAACNCGACTTTNAGGGGGAANTGCTCGCANNCAAGANGCTGCTGCGAGCATAAGAANNGGANTTGTTTTANCTTACCTGTTTAACCCGCAGTTCTTTGGGCACGGCAAACTCAATACTTTCCTCACGACCGCTACGTTCGCTGGCTTTTACTGCTCCCCAGTCGAGTAAACGCTGAATAACCCGTTTAACCAGTACCTCAGGCGCTGATGCGCCAGCGGTAACACCGATATGCTCAACGCCATCGAGCCACTCGCGCTGGATACAGTTCTCATCGGCGATCAGATGTGCCTGTGCACCCATTTTGCCCGCCAGCTCGCGTAAACGATTTGAGTTAGAGCTGTTTTGCGCGCCCACCACCAGCAACACCTGGCAATCCTGAGCCAGCTCGCGCACGGCATCCTGGCGATTTTGAGTGGCATAACAAATATCATCTTTACGCGGCCCTTCAATGGCCGGAAAACGTTCACGCAAGGCGTCGATCACGTCGGCGGTATCATCAACCGATAACGTAGTCTGACTGCAATAATAAAGTGCATTGGGGTTTTTTACTTCCAGCGTTTGTACATCGTCACTGGACTCCACCAGGTAGATACCGCCTTCAGGGTTATCGTACTGCCCCATGGTGCCTTCCACTTCCGGATGCCCGGCGTGGCCAATCAAAATACATTCGGTGCCCCGGCGGCTGGCGCGGGTGACTTCAAGGTGAACCTTGGTAACCAGTGGACAGGTAGCATCGAATACTTTCAGGCCACGACGTTCGGCTTCTTTGCGCACGGCCTGCGAGACGCCGTGGGCAGAAAAAATGACGATGTTATCGTCTGGTACTTCATCCAGCTCATCCACAAAAATAGCGCCGCGCTCTTTCAGTCCATCTACCACAAACTTGTTATGCACCACTTCGTGGCGAACATAGATAGGTGGCTGAAAAATTTCCAGCGCCCGTTCAACAATGGTAATGGCTCGGTCTACACCGGCACAAAAGCCACGGGGATTAGCTAAATGAATTTGCATGGTACGCCCTTACTCAAGTCTAAGCGTTGATAACATCAATGATTTCAACATCAAAGATCACGGTTTGTCCAGCCAGCGGATGATTAAAATCCACCGTTACCGAGGTTCCGGCGATGCTGCGAATAATCCCCGGCACTTCACTGCCATCGGGTTGGGCAAAGGCCATGATCATACCTTCTTCCAGGGTCATATCGGCAGCGAAACGGCTTTTATCCATATGATGGACGTTGTCCGGGTTAGGCTGGCCAAAGGCGTCTTCGGGTGCCAGCTCAAAGGATTTTTTATCCCCCGCAGACAGCCCCAGTAAACAGGCTTCAAAATTAGGCGTTAAGCTACCATCGCCCATTACCAGCCTGGCTGGTTTTTTATTTACCCGGGTACTGTCGGCGGCAGAACCGTCTGCCAGTTTAAGGTCAAAATGCATGATGACCTGACTTTTATCGCCAATCACTTTTGATGTTTCGCTCACGGTCACTCTCTCTACGTTCAGGTTAGTTAGCGCTACTGGTTGATGTGTTGTCTTCTTTACTCGTTAGCATGTCCCAGATAAGCAGGGCAGCGCCAATAAAAATAGCGCTGTCGGCCAGATTAAATGCCGGCCAGTGCCAGTCATTTACGTAGAAATCCAGAAAATCGATGACATAACCATGCACAATCCGATCGTACACGTTACCCAGTGCGCCGCCCAGAATAAAACTAAAGGCTATCGGCAGCAGCTTTTGCTGTTTAGGCGTTTGTTTTAGCCACCACAGGATCACGCTACAAACAGCTACCGCAATAGCAGTAAAAAACCAGCGCTGCCAGCCGCCTGAGTCGTGCAGAAAGCTGAATGCGGCACCGTAATTATGCACATAAGTGAAGTTGAAAAACGGTGCCAGCTGGACTGACTCATACAATGCCATGCTGTCCATCACGGCGTACTTACTCCATAAGTCCAGCACTACCGTGATCACGCTTATCCATAAAAAGCGCAGGCCGCTTTGGCTAATAAACTTAGGCATAGTGGCGCGTTTCTCCGTCACCATCAACGTTAGTTACACAGCGGCCGCACAGTTCAGGGTGCTCACTGTGAGAGCCCACATCGTCTCGTACGTGCCAGCAGCGCACGCACTTTTCACCACTGCTTTTCGCTACGCTCACAAACAGCCCTTCCAGTTCGGTTGCACTAGCATCCGCCGGCTTATCGACCAGTGCCGCCACCTCCACACCAGAGGTAAGCAATACGAAGCGCAGTTCATCGGCCAGTTGCTCCAATTGGCCCTTAAGCGTTTCGTCGGCATACAGGGTTACAGAGGCTTCCAGTGAGCCGCCCAGCAGCTGTGCTTTACGCGCCTGTTCCANCGCCTGNTTAACTGCGTCTTTAACCACCATTACCTGTTTCCAGTAAGCGTCGTTAAAGGTGTCATCCTGNCCAAAGTCATTAAAGCCCTGGTACCAGGTTTCNGTNAACACAAATTTCGCTCTGTCGCCTGGCANTTCCTGCCAGATTTCCTGCGCNGTAAANCTGGTGATTGGNGCCATCCAGCGTACCANTGCCTCAACAATGTGATACAGCGCAGTCTGGCATGAACGACGTGCAACGCTGTCGGCTTTNGCGGTGTACTGNCGATCCTTGATGATATCCAGATAAAAACTGCCCAGCTCNATAGANCAGAANTGNGACAGTTTCTGNGANACCAGCAGCATGTCGTATTTTTCNTAATCGGCGATGATTTCGGCCTGCAANTGCTTNGCCCGTGACACTACCCAGCGNTCCAGTGCAACCATCTCGGCTTCNGGTACCGCATCAGTTTCAGGGTTAAAGCCATTGAGGTTCGCCAGTAAGAAGCGGGCAGTATTACGCAGACGACGATAGTTGTCGGCCGCACGCTTAAGGATTTCATCGGATACCGCAATTTCACCGCGGTAGTCTGTTGAAGCTACCCACAGGCGCAGAATATCGGCGCCCAGCTTGTTGGTGACTTCCTGNGGCGCNACNACGTTNCCNANNGACTTGGACATTTTCTTGCCCTGAGCGTCAACCGTAAAGCCGTGNGTNAGTACCTGNCGGTANGGCGCATGACCGTGCATAGCGGTAGANGTCATCAGTGACGACATAAACCANCCGCGNTGCTGATCGGACCCTTCCAGATATAAATCGGCTTTAGCCGGGATATCNTCACGGCAGTCCACCACGAAGAAGTGGGTAACACCNGAGTCAAACCAGACGTCCAGCGTATCGGTAACTTTATCGTACTGGTCGGCGTCGCTGCCCAACAGTGCAGCATCATCGATATCCCACCAGGCCTGAATGCCGGTTTTCTCTATCTCTGCCGCCACCTTTTCAATCAGGCTGGCCGTTTCCGGGTGTAACTCGCCGCTGACTTTATGGATATACAGCGGGATCGGCACACCCCAGGTACGCTGACGTGAAATACACCAGTCGGGACGGCCTTCTACCATCTTGGTAATACGGTTTTCGCCCCACTCCGGGATCCACTCAGTGCTGCGGATTTGTTCCAGTGACTGCTCGCGCAGACCCAGTTTGTCCATACTGATGAACCACTGTGGCGTAGCACGGAAGATAATCGGCGTTTTATGGCGCCAGCAATGAGGATAGCTGTGCTCAAAGTTCACATTCAGCACCAGGTTGCCACTTTCAGCCAGGGTATCGATGATAGGCTGATTGGCTTTAAATACGTGCATACCGGCAAACAACGGCGTGTTTTCAAGATAAACACCGTTGTTACCTACCGGGTTATAAACCTCAATATCATAGTGCTTACAGACGTTAAAGTCGTCCACACCGTGAGCTGGCGCGGTATGTACACAACCGGTACCCGCGTCAGTAGTCACGTGGTCGCCCAGTACGATTAACGATGTTTTATCGAGGAACGGATGCTGTAATTCAGCTTTATCCAGAGCCTGACCTAAACAGGTAGCCACGGTTTTGTATTCTTCAACGCCATAACGCTGCATGCAGCTTTCTACCAGATCAGTCGCCAGCATTAGCCACTGGGCATCGTCGCCAAATTCAACCAGAGAATACTCAAGTTCAGGATGTAAGCTTACCGCCAGGTTGGCCGGTAAGGTCCATGGTGTGGTAGTCCAGATCACCACGCCGGCTTTATGCGCGGTCAGCTCGTCGCTGCTCAGGCCAAACGCGGAGGCAAACGTATCAACATCTGCCAGCGGGAATTTTACGTCGATAGCCGGTGACATTTTGTCTTTGTATTCCACTTCGGCTTCGGCTAATGCAGAACCACAGTCGGTACACCAGTGAACCGGTTTAAAGCCTTTTTCCAGGTGGCCGGCGTCAATGATTTTGCCCAGCGCGCGAACAATATTCGCCTCGGAATCAAAATCCATGGTTTTGTAGGGCTTCGCCCACTCACCCAGAATGCCCAGACGTTTAAAGTCTGCCATCTGACCGTCGATTTGCTTTTGCGCATAGTCACGGCATTTCTGACGAAACTGCGCAGCGGTGACCTTTTTACCCGGCTTGCCGACTTTCTTTTCTACCATCAGCTCAATAGGCAGACCGTGGCAATCCCAGCCAGGCACATAAGGCGCATCAAAATCAGCTAAGGTTTTGGACTTAACAATAATATCTTTGAGGATTTTGTTAACGGCATGGCCAATGTGAATGTTTCCGTTGGCGTAAGGAGGGCCGTCATGCAGCACAAATGGCGTTTTACCGGCTTTGGCTTGGCGAATCTGCTGATACAAGCCGTCTTTTTCCCAGCTTTTCAACATTTGCGGTTCGCGTTGCGCCAGGTTCCCTCGCATTGGGAAGGCGGTTTCCGGCAAATTCAATGTGGCTTTGTAATCACTCATAGCTATTGTTCTATCCGTCCACGTTATCGGGAGTTATCCCGGGTTCAGACCTGCACCAGGTCGTCGTTATTCGTTAAAATTTGTTTAGCTTTGGCAACATCGAGGGCAATTTGCTCGCGAAGTGCCTCAAGACTGCTGAAGCGCTGTTCATCTCTGATTCTGGCCACCGGAACTACCGTAATATGCTGACCATAAATGGAACCGGCAAAGTCAAAAATATGCACTTCCAGTTGCTTGCGCTGGCCGTTTACCGTGGGTCTTGAGCCGATATTGGCTACACCGGTGTAGAGCGTACCGTCGATATTCAGCTTCACTGCAAACACGCCGGTAATGGGTGTCTGGCAACGGTTAAGCAACACATTGGCAGTAGGAAAGCCTATTGTGCGCCCTTTTTTCTCGCCGTGAATCACCCGACCGGAGATAAAAAACGAACGGCCAAGCATGGTATGAGCCAGGCTAAAATTCCCCTCTGCCAGTGCTTCACGCACAGCAGTAGAGCTTATCCGGCAGTCTTCCATGCGGTAGCTTTGAGTGCTGACCACCTCAAAACCGTATTGCTGTCCGGCCTGTTCGAGGCGGGAAAAATCGCCCTGACGACCTTTACCAAAGCGAAAATCATCGCCAACCACCAGAAATTTCACACCCAGCTTGTCGACCAGCAGATGCTCTATAAACTCATCCGGCGACTGGGCAGCAAATTGTGCATTGAAACGTACACACAACAGGCGGTCTACCCCTTGCGCTTTAAGTAGCTGATATTTTTCGGCCAGCGGGCTGATTCGGGCAGGCGCCGTGTCCGGCGTAAAGACTTCTTCCGGATGCGGTTCAAACACCATCACAGTGGCAGGCAAAGACAGCCTGCGGGCTTGTTCAATAACATTAGCCAGCACCGCCTGATGGCCAAGATGAACTCCATCAAACTTTCCGATGGTCAGGACACAGCCGTGATGATGATCTTTTAAATTGTTAAGGCCCCGGATTAGCTCCACGTTTTACAGCAACCTTTTGTTGAGATGAATATGCTACAAAGCCGGCGATTATAAACTACCCGGCCAGCAATACCAATCGCTAAAAGGCCTTGGATTTGAAATGACGGACGCGAATGCCAAAACTAAACAGGCAGCCGCCGAACACGGCAACGGACAGCAAAATGGTTAACGTAAGGGACACGATTTTGTCGCGCAAGGCCAGGCCGGTAAAGTCAACGCCCTGCTGCATCCACAAAATAGCAGCCACCATGGCGCAGGTTGAAAACATCACCCGAGCCACAAACCCCAGGGTAAGACGGCTCACAACATACACTTTTTGCCGGCTTAAACCGATATACAGCAACGCAGCATTCAGCGTGGCAGACAAACTGGTGGCTATTGCCAGACCCACATAGCCATAAGGGATGGCAAAGATAAGATTAAACAGCATGTTGGCTGCCATACACCAGATACCAATTTTAACCGGTGTTTTAGTATCCTGACGCGAGTAATAGCCTGGAGCCAGCACCTTAACCAGCATAAAGCTGAGCAGGCCAAACGCATAGGCCATTAAACTGTATGAGGCCATGCGCGCGGTTTCGGCCGTAAAGGCACCGCGCTGAAATATTACCGAGAGTATCGGTTCTGCCAGAAACCCCAGGCCCGCCGCCGCAGGGACCCCCAGTAAGCTTACCATGCGGACCGCCCAGTCCATGTTACCGGAAAATCCCAGCTCGTCTTTCCCCACATGATTGCGAGAAAGCGTAGGTAAAATGACGGTGGCGATGGCTATGCCAAATAACCCCAGCGGAAACTCTAACAAGCGGTCTGAATAATACAGCCAGCTTATCGACCCGGTGACCAGAAAGCTGGCAATAAACGTATCGAGCAGCAGATTTATCTGCCCTACCGATACACCNAACAACGCCGGGATCATCAGNGTNCTGACTTTTACCACNCCCGGATCGCGCCANCCCCANTTNGGTTTNACNAATAAACCGGCGCGAAANAAAAACGGTAGCTGAAAACCNAGNTGCACAATNCCNCCAATAAACACNCCCCANGCCAGCGCANAAGCNGGCTCACTCATNGNTGGAGCNANTAAATAAGCGCAGGCGATAATACANATNTTNAGNAATACCGGCGTNAAGGCCGCNACNGCAAACTTNTTNAGGGTNTTTAAAATNGCNCCGGANANNCCNGTNAGTGATATNAANGCAATGTACGGNAAGGTAATTTTGAGCATNGCGCTGGCCAGTTCAAATTTTNCNCCGTCNGGTNTNTCNTNAAGNTAATCAATAAACCAGCCGGCACCNAACATNGCNGTAATCANCGGNGAAATGANNACNCCNATCAGCGCAGTNACAAANACNATTGCNCCNAGAGTNCCCGATACATGGGCNACAAACTGTTTGAGNTTTTGTTCGTNNTGTTCGGCNTGGACTTCNGTNANTACCGGNATAAAGGCCTGGGCAAACGCCCCTTCGGCAAANAGGCGACGNAGNAAGTTNGGGATCTTATTGGCAAAAAAGAANACATCNGCNGCNGCTTCTGCNCCCATCAGGCGGGCNATCACNACATCCCGGACTAANCCCAGCACCCGGGAAAGNAGTGTCATCGTACTGACAATCAGGCCTGACTTAATTAATTTCTTCGACACACACTTCCCTTTCGGTGCCCTGCTGACACCCNAATCGACTNNTGTGCCGTTATTGTACCTTATGTAACCACAATGAAATCAATGAATAATTGTGGATATACNGGANATTTAGCTTTCTAATCGCTCCAGTTTNTCAATCAGCATCATCGACAGGTTAACGAAATCCGTTGAGGTAACAATACCAATAACATGGCGTTCGTCATCCACCACGGGTAAACAGCCGTGTTTATTGCGCAAAAAGAAAGGCGCGACTTCCTGAATAGTCTCCTCGGCTTTAACGGTATCAAAGTCACATACCGCCACTTCCATGATATTGGTTTGCTTCTCATGCTGCTCCAGTGCCTCGTTACCNTANAGCACCATCAGACTNATNACTTTGGCNATCAGGCTTTTTTGCGTGACCACACCAATAATNTNTTGCGTNTCTTTNTNTACCACNGGNAAATGACGAATGCCGCGATGNCGGGTGATATAGTGGGCATCGTGTAAGGTNTTCCCTTCATGCAATTGCATTACCGGGCAGGTCATAATATCGGCAACGGTTAACATTCACCTACTCCTGTTAGCTTTATTAGCTNTNATTTCAGCAGATTTACCNNTNNANTA
>NZIK01000027.1:81124-89856 GCA_002691625.1 Alteromonadaceae bacterium
ACNCCTGNTTACTGTAGACCATTATCGCNGGTTNNGCAGANAAGCTATTGACCTGCGTCAACGACCNATGTCAGCGAATATTTACTGGAGCCNGGGGGCCCTACTCAGGTATACTACGCGCCATGCGGAAGAAAGTTACGTNTAGCTGCGATAAATTGTTTGACAATTAGCCGATAGCTAGGCACAATCCGCACCCTCGTTTTTGACATGAATTTTTTTGGGAGTTACACCTTGGCTAACATTAAGTCTGCTAAGAAACGTGCAATTCAAGCCGAAAAGCGTCGCCAGCATAATGCCAGCCGTCGCTCCATGACTCGTACAAGTATTAAAAAAGTAGTAGCGGCTATCGCCTCTGGTGATAAAGAAGGTGCCCAGGCTGCACTGTCTGCTGCGACTCCAATTCTTGACAGAATGGCTTCTAAAGGTTTGATTCACAAGAACAAAGCTGCACGTCANAAGAGCCGTCTGGCTGCGCAAATTAAAGCGCTGGGNTAATCACCCACTGACGTTTAGTTTAAAAAAGCGCCTTCGGCGCTTTTTTTATGCCTGTCATTTAACCTTCAACAACTCGTCATCGAATAGTCAAAGCTCCGTCACCTAACTGTCAAGCCNNNTCAGTAAAGTGCCAATCACTTTACCAGTTGCGATTGGCCGGGAAAATGTGATGGCAAAACTCCACTATAAAGCTGTATGGTTATCCGATATTCACCTTGGTAATAAAGACTGTAAGGCAGAATTCCTGCTTGAGTTTTTACAAAGTATTTCGGTGGACACCTTATATCTGGTGGGCGACATCGTCGATATGTGGCAAATGGAAAAGCAGTTTCGCTGGCCGGATACCCACAACCAGGTCATGCATAAACTCATGCAAATGAGCAATGGTGGCACCCGCGTGGTGTATTTACCAGGCAACCACGATGCGCCCATTCAAAAATACTCAGGTATGGCCTTTGGTGATATCGCTATTGAGCGTGAACTGGTGCACACCACAACCAATGGTAAACGCTACCTGGTATTGCACGGCGATCAGTTCGATGCCGATGTCACCCTCGGCAAATTCCACGCCTGGATAGGGGATAAAGGCTACGACTTGCTGTTATTTCTTAATCGCTGGTATAACCGTTTCAGAGCCTGGCGTAACAATCACTACTGGTCGCTGGCCGGGTACATTAAAAAGCACATCAAGGGCGCCAATAAAGCCATCGAACGCTATCGCGCAGCAGGTTGCCGCCACGCCGCAGAAAGAGGGCTCGACGGGATTATCTGTGGCCATATACACCACCCTGAATCGTTAATGGTGAATGGTATCCACTACATTAACGATGGCGACTGGATAGAAAACTGCTCGGCACTGGTTGAAGATAATAGTGGTGAGCTCTCACTAATTCACTTTAATGAGTATCTCAAGCACTCCGGTAATGTGTCAGTCCTGGCAGACTTTGTAAAAACCGGCAAAGCCGCCTGATACTGNCNGGCGTATCTGTAAAGGAACTGCAATACAACTGTGAGCATATCGTCANAANCGGTTGCTATCGTGTGGCGAAATAACCTGAAGTGTACTGAATATGTTTACTGTTGATGAATTNCTCAATGAGTACTATCCGCAGGTCGCCAAGCACAGCCTGCTAAGCAAACCCCTGCGCTTTGCACTGCGTCATTTNCTGCACGAAAGGGAAATCGCAGACTTCGGACGGACCTACCCTCACTACCACGANATCGATTTTGTCGAGCAGGTACTGGAATACTTTAATGTCAGCACCTCGGTGCGGGACACCGAACGGGAACGCATCCCAAGTGAGGGCCGCGTGGTGATCATTGCTAATCACCCGATTGGCTCCATTGATGGTTTGGCGCTAATCAAACTGATCTCCGAAATNCGCCATGATTTAAAGGTGGTAGCCAACCAGATGCTGATGGCTATTGAACCACTTCGGGATATGCTGCTGCCGGTTAACAATATGCAGGGCGGCACCCGCAAAGAACATTTGGCTGCCATTCACGAGCACCTGGCTGGCGACGGCGCGGTATTAATATTTCCTGCCGGCGAGGTCTCCAGACTCAGACCACAGGGTGTACGCGATACCCACTGGCATAATGGCTTTTTGCGCATCGCCAGGCAGGCCAAAGCCCCCATCCTGCCGATATTTATTGATGCTAAAAATTCGCCGTTATTCTATGGTGTGTCTATGGTTTATAAGCCACTGGCGACAGCGCTGCTGGTGAAAGAAATGTTCAAACAACGGCGTAAGTCACTGCCGATGCGCATTGGCGAGCTGATCCCCTTCTCCAGCTACCAGTCACTGAGCATCTCGCTACCTGATCAGGTAAAACTGTTTAAACGTCATCTGTACCGTGTGGGTACTAATCGTAAGGGAATTTTTGCGACTCAGGCGGCCATTGCCATGCCTGAAGACCGCAAGGAGCTCTCTCGAGCTATACGCCAGTGTGAGCACTTAGGCGAAACTTCTGATGGCAAACATATCTATTTATACCTGCATCAGGGCAGTTCGGTGATCATGCGTGAAATTGGCCGTCTACGTGAAATTGCGTTTCGCGCTGTTGGTGAAGGTACTTTGCACCGTCGTGATATCGATAAGTACGATAATCACTATTATCACCTTATCCTGTGGGATGAAAACGATTTGGAAATTGTTGGTGCCTACCGTTTTGGTGATGCGCGAATTCTGAGTAACCCCGACCATCCAACGGGCTTATACTCAGCCACCTTGTTTGATTACGCACAACATAATCCGCAGCTGTTTGAACAGGGCCTGGAACTTGGCCGCAGCTTTGTACAGCCCCGTTACTGGGGTAAGCGCAGCCTCGATTACCTGTGGTTCGGTATTGGCGCGTTTTTAACCCGCTACCCACATTATCGCTATCTGTTCGGACCAGTGAGTCTGAGCGATAATTATCCACAGCCAGCCAAGCAGCTTATTGTGCAGTTTTATGCGACCCACTTCCCGGCCAGATTTGGTGAGGCCGAGGCAAAGATCCCCTTTTCCCTCCCCACCGATACACTGACCGAGTTTAAAGGCGAGGACTACAAGAAAGAGTTCACTCAGCTTAAACATCTGCTGGCCAATATGGGAGTGAACGTGCCCACCCTGTATAAGCAATATACCGAAGTCTGCGAGCACGACGGCGTGGCCTTTCTGGACTTCAACATCGACCCGGACTTCTGCGACTGTGTGGATGGTCTGGTGGTCGTTGACGCCGACAAGTTATTGCCGAAGAAACGCAAACGTTATATCCAGTGCCATCAGTTCGAGAAAACGGCTTAACTTGTGTTGCTCAGGGCCAACGGTTATAGAAATCCGTTGGCCCTTCTCCTCTGATATCTGACATTACGCAAAAACCTACGGCACTGCTATAGTAACCATTCCAGCCAACTTCGAAGGGTTAATGATATGGCAAGCATGGAGCAGGCTCAGGCAACCCAGATCCAGAACATTGAAAAAGCCACCGGTAAATCACTCAGTGAATTATGTTCGTTGGTGAATAGTAGCGGCCTGACCAAACACACCGATGTGGTGAAAATGCTCAAGGCCGATTTAGGATTAGGCCATGGCAATGCCAACCTTATTGCGCACATGGCTAAACAGGCGGCAAATCCTGGCGATACTGATACGCCGCCAATGGACCTCATCTATGCTGGTAACAAAGCGCACTTGCGCCCCATCCATGAAGCGTTACTGGAAGCGCTGAATACGTTTGGTGCTTTTGAAACCGCGCCCAAGAAAACTTACATCAGCTATCGCAGAAGTAAACAATTTGCCATGATTGGCCCGGCAACCAAAACCGCGGTAGAATTAGGCATAAACAGTCGCTCATTAAGTGAAGGCAACAGGCTGGAGAAGCTGCCGCCAGGTAAAATGACGCCCTTCAGAGTGCGTGTTACGGCACCAGAGCAGATTGACGATGAGCTCATAAGCTGGTTAAACACAGCCTATCAGGAAGCAGAATAAATAAATATTTACAATTACTTACATACATCCAACCAATAAACAGCCGAAATTTAGATAGCATAGGGATTGCAACCCTTTGACCTATTTATGCAGGAACCGGTATTCATGGAAGTAACCCCCCAACGTTATGCAGAGCTCGACTGGCTGCGCGTGATACTGATTGTCGCGGTGTTTATGCACCATGTATTCATGCCGTTCAACGGTGATAACTGGCACATTATGAATAGTGAGTCGAGCAAATTACTCGATGATATTATGGTCTATTTTGAGCAGCTTCGGTTACCGGTCTTGTTTCTGATTGCCGGGGCTGGCAGCATTATTCTGCTCAACCGGGTCAGCAGTACGGCATTTTTACTCAGCAAGTCAAAGCGGCTGTTACTGCCCCTGTTGCTGGCAATGATGTTTATTACGCCTCCTCAGGCTTATTTTGAAGCCCCTGAGCAGTATGCTTCACTGCTCGACGCCTACCAGCAGCGATTGCTGATCTTCGATAACAAACACCTGTGGTTTATTGAGTTTCTGATCATTTTTATGCTCCTGGCTACCCCGTTAAAAAAGGCGCTGGATACATCTCCCGGGCAAACGCTACTTGGAGCCTTTGAGAAGCTGTCGCATCGCCCGTTTGGTCTTATGCTGTCTGGCGTGGCTCTTATTTCTGTAAGGTGCATTTTAAAGCTCTATTATCCCGAGCAGGACGGGGCTATCGAGAACCTGTCGGTGTCGGTGTTCTATCTGGTGTTTTTTATCACAGGAATGCTGTTTATGTCCCGCCAGGCAATCTGGCAATCAATTGCCCGCCATCGTCGATTCAATCTGTATGGGTTTATAGTCAGCAGCCTGGTGTTCTATATCTACTACCTGGGTGACTTCAGCTTTATTGGCTCACTTACCGTCAGGTGGCAAATCTGGTGGGCATTAACCGCGTTACTCAGCTGGGCTGGCATGCTGGTTTTGCTGGGNTATGCNGGACACTACCTGAATAACTCCCCGGCCTGGTTGCGCCAGGCNAACGAGTTAATCTACCCGTTTTATATTTTGCATCAGACGGTCATAGTGNTGCTTGCNTACTATATCGTTCAGTGGGATGCCGGTATTNCGCTNAAATCATTGAGTGTACTGGTNTTGGCTTTTACCCTCACCGCNGGCCTGTGTTATTTTNTNATNCGNCCGNCTNCCTGGTTACGNCTTGCATTTGGNCTGAANCAACGCNCCTGAATANGTTAATCCTNGATTAGTGCTTGATATTATTGGTCCATCANGAAACACTTAACGTATCGATTTTAGGTNTGTTTAGCGGNTAACATCATTATGCTAAAAATTATTGTCTTNATCCCTCTTATCCTGAGNGTNTTGTGGTTTGGGTATTTAAAGGCTAACAATTACAGTGTGGCTGACGGCAAACAGGGNTTTAAGTATATTNTNGTGATNTCNTCGGTNATCGCCGTCTTTTTCACCTTTATGTANTTTGTCACTCACTAACACCGGNTTTTCAGCTAAACATAAAAAAGCAGGTCTGAGACCTGCTTTTTTANGTTTNTCTGAACAAAGCGTANNGTTTANAGATTAACNGTTACATCAGCTGCTGANCGTAATGAATCCACAAANCTCTGGTAGTTAGNCTGGCTGTAATTNGTCATCAGNTGCTGTTTNAGGCTGNCTAATTCTTCTTCACCCAGNGCTTCAGGCATGTTCACTGCCGTCAGGCGTACTACACCAACATCACCTGANCCCAGCTTAGCNACTTCNAGGTTGTTACCCTCNTCAGTACTCAGGGTAAANACGGTGTCNACCAGATTACGNGGTANCTCGGTGCTGTTACGNGCAATGGCTTCNTTACTTTGCCATTCCAGNGTGACATCACCAATNGTCAGTTCAGGTGACTCNCCAGCCTGTANCTNCTCTACTACGTTGTCAGCCCACTCNGCTGCTGCTTCCTGCGCTTTACGGGCGCGTAATTGGGCAAGGATTTGNGTTCTGACTTCATCCAGTGCCTGAGTACGCTGTGGCTCNTGACCTACTACGCGGATGACTACNACTTNGTCATTGCTTAGCTCAATAATGTCACTGTTCAGCCCTTCGGCAATAAAGTCCGGATCGAACATTTTGCTGGTTACGGCTGGAACATTAAGCGCCGCTGGTACCGCTGCAGCAGTAACTAAACCGGTTTCCTTAATNTTACCATTCACNGCACCNGCAACGTCTTCAAGGGTATCCGGCACTTCAAACGCCAGGTTAGCCATTTCTGATTGCAGAGCAAAGAATTCATCAGTCGCTTTGTCGGTAAGCAGTTGCGCTTCAATCTCGTCGCGTACTTCTGCCAGCGGCGTTGTTTCTACCGGCTTCATATCGGTGAGCTTNATAATNTGGTAACCAAATTCAGTTTCGATAACCTCAGAGGTTTCNCCNACNTTACTGATAGCAAAAGCGGCTTCGTCGAACGACGGNTCCATCATTCCNGCAGTNATAAAATCAAGGTCACCNCCATTNTCAGCAGAAAACGTNTCNGCAGAATTAGCTTCGGCNAGNTCGGCAAAATCGGCACCTTGCTCAACTTCGGCTAACAGTGANTCGGCTTTTTCTTTAGCCGCGNCTTTGTCATCACCAAANTCGATCAGGATGTGCGATACACGNCGCTCTTCAGTCGTTTTATACAACGCGATGTTGTCCTGGTANTCCTGCTCGANTTCCTCTTCGCTNACNGATACGTCAGCTTTNAGGTCTTCTACCGCCAGCGTNACATAGGCCAGGTTNACTTTTTCCTGGGTNTCAAAGCGCGAGATATTTTCGTCATAAAANGCCTGAACCTCTTCATCGCTCAGTTCNACNGATGCNGCAAANGGCGCAGANTCTACAATCAGATAATCGGCATTACGCGTCTGATCCTGTAAGCGGTGCGCTAAGCTCACTTCTTCAGGCAAGCTGAAATCACTGGCCTGCACCGCACGAGATAATTGCTCGCGGGTCATTTGCTGGCGCATATAATCGCGGAAGTCACTGGGCTGGAAACCATTTTGACGCAACAGCATTAAATAGCGTTCGTTGTCAAAACTACCTTCGGTCTGAAACTCGGGCATTGCAGTAATAGCATCACGGATCTGCTTGTCTGACACCCGCATGCCCAGCTCTTTCGCTTTCTGTTCGATTAATGTATCGGCAATCAGGCGATCCAGCACATTCATGCGGAAATCACGCAAATAGTTTTCATCGCTGAATAAGGCGCTGACACCTTCACCAAACTGCGCTTCCAGACGGGCACGTTGTGCCTGATAGGCACGTTCAACATCCTGCTGGCTGATTGGCTCGCCGTTAACTTCAGCGGCGGCAGTGCTGCCTGATGAAGACACATAGCTGCTAACCCCAGCAAATACAAAACTCAATACGATCAGGGCAATAATCGCCAGCGCCCATGGGCCTTGAGAACCTTCTCTGATCCTTTCTAGCATGACTCGATTTTAACTCCGTTGCATTACAACTCTTCCGGCCGGTAGCAACCCGTAGTACAGTCGGGGGCCGACGGAACAAATAAGCGGGGATTATAGCTTAATACTTACCCCGATAGAATGCTGAAGAGGCATTCCTTTGCTTACAGCAATAAAAAAGGCGATGGTAAACCATCGCCTTTTCAAAAAATATCTAATGCTTAGTTACAAGCGTCTTTCAGTGCTTTACCAGCTTTGAAAGAAGGTACTTTAGCTGCAGCAATTTCGATAGTCTCACCAGTTTGAGGATTACGACCACTGCGTGCAGAGCGCTCTCTTACAGAGAAAGTGCCAAAACCAACCAGAGCTACCTGGTCGCCTTCTTTCAGCGAGTCGGTTACCGCGTCAGTGAAAGCATCCAGTGCACGGCCAGCGGCAGCTTTAGAAATATCTGCACCAGCAGCGATTTTGTCGATGAGTTGAGACTTGTTCACAATTAGATCCCCTTCGTTTGTTATTATGCTCTCGTCCGCAAAGCAATAATCAGTTCATTGCCCAGACGTTATAGCAAGCTTGAAGATTAACATCAAGCTTCACTTTACAATTTTTTAACTTATTGTTGAATCGCTGCCATCCCTTTAGTGACAAGGCTTCAAGCGAATACAGCAGTTAAGGTAACACAACTTTTGGGACTTTGAAGCCCCTAAAGTTAAAAAAAACGGCTTTTGTCACACCATATGGATAAAAATTAACCAAAAGGTCTAATAAAACCGCTGCTACGCAGCATTGGCGTGCGTTTCAGCGGTGTTTGCTGATGGTTTATTCGCCGTCAAGTGCCACCGGTTTAAAACTTTCAACCGGTTCTTGTAAAGCAATATCCAAAACATCGTCTATCCACTGTACCGGATGAATGTCCAGATCTTGTTTTACGTTATCCGGAATCTCTTCCAGATCACGTTCGTTTTCCTTTGGTATCACTACGGTTTTGATGCCGCCACGGTGAGCCGCCAGAAGCTTTTCCTTTAACCCGCCAATGGCCAGCACTTCACCACGCAAAGTGATTTCACCAGTCATCGCTACTTCACATTTCACCGGGTTACCAGTTAATGACGATACCAATGCGGTACACATAGCTATACCCGCGCTCGGACCATCTTTTGGTGTCGCCCCTTCCGGCACGTGCACGTGGATATCGCGTTTCTCGTAAAAATCACTGTTAATACGTAGTTTCTCTGCTCGAGAGCGCACCACAGTCATGGCGGCGTGAATAGACTCCTGCATGACATCACCTAATGAACCGGTTGAGGTCATTTTACCTTTACCCGGAACCGAAGTGGTTTCAATG
>NZIK01000027.1:89861-256219 GCA_002691625.1 Alteromonadaceae bacterium
CNGGNCGCCNCCAACCTGAGTCCANGCNAGGCCNGTAACNTGGCCAATCTGNTTNTTCTTNTCNGCTTTNCCNTAATCGAAGCGCTGNACNCCNAGGTAATCNTTAAGATTNTCCTGNGTGACCACNACTTTCTTNGTGGCTTTNTTNAGCAGAATATCTTTNACNGCTTTACGACAAACCTTGGAGATNTCNCGNTCCAGTGAACGTACNCCNGCTTCGCGGGTGTANTAACGAATNATNCCAATAATCGCTGANTCGTCGATNTCAAGTTCGTTTTTCTTAAGGCCATTNCGCTCGATTTGCTTACCAATTAAATGGCGGGTAGCAATNTTGAGNTTTTCNTCTTCGGTGTAACCAGACAGACGAATNACTTCCATCCGGTCNAGTAACGGCCCNGGAATATTCATNCTGTTTGANGTNGCAACAAACATNACGTCTGACAGGTCGTAATCNACTTCAAGNTANTGNTCNCTGAAGCTGCTGTTTTGTTCCGGATCGAGCACTTCCAGCAGTGCAGATGCCGGGTCGCCGCGCATGTCTGACGACATCTTGTCGATTTCATCAAGCAGGAACAGCGGATTCTTTACTTCTACCTTGGCCATTTTCTGGATCAGCTTGCCCGGCAATGAGCCAATGTAGGTCCGGCGGTGACCGCGAATTTCGGCTTCATCACGTACTCCACCCAGCGCCATGCGCACGTACTTACGTCCGGTTGCTTTGGCAACGGACTGGCCGAGCGAGGTTTTACCAACCCCTGGCGGGCCTACCAGACAAAGAATGGGGCCTTTCAGTTTGCGCACTCGCTGCTGAACGGCAAGGTATTCAATAATACGTTCTTTGACTTTTTCCAGGCCGTAATGATCNGCATTNAGGATNTCTTCNGCCTTCGCCAGGTTCTTTTTCACGGCTGAGCGCTTGTGCCATGGCACGCTGGTGAGCCAGTCGATATAGCTACGTACCACGGTTGCTTCAGCAGACATCGGCGACATCATCTTCAGCTTTTGCAGCTCGGCTTTGGCTTTTTCTTCAGCCTCAGCAGGCATTTTCGCTTCTTCAATTTTCTTGCTCAGCGCTTCAAACTCATCCGGCGCGTCATCCAGCTCACCCAGTTCTTTCTGAATGGCTTTCATTTGCTCGTTGAGATAATACTCACGCTGGGATTTCTCCATTTGCTTTTTAACCCGCGTACGGATTTTCTTTTCCACCTGGAGTAAATCAATCTCGCCTTCCATCAGTGCCATGAGGTACTCAAGACGTTCGTTAACGCCTTTCATCTCCAGCACTTTCTGCTTTTCGACCAACTTAAGCGGCATGTGTGCTGCCATGGTGTCGGCCAGTCGAGCAGCATCGTCTATCCCATTTAATGAAGTAAGCACTTCAGGTGGGATCTTCTTGTTTAGTTTTACATAGCCTTCGAACTGTGAAACCGCCGAACGTATCAACACTTCCTGTTCACTTTCAGGCAAGTCTTCGTCGGCCGTGCGGTTAATACCCGCGATAAAATATGGCTCGGTTTGGTTGTATTCTGCGATTTCGCCGCGCACATTACCTTCTACCAGTACCTTTACCGTACCGTCGGGTAGCTTGAGTAACTGCAGAATGGTGGCGATAGTGCCTACAGAATAAATATCATTGGTATCGGGNTCATCGATCCCTGCATCTTTTTGCGCAACCAGAAAGATCTGTTTGTCGCTGTCCATGGCCGCTTCCAGGCAACGAATGGATTTTTCTCGTCCAACAAATAAAGGTATGACCATATGGGGGTANACAACCACGTCCCGTAAGGCCAGTACAGGAATTTCAATGCGATTTTCTCGCTCTGACGTCATACTTCTTCTCTAACTTTTTCTATTAATGAGTGTTTATATGGGGATAGGCAGACAAAGTTCAATCAACCTAAGAATGTTTTGTACTATTTTCAGCGTTGACGTGCCGTCTATTCAATACGTTGAATCTAAGATAGCGCAAAAACAAAGAGTTTTGATACAAAAAAGGCCCTTTAATTAGGGCCTTTTGCATTTTTCTTATTCACTTGCCGCTTTTTTATCAGCGTTGTCGTAAATCAGGATGGGTTTCGATTCTCCGCGGATGACCGTCTCATCGATAACCACCTTGGACACGTTGTCCATGGACGGTAGCTCGTACATGGTTTCAAGCAATACGGCTTCTACGATGGAACGCAGGCCNCGGGCACCGGTTTTACGCTGCATCGCTTTNTTNGCAATAGCAAACAGNGCGTCTTCGCGGAACTCCAGTTCNGTATCTTCGATTGCGAACAANGCNCCATACTGTTTNGTNATGGCGTTCTTCGGNTCCTTCAGAATCTGAATCAGNGCTTCTTCGTTGAGCTCTTCCAGGCTGGTCACAACCGGTAAACGGCCGATAAACTCNGGGATCAGACCGTACTTCACCAGATCTTCNGGTTCTACCTGCTTNAACAGTTGCGANACNGCCTGTTTNTTNTCTTTGGANTTCACTTNTGCNCCAAAGCCCATACCNCTGCCTTGCGCNGAACGTTGTTCAATNACCTTATCCAGACCAGCAAACGCNCCGCCACAGATAAANAGGATCTTAGANGTNTCNACCTGCAAAAACTCTTGNTGTGGNTGCTTACGTCCGCCCTGAGGAGGCACGGAGGCAACCGTNCCTTCAATCAGTTTCAGCAGTGCCTGNTGCACACCTTCACCNGATACNTCNCGGGTGATNGACGGATTGTCAGACTTACGGCTGATCTTGTCGATTTCATCAATGTACACAATACCGCGCTGGGCTTTTTCTACATCGTAGTCGCATTTCTGTAGCAGCTTCTGAATGATGTTTTCAACATCCTCACCCACATAACCGGCTTCGGTCAGGGTGGTGGCATCGGCCATAGTGAAAGGAACATCCAGCAGTCGCGCCAGGGTTTCTGCCAGCAACGTTTTACCGCTACCAGTCGGGCCAATCAGCAGTATGTTACTCTTGCCCAGCTCTACGCCCTCATGCACATCGCCGTTACGCAGACGCTTATAGTGGTTGTATACTGCGACCGATAACACCTTTTTGGCGTGGTCCTGGCCGATCACATAGTCATTCAGATGTTCGTGAATTTCCTGTGGTTTCGGTAACGCGTTTTGATTTGCCTTATTCGGAGAAATATCTTTAATTTCTTCNCGAATAATGTCATTACAAAGCTCAACACACTCGTCACAAATGAATACAGACGGACCTGCAATCAGTTTTCTGACTTCATGCTGACTTTTGCCACAAAACGAGCAATACAGAAGTTTGTTATCGCTATCGCTGCCTTGTTTATCGCTCATAAATTCTTGCCTCTAGACTGCCCGGCAAACACAAAAACCAGTGCCGGGCTTATATAACTATACTACTTAGTGGCGGATGCGTCAGTTCGGTTTGTTAAAACCTGGTCGATTAAACCATACTCTTTAGCTTCACTTGCACTTAAGAAGTTGTCGCGATCGGTGTCGTGAGCCACTTTTTCGTAGTCCTGGCCGGTATGCTCAGCCATCAGCCGGTTGAGTTTTTCCTTGATGCTGAGGATCTCTCGGGCGTGGATTTCAAAATCAGATGCCTGGCCCTGAAAACCGCCTAAAGGCTGGTGAATCATCACCCGCGCATTCGGTAAACAGTAACGTTTACCTTTAGCACCACCTGACAACAGGAATGCACCCATGCTGGCAGCCTGGCCAACACACACGGTGCTAACATCAGGTTTAATAAATTTCATGGTGTCGTAAATTGCCATACCCGCAGTAACAGAACCACCAGGAGAGTTGATATAAAGGAAAATGTCTTTTTCCGGATTTTCCGCTTCCAGAAATAACATTTGTGCCACGATAAGGTTGGCCATGTGATCTTCAACCTGACCAACCAGAAAAATGACGTTTTCTTTGAGCAGACGAGAATAGATATCGTAAGAACGCTCCCCTTTCGCGGTTTGTTCAACAACCATGGGGACCAGTGCATTCATTGGATCTAACGGGCTTTGCATTATGCGGTTACCTTAAGTACTTACAGAAATAAAAATGCTCGGACTAGACCGAGCATTTAAACAGTTGCGTGTAGGTTAAGTCAATCTGGGAGTGCAAAATTACCCCTGTTTGTTCATAACCTCGTCAAACGGCTTGTTCACTTCGGTGACTTTAGCCTGACCAACAACCCACTCGATCGCTTGTTCTTCGAGTGCAACATTTTGCATTTGTTGCATCAGTTCCTGATTATTTTTGTAGTAATCAACAACTTCTTGTGGATCTTCATACGCAGAAGCCATAGTTTCGATCAGGCTGTCTACTTTTTCCTGGTCGGCTTTCAGGTCGTTTTGCTTGATGATTTCACCCAGCAGCAGACCGATGCTTACGCGACGCTGTGCATTGTCTTTGAACAGATCTGCTGGCAGGTCTGGCAGGTTTTGACCACCGCCCTGTTGGCTGAAACGCTGTTTAGCCTGTTCACGCAGTGCGTTCACTTCCTGATCAACCAGTGCAGCTGGCAGGTCAAGTTCGTTTTTCTCAAGCAACTTGGCAATCACTTCTTCTTTAAGCTGTGTCTTAAGCGTCTGGCCTAATTCACGCTCCATGTTCTTGCGTACTTCGGCTTTAAGTGCTTCAACGTCACCGTCTTCGATGCCGAACAGTTTAGCAAACTCTTCGTCTACTTTAGGCAGCGTCAGGCCTTCAACTTTCTTCACGTTAACGGTGAATTGAGCTTCTTTACCTTTCAGCGCTTCAGCGTGGTAATCTTCAGGGAAAGTTACGTCAACGATAACTTCTTCACCTTTTTTCGCACCAACCAGTGGCTTTTCAAAGCCTGGGATCATGCGGTCTTTACCCAGTTCCAGCGTAAAGTCTTCTGCTTTACCGCCATCAAACTCTTCACCGTCGATGGTACCTACGAAGTCGATAACCATGCGGTCATCTTTACGCGCTTTACGCTTAACTTCTTTCCACTCACCGTGCTGCTTTTGCAGAGTCTCTAACATGTTGTCCAGATCTTCATCGGCGATCTCAACAACTGTTTTTTCGATTTCGATGTCGTCTACGCCCTTTACTTCTACTTCTGGATAGACTTCAAACTTGGCAACAAATTCCAGGTCTTCACCGTCCTGATCTTTGGTCAGTTCAAATGAAGGCATGCCAGCAGGATTGATTTTTTCCTGCACGATAGCCTGATAGAAGTTTTGTTGCATAACGTCGCCAGCCACTTCCTGACGAACCGCTTGTCCGTAACGTTTCTTGATTACGCTTACTGGTACTTTACCTGGACGGAAACCGTTAATACGCTGAGTTTTCGCTAATTGCTGTAAACGCGATTTAACGGCGTTATCTACTGACTCAGCAGGAACAGTAATAGTAAGACGGCGTTCTAAACCCTGAGTCGTCTCGACTGAAACTTGCATTGTATTACCTCAACTTTGCGCCTAATACGCTTTATTTTCCAGCCTCTCGCCCGCCACTGAGAACAGTGATTAAAACTCAGGTAAGAGGTCGTTTCATCGCGCTATAATCTACGCGCTGCCTTAAAAAGACGCAGTAGTATACAGTTTGATAACATCAGAGTCGAGCACAAATCGGCGCTTTCTGTTTTCGCCCTGAACAGGCAGATATAATTGGTGATTTTCGGGCACTTAAAGGAGTGCAAAGCGGAGGTAAGCAGGACGTTTGCAAATGCTTTAACTTTGGTTAAATGAAAATTTAGAGAGATGGTCGGTGAGACAGGATTGACTCCGAACTCCTGTCCTTCGCCCTGCGGGCCAGCGCTAAAGTGCTGTTGCACATTGTTCCAGACAATGTGCTGAACTGCTCCCCTTACTTACACAAGGGGTCTTCGGCTATCTGCGAGGCATATCTTCTGAGAATTTATTAGAAATGGTCGGTGAGACAGGATTTGAACCTGCGACCCCTTGTACCCAAAACAAGTGCGCTACCAAGCTGCGCCACTCACCGACTTTAATCTGTGTTGCTAAAAAATGGTGTAAATGGTGCGGAAGGAGAGACTTGAACTCTCACGCCGTGAAGCACTGGAACCTAAATCCAGCGTGTCTACCAATTCCACCACTTCCGCGAGAAAATGGGGTGGACGATGGGACTTGAACCCACGACAACCGGAATCACAATCCGGGGCTCTACCAACTGAGCTACGCCCACCATTGAGGTGTTGCATTATACAAATAATAGTTGTGGTATGGTAACTATTATTTTCTTTTTCGCTATTTTAGCTGCCGAATTCGCGATGGCGCGTCCGGCAGGATTCGAACCTGCGACCCACGGCTTAGAAGGCCGTTGCTCTATCCAGCTGAGCTACGGACGCTTGGCGAATCTTCGCTAGCAAAAAAGTGGTCGGTGAGACAGGATTTGAACCTGCGACCCCTTGTACCCAAAACAAGTGCGCTACCAAGCTGCGCCACTCACCGAACCTGCGTATCGGCGTGAACTTCATCACCGCTACGGGGTGCGCATACTACCGGCTTGCCCCTACCTCGTCAAACACTTTTTTACCCTAAAATAATCGTATGCTCATAAAGTCGGCAACTCGATCTAAAATTAGTCAAATTTACGCTTCTGACCAACAATTCACCTTTGTTGTTTTGCCTTAGCCGCTATACTTGTGGGAAAATATATCTCCTATCGTTTTTAATTAATTACTTCATTAAGCAGCCAGTAACTATGACCGCCCATTTGATTGACGGCAAACTTATTGCCAAACAAGTGCGACGAGACGTCGCTTTATATGTTGATTCACTAAAGCAAGCAGGCAAAAGAGAGCCCGGTTTGGCAGTGGTGCTGGTTGGCAGCGATCCAGCTTCGCAGGTTTATGTTTCTAATAAACGTAAAGCCTGTGACGAAGTGGGTTTTAATTCCCGTTCCTATGATTTACCGGCCGATACTTCACAACAACAGTTGCTCGACCTCGTTGATGAATTAAATGAAGACCAGACTATCGACGGCATTCTGGTTCAATTACCGCTACCTGCCGGACTCGATGCCGAACATATTCTTGAGCGCATTCATCCCCACAAAGACGTTGATGGTTTCCACCCTTATAATATCGGCCGTCTGGCGCAGCGCATCCCGGCTTTACGCCCCTGCACCCCCAAGGGCATCATGACCATGATTGAAGCTACTAAGCGTCCCGTTAAAGGGTTAGATGCAGTGATTGTGGGCGCCTCTAATATTGTTGGTCGCCCAATGTCGCTGGAACTATTGCTGGCCGGTTGTACCGTGACTACCTGTCACAAATTTACTCAGGATTTAAAAAGCCACGTCAGCCGTGCCGATTTGTTAGTAGTGGCCGTAGGTAAGCCTGCTTTTATACCGGGCGACTGGATTAAACCCGGCGCAATCGTGATCGATGTAGGTATTAACCGCACCGCTGCCGGTTCACTGGTCGGTGACGTGGAGTTTGATAAAGCGGTAGAACGCGCAGGCTGGATTACGCCGGTACCCGGCGGTGTTGGGCCCATGACCGTCGCCAGCCTGATTGAAAACACGCTGGAAGCCTACGTTAAATTCCATTCTTAATTTAAAGTCATGACTTACAGCCCCGAGACGCCAGCCTGCCTGCATGTGCAGCGTTGGCTTGATGATATGGTTATTGGCCATAATTTCTGCCCCTTTGCCCGCTTTGTGCGAGACCAGCAGCGCATCCGCTTTGTGGACATAGCCTTCTCAGACATGGCCCAGGTGCTGGAGACATTGCACGATGAATTTCTGCATCTGGATACCACCAGCCATACATCCACAACCCTGATGGTGTTATCTGACGGTTGGCAACAGTTTGATGACTACCTCATGTTAGTAGATGTCGCTCAGCAATCTCTGAATCACTGGGGCTATGAAGGGGAATACCAGCTGGCCAGCTTTCATCCTGACTATCTGTTTGCCGGAGAAGCGGAAAATGCGCCCAGTCATTTTACCAATCGTGCTCCTCACCCGGTGATCCACATTATTCGTGAAGCCGAAATGGAGCAGGCATTGGCGCACCACCCCGATCCCGAGTCCATCCCGCAAACCAACATCGATACCACCGAAACGCTTGGCGAAGCGGCCCTGCGGGCTCAGCTTAAAGCGTGTAAAGCTCCGCGCTGACAACCGCAAGCGACAGGTGTTAAGGACTATCCGGCTGTTGCAGTAACTCCGCTTTAGGCGTTAACAGCCCCCGCGCCTGAAAGTCAGTCAGCCGGAACATCCACTCAGTAAGAGGAGCCGCTACCAGATCGCCGGCCAGCAACAATGAGTAACCACCTTCGTCGTCATCCATCTGATACAGTGTCATGGTTAACAATTTACCGTCTTCGGCAGTGATATCGATGGTACGACGAAGTTGCGCTGCAGCAGGCGCATTTATTAGCGGTGCAACACTGTCGTATTCGAAGTTAACAATGTCGTTCAGGGTATGAGCCAGCACGCCAGGATAGGCCAGCGGTAACTTATTCTCACTGAGCTGCCAGTTGCCATCGATGCCTTTATAAAGGGTAAAAGCCGGATCATTATCGATAACGATGGACTTAAGTGTAGTAAGTCCGACGTCAATAACGTCAGGCAACAACCACTCATGAGGCGTAAGCGGTAGCGACAGGGTCTTGTCTATCAGATAACTCTGCTGCTGCGACGGCTCCCGCGCGTAACGGCCCAGGCCGCTTGACGCCAGATTACCAAGTACCACGCGCCATTGCTGAGTATCCGTGGCGATAGTTAGCAGGCTACTTTGTGCGCCCGGCTGAGTAACAGGCTCTACGCCAAGCAATGCATAGCGCGACGCCTTAGCGGTTTTCGGCTCAATAATATGCGCCTGGGACAGGGCACTAACGAAACCAGCCAGTGTTTCCACATCAACCGGAAAGGTCATTACCGAATCCAGATGGGTAGCAAACCACTGCTCGCCTTCCCGACGCGCTTTAAATAGTGGCCCTTCTGTATTTTCGATGGTTATTTGCGTCAGCGAATGACTTTGTGACGCCAGTCCGCCCAACAGTAAATGAGACTGAGAGGTCTGCTCGGGATGACGTTTAACTACCAAATAATAGCCGGCTCCCAAAGTCACTACGACGAGTAAAAATAATATAACAACACGGGTCATGATCCGATGGCCTCCAGTGTTTTCTTCCCTGCTCTGCGGCGGAGCAAACGCGCTAGCCCCCACAGCACAGTGACCAGTAATAAAGGGCTGATGGCTATGTTTAACAGCTTGAGATAGTTACCCAACTGATCAATATCCCTTTCCAACTGATAACGAACGTCCCGTAGTTCCCGGCGAATTTCGTTGCGCTGTGCAATAAATGTATCCAGAGCAGCCTGTTGCTCCGGGGTCAGCGTTAGCGCGCCAGACTCAGTCTGCACATTTTGCAGCTGGGCTAACTGTTCTTCTGTTTGCTGGAGCTGATTTTGCAAGCGCTCTTCCTGTTCGCGGAAACGGGCTTCTGCCGCTACCTGCAATGCCTGCACCTGTTCAAACGGCCGTGCGTAGGTGCCCCGACCGCGAATACTGATCAGTGCATCACTGCCTGCCAGGTTTTCACTGGCGTTAATAATAGCATCGCCGTTGTTGGCAAACGGCGTGTAAATCGTTTCACCAAAGAAATTCGCCTGCTGCACCCAAAAGCGGTCNGCCAGCAGGTCGGCATCGCTAAACACAATCAGGTTTAATTTAGCGGTTCGGCTCACNTGGGCCATATTAAGCTCACTGGCGGATTCTGTNGCCGGNGCCTGGGTAAACGCCGANGTNGCCGGNCCACTGAACCGTGCTGCCAGAGTGANNCGCTGNGNGTCTGAACTATCAAGCATTCGCTGCAATGCTTGTGGATCCTGCGTCATAGCGTACTCAGCGCNATCCACTATCACCGCATCGGCAGACGAATANGCCAGNGGNGTGAGGGTTAAATTACTGCNTTCAGCCAGCGTCAGAGGCGCNAAAGACGAACCGTTAACNAGTTCCAGATTGGCCGTAATCACATCCTCGCGATTAAGTTGCTCACCGGTCAGGCCGATAATACCAGGGTGGCGGGTTACCGCACCTTCAGGCGTGCGAATATCCAGTCCCAGACGACCATCGAGTATCACCGAATCAAGCCCGGCATCAATCCCCCAGCTTTCCAGCAAGCCAAAGTCAGACTTATTCGCTTGCAAAGAGCCCATCATGGCCATAGCATCCGACTCATAGTGAGGATCCACAAATAACAGGATCCGCCCCTGCCGCATGGCGAACTGATCAATAGAATATTGCAATGACTCGCTCAGATTTTGTGGGTGAATAACCACCAGCACGTCGGTATTTTCCGGAATTTGTATGGCATCACTGCCAATGGTTGTGATGTCGTATAACTGACTTAGCTGGTTGTAAAACGTCATGGCTGGCGTCATCTGACCGCTCATCGGATTTTGCCCGCCCATCAGGTTGATATCGGTAAGTAGTGTCAGCTGTACCGGCTCTGGNTCACTNAGCTGATAAATCAGTTTGCTGATATCGTATTCAAGGAATCGTTCCTTCTGCGGATCGAAAAAGTTTATCGTAAACTGATTATCAACCGCATTCGTGCCGGCCAGACCAAAGTAAATGGCATCNCCTACCGGGCCAAGNGTTGCNCCGGTCAGGCCAAANTGNTTNGCCCGNTCTTCNGCTTCTGAAAAAGGCTCAGGATCGATGACATTTANGGTAATTTTGCCATTTGCCCGNGATTCATANTCCTCCAGTAAACTCTGTACCCGGTTGGCATAGTTNCGTAACGACGTCATGCCCTTCGAGGCGGTATCAGAGAANTAAAANTTNAGTACGATGGGCTCATCGATATCANTTAACACCCGCTGNCTTCCCTCAGACAGGGAATACACCTGATCNTCGGTGAGNTCNATNCGNTAGTCACCCAGCATTTCATTGTTAATAACNACCAGCCCNAGACACAANANNGCCANNAGCNAAAGGGTTAAAAAAGCGATTAATTTCTGCATGGTTAATCCGCCTTTTTCTGNTCAATAACAATCAGGCTGGCATAGAGCCANACCACCATGATNANGAAAAAATAGCCCACNTCATTCAGNGCCAGTACACCTTTNGCCATNGCCTCAAAGTGANTNAGAAAACTGAAGCTGGCGACNGTATCGAGAATAAGGTTNCCGGCCCAGGGCTGAAAAGCATCCANNACNATACTGCTNCCCGANACNACAAANAGGAANCANACNACCACCGCCAGAATAAACGCNACNACCTGATTACGGGTGAANGCCGACATNCAGGTNCTGATNGCCAGAAAAGCGCCGGCCATAANCCAGCTNCCAATATAGGCGGCNACNATAATGCCGTGGTCGGGNTCACCNAGAAANTCNACACTGAGCCATAGNGGGAAAGTCAGCGCCANNGNCAGNCCAAGCACCAGCCACGCGGCAATAAATTTACCCAGTACGGCTTCAGCNACANTGATNGGCANGGTCATAAGTAANTCNATAGANCCGGACTTNCGNTCCTCCGCCCANCTGCGCATCGCTATCGCCGGCACCAGAAATAAATACAGCCAGGGGTGGAAATTAAAAAACGGGATCAAATCGGCCTGGCCACGTTCGTACAGGTTGCCAATAAAGAAAGTAAAGATGCCGGAAAGCATCAAAAAGATAGCAATGAAAACGTAAGCGACCGGTGTGGCGAAAAAGCTCGCAAATTCCCGTTTGGTGACGATCCAAATATTACCCATGGACCACCTCTGCCGTAGTGATGTCCCGAAACACTTCATCGAGTCGACCGGTCTCCAGGGTCAGGGTATCCACNGGTAAACGCCGTTGGGTGACATATTCATTAATGGCATGGAAGATATGTTTGCCAGGTTCCGGAAACAAGGTTACCACACCGGTCTTGCGATCGATTTCCATTTCATCTACCCCTTCCAGTTCGGCCAGGCCGGAAATGTCAGCGGCATAGCTAAGACGCAGGCTCACCGCATTACAGTACCGCGATCGGTGCCTGAGTACTTCCGGTGTATCGTCGAAGCGTAATTGCCCGTCGGCGATAATCATCACCCGGTTACACACCGCCGCGACTTCCTCCAGAATATGAGTAGAAATAATCACAATTTTTTCCCGTGACAGATCTTCAATCAGCTGCCGGACATGGTGTTTCTGGTTGGGGTCGAGTCCGTCCGTTGGTTCATCCAGAATAAGAATATCCGGATCGTGCAAAATTGCCTGAGCCAGCCCTACCCGGCGTTTAAAGCCTTTGGAAAGATTGTCGATGGGCCGGTTCAGCACATCACCGAGCTCAACGCGATGAATCACATCGTACAGGCGCTCTTTACGGTGGGACCCTTTTAACCTTCTGACATCGGCAATGAAGTGCAAAAATTGCCACACCGTCATGTCCCCATACGCCGGAGCGCCTTCTGGCAGGTAACCAATATCCCGCTGAATTGCTTTCGCATCGCTGTCGATTGACCGTTCCTTTATAAAAATTTCTCCCTCACTGGGTGGCAGAAATCCGGTCAGCATTTTCATGGTGGTAGACTTACCTGCGCCATTCGGCCCCAGAAAGCCCACGATATTGCCGGGCGAAATGTCGAAAGAAAGGTTATCGACTGCTTTAAAATGGTCGTAAAATTTAGATAAATTTTTTACCGAGATCATAGCCATCCTATTTACGATCTACTGTTTAACAGTGCCTTTGTGCATTGCTGTGACTTACTGCAAAAGACCAAGGTATGTGGTTAGTGCTATATATTGGCATACGCGGGATTTTCAATCATGTAAAAAATCAGCAATTTGATGACTTATGTGCGCAGCGGGCAAAAAAAAGCCCGCGCAGAGGCGGGCTAAAGTGTTCCAGGGACTACCAGTAATTAGATAGCGGCGCTACTATAGCGAATAAATGTTTGAAATTTGTTTCAGTCTAACTACAGAAGTGTTGCAATTTATGTCCGAACCTTCTGCCTTTGGGTTAACCCCCATCGGCCATATCGCCTCACCATTTAAACAAAAATTTGCCATTCCCCGCCAACCAGCTTTAGCCAATGCCCGGGGCAGTGTGCGACTGACGCCTCCCTTTAACGACGCAAACTGTCTGCGTGGCATCGAAACCTATTCCCATCTGTGGCTGTTGTTTTTATTTCACGAAAACCTCGACCACGGCTGGACTCCCACAGTCCGCGCGCCACGCCTCGGCGGTAACAATCGCATCGGGGTGTTTGCCTCTCGCAGTACGTTCCGACCCAACGGCATAGGTATGTCTGTTGTGAAAAACCTCGGCGCTGAGCACCTGAATGGTCAATGGCAACTCAATGTGGGTGGCATTGACTTACTTGATGGCACACCAATTATCGATATCAAGCCTTACCTGCCCTATACAGATTGCGTGGCCGATGCCAGGGCGACCTTGCTTGATGAGCACCCGCTCCCCGCCAGGGAAGTGCATTTCACTGAGCTGGCAACAGCGCAGCTAAACGCCCAGCCTCATAGTGATTTACAAGCCCTGATAATCCAGTGTTTAAGCCAGGATCCCCGTCCGGCTTACCGACAATCACAGGACAACGACCCGAAGACTTATCAGGTCATTTTTTACGATCGTGACATACAGTGGATTGTGGAAAACGGCAAAGTCCTGGTGACATCACTGCAACCGGTCTCTTAGGGCTATTTTAGCTCCCCTAACACTGCTAGAATACGCGGGTTTTGTAATCATCCAACGGGTATATGCCATCAATGCGCACTAGTCAGTATTTATTAGCCACACAAAAAGAAACCCCTGCTGACGCTGAGGTAATTAGTCATCAGCTTATGCTTCGGGCTGGTCTCATTCGTAAACTAGCCTCCGGACTGTACACCTGGCTGCCAACCGGTTTGCGGGTGCTGAACAAGGTCGCCAATATTGTTCGTGAAGAAATGAATAAAGCTGGCGCTATTGAAGTGTTAATGCCGGTAGTACAACCTGCTGACCTTTGGCAGGAAACCAACCGCTGGGATGAATATGGCCCTGAATTACTGCGTATAAAAGACCGCCACAGCCGCGACTTCGTATTGGGTCCGACTCACGAAGAAGTGATTACTTCAATGGTACGCAACGAAATCAGCAGCTACAAACAACTGCCGATGAACCTGTACCAGATTCAAACCAAGTTCCGTGATGAAGTGCGTCCTCGCTTCGGTATTATGCGCAGCCGTGAATTCACCATGAAAGATGCTTACTCTTTCCATATTACCCAGGAATCATTGCAGGATACTTACGACGCCATGTACGGTGCCTACTGCAAAATTTTTGAACGCATGCAGCTCGATTACCGCCCGGTAATGGCCGATACCGGCTCAATTGGCGGCAGCGTGTCCCATGAATTCCATGTACTGGCAGAGTCTGGCGAAGATAACATCGCTTTCTCCAACGGCTCAGACTATGCAGCCAACGTAGAACTGGCACAAACGCAACAAGTTGAAAGTGCCAGCGTAGACGGCCTGCAATATGTGCTGGTACAGGCTGCCGACGAAAACGGCGAAGCTGATGCCAACAACTGGGTACTGCTGGTTCTGGCAGCCGGTCACACACTCAACGATATTAAAGCCGAAAAGCTTAGCGGTGTTGCCGCTCCTTTGATTACCGCCAATGATGAAACCGTATCAGCTGTGCTGGGCGCCACGAGCAATGACATCGATCTGGCTAGCGTGAAAGTGCCGGTATTTGCCGATTACGTTGTGGCGGCGGCGTTAAAACACCAAGCTTACGCGGAGAAAATTACCGCTGCAGACCTGCGCAACATCGAAGCCGGTGACCCATCACCTTGTGGTAATGGCACCATCGAAATTAAGCGCGGTATCGAAGTCGGTCATATCTTCCAGCTCGGTGATAAATACTCTGAAGCTATGGGCTGTGGCGTGCTGAACGAAAACGGTAAACATGAAATCCTGAGTATGGGTTGCTACGGTATTGGTGTATCACGCGTGGTTGCTGCGGCAATTGAGCAAAATCACGACGAGCACGGCATTATCTGGCCCGATCCAATCGCACCATTTAAGGTAGCGCTGATCCCCATGAACATGCATAAATCACAGCGTATTATGGAAGCAGCCGAAGCACTCTACGCAGAGCTGACCGCCGCAGGCGTGGAAGTCTTGTTTGACGATCGTAAAGAACGTCCGGGCGTAATGTTTAAAGATATGGAGCTGGTAGGAATACCTCACAGTATCGTAATTGGCGAGCGCAACCTTGATGAACAACTGGTTGAGTATAAAAATCGCCGCACCGGTGAGAAATCTTTATTACAATTAACGGAAGTCACCGCGTTTATCGGCGGATTGTAGTATAACGGGATAAGCCATCCGGCGGATCCCGTTAGGTAAGGAGTCAGCATGCAGTTAACCTTCTATGGTGTAAGAGGTTCCATTCCAACACCGGGCGCAGAGTATGTGCGTTATGGGGGAAACACTGCGTGCGTGCATATCGAGCTGAGTGACGGCACCGATATTTCCCTCGATGCCGGTACCGGCATCCGGCTCCTTGGCGATAAGCTGGTTAAAAAGCAGACCCCAATTCATATTCTGCTGACCCACAATCACTGGGATCATATTCAGGGGTTCCCATTTTTCACTCCCATTTATCAACCGGACCGTGAAATATTTATCACCCCGGGGCAAACATCACTGCCCGAAAACGATGCCATCATTAAACAAATGCAGGGCTCGGTTTTCCCGGTTCCCTTTTCGGCATTGCGCTCGAAAATTACTATCACGCCACAGCCAGAAAACATCGATACGTGGAAGCTCAACGGCGCAACCATTGCACGTTTGCCTATGAATCATCCGGGTAAAGGCAGTGCCTATTCGGTTTCGGAAAATGGCTTTAAGGTGGCTTATATTACTGATAATGAGCTCTACCCTCCCTATAAAAAAGAAACCGATTTCCTGACCTTTGTGGAATTTGCCAGAAACGCAGATTTAATTATTCATGATGCTCAGTACATGTTATCTGACATGCCCACCAAAAGTGGCTGGGGGCATTCGGTAGCCGAAGAAGCAGTAAAACTGGCCATGGCATGTAACGCCAAACGCCTGGCTCTGTATAGTCATGATCCGAGCCGCACCGACAAGGANATCGATGACATCATCGACCACTGCAACCANTACATCACCATTGCAGAATCGCCANTGCAGTTGATTGCAGCNCATGAGGGACTCACCATTGATTTTACCGCTNAGNCTTAANCGCTTNGCTCTTGGNCTGGTNCTGCTGACAACNTCNGNATTCGGCTATTGCGACGATAACGAGCAACAAAGCGAAGTNNCAACNCAGGANCAGCANAGCGGNCTGATTGCNCNGCCNAGCCTGTTNAAAAANCGCTTCGANGCNGATAAANACCTGTTAAATAANGCCTTTGCNATTACCCAGTACAAACGCAACTATTTTCTGCCGTTTACTTATGTGGATAACCCCAATGCGTTGGGCAATGCCGGACTCACTGAAAATAACGTGGATAATAAAGAGGCAAAATTTCAGATTAGCGTAAAACTGCCTCTTTACACCCAACCCGACTCCGTAGAGGGCGTTTATTTTGGCTTTACGCTCACTTCATTCTGGCAACTTTATAACAGTGAAGTGTCCAAGCCTTTCCGGGAAACCAANTACGAGCCGGAAATTTTTTATCAGTGGAATACCGATATAAAGCTCCTTGGTATCGATTTTAATGCCCTGCAGCTGGGCTTTAACCACATGTCTAACGGTCAGAGTGAACTTCGCTCGCGCAGCTGGAACCGCATTATGCTGACCAGTTTGTTCAGCGATGCTGACGNTATCTATTATNTGCGCACCTGGTATCGCATTCCGGAAGATGAAAAAACCTCCCCGGAAGATCCCAGCGGCGATGATAATCCNAGAATTAATCACTATTANGGCCGNATTGAACTTGGCTATGGNACNCGCATNAAAGGNTTTGGNTTANTNGCCCGNCTGCGCAATAACCTGGAGTTTGATAACAACCGAGGTAGCCTGGAGCTGTCCGTGAGTTACCCGGTATCTCCCCGTTATGAAGTAGTATTGCAGTATTTTAATGGCTATGGTGATAGCCTGATTGACTATGATCGCCGCCAGAACCGCATCGGTCTGGGATTCCAGCTGGCGGCATTTTAGCGCTGCGGAATAACCCCTGCCGCNCGNTACANCTGCAGNTGCACGTCTACCAACGCATTGATATCCCGCTGATAGCCGCCGCCAATAACACAAGCCACCGGCAGGTTATGTCGNCGACACCAATCAAACACCATACAGTCGCGCTGATAAACACCAGCGGTAGTGATATTTAACAGCCCTAAATCGTCGTTTTCATGCACATCCACACCTGCGTCATAGATTATGGCGTCCGGTGCATACAGTCTCTCAGCTACACTCAGCGCCTCATCCAACGTAGCCAGGTAAGGTTCATCCGTCATCCCCTTGGGTAAAGGGAAATCCATATCAGACTGTTGCTTACGGTGAGGAAAGTTTTTCTCGCCATGCAACGACAAGGTGATCACTGCTGTATCATCCTGAGCGAGTAGCGCGGTCCCATCCCCCTGATGCACATCCAAATCAATAATGAGCACCGAATCGATGCCGGGATTGGTGAGCATTTGCCTGGCGGCAAGATACAAATCATTAAATAAACAAAAACCAGAGCCCCAATCTGCACCAGCGTGATGATAACCACCGGTAAGGTTAAGCGCCAATCCATGCGCCAATGCCAGCTCGGCGGTTTTGAGGGTACCACCTACTGCGGTGAGACTGCGTTTAATCAGTTGTTCAGACCAGGGAAAACCAATGCGACGCATTGCCTTGGTATCCAGGGTGCCACCAATTAATGCATCAACATAACTGGCATCATACCAATTGGTCAGTGTATCCCTGCCAACCGGTGTTGGCGTTGTAAACGCTGACTCCGATACGCCACCAGCGCACAGGGCATCATGGATCCCCTGGTATTTTTCGATGGGAAAACGATGCCGGACCGGCAACTCGAGCTGACTGTAAATAGGGTGGAAAACCAGATGCTGCAAAATACCAACGTTGTCCATTTCTGTTACACAAGTTTGGTATTGTACTGCATTGAGCGGTTATCGGCTCAATGCAGAGACTACCGACATCACATTTTTTGACATCATGTTGATGGCTTCTGAAATATTATTGCTCTGTGATAATGACTTGTAATCTTCTGCAGAACTCATTACCCGGGCGATTACGCCATCCAGCTGTCGCTGGATGCTGCTTTGATCGTTCGCCGCTTCTTCCAGCGCACCGACCACACTTTGGGTTTCATCGATGTAACGCACCAGCTCGTTGAGCAACGCCAGGGCCTGTTGTGCACTTTGAGCATTCACGTCAGCATGTTGCTGCCCACTTGCCATGGCCGATACGGCTTTTGATGCATCAGCTTCAAAGGCACTTAATATAGCGTTAATTTCCTGGGTGGATTGCTGCGTTTTAGCTGCCAGCGCGCGCACTTCGTCGGCCACCACGGCGAAACCNCGNCCATGTTCACCGGCCCGGGCCGCCTCAATAGCCGCATTAAGGGCTAGCAGATTGGTTTGGTCGGCAATTTCATTAATCACATTCACCACGGTAAGAATACTGGCACTGCGGGCCTGTAGCTCATTCACAATCTGACTGGCGGATGCCACGGTTCTGGCCAGCTCAGCAAACCCCTTATTGGCGCTATCAAAGGTGGTATAGCATTCCTGAACCTGCTGCTGGGAATGGCTGGAAGCGACAGACACCTGACTGGTAATGGTGACCAGTCCTTTAACAATTTCATCGAGTTTATCATTCGCCTGGGCCAGCGAGTCTGACGAGGTGTGCTGATCACTTGCCCCTTTTGCAATGGCGCTGCTGACATCTTCCAGAATGTCATGGGACTGACGAATCTGATCCTGCGCATCAGACAAAATGGTGACCGTATCCTGCAGCTTATTCTGCAAGTGACGCGTCGCACTGGCCACTAAGCCNAGNTCGTGNTCGCTGCGATACTCAAGGCGATAATCGTAATCNTTNTGCTCCATTTTTTGCAGNCAGGTAGCAATTTCGCGGGTNGGTTTAACAATGTTGCGACGCAGATTCGTAATCAGNTAAACAATACACAGGCCGCTCAANACNATCGACAAGCCCATAATTAGCCATAAGCGCTGNCTGGTTTGCGCTGTTACCTGCTCTTTGGCCTGNCGGGTTGNCTGNGCTATCTGGTCNGTNGCCTGTTGCAACAGATCGGCCGGTTCACGGTCAATACCTCTTACAAAGGTATCACCGGTATAAGGACTGTAACCAGCGGAAACGAATGCCTCATACCCTTCGCGGTACTTGACGCCCATCGTCTTGTGAGCCGTTAAGAAACGGTCGATTAAACTGGCCGAGTCAGTGTTTAGCTCCTCTCCTGCCATCAGCTTACGCAGAATCTCCTGAACATCTGCTTCCCGGGCCTGAAACCGTGACCAGTACTTTTCTCTGTCTTTATCCGAAGCGCCACGCAATAACACATTTTTCCATTCCTGGACCTGAGTTTTAAACTCAGTCAGCGCGTCTGAAACCAAGCGCTCGTGCACGACATTGGTTTGCTCAACCTGCTCAATATCGCTCATTAAGGAAAAAGCGATAGTCAAAGAGCCTGCATTGAGCAGGACGAGAATGGCAATGATTGCCAGAACGGGAGTCATTATCAGACGATTGATACTGGTAAATCGTATCATTTAAATCTCCGGAAAGCGCTTGTTATAACCATAGATCCACCCTCCGTGTGAAGGAGTCTAATTACAGCGCGGCAATATGACAGTTGTGTGAAAGGCCGCTTACTAATCATACAAATCAGTTTTATTATAGAACTAAAGTAGCAAAAACTCGCAATTTCAAACTGCCTCCTTGAATACTAAACAACAAAAAGCCCCGCGTTATTCAGCGAGGCTTGATGTTAAACCTATGGGTAAACTACTCCCATTCGATGGTAGCCGGAGGCTTACCTGAAATGTCGTAAACCACGCGAGAGATGCCGTCGATTTCGTTGATGATGCGGTTAGACACTTTCCCCAGGAAATCATAGGGCAGGTGCGCCCAGTGCGCAGTCATAAAGTCGATGGTTTCTACTGCACGCAGCGATACAACCCAATCATACTTACGAGCATCGCCCATTACGCCCACCGATTTTACCGGCAGGAATACCGTAAAGGCCTGACTGACCTTGTGGTAAAGCTCTGCGTTATGCAGCTCTTCAATAAAGATAGCATCGGCACGGCGCAGCAGGTCACAGTACTCTTTCTTGATCTCACCCAGCACACGTACGCCTAAGCCTGGTCCTGGGAACGGATGGCGATACAGCATGTCGTATGGCAAACCCAGCTCTAAACCAATTTTGCGTACTTCATCTTTAAATAACTCACGCAGTGGCTCTACCAGGCCCATTTTCATGTCTTCTGGTAAACCGCCAACATTGTGGTGAGATTTGATCACATGCGCTTTACCGGTAGCAGAACCAGCTGACTCGATAACATCCGGGTAAATAGTGCCCTGCGCTAACCATTTGGCGTTAACCAGCTTGCCAGCTTCTTCATCGAATACGGCCACAAATTCGTTACCGATGGCTTTACGCTTCAACTCTGGATCGTCAATACCCTCCAAACGAGCCAGGAAACGCTCTTCGGCGTCAACCTTGATAATATTCAGGCCGAAGTGGTCACCAAACATATCCATCACCTGCTCACCTTCGTTTAATCGCAGCAAACCATTATCAACGAATACACAGGTAAGCTTGTCACCGATTGCACGGTGGATTAGCATCGCGACTACTGATGAATCCACCCCACCAGACAGGCCCAGAATAACCTCATCATCACCCACTTTTTCTTTAATGCGGGCAATGGCATCTTCGATAATCGCATCCGGGGTCCACAGCTTTTCACAACCGCAGATGTCCATCACAAAATGCTGCAGCAAACGCATGCCCTGACGGGTATGCGTCACTTCCGGGTGGAACTGTACACCGTAGAATTGCTTGTCAGTATTTACCATGGCGGCATGGGGGCACGACGGCGTTAATGCGACGGTTTCAAATCCGTCAGGAATGGCGATAACCTTGTCACCGTGGCTCATCCATACATCCAGCAACGCATTGCCCTCAGCACTGATGGCGTCTTCGATATTGGCCAGTAAATCGTTCGACTTAACCACTTCTACCTGGGCATAACCAAATTCACGCTTATCTGAACCCTGCACTTTCCCGCCAAGCTGCTCGGCCATGGTTTGCATGCCATAACAAACCCCCAATAGAGGGACACCTGCATTAAAGACATATTCAGGTGCACGTGGCGAGTTGTCTTCGGTGACCGATTCCGGACCGCCCGACAGGATAATACCCTGCGGGTTAAACGATTTGATCTGTTCTTCTGTGACATCCCATGCCCAGAGTTCGCAGTAAACGCCAAGCTCACGCACACGGCGGGCAATAAGCTGGGTATATTGTGAGCCAAAATCCAGAATAAGTATGCGATGATCATGGATGTTTTGTGTCATGGTGTTTGCCTTTAAATAGAAAACAAGCAGGCTGGTATTAACCAGCCTGATAAATCAATCGATTGGTGTTGGTAAAGTTTAACCTAAACGGTAATTAGGTGCTTCTTTGGTAATGCTTACATCGTGCACGTGTGACTCACCCATTCCCGCTGAAGTCACCCGCACAAATTGCGGCTTGGTATTCAGTTCATTAATGGTAGCACAACCGGTTAAGCCCATGGCTGAACGCAGGCCGCCCATTTGTTGATGGATAATGGTAGCGATCGGGCCTTTATAGGCCACACGACCTTCAATACCTTCCGGTACCAGTTTTTCGGCGTTGTCACTTTCCTGGAAGTAACGATCGGATGAACCATTACGCTGATTCATAGCCCCTAACGAGCCCATACCACGGTAAGACTTGTAGTAACGGCCCTGATAAAGTTCTACTTCACCCGGCGCTTCCTCAGTACCGGCCAGCATAGAGCCAACCATTACACAACTTGCACCAGCTACCAGAGCCTTGGCAATATCACCGGAGAAACGAATACCACCATCGGCAATAACCGGAATGTCACGGTCTTTTAACGCTTCAACCGCATCAGAGATAGCGGTAATTTGCGGTACACCACAACCGGTTACGATACGGGTAGTACAGATTGAACCAGGGCCAATCCCTACCTTAATACCGTCAGCACCGGCATCAGCCAGCGCCAGAGCACCTTCGGCAGTCGCCACGTTACCGGCAATGATTTGTAGTTCTGGGTAGGTTTCGCGAACAGTCTTAACACGGTCGATAACGCCTTGCGAGTGGCCGTGAGAGGTATCGATAAGTAATACGTCAACACCTGCTTCAACCAATAGCGCAATGCGCTCATCGGTGCCCGGACCAACACCTACCGCAGCGCCAACGCGTAAGCGACCCAGTGAATCTTTACAGGCATTCGGCTTGCTTTCGGCTTTCTGGAAGTCCTTAACCGTAATCAGACCGGTAAGCTTAAAGCTGTCGTCGACCACCAGGATCTTTTCGATACGGTGCTCGTGCATCAGCTCGAGTACTTCTTCAGAGCTGGCACCTTCTTTAACCGTTACCAGACGCTCTTTAGGGGTCATCACTTTATCCACCGACAAATCAAGACGGTTTTCAAAGCGCATGTCGCGGCCGGTGATAATACCGATCAGATTATTTTCTGAGTCGGTGACCGGGAAGCCGGAATACCCGAGCTTCTTACTTAATGCCTGTACATTACCTAAAGTTTCACTGGCACCTACGGTTACCGGGTCCGAAACCACACCGCTTTCATATTTTTTAACTTCGCGTACATGCTTGGCTTGCTCTTCTGCGGTCATGTTCTTATGAACAAAACCAATACCGCCTTCCTGGGCTAATGCAATTGCCAAACGCGCTTCCGTTACAGTATCCATAGAAGCTGATACCATAGGGATATTCAGATTTACCTTGCGAGTCAGACGGGTTTGTAGACTGGCTGTGTGCGGGAGCACTGTGGAATGCGCCGGAACCAATAAAACATCGTCAAAGGTTAGCGCTTCTTGAGCGATTCGTAGCATGCAAAAACACCTGTATATTGAGGTTTAATTGCGGCGCAATTGTAGTGTTTTTTCACTTTCAGGTAAACTGTATTTGCATTAAAGCTGAGGTTTTTTCATTCAATGACAGTTTTCTCTGCCCCGGACGGGCAAAAAGTTCACAGCGTAACAACATTAAATCGCCTGGCGCGTAACATTTTAACCAGTGAGATAGGTTTGGTGTGGCTCAGCGCTGAAATTTCCAACTTTACCCGTGCATCATCCGGCCACTGGTATTTTACCCTCAAGGACAATAAAGCCCAGGTACGGGCTGCCATGTTTCGCTCCGCTAACCGGGTGGTTCGTAATCCGCCGCGTGAGGGCGACAAAGTACTGGTCAGAGCCAGTGTTGGCATTTATGAACCCCGCGGCGATTATCAGCTGGTAGTTGAAAGCATGGAGCCGGAGGGTGAAGGTCAGTTAAAACTCGCTTTTGAGCAGCTAAAATACAAACTGCAGGCTGAAGGGCTATTCGACCCTGCTAATAAACGGCCACTACCGACCCACGTAAAACGAATTGGTGTGATTACCTCTGCTCATGGCGCCGCGTTACACGACGTATTAAGTGTACTACAGCGCCGCAGCCCGGCCACAGAAGTCATCGTATATCCCTCTATGGTGCAGGGCGAGCAAGCCGCTGCCCAGTTAGCCCGTAATATCTGGCTGGCTAATCAGCGCCAGGAGGTCGACGTGCTCCTGCTCACCCGGGGCGGCGGTTCGTTGGAAGACCTGTGGTGTTTTAACAACGAGTCACTGGCCCGGGAAATAGCCCAATCGACGCTGCCGCTGGTTAGTGCTGTAGGCCACGAGGTGGATGTAACCATCGCCGATTTTGTGGCAGACCTGCGGGCGCCAACGCCTTCGGCAGCAGCAGAGCTGCTCTCCATGGACCAGCGCGAAATCCAGACGCAGGTCCGCCAGTTACAACAACAGCTCACACGTTCCTTTAATACCACGTTGCAGCGTCGTGCCCATCAGTTAGCCGTACTAGGCCAGCGCCTGAAGTCACGCCATCCGGAAGTGATGTTGCAACAGCAGGGCCAGCGGGTTGATCAACTGACACAAAAAATAACCAGTCTGATAAACCAACAGCTCGTGCGTGGACAAACCGCTTCACAGCGTCTGGAAAACCGCCTTGCCCGACAGCATCCGGCCATTGAGTTGGATAAGATTAAAACGCAGCAGGTGTATTTAGATCAAAGAATGATGAAGGCGATGCAACAACGGCTAGAGACCCACAAGCAGAAGCTTGCTACACTGGCGCACCTGCTGCAGTCGGTAAGTCCTCTGGCGACCATGGCTCGCGGGTATTCTGCTACTTTAAAAGCCAACCAGGCCATTACCAGTATTACGGCGGTTAAAGAGCAGGACGAAATTATCAGCCGGGTCAGTGACGGTGAGATTGTCAGTGTGGTGACAGCAGTAAATGCCAAACCCAATTTATAAAATCTCTCAGTTTAAGCGTGACCAGGCCCTGAACAAGGAAAGGTGAAGCACTTATTATGGGTATTGTTGTTTGATTAAAATTCTCCGCCACTCTTTTTATTGGTTGGCGCTGTTGCTGACCACCGGATGTGCGACCAGTTCAGTAAAGCCGCCTGAACAGCCTAAGCTAAGCGCCCCCGAACAAGCTCCCTTCAATCTGGCAGTTAATGTCTACTCTTCCTATATCAGTGACGAGGTTGAACAGCAATGTAATGAGGCCGCGTTAACCAGTAATCCCTGCAAAAACGATGGCATTGCTGCTAATGACTTTCTGAAGAGCCTCGAAAAGCTCGATTTGTTTGCCGAGCTTAGTCCTTCAGTGAGCCGTCATGATTATGAATTATTGATCGCTAATCAGGTGGCTGATATGCCGGCCGGGCAAGAACCTGAACCGGCAGATGTGCCGCTGCAAAGTTATACGGAATTTGCGGTGGAATGGCGCGGCGTTCATCTTGATAGCTTTTTAGTGCACTACTGGCATGACGGCATTATACGCCCTCAGGATGTTGAACAAATCATCCTGCGTTGGAGTGAGCACGCCAACCGCAACCACATTTTTTCAACACCGTTTCTTTATCAGGCTATGGGCGCAAGTGATTACACTGCTGCACTCAACCTTCCCAAATTGCTGGGTGAGTTTCAGTTGGCCCGTCAGTTTTTATATCCGGATCCGTTTAAAGGCGTACTGGCCAGGTACCTTCACCCCTCTTTCAGCGAGGCAATTATGGATATTGCCATATATCCGGTGTTAGCGCCGTTAACCGGTGATACCGAGCAGCTTATTAGCCATGAACTGGAAGACGCAGTAGAACAGGCCAGGCAAATTGCGGTTGAGCGCGCCATGGCGATGGAAATAAAGAAACATCAACAAGCCTTCAGCCAGGGCGAGTCTTCATTGCAGGGCGTGATGTCAGAGATAGCCGCAGAGGGGGAGAGTGGCGAGGCTCTTTACGCCACTATTTATATCTTCCGGTTAGAAGATAAGTTCGTAAAATTCAGTACCACTTTCCCATCGCGGATCGGCGACCCGCTGGTATCCGAAGCCTTGACGCAACTGGCGGTACCTGGCGAATCGGCACTGATGAAAGAATTACGCAAAGCACTGTAGTTAAACAGTGCATGAAAAAGCCCTGCTATGCAGGGCTTTTTTGTGACTTATTTCTTGTTCTTATGAAAATCCATCATGCGACGGCGTTTTCGTTGCTGGGCAAGCGTCAGCTGATTCTTCTTGCCTTCGAACGGGTTAGCCCCTTCACGGAATTCAATTTTAATTGGCGTGCCCATTACATCCAGCGCCTTTCTGAAGTAATTCATCAGATACCGCTTATACGAGCTGGGCAGATCCTGCACCTGGTTGCCGTGAACGACGATAACAGGCGGATTGTAGCCGCCCGCGTGGGCGTACTTCATTTTTATCCGGCGTCCTCTCACCAATGGCGGCTGATGGTCTTCCTGAGCCAACTCCATGATCTGGGTCAGCATTGAAGTGTTGATTCGTTTTGTGGCACTCCGGTAAGCTTCCTGTACCGACTCAAACAAATTGCCNACACCCGACCCATGGAGTGCAGAAATAAAATGTAACCGGGCAAAGTCNATAAAGCCNAGGCGACGGTCCAGTTCGCGTTTGATTTCATCTTTAATATCGGTATCCAGNCCGTCCCANTTGTTCACGGCTATCACCAGCGAGCGACCGGAATTAAGAATAAAGCCTAACAGACTTAAGTCCTGATCNGAGATCCCCTCGCGGGCATCAATCACCAACAGTACAACGTTAGCTTCCTCAATGGCTTTAAGCGTTTTNACAATGGAAAACTTTTCGACCGCNTCTGAGACCTTCTTGCGTTTACGCACTCCGGCTGTATCAATTAATACATAGTCGCGCTCGTCACGTTGCAGCGGAATGTATACGCTGTCGCGGGTAGTGCCNGGCATGTCATAGACCACCACACGATCTTCACCCAATATACGGTTAGTAAGTGTTGACTTACCNACGTTTGGTTTACCNACAATAGCCAGTTTGATGGGTAAACTCTGCAGGTGTTTCAGCTGGTCTTCTGCGTCGAGCTCTTCCTCTTCGGCTGATTTGGTCACCAGCATTTCAGGGAATTGCTCATNCAGTGGCACCAAGGCCTCCTGAATCAATTGCGACACACCGCGGCCGTGGGCTGCGGCNATCTGATGNACATGGCCCAGNCCCAGAGAGAAAAACTCNGCGCTTTCGCTATCACCNTTTATGCCNTCCACTTTATTGGCCAGCAAAAATACGGTTTTATCGCTTTTACGCANGTGATCGGCGATGAGNTGATCGGCAGGTANCAGACCCGCCCGNGCNTCNACNAANAAGAACACCACNTCNGCNTCTTCAATGGCNTGTAGTGACTGCTGTGCCATTAAGGTATCAATACCTTCCTCATCNCCNGTGATACCNCCGGTATCGACNACNATGAAGTGACGTTGCTCATAGCTGGCCTGACCGTATTGCCGNTCACGGGTCAGNCCCGGGAAATCAGCAACCAGTGCATCACGGGTATGAGTTAAACGATTAAACAGCGTTGATTTACCCACATTGGGCCGGCCAACTAACGCCACAACAGGCAACATATCGGTGTTCCTTTAAGTAATAAACAAGCAAACGGCCGCGCATAAAGCGCGGCCGTTAAATTATATCGGAATATCCCGCGAATTGCAGGATAAGCGNGGTTACTGAGCTGACAACGCAGCAATTTCTCCATCGCGGGTAATGGTNACCACCAGGTCATTCACTTTAACNGGTGTNGCATAGATAGCTTCATCTTCATCNTCGCCNCCNAAATCNTAGCGGGCAATGAGTTTACCATCTTCTGCATTTAACCAGTGCATCAGCCCCCAGCGGTCGCCAAGCACCAGTTGTTCTCCCATAATTAATGGCGTAGTCAGGTTACGCTCTTTAAGGCCGCTCTGAGACCAGATTTCAACGCCATTACGACGATCCAGCGCATAAACAATTGAGCGTGTATCAACTACGTAGATGCGATTACCGCTCACCGCCANATCACGGTANGAGCCGTATTCACGCTTCCACATAATGCGCCCACTGCGCAGTTCTACTGCAGCCAGAGTGCCATCATAGGAAACGATATACACCGTGTTTCCGTAAACTACCGGCGCCGAGTCCACATCGATAATACGCTCAAGCTCAGTTGCTCCGGCAGGCGCAGTAATAGCGGTTTCCCACGCGGGAATGCCGCTGGTCAGAATATTCACCTGTAACTTCCCGGTAGGCGTGCCAACCAGTGCACCACCATTGGTGGCAACCGGTGCTGAAATACCCCGTAAACTCAGCGGCGGCACGTCGGTTTCACTGCGCCACAGTTGCTCACCGGTTTTTGCATCCAGTCCAAATAACACTCCGGCGCCGGTATTCAATACCAGGATCCCTTCATCCATTGCCGGCGTTGCCAGGATTTCACCTGGTACCGTGCTTTCCCATAACGTTTCACCAGATTCATGATTCAGAGCACGGATAATGCCATCTTCAGTGGCGACAAAAACCATGTCATAGCCNGCTGCAATCGCACTGATTTTGGCCGATGAACCACTGCGCCACAGGCGAGCAATGTCATCCCAGAAGGATTCGTCCGGGAAAATAGCAAAATTACGTTCCCATACCACATCGCCGCTATCCGGAGTTAATGCTACTACTTCGCCATGACGCTCTGCCGCGTACACAGTATCGTTGGCAAATACCGGCTTTAGCCGCGAAAAGTATTCATCAACGCCATCACCAATGGTATAGCTCCAGACTTCTTTTGGCGTTATCTGGTTTTCAATAGGCGCAATACGGCGGATTTTGATTTCGTCTTCATCAGCGAACCAGTCTGTCATGGTGGCACAACCAGACAAACCAATGACGGCTGCGGTCAAAATGACCCGTTTAAACATACGGCCACACAGAGTTGCTTGCTGTGAGATGTTTCGAGTATTTAAATTCATTCACTATCCTGCGCTAACTGCAAGGTTGTCTAGCTTCATTTGCAGTAATCGATTGTTAATATTTTTCTCCAAGGCAGAGGAGTAGGCTATGCGAGCCTTGTCAAAGTTCCCTTGCGCGGCAAAAATATCACCTTTCACTTCTTCAACCTGTGCAGTAAAGGCTTCATCGGTTACCGATTCGATGGTTGTCAGGGCATTGTCGTACTGCTGAAGAGCTAGCTGGACACGTGCCAGACGCACATTTGCAACCTGCTTTAAACTTTCGTCTGCAGCACTACCAGCAACGCCTTTGAGGTAAGTTGCAGCGCTTTCGAGGTTCCCCTCGTCTACCGCTTGCTTAGCAGCCAGTAAACCTGCCACGTTGGCATAGCCTGTAGCGTCGGCATTGATGACCGCTTCAATTGGCTGACTATTTTGTTCGTTTACCAGCGACTCAAGTGCGGCCTGGTAAGACTGAGAGGCGCTTTCCTTGGCGGCGATTTGTGAATCGCTGTAGTACTGCCAGCCAAATAAACCGGCTAACCCCAGTACTGCACCGACAATCAGAGACGTTCCGTGCTCTGACCAAAACCGTTTAATCGCCTCTACCTGTTGTTCTTCTGTAGCGAATTGTTCCATCTTAAAACCTCTTTATTTTGCTAACGGTTATACGGATAACACGTTATGTAAAGCTGCTGGCAGCTCGCTGAGCGCCACATTAACCTGTTCGCCATTGCCACGTAGTGGTTTCAGGGTCACCTGGTGGGCAGCCATTTCTTCTGAGCCAATCAGCAATGCTACACTGGCGCCTACTTTGTCTGCCCGTTTTAATTGTTTCTTCAGATTGCCACCACCACAGTGCAGCATCACCCGAAACTGACTGTCAGAATCACGTAAAGATTCTGCGACCTGGCTGGCGTAGCCGCGGGTATCATCCCCTAACGCGGTAACATAAATGTCGGCTGCTGGCTGGTTCTGCTCGATTTTCTCCAGCGTATCGAGTAACAGCACCAGACGTTCCATACCCAATGCAAAGCCTACACCTGGTGCTGGTTTGCCGCCGAGTTGTTCAACCAGACCATCGTAACGACCACCGGCACAAACCGTACCCTGTGCGCCAAGACTCTCGGTTACCCATTCAAAAACGGTGCGGTTGTAATAATCCAGACCACGAACCAGACGAGGATTGATCTCGTAGCCCACGCCTGCATTATCGAGCAGTTCACACAACAAGGCAAAATGCGCTTTAGAATCGTCATCGAGATAATCCAGCAAAGAAGGCGCATCGGTTACCAGCGCCTGAACCTGCGGATTTTTGCTATCCAGCACCCGCAGAGGATTAGACTCCAGCCGACGCAGAGAATCTTCGTCAAGTTGCGACTCGTGCTGTTTAAGGTAAGCAACTAACGCGTCCTTGTAATTCTGACGAGCTTCGTTGGAGCCAAGCGAGTTGATCTGTAAAGTAACATGCTCTGATATGCCAAACAGCTTCCACAGTCGGGCCGATAACAGGATCACTTCAGCATCGATGTCGGCGCTTGCCAATCCGTAGGTTTCTACCCCGAACTGGTGAAACTGGCGGTAACGACCTTTTTGCGGCCGTTCGTGGCGAAACATCGGTCCCATATACCACAAGCGTTGTTGCTGGTTGTAGATCAAACCGTGCTCATTACCGGCACGCACTGCACTGGCGGTGCCTTCCGGGCGCAGGGTCAGACTATCGCCGTTACGGTCGGCAAAGGTATACATTTCTTTTTCAACGATATCGGTGACTTCACCAATAGAGCGCTTAAACAGGTCGGTACTTTCGACGATTGGCGTTCTGATTTCCTGATAGCCATAACTGGCCACAACCTGCCGAATACCTGCCTCGACCTGTTGCCATTTACCCGACTCCGTCGGCAGGCAGTCATTCATACCTCGAATAGCCTGGATTGTTTTTGCCACCTGTTCTCTCTCAGCNTAATTAAAAGCCCCGCATTATAGGGGCTTTAGTGTTTAACCACAAACATTCTTAACTGCCAGCGACCGGCGCCGGGATTATGGTTTTTCAACCACCGGAATGGCGTTGGCAGAATCCAGCATTGCCGCTTTGGCGCGGATGCGTTTTTCCAGCTGTTCTACGAGGTCATCGTTCGCCAGCCGCTCTTTCTGACGTTTGCCGTNAAGATAAAAACCACTCATGTTGCGCGCACCGGTTAAGCCCAGATCTGACACTTCAGCTTCGCCGGGACCATTCACCACGCAACCGATGATTGACACATCCATTGGTGTTAATACATCTTCTAAGCGTTGTTCAAGCGCATTCACGGTACCAATCACATCGAACTCCTGGCGCGAACAACTCGGGCAAGCGATAAAGTTAATACCGCGAGAGCGAATACGCAGCGATTTTAAAATATCAAANCCGACTTTGATTTCTTCCACGGGGTCGGCGGCCAGTGATACTCGCAGGGTATCGCCTATTCCTTCCGCCAACAGCATGCCCAGGCCTACGGCACTTTTTACCGNGCCGGCCCGCTGTCCGCCAGCTTCGGTAATACCCAGATGCAGAGGCTGCTCTATTTGTTTAGCCAGCAACCGGTACGCACCAACAGCCAGAAATACGTCAGAGGCTTTTACCGATACCTTGAACTGGTCAAAATTCAGTTTATCGAGAATATCCACGTGACGCATGGCCGACTCAAGCAGCGCTTCTGGTGTTGGCTCGCCATATTTTTCCTGCAGGTCACGCTCCAGCGACCCGCCGTTAACGCCAATTCGAATCGGAATATTTTTGTCTTTGGCGCAATCCACTACCGACTTAACCCGCTCCATATTACCGATATTTCCCGGATTGATCCGTAGGCAATCTACGCCATAGTCGGCGACTTTAAGCGCTATCCGGTAATCGAAATGGATATCAGCAATCAGCGGTACACTAACCTGTTCGCGAATTTGCTTAAAAGCTTCAGCAGCGTCCATGGTGGGTACCGATACCCGCACTATCTCACCACCTACCGCGACGATCCGGTTGATCTGCGCTACGGTGGCCGCCACATCGGTTGTTGGCGTATTGGTCATTGATTGCACGGCAATGGGGGCGCCATCACCAATGGGCACATTACCTACGTTAATCCGAATTGATTTTCTGCGTTGGATAGGACTATCAGCAAACATCATTGTTCCTGCATGGGTAACGAAAACTTCGCGGTGCGGGTAGGATCAAATCCAGCCATATCTACCGCTTCACCGTCATAACTAATTTGCACGACATCAGGCGCGCCGAGCGTCACTTCAAATGGCGGCAGGCCGCTAACCTGCATTTCATAGCCGGCCGCTTTAATTCCGTAGGCGATGGCTTCGCCACTGGCATCGGTAATATTCACCCAGCAGTCGGCACTAAAATTGAACACCAGCGCTACGGGCTCACCAGCTTCAGGCATTGCTTGCGATGACGCTTCTTCGTTTGCCAGAGGTGCTGTATCGACCGACTCATTGCTCAAGGTGTCGACTGGCGAACTGGTATCTTCTGTCACATTTTGCTGCGAAGGCTGAACGGGCACCTCAGTATCCGCTTCTTCGGTGATAACTTCACTGACCGAACCTTCATCCGACTGCGTTACTACAGACTCTGGTTGAGGCCCACTTCTTGCCGGCGTTGATGCTGACTGATTCTGAGTACTTTGCGTCACAGCGGGTAACTCGTTGCTGTCATTTGCTGGTTGTTGGTACCACCACACTACAACCCCGGCAATCAGTACAACAGCAATACCGTAGGTCACCATCATCCAGCGGTCATCATGCGCCTGCTTAGCAACTCTTCGGGAAAAGCTTTGTAGCTTGGCCGGTGGCTTTGGGGTGGTGTGATACTGATTAAAAAGCGTTAAGACTTCTTCTGGATTCAGCCCCAGATTCTTTGCATAAAGACGGACATATCCTTTAAAGAAGGTGACAGACGTTGAATCATCGATCCGATTTTGTTCCAGATCGTCAATGATACCAACTTTTAAATACAACTTATCAGCGATCGCCTGTTGAGTCAGGCCCTGCTCTTCCCGTGCTTCCCGCAATACCTGGCCGGGACTGGGTGCGTCAGGCACATGCTGCTCATCAGCTTCAATGTGCTGCTCTTTGTCCATTAGTTACCTGCGTTAGTTGGTTTGTTGTGCTGGCGGCACCAGCCATAACTTCATGCCGACATTAATAGACCCGTTTTTATCCAGGTTGTTCCACTCTTTGAGTGTATTGAGCTTAATGTTGTACTTCAGTGACAACCGGTAAAGGTTTTCTTTTGGCTGAACTACATGAAAAAGTCTCTCTGCTGCATTGGTCTGGATGTCCTGTTTTGCCTCAGCAACCAGTTCGTCCGTTTGGGGTTCTGCGGCCACGACGGTAGGCTCCGGCTCAGCCGCTTGTTCAGCTGCAGGCATCGACGCCACCTTGGACTGTGGCTTGTTTTTCACTTTAACCACGGGCTGCGGTACGGTTTTCTGTCTCTCAATATATAACCGGGCTAAGGGGTTATCAGGGTACATACGCAGGAGCATATCGCCATAACCGTTGGCAGCACGTAAGTCGCCCTGCCCCTTTGCAATCTCGATGGCCATCCACAGTGAGTCGGCAGATACCCGTGCAACTTTTTCATATCGGCGCAAGGTTTCGGCGGCTAACTCGTATTGTTCTGTTGCAACGTACATTTCGGTCAGAATAAATAGCGTTTTAGCGCGACCAGGCTGGTGTTTAAGTGCGCTATTGAGGTATTCGATGGCGTCTTCGCCTTCGCCCTGACTCTGCGCGCACAGTGCCATATTCTCGTAGGTTTCAGCAGAGTTAGCGTATTGCTTTGCATTAACCGCTTGCATGAAGAAACGCTTAGCTTCCTCATAGCGGCCATCCTGACATAAAAATGCACCATAACTGTTGGCTATGTTGGCATCGCGCGGTGCCAGGCTCATAGCGGTTTGATAAGACTCATCAGCGCGTTCGGACTCACCAACCACCTGGTAGTAGTACGCCAGGCCATAATGAGTTTCGGCCAGGCGTGGTGCAAAGGCCAGTGCTTTATCCAGGTTTTGTTTGGCTTGTGAATAATTACCGTTTTTAAGGTAAGTCAGTCCCAGTGATACGCGGGTTTTCGCCGCTTCCTGTTGATCAAATTCAGAACTAAACGCCCCGGGCTGGGTTTCACTGACACAGCCTGTCAGGGCAATCATCAGACTCAAAACTATCAGTATTCTCATCGGCAGCGCTTACCTTATGTTTTTTCGATATTTTGTTATTGGGACATTTTTACCGAAATTGGCTCGCCCTTCATCTGTTTTTTCAACATTCTTTTGGTTCTGTCTACCACGTCACCCACTAACTGACCGCAAGCGGCATCAATATCGTCGCCCCGGGTTTTACGCACAATCACTGTATAGCCCTTTTCCATCAGGACTTTGGCAAAGCGGTCTATCCGCGAATTGCTTGAGCAGGTATATGGCGATCCCGGGTAGGGGTTAAACGGGATAAGGTTAATTTTACAGGGCGTTTCTTTCATCACTTTAGCCAGTTGATGGGCGTGGTCTGTTGAATCGTTAATGTGATTCAGCATTACGTACTCCACCGTTACCTTACCCTGGTTTGCCTTAGACTTGGCCAGATAGCGACGCACGCCAGCCAAGAAGGCTTCAATGTTGTACTTTTTATTGATCGGTACAATTTCATCACGCAGCTCATCATTCGGTGCGTGCAACGAGATGGCCAGCGCCACATCAATCTGATCGCCCAGCATATCCAGGGCTGGCACCACTCCAGACGTACTCAGCGTTACCCGGCGCTTGGATAAACCAAAACCGTAATCATCCAGCATGATGTCCATGGCGGGTACCACGTTTTTAAGATTCAGTAGCGGCTCACCCATGCCCATCATCACCACGTTGGTAACCGGTCTTGCCGATGTATCGTTAGACAAGCCTAACGTGGTGGCTACCCGCCACACCTGACCGATAATTTCGCTGACGGTCAGGTTACGGTTAAAGCCCTGTTGTGCGGTGGAGCAAAACGTACATTCAAGGGCACAACCCACCTGTGAGGAAACGCATAACGTTGCACGATCGGCTTCCGGGATCCACACGGTTTCGACTTCCTGCCCGCCGTCGAGTTTCAGGGCAAACTTAATGGTGCCGTCAGTAGCCTGCTGATGATAAGCAATCTCAGGCGCTCTTACTTCACACTGCTCAATTAACTTGGCGCGCAACTGCTTGTTGATGTTGGTCATCTGCTCGAAATCACTGACACCGTGCTGATAAATCCACTTCATGACCTGATCTGCACGGAATGGCTTTTCGCCGATTTCAGCGAAATAGTCGCGCAATCCCTGCCGATTAAAATTAAGTAGGTTAGTTTTGGACATAAAGCGTTATCAACTCTTCAAATTAGTGGCGTCGAACCGGTATAGAATACCACGAAAAAGATATTCGATCACAGACAGAAAAGGGAGCACTAGGCTCCCTTTTGTCACGCATCAGGCTAAGCTTAGCGAGTGCGTGGGCAGATTTCTTCTTCTGAGAAGAAATACGCGATTTCGCGCGCTGCAGATTCTGGTGCATCTGAACCGTGAACCGCATTCTCATCGATCGAGACTGCGTAATCAGCACGCAATGTGCCGGCAGCGGCTTCAGCCGGGTTAGTAGCACCCATGATTTCACGGTTTTTAACCACAGCGTTTTCGCCTTCCAGCACCTGAACCATTACCGGGCCAGACGTCATGAAGTCTACCAGGGCGCCAAAGAAAGGACGCTCTTTGTGTTCAGCATAGAAGCCTTCAGCTTGTTCTTTGCTCATGTGAACCATTTTAGAAGCAACGATGCGCAGACCAGCAGATTCGAAGCGGTTATAGATTGCACCGATTACGTTCTTTGCAACGGCATCAGGCTTAATAATTGAAAACGTTCGCTCAAGAGCCATTTTCTGTCTCCGGGTATAATTGTAAAATTTTGGTCGCGAATTATAGGCAATCTTTCTGCCCGTGCCTAGGGGGGTAACGGGCAAATATCAAAAAATCTTCATAAAGGCGACGATAAAGGCGGGTTATCCGCCGTGCTGGCCGGCTAAATGTTGGATTTTACCCACGATGGCACGTAAGCCGTTGCCCCGTGTAGGTGTAATATGGCGTTCCAGATCGAGCGCTTCGAAGTATGCATCAATGTCAAAGGCGGTAATCTCGGCCGGCGTTTTATCGTTGTATGCTGCCATCACCAATGCCAGCAGACCATGAACAATCACCGCATCACTATCGACTTCGAAGTGGATTTTATCCCCATCCATTGATGTCACCAGCCACACGCTGCTCTGGCAGCCTTTGACTAACCGCTCAGGGGTTTTCTGTGCATCATCAAGGCGTGGCAACGCTTTACCCAAATCAATAATGTACTGGTACTTTTGTTCCCAATCATCAAAGAATTCCAAATCTTCAACGATTTCCTGACTAGATGGTAACTGCATGATTTACTCTCGGATTAAAAAAACAGGCCGGCTTCGAGCTGGGCTTCTTCACTCATTTTATCCCGCGACCAGGGCGGATCAAACACCAGCTCTACTTTGACATTATCAACAAAGGGCACCAGACCCACGCGGTATTCCACGTCGCCAACCAGCACCGGGCCCATACCACAACCTGGTGCGGTGAGGGTCATGTCGATAGTGACCTGCTTCGTATCCTGATTAATGTCGACGTTGTAGATCAGGCCCAGCGAGACCAGGTTAATCGGAATTTCCGGATCGTAGATGGTTTCCAGCGCGTCCCACACCTGCTGTTTATCGATATTGCCATCGGCAGGCGCAGCAAAATCCAGGGTCTGTGGTTTACGGCCAATGGCATCCGCGTCGGTACCGTCGATACGCAACATATTTCCTTGCCACGTAACCGTATAATTACCGCCTAAATCCTGGGTGATATTAACAAATTCACCATCAGGGATGATCACTGTCTCGCCGGAAGGCACTTTGCGTGACTTCACTTCTCGTTCAGTCACTACCATTTTTTGCTTCATAGGTACTCTTATCCGACATTAAAGCTTTCGCCGCAACCGCATTCATCCACAACGTTTGGGTTGTAGTATTTGATCACGCCGTTTACGCCTTCCATTACGTAGTCAATTTCGGTGTTCTGTAACAACGATACAGCGTCTTTGGCAATGGCGACGGTTAACTTATCAGACACGTTAAGCACCTCATCACCTTCTACCGACGCATCGGCAAAATCGAGCACATAAGCATAGCCGGTACAGCCACTGACTTTGGTCGATAAGCGGATAATCTTACCCGGCTGATTTTTAAGTTTGCCCTCAAAGTGCTTGATCGCACCCGGCGTGAGGGTAACAACGTCTTTATTAGGTACAAAAGTTTCTACTGACATGGTTATCTCTCCTAGCCCAACATAGTTTGGGCTTTACGTAAGCCCGCAAAGAAGGCAGACACTTCTTCCAGCGTGTTATACAACGAGAAAGAAGCGCGGGCAGTGCCATTGATTCCAAGGCGATGCATCAGTGGTTGCGCGCAGTTATCGCCGGTACGGATAGCTATCCCCTGACGATCCAGAATAAAGCCAATATCGGCCGGGTGTGCGTTATCCATTACAAAGCTCAGGATACCGATTTTGTTTGGTGCCGTGCCAATTAAGCGCATGCCCTGAATATCCGCAGCCTGTGCCATGGCAGAATCAATCAGCGCTTTTTCGTGAGCCTGCACGGCAGCAATGTCCAATTGGCTGAACCACTCAAGTGCGGTGCCCAGGCCAATAGCGCCAGCAATATTTGGCGTGCCGGCTTCGAGACGGTTAGGCAGTGCGCCCCAGGTGGCACTTTGATAGGTCACATCGGCAATCATTTCACCACCGGTTAACCATACCGGCCAGCTTTCCAGCACGTTTTGTTTGCCCCACAGCACGCCAATGCCGGTTGGGCCAAACACCTTGTGACCAGAAAACGCGTAAAAATCACAGCCCAGTGCCTGTACATCGACGTCGCCATGCGCAATCCCCTGAGCGCCGTCAACCAGCACTAATGCGCCGTAGGCCTTGGCCATTGCAGTGAGTTCTTTAACCGGGTTAACGGTACCTAGTGCATTAGATACATGGGGGAACGCCACCATGCGTGTATTCGGCCCCAGCGAAGCCTTGAAAGTTTCAAGGTCAAGCTCCCCGTTATCAAAAATCGGCGCAACACGCAGCGTGGCTCCGCTTTGCAAACAAGCTTGTTGCCAGGTAACCAGGTTGGCGTGGTGTTCCATTTCGGTTACCACCACTTCGTCACCGGCTTCAAGCTGCTGGGCGAGGCCCTTGGCAACCAGGTTAATACTTTCGGTGGTACCGCTGGTCCAGATAACTTCGTTACGGTTTGCCGCGTTAATAAAACGGGCTACCTGATCACGGGCTTTTTCGTAACGGCGGGTCGCTTCGTCGGATAACTGATGAGCGCCACGGTGTACGTTGGCGTTACACTGGGTATAAAAGTTTACCAGTGAGTCGATCACGACCTGAGGTTTTTGCGTGGTGGCACCGTTATCCAGATACACCAACGGTTTACCGTCTACCGTTTGCGATAAAATAGGGAACTCAGCACGAATAGCCGCTACGTCAAAACTCATTTAACCTCCATGCCCACAAAGCGGTCATGTAACTGAGTTAGCAACCAGCCAGCGATATCTTCGTTGGGGATCTGACTGATCAGTTCCTGAATAAAGCCAAAGTTGAGCATAATTAACGCCTGACTCCGACTGATGCCGCGAGTGAGCAGGTAATACAGCGCGGTATCATCAATTTCTGCCACTGTGGCGCCGTGGGCGCATTTAACGTCATCGGCATAAATTTCCAGTTCGGGTTTGGTATTAATCACCGCCCGACGTGACAACAGCAGGTTACGGTTATTCAATTCTGCCAGCGTTTTCTGGGCGTCACGGTGAATGTGAATACGGCCATTGAACACTGCTTTAGCGCGATCGCCAACGATACCCCGGGCATTTTCCTCGGTAGTACAGTTAGGCACGGCGTGCTCGATAGTGGTATGCAAATCAAACAGCTCGCCTTCGGCCAGCAAATAAATTGCATTGATATTCGCATTGGCAAATTCGCCGGTGTAGATAACATCCACATCGAGGCGCGACAGCTGACTGCCATAACCAATTAATGTGCTGTTAAGCTGGGCTTTTTCTGCCACTTTGAAATGACAGCCGCCCACGTGCATCGCTTGCTGCGTGAACATGGCAAAGCGGTAATGCTCTAGGTGCGCCTCGCTATGCAGCACATATTCACTGAATGCCGTATTCACACTACTTGCATCACCATAACCGTCTTCCAGCACTGTGGCGCGCGCACCAGCTTCTACCTGCATCAGCACGCGAAGGTGTTGATCGCCTTCGTTACTGGCCAGCTGTGAAATACGAATCGGCGTATCAATGGTTTTGCCTGCAGCAACCTTAATGTACAGACCATCGGCCAGCAGCGCGTCGTTAACCTGACCAAACAAGTGTTTAGCAGGTTTCACGCCAGACAACAGGCTTTCAATAACTTGCTGTTGCTCAGCCGTAGCTGTTGAAAAACGGACAATCTCCAGGCCTTCGGGCAAAGACAGTGCGCTCACATCAGTCAGCAATTCATTGCCACTAAATACTAATTCGATGGCGCTTAACTCGCCTATTTTCGGCGCGCTGAATGCAGTATTTTCAGGTGTAGCCAGTGACACGCTGCGTTTTTCTACCGGGATAAGCGGCGTAAAACGCCAGTCTTCCACTTTGCGTAGCGGCCAGCGGACTTTTTCCAGTTCAGCCAGCGCTGCCTGACGATGAGGAGCCAGCCAGTCCTGATGTGTTTGCGCCGTGGCGATTACTTCAGACAGCCATTGGCTCATGCATCGGCCTCCTCATAGGCTTTACCCAAAAAGGCATAACCGGATTTTTCTACTTCCAGCGCCAGTGACGCATCGCCACTTTTAACAATTTTACCGTCCGCCAGAATATGTACAAAGTCTGGCTTGATGTAGTCAAGCAGACGCTGATAGTGAGTCACAACAATAAAGCTGCGCTGCCCGTCACGCTGGCTGTTTACACCATCAGCCACCACTTGCAGGGCGTCAACGTCGAGGCCCGAGTCAGACTCGTCAAGAATACACAACGACGGCTCAAGCAGGATCATCTGCATGATCTCGTTGCGCTTTTTTTCACCGCCGGAGAAGCCTTCGTTAACACCACGCTTTAAGAAATCCAGAGGCAGATTAACCTGTTTACAGGCCGCCTTCGCTTTCTTTAAAAACTCAGCAGCGGTCAGCGGCTCTTCACCACGGTGTTCGCGCAGCGCGTTAACCGATTCTTTTAAGAATTCCATGTTGCTAACGCCAGGGATCTCAACCGGATACTGAAAGGCCAGGAACAAGCCTTCACGTGCACGCTCTTCCACGTCCAGATCGAGTAAATCTTTACCATTTAAGGTCGCAGTACCTTCGTTGACTTCGTAACCTTCGCGGCCGGATAACACATAACCAAGCGTACTTTTACCGGCGCCATTGGGCCCCATGATGGCATGAACTTCACCAGGCTTAACTTCCAGATTCAGCCCTTTGATAATGGTTTTATCTTCAACACTGGCGTGTAAATTATCGATAGATAACATTAAATTCTTTACCCCACTGAACCTTCTAAACTAATTTCGAGTAACTTGCCGGCTTCCACCGCAAATTCCATTGGTAATTCTTTAAAGACTTCCTTACAGAAGCCATTAACGATCATTGATACCGCTTTCTCAGCGTCCAGGCCCCGTTGCTGAGCCAGAAATAACTGCTCGTCGCTCACTTTAGATGTAGTGGCTTCGTGCTCAACAATAGCCGACGGATTGCGGCTTTCGATATACGGAAAAGTATGCGCGCCACACTGATCGCCAATTAGCAGCGAATCACACTGCGTAAAATTACGGGCGCCATCTGATTTTGGTCCCATTTGCACCAGACCGCGGTAGGCGTTATTACTTTTGCCTGCCGAGATCCCTTTGGAAATAATGGTTGAACGGGTATTTTTACCCAGATGGATCATCTTGGTACCAGTATCCGCCTGCTGGCGTCCACGGGTTAAGGCAACTGAGTAGAATTCACCAACACTGTTATCCCCTTTCAGCACGCAACTAGGATATTTCCAGGTAACGGCTGAGCCGGTTTCTACCTGGGTCCAGCTGATTTTTGCGTCGTTATGGCAAATACCGCGTTTGGTCACAAAGTTATAAATACCGCCCTTGCCGTTTTCATCCCCGGGGTACCAGTTTTGTACCGTTGAGTATTTGATGTTGGCTTTATCCAGCGCAACCAGCTCTACAACGGCTGCGTGTAACTGGTTTTCATCACGTTGTGGTGCCGTACACCCTTCCAGATAGCTTACATGGCTGCCTTCGTCAGCAACAATCAGTGTACGTTCAAACTGACCGGTGTTTTGCTCGTTGATGCGGAAATAAGTTGACAGTTCCATGGGGCAACGCACGCCTTTAGGGATATACACAAACGAGCCATCGGTAAATACGGCACTGTTCAGCGCCGCGAAGTAGTTATCGGTACGAGGAACCACAGAGCCGATGTACTTTTTAACCAGCTCAGGATATTTCTGGATAGCTTCCGAAATCGGGCAGAATATAACGCCCGCTTCGTGCAGCTTTTCGCGGAAGGTTGTCACTACTGATACCGAGTCAAATACCGCATCAACGGCAACACCAGCCAGCATTTCCTGCTCGTGCAGCGGAATGCCCAGCTTGTTATACACATCCAGTAGTTCCGGGTCGACTTCGTCGAGGGACTTTGGTTTGTCCTTCATACTCTTAGGTGATGAGTAGTACGAAATGGCCTGATAATCCACTTTGGGATAATCGACATGAGCCCAGTCCGGCTCTTCCATTTCCAGCCATGAATGATAGGCTTTCAGGCGCCATTCGAGCATCCATTCCGGCTCATTTTTCATGGCTGATATACGGCGGATAATGGATTCGTCCAGACCATTTTCGAAGGTATCAGACTCGATTTCAGAATAGAAACCCGCCTCGTATTGTTTCGATAGCGCCTGTTCGATTTGCTCGCTCATTGACTCATCTCACTGTTATTGAACATTTCGCCGCGATAATCACCCTGTAGTATCTTCACTACAGCTGTTCAGCGTTTTCGCTGTCACCGCGACATGGATGCCACATTATATAATACCCGAGTATTTCACTCAACTATTCACCCGGGGCGTTTCTGCTCTCTATCAAACCGAATCTCATGACAGTCTGGTATGGCAACGTGGCGCTTTGTATGCACTGAAATCTGGGGGCCGCAATCTTGCCTGAATATTGGTTTAACTGCAATCTTAGCGGCTCCGACTTAGGTCTGAATAAAGCACTGTGACAGGCGGCTGTGTTAACCTGCCTGTCTGACCTCGCGTAATGTTTTTACTGTTTCTATTACTCTTTGCGCGGCAAAACGGATGTCTTCTTCACTGGTAAAACGACCAGCAGAAAAGCGTAAACCCGCGTGGGCTAATTCTGCACTGCGGCCCAGCGCCGTTAACACATAAGAAGGTTCCATACTCGCCGAGGTACAGGCCGAACCGGTAGAGATAGCAAGATCATGCAGTCCCATCACCAGACTTTCACCGTCTACCCCACCAAAACTGATATTGATAATGCCAGGCACGCGTTGGGTGAGGTGACCGTTCAGATACACATTGTCAAGGCAGCTAACCTCCTCCCACAACAACTCGGTATAGCTGCGCAGCCTGGAAGCTTCTTTATTCAGAGATTGCCCGGCAAGCTCACAGGCCTCACCGAAGCCAACTATCTGATGGGTCGGTAGCGTTCCCGAGCGCATGCCCCGCTCATGACCACCGCCATGGATTTGAGCGGCAATTTGAACCTTAGGTCGGCGGCGAACATACAACGCGCCAATTCCTTTCGGGCCATAACACTTATGTGCAGAGAAAGACATTAAATCCACAGGCAGGGCTGTCAGGTCGATAGGCAACTTACCCAGACTCTGCGCGGCATCAACATGAAAATACACTTGATGCTCGCGACATAACTCACCAATAGCCGCAATATCCTGAATAACGCCGGATTCGTTATTTACGTGCATCACCGAGACCAGCACGGTGTCATCGCCTATCGCCTCAGCCACTTGCTCGACCGATATTAATCCATGGGCATCGGGCGCTAGTAGCGTAACTCTGACGCCTTGCCCGGCAAGAAACTCAACCGTATCGAGTACTGCTTTGTGCTCAGTGGTTACGGTAATAACGTGCTTTTGTTGTTTATCCGCGGCGTCGACCACACCTTTAATGGCCAGATTATCCGACTCGGTGGCGCCGGAGGTAAAGACAATTTCGCGGGGATCGCAATTAACCAAATCGGCAACTTGATTGCGCGCCACATCAACTGCTTCTTCAGCTACCCAGCCAAAACGGTGTGAGCGCGAAGCCGGGTTGCCAAAATTGCCTTCCATCGTAAGGCAGGCAGCCATTTGCGCTGCAACCTCAGGATCTACCGGCGTGGTAGAGGCATAATCTAAATAAACGGGAGTACGCGTCATGACCTGTCTTTATAACTGAAAACTGACCTGAATTTTACCGTCAACCGGCATGTTGTGCTTGTCCTGACGACCAGCGACTTCTTGCACATCGCCTTTAGCCATCAATTCTCCAAGGCTTATGCCATCAAGAAAGTGGCTGATGCGATCGCTCAGGTCCTGCCACAGGCTATGGGTAAGACAACGCTCACCGGCCTGACAATCTCCCTGCCCCTGACAGCGCGTAGCATCTACTGATTCATCTACCGCTCTGATCACCTCACCAATAGCGATAAGCTCGGCTTCCCGGCCCAGTTGGTAACCGCCACCCGGTCCGCGCACACTCAATACCAGATTCTCTTTGCGTAAACGCGAAAAAAGCTGCTCTAAGTAAGACAAGGATATTTCCTGCCTGGCAGAAATATCAGCCAGCGATACCGGCCCCTGCTTGGAATGGAGTGCCACGTCTAACATTGCCGTTACAGCGTAGCGGCCTTTTGAAGTCAGTTTCATAACCAAATACGGATAGTGAACAATAGCAAAATTGTTCCATACCTGAGTAAATTGGTCAAGTATAAAACCCTACTATTTACTCAAGTATTATGCCGCACACCGGTACGTCCCGGAGCCAATTTCGTCAGGTACTCAGATCTGCGGATCGAATTCGTCATGATTCGCCTGTTTCGAATTAGGCACAACAGGGGAGATACCGGTGCTGGCGAAGTCTTCTGCGGTCATTGCACTAAGGCGCTCCTTGGATACCTCGCCGCCCATGCCCTGAATAACCTGACACAGCTCTTCGATGCGACCGTCCATAGCGTGGATATGTTCCACCATAATGCCCATGGCATTCGCCACGGGATCAGGATTGTCAGAAGCCACCGCGTAAGCATCAAAGCCGTACTTTTTGGCAATGGCATTACGCTTCTCCTTACCGGTGTCGGTCTCCTTGGCGGGCTGCAGTATATGCCCTGGAATACCCAGCACGGTGGTCCCGGGCGGTGCATCTTTTACTACCACAGAGTTACTGCCAATCTTCGCCCCTTCACCAATGGTGATAGGGCCTAAAACCTTGGCACCCGCACCAACCACAACGTTCTTTTCCAGAGTTGGGTGGCGTTTACCGGCACTCCAGGTAGTACCGCCAAGGGTAACGCCATGGTAAAGGGTAACATCATCACCAATATCAGCCGTTTCCCCAATCACCACGCCCATGCCGTGGTCAATAAAGAAGCGCCGACCGATGGTTGCGCCCGGGTGGATTTCAATGCCAGTCAGCCAACGGCTGAACGTTGATAGTGAGCGGGCCAGCCATTTCAATTCCAGCCGCCAGAGCTTATTGCTTACCCGGTGTAACCAAACCGCGTGCAACCCGGGGTAGTTGGTAAGCACTTCAAAAGCGTTTCGCGCCGCCGGATCGCGGTGGAAGACCGCTCTGATATCTTCTTTCATTCGGCTGAACATGGCTATTTCTCTGCTGATTTATCCACTGATGCCAGAATTCCGCGTAAAATATTCAGTTCCTGAGACTCAGGGCGGGCCCGGTTAAATAAGCGGCGCAGGCGGGTCATTACAATGCCCGGGTGATTTTCATTAATAAAACTGACTTTTTTTAACGTTGATTCCAGGTGCACATAAAAACGCTCTAAGTCGTCGTTTAACGGATACTCAGTTTCTTCGGTTGGAATGGCTTCTTTATTTAAGAATGCCATGCGTATTTCATAACACAGGGTTTGTACCGCAGCCGCGAGGTTTAACGAGCTGTAGTCGGGATTAGCCGGAATGCATACATGAAAATGGCATTGCTGAAGCTCTTCATTGGTCAGTCCATTGTTTTCACGACCAAACACCAGTGCCACCGGATAGTTATCAACCTCTTTGATCAGCTTTTCGCCACAACTACGAGGCTCCAGCATGGGCCAGCTTAAGGTTCTTGAGCGGGCCGAAGTCCCCACAACCAGACCACAGCCCGCCACCGCTTCTTCCAGTTTATTCACGATTTTAGCATTCGCTAATACGTCGCCGGCACCGGCCGCCAGTGCACTGGCTTTGCCATCAGGCGGGCTAACCGGATCCACCAGATACAGGTTACTTAAGCCCATGGTTTTCATCGCCCGGGCGGTAGAACCGATGTTGCCGGTATGTGACGTATTTACTAATACAATTCTGATATTTTCTAACATGCTTAAAACAGTACGGCTGTAAATGGCGCAGAGTGTAGCATACCGCTTACACATTCTCACCGCTTAGCTGCTTATTTCCTCTGTGCTGGCATTGCATTGTGAAGTGGAACTGGTACACTCCGCGGCGTTTATTTTTTGATCTTTTACAATTGGTGGTTTTGTTATGCATCCGATGCTGAACATTGCGGTGCGCGCTGCGCGCGTGGCTGGCTCTCTTATTGTCCGCGGTTTCGAAAATCGTGACGACCTGGTAAAACAGGTAAAGGGCGCAAACGATTATGTTACCCAAATCGATAAAGAAGCCGAGATGGCAATTATTCACAAAATTAAGCAGTCGTACCCCGAGCATAGTTTCTTAGGTGAGGAAAGCGGCGAAACGGCAGGCGATAACGCTGAATTCCAGTGGATCATTGATCCCCTTGACGGCACCACCAATTTTATAAAAGGCATTCCTCATTTTGCCGTTTCGATTGCGCTACTGCATAAAGGTCGTCTCGATCAGGGCGTAGTTTTCGATCCTATCCGTGGTGAGTTGTTCACTGCCTCTCGTGGCCAGGGCGCCCAGTTAAATGGTTATCGCATTCGTGCCAGCAAGGCCCGTGATTTATCTGAAACCGTTTTAGCTACCGGGTTACCGTTTAGGAACAAAACCCAGTATGCGGACTACGCCATTCGTTTAAATAAAATTTTCCATGACTGTGGTGACATTCGTCGTGCCGGTAGTGCAGCGCTGGACTTAGCCTACGTTGCAGCAGGCCGACATGACGGTTATTGGGAACGCGGCATTAAACCTTGGGATATTGCAGCCGGTGAACTGTTGGTTCGTGAAGCCGGTGGCCTGGTAACCGATTTCAGCGGGAATAACGACCCACTTTATAAAGGTGAGATCGTTGCCGGTAGCGTAAAAGTCGTTCAAGGTTTGGTGAAACACTTAAAATAAGCCAATACATACCTAAATAAGAAAAAGGCCACTTCAATGAAGTGGCCTTTTTAATTTAGTGAATATCACTAGCCGTTCAGCGAGGCCAGGTACTCTTTGAAGTCTTCGCCCAGGCTCGGATGGCGCAGCGCATATTCAACATTGGCTTTCATGTAGCCCAGTTTACTACCGCAGTCATGACTCTTACCTTTCATGTAGTAAGCATCAACCTGCTCAACTTTCATCAGTGAAGTGATGGCATCTGTTAACTGGATTTCACCACCAGCTCCCGGCGGTGTGTATTCAAGCAATGGCCAGATTTCATGTGACAACACGTAACGACCTACAACGGCCAGATCAGATGGCGCTTCTTCCAGTGGCGGCTTTTCAACCATGTCATGGATCTTGGCAGATTCACCAGGCTTAATGCTCGCGCCTTCTAAGTCAACAATACCAAACTTAGAAATGTTCTCTTGTGGTACCTGCTCTACCATAACCTGGCTCACCCGGCTGGTATTGAAGCGCGCGACCATGTCTGCCAGATTATCTTTTTTCAGGTTACTGGCGTAATCGTCAATGATCACATCCGGCAAAACTACCGCGAATGGTGCATCACCCACCATAGGATGCGCACACATGATTGCGTGACCCAAACCTTTAGCAGCGCCCTGACGAACGTGCATAATCGTTACGTCTTTCGGGCAAATAGCCTGTACTTCTTCGAGTAACTGACGCTTAACCCGCTGTTCCAGCGTGGTTTCAAGTTCGAAAGAGGTATCAAAGTGGTTTTCGATGCTGTTCTTACTCGCGTGAGTAACCAGAATAATTTCTTTTAACCCCGCCTGCACACACTCGTTAACCACGTATTGGATTAATGGTTTATCGACAACCGGCAGCATTTCCTTTGGAATCGCCTTGGTTGCTGGCAGCATACGCGTACCTAGGCCGGCAACAGGAATAACCGCTTTTTTTACCTGACTCATAGTTTATGTCCTTTTATTGATAGTCCTCGACCAATGGCGTAGTAATGCAATCCGTATTCCGACATGATTTTCGGATCATATAAATTCCGGCCATCGAAAATTAACGGAATGCTCAGTTTTTCTTTAATCAGATCAAAATCCGGTGCCCGGAATGACTGCCACTCAGTACAAATCACCAGGAAATCCGCACTATCAAGAGCAGCTTCTTTCGTGCCAGTTAATTTAAGGTCCGGGCGGCTGCCATAGATACGCTGGGTTTCTTCCATTGCTTCAGGATCGTAGGCCTGAACCGTAGCGCCTTGTTCCCATAACAGCTCCATCAGCACTCGGCTGGAAGCTTCACGCATATCATCGGTATTTGGCTTGAACGACAGGCCCCATAATGCAATAGTCTTGCCTTTCAGGTCACCATCGAAATGGCCAGAGATGTATTCGAACAGTTTTTCTTTTTGGGTGTAGTTAACGGCTTCCACTGATTCCAGCACTTTCGCCTGGTAGCCCACCTGATTTGCACTACGAATGAGCGCTTGCACATCTTTGGGGAAACATGAACCGCCATAGCCACATCCCGGGTAGATGAACTGATAACCTATTCTGGGATCAGAACCGATACCACGACGCACGTTCTCAATATCGGCGCCAAATCGCTCTGCCAGGTTGGCCATCTCGTTCATAAAGCTGATTTTGGTGGCCAGCATACAGTTGGCAGCATACTTGGTTAGCTCCGCTGAACGAATGTCCATCACGATAACTTTGTCATGATTACGGTTAAATGGCGCGTAGAGTTCGCGTAGTTTTTTCTCCGCTTTCTCACTTTGGGTGCCGATGATAATACGGTCTGGCCGCATGCAGTCATTTACTGCCGCGCCTTCTTTTAAGAACTCGGGGTTAGATACCACATCGAAGGTTACCGCTTTCCCTAATGATTCCAGCGTTTCGCTAACCTTTGCGCTGACTCTGTCTGCGGTACCAACCGGCACAGTAGATTTATTGATGATGATTTTATGATTTTGCATATGAGTGGCGACTGTTTCCGCCACTGCCAGAACGTATTTCAGATCGGCTGAGCCGTCTTCATCCGGCGGTGTACCCACCGCGATAAAAATCAGCTCTCCATGCTCGATACCCAATTTGGCATCAGTAGTAAAGTCTACCCGGCCGCCCTCATAATTGCTGGTGACCAGCGGCGTTAAGCCCGGCTCGTAAATGGGGATAATGCCCTTTTTGAGGTTATCAACCTTGGCCTGATCCACATCCACACAAACAACGTCGTGGCCCACTTCAGCTAACACTGCAGCCTGCACCAGGCCAACATAGCCAATTCCAAAGACTGTTACCTTCACTTGTTCCCTTCCTTCTAAATCTCAGCGGTGCCTGTGTTAATCAGGCGTTTTTAATAATAAAACTAAAACATTAAAGCATCATGACGTTACAGGCTCAACTGAAAACTTATTAGTCTGCCTTGTAACGGCCCGTCCGCTTTCGTAAGCCATCTGTGAGTCCCTGCCGCATATAGCGCCGACGTTCCTCACGCTGCTCCAGAAACCAGCCATTAATTACCCACCTAATTGGCAAGGCTACAGAATTCCTGATTTTCCAGTAAAGCGGTACATAAGAACGACGCCATAAAATAAGGATATTGCGATACTGATAGTAAAGTCGGACAGGACTTCCAACCTTAAACGTCATTCCCATGATGCGCTTACGGGCCTCACCTTGCTTGTGGCGTAATAGGGCATGTGTATCGCTAATAATCCGATATCCCTTACGGCTGGCTCGCCAACACCATTCATGATCCACGCCATCTATGAATAACGCTTTTTCCATCAAACCAATATCAGTGAGCACTGCTAGCGGAATAACTTTTCCAGACGCGATAATTTGCCTGCGATGCAGAAAACCATGTTCATCAGGTACACTACGTTGCACTTTTGCGCTGACAACCTGACCGTCAAACTCGCTAACGATAGTGGGGCCATAAGCAGCAAGTTCAGGATAATGGCTCTGAGCTTCAACGACCCGCTGCTTTACCGTTCGAAGCAATGGTTCGCTAAGTTGGCTATCCTGATCAAGCAGCATGGCATAGTCATGTCCCTGCTGTTTGGCTAGTAGCAAACCGATATTCTGCGCGTGGGCAATGCCAGCGTTTTCAGGACAATGCCTGAATTCAACCGAAGGAGGCAACCAATCCTGATGACTTAGTGGGGAATTATCCACCACCATGACCTGCCAGCCCCCCTCCTCCAGCAACCTGATGTTGTTGAGCAGAATTTGCCGTTCAGGATGAAACAAAATGATAATGGCCGCGAATTTCAATGTTTTATTATTTTTTCAAGTAGGTGCCTGTCGAGCTTGTAAGCCATTTTGACAACCCCTGACGGCATCATCCGCAGGCCCAGTACCATACAGGCATAAAAAAGATTATATGGTGTCAGGCGTTTAAGCCAGCGCATTGCCCGGAAACGAGCTCTGAATTCATTTAATGACTTTATCAACCCGCGACGTTTGTAAAAATCATTAACCCGCCGAAAGCGCAGCAATTTATCTTTGAGATTACAAAAAATGTAGCCCGCCGCGGCGAGTTCAATCCAGAGAAAATAATCCTGAGTATTTTGCAGTGCATCGTCATAACGGTAGCCGTCAGTAAACACTTTATAACGAATACATACAGTGGGGTGATTAATGGTACAACGGCGTGGTAACAGACGCGTGATTTGTCGATTGGTCTGTGGCATCACCCGCGAGCCCACCTGATTATTTTGCTCATTAATTTCAATCAGGCCGGTACCTAAAATGGCAACGTGTGCATGTTTGGTCAGGTAGGTAATTTGCTTTTCTAATCGGTTAAATTCAGATATGTCATCAGCATCCATACGGAAAAAGTACTGCGGCTTTAACGATAAGGACCAGTCGATAGCGAAGTTCATACAGGTTGCCAATCCTCTGTTGGCGCTACCTTCAATGATTACCAGACGCTCATCGTCCTCAGCGTGCTGCATGATAACCGCCAGTAATTCCGGCGAAATATGCCCGTCGATAACAATGACATAAAGAAAATCGCTGTAGCTTTGCTGACGAATGCTGCCAATGGCCTGATCAATCCAGTCTGCGCAGTCCTTTTCGTAAACGGCCATAGCAACGATGGCGGGAATTTCATGCACCCGATAGTTGCTGTGTTTAATTGAAAAGTTTGGGGTCAAGATAAAATCCGGCTATCGACAGTATCGCGAAGTGTACCGGATTTTACAACAAATATGCACCACTGTGATGCAATTTATGCAGGTAGCAGGCGGCGCTTTACCGCCCGGAAAAACCGTATGATTTTCCAGATATTCATGATTGCAGCACTGTAAACCACTAATAAAGCGATGAAGCCCCAAAACATGATATAAGCCGGAACCTGATATACCTCACCGAGGATACCAATCAGGCAATATCCCGCACCCATCAGAAGAATGGCGACCAGGGAGCGGCGAGGACTAAAGCCAGCCCGCATGAAAATATTATGCAGATGCTTACGATCCGGTTTTAGCACTGACTGACCTTTTCTGGCTCGTCTGAACATAATAGCTGCCATGTCCATTAGTGGCAGACCGATTAACCAAACGCCGGTAATAGGGCGTAACGAAGCGCCTGGCCCCTGAGTGTGATCAACCAGCAGCCACACAATGGTAAGGCCAACAAACATACTGCCGGCATCACCCATAAATATTTTATTCCCCTTAAAACCCTTCAGGCTAAGGTTAAACGCCAGAAACGGTACTATGGCAGCAATAATGACCAACGGTTCCATGATGGCAGCGCCGTTATCTGACAGGAGTAGCAAACTGACAACACTCAACAGTACTACAAGACTCATACCGCCTGCCAGACCATCGATACCATCAATCATGTTGATGGCGTTAATAACTCCTACCACGCATACCAACGTAAAGAAGTATCCGGCAATGCCTAAATAAACCGAACCGAAACCAAAAATGTCACCAAGAGACGTTATATAGTTTTGCGCACTCCACGCCATAATCGACGCGACACCAAACTGACAAACCAATCGCCCCTTGGCACTTAAATCGAAGCGGTCGTCGAGCATACCGAGCAGCACAATAAACGCAGACGCGGTAAAAAACAGCGGATTATTTTTCATCCATACGTCAGTTAGTACGCTGGCAACGAGTACTGCAACAAAAATAGCTACACCGCCAGTCAATGGCACTATGCCATTATGGCGTTTTCTGTATGATGGCTGATCAACAAGCCCAAACTGATGGGCCAGGGGTGTCATCACCACCAGCAAAATCAATGCAACAAAAAATGCTGTAAATAACGGAATAAACTGCAGATAGTCCATCATGCCTTACTTTTCTCCACAGAATCCTTACCCACCTGTGTTCTAACGCCCACACTACAAACAGGAAAATCCATTTACTCACTAACTCCGTTGAGAATATCGCCGAACCTATACATGGCTGCACCAGCCACCTGAGGCTTCGTGGAGAGGTCACTATAATCACTTGATATAATAGTAAACATTAGTATAACTGACTACCCCCCCAATTAAATTTAAATTTAAACGCACATTTTTTACACAGTCGGTAGTGCTTCTGCTCAGAGTTTAAGCAGGCTGTTAATCAGTGCATGCCTTTTCGCTTGGTTATGTTATGCTACGACCACTTTTTAAATGGACGTATTACAGTCAGGCAATGAGAAGACAAGTTATATTATCCGCTCTACTTTTCAGCACTATGACAATGCTGGGATGTGTGTCACAACCTCAGAGTGTCAAAGCCAATCTGCCGCTGGTCAATCCAAGCTTTACGCATCACCTTAGTGATTCTGGTTCTGGTTTACAGGAAAGTGAAGCAAAAGCTATTCCAGAGTTAAATATCAATGCTAATGAAGCTATAGTGATCGACGGAAATAGCTACGCAGTTTCTGATAGTTATATCTCTGCCATGGGTAACCAGTGTTATCGGCTAAAACGTCAGGGACGTTCAGGATCAACGGAAGTTCGTCCCATCTGTAACAATCAAACGTACTGGCTGCTATACCCGGCGTTGGTTTTTAGTAACACCCTATAAAGGTTTAACTCGTTTATGCGTATCTCTATCTGGTTAACGCTTACGGCTTTATCGCTATTCTCTTTTAGTAACGCCCAGGCACAAACGGCCGAGCAAATTCAACAAATCCAACAGCAACTGAGTCAACGCGGGGCAGATAATTCAGCTGCGTCCAACGCCGGTAATACAGGCGTTAGCCCGGTACAGTTGTCTGCATCCCCTACCTTGCAGGGCAACAGTCAAACCGGCACCCGGCCAAGCTCCGGCCAGTATAGTACGCAGCCTCGTAATGGCCTGGTATTACCAGGGGAACCGACTATGGATATGGTTTTTCCCCTGCAGGAAGCTATGGAGAACCCTCCGTTTGCAGCAAACCTGTTTGTTGGTGGCTTTGAATCAGAACGCACTAACTCAGTTAACCCTAATTATCTGGTTGCGCCCGGCGATCAAATCTCAATCTGGCTTTGGGGCGCGGTAGATTATTCCGACGTGGCAACCGTCGATAGCCAGGGCAATATCTTTATTCCCAATATTGGTCCGGTTAATTTGTTAAACGTACCGTCCAGCCAGGTCAATGCCACAGTTACCAGAAGCATCAAACAGGTCTATACCAATGACGTAAATGTTTATGTGAACTTACTAACGGCCACGCCGGTATCTGTTTATGTCTCGGGGCCAGTATTGAGGCCAGGCCAATATGCCGGTCAGGCAACCGATAGCCCGCTATATTTCCTAAAACGTGCCGGCGGCGTTGATTTCCTGCGTGGCAGTTTCCGTAGTATCGATATTTTACGCGCCGGCGAAGTCGTTCATTCAATTGATTTATATAACTTTGTGACCGATGGCGAATTACCGGCGATTTCGTTTCAGGACAAAGACGTGATTCTGGTTCGTCCTATTGGCCCAACTATCACCGTCAGCGAAGGCGCTAGAAACAGCTTCACCTTTGAGTTAAAACCCTCAGACTTAACCGGCGAAGCGCTGGTCGATTACGCCAAACCCGGCGACTTTATCAGCCACGTATCGGTCAGCGGTCTTCGGGACGGCGCACAATTTGCCCGCTATGCCCCACTGACTGATTTTAAACAATTCAGTTTGCGTCCTGGTGATCATGTCGAATTCAAAAACGACTATGAAGTACAAATTTATCCGATTAATGTAGCAGGCAGTTTCCGCGGAGCGTCAAGGGTCATGGTATCCAAAGGTGCCAGATTGCATCAGGTGCTGAGTAATATTGAGATCGATCCGAACCTGGCAGATTTTAAGAATGTGTATTTGCTTCGAGAAAGTGTCGCCGATCAACAACAGTTGATTATCAATCAGGCGTTGGATCGCTTAGAGCGGAGCATCTATACGGCGCCGGTGCGCTCTACCGGCGAAGGCTCGATTCGGGTTCAGGAAGCACAACTGGTAACCGACTTTATCGCCAGAGCCCGACAGGTGAAACCGCTTGGTAAGGTCATTATTGCTGAAAACGATAACGTGGCGGACATTCTGCTTGAAGAAAACGACACCATTGTCATTCCAACCAAAACGGATTTGGTCCACGTTGGTGGTGAAGTATTAATGCCTCAGTCGGTAGTGTTTAATCCGGACGCAGAACTTTCCGATTACGTTGCCTGGGCGGGAGGCTTTAGCGAGAGGGCTAACGATGCCCGAATTCTGGTTATCCGTGCCAATGGTATGGTTGATTTCTATGATGTTGATGATAACTCAGATGTGGCAGCCGGTGATCAGGTGATCGTATTACCAAGGGTTGATGCCAAAACATTGCAGGCAGTCAAAGATATCACTCAGATCATTTACCAGATTGCTGTGGCGGCCAACGTAGCACTCAACTAATGTCAGATATTGTAAGCGTCTCATTTCGCTCTCAACTCAAGGTATGGAAAAGTGTGTGTTTTGCACTTTTCCTGCGTGAGTTACGTTCGCAATTTAGTGACAGATTGGGTTTAGCCTGGGGCTTTCTTGAGCCATTTGCTTTCATATTTGGATTATCATACATGAGGAGCTTAATCCGCGAAGGTGATGCTCACGGTATTCCTATCTTTATTTTTATGTTGATTGGTATGGTTACCATCCAGTCATTTCTACAACCCTTTACAAAAATTGCCAGTGCATTTAGTAAAAATAAGCCTTTGTATGCATTCAGACAGGTGCAACCCATCTCTGCGCTATTGGTGTCGGCTTTCGTTGAATATACGATAAAGATTATCGTCATCCTCTTGGCTTTATTAACGATTTATCTACTTGGGGTAACGTTTCCTGTTAATGACCCGTTGCTGCTATTTTTGCTATTCCACATGCTATGGATTATGACAATCAGTATGAGTTGTATTTTAGGCATCGCTTCCTCTTATTTGCCTGAAGTAAAGAAAATAGTTGGCGTATTTACTCGTCCACTATTTTTTATATCCTGCGTATTTTTCAGCTTACAGGATATCCCGGTTGAATACTGGCATTGGTTTACCTGGAATCCACTGGTGCATTTTGTTGAACTTGGCCGTTATGCTTGTTTTGAGTCTTATGGCGATCGCGGCGTCAGCCTCCAATACGCATTTCAATTTACTTTGATTGTGTTTTTCTTTGCTGTTTCGTTGTATCACCTGACCTGGAAAGGATTATTATCACGATGACTATTCGTTTAATTAATCTGACCAAGTCGTATCCGAGCCGATTGGGCCCTCAGTATATTTTCAGAAATCTCAATTTTGATTTTCCCACTGAGGATAACGTTGCCATTCTGGGCAAAAATGGAGCGGGTAAATCAACGCTCTTTCGCATGCTGGCCAAAAGTGAATATCCCGATAAGGGCCAGATTTATACCAACAAATCCATGTCCTGGCCGGTGGCTTTGGCTACCGGTGTCCATCCGAAAATGACCGGGCGGGAAAACGCGCGTTTTATTGCCCGCATCAATGATGTTAAGGATATGCCCGCATATGAAGAAGCGGTCCAGGACTTTGCGGAGATTGGCAAACGCTTTGATTTACCAGTGCAAACATACTCTTCAGGTATGCGAGCTCGTCTTGTATTTGCTTGCTGTATAAATATCCATTTCGATATCTACCTGATAGATGAAGCAACATCCGTTGGTGATCCTAAATTTCGCCGCAAAGCGAGGGAAGCTTTAGAAGTCAAAGCCAGAGAAGCCGGGCTGATTATGGTCAGTCACGAAATGGATCAGATACGCGAATTTTGCACCTCAGCGATCATCATCGAAGACGGCCAACTCAATTACTACAGTGACCTTGAAGAAGGTATCGCAGCCTACATGGAATAAACGAGCAGAAACATGAAACAAGTGCTAGATAATATTACCGCTCAAATTAAAAAGCGCCCTGTACTTTTGGTGGTTATCCCTTGGCTGATTTACGCAGTTTATCTGACGTTTATTGCTGCACCCAAATATGAGAGCACCAGTCAGCTAGTGGTTAAATCTGCCGATGGCGCTAATAGTTTTGACCCTTCTTCGATGCTAATGAGCAGCGTCACCGGAGTAGCCAGTACCAATGACAGTCAATTGGTTGTTGCCTTCGTACAATCTGCCGACATGCTCCACTACCTCGATAAAACGATAGGCTTACGTGAGCACTATATTTCTTCAGAAGGAGACTTTATTAGTAGGCTCTCCTCGAATCACAGCGAAGAGGATTTTATCGAATATTACCTTGCCAACACCGAAGTAATAATTGATTCAAACACCAGCGTGATTGAGCTCTCGGCCAGAGCATATGACCCTGCTTATGCACAGTTGATTAGTCAGACCATAGTTAAGCGTGCAGAACAGTTCATCAACGAGATTAGTAACAACCTGGCTAAGTCACGGCTGGCTTTTGCACAAAGCGAACACGATATTGTTGAAGAGAAATTACAAAATGCCAAACTTGCTCTAATCGATTTTCAAACAAAATATAACGTGTTGGACCCAAATGCTGAAGGTCTTGCCATTCAAAATATTGCGTTTTCTTTGGAAGCCACAATGGCCCAAAAGGAAGCCGAGCTGAACACCTTAAAAAGAATCATGTCTGACTCTGCGCCGGAGATAATCTCTCTGAAACGTCAAATCAGAGCACTGGAAGAGCAAATTAGCAGTCAGAAAACCAAAATCAGTGATGCCCTAAACGGTGATGAAAAACTATCGATTAACCAGCTAATGGCGCAGTATTCTAATTTACAGGTGCAAGCCGAGCTTGCCATGCAAGCATATGGCTCATCTCTGATGACTCTGGAAAATGCACGTGTCGATACTTACCAACAAATTCAGCATCTGGTCACCATCGAATCACCAACGCTACCCGATGAGGCCGCCTACCCTAAAACAGTTTATAACCTGGTTTTGTTTGGCGTTATGCTCATAATGGCTTTCATCGCGGGCCGCATTATTATTGCCACTATCAAAGAATTGTAAGTCAAACGCTACAATAAGATGATAACCGATTTCCCGCCACGAGCAGTGCTTTAACTAAGGTAGCTTGTGTCGGGAATCATCCTCTAGTATAAGAGGGATAACCCGTGTACAAGCAGCTCCTGCCTGCAGACAGTGCACCCAGACGATAATAAATTTAAATAAAAACTATATGGAACTCTGTTGTGACAACAAAAACTTCTAACGACACCAGGTTTTTCGGCCATCCTAAGGGTCTGAGAACGTTATTTTTTACCGAAATGTGGGAGCGCATGAGCTACTATGGCATGCGTGCTCTGCTTGTACTGTTTATGACAGCCAGCTTGCAAACACAAGGCCTCGGCTTCACCGTAGCCTCAGCCGGCGCCATTTATGGCCTGTATACCGGGGCGGTATACTTTCTTGGCTTACCCGGAGGTTGGCTTGCTGACCGTCTGATTGGCGGTAAAAAAGCCGTTTGGTACGGCGGTTTAATTATCTTCGCCGGACACATTGTACTGGCTGTCGACCTGCAAAACCTTTTCTTTGTCGGACTTATTCTGGTTGCTACAGGTACAGGGTTACTTAAGCCAAACATTTCGGCCATGGTCGGTCAGCAATATGGTGACGATGATAGCCGCCGGGACAGTGGCTATGCCCTTTACTACATGGGCATAAACATCGGTTCTTTGATTGCGTATCTGGTCACAGGTTACCTGCAGGAGAACTGGGGCTGGCACTATGCATTTGGCGCCGCTGCAGTGGGTATGGGCTTTGGTCTCGTGCAGTACTACTTTAGTAACCGTTCTTTAGCTGCAGAGTCGGTTGAACCTGCAAACCCATATGTTGGTGCAGCGAAACAGCGTGCCTGGCTAAGTGTATTCGGTGTGCTGGCAGCAGCCATTGTGGTCATTATCCTGGCACATATGGGCACCATTGTTATCGAGCCCGTCGCTCTTGCGGAAAAAGTCGCTATTATTTTCACCGCCATTTTCTTTGTTTATTTCGGTTTCATCTATTTTAAAGGTGAGTTAAGCGATAATGAAAAGCAACGTATGTGGGCCCTGTTTTTAGTCTGTGTTGCCTCTGCGTGCTTCTGGTCAGGCTTCGAACAAGCTGGCTCTTCATTGAATTTATTCGCCCAAAACTATACCGATCGCGCACTGGAAAGTGGCTCATGGCTGACGTCATGGTTTGGTATGGATGCAATTCCTACCGTGTGGTTCCAGCTCTCTAATTCACTGTTTATTATTATTCTGTCGCCGTTTTTTGCAGCACTTTGGATTAACCTTGCCAAGCGCATGATTGATCCCTCTTATACCATTAAGTGTGCAATCGGTATTGTGATTATGGCTTCAGGCTTCCTGGTCATGTTTATGGCATCTCAATATGCGGCGCAGGGACTTAAAGTAGCTCCTATGTGGCTGGTAACTACTTACTTCCTGCATACCGTCGGCGAACTTTGCCTTAGCCCGGTAGCACTAAGTGCGGTAAGTAAATTGTCACCTAAGCGTTTTGCCGGTCAAATGATGGGCGTATTCGTGCTCACCTACTCAATTGGTAATATTATTGCAGGCCTGCTTTCAGGCAACTTTGACCCTGAGAACGTGCAGGAAATGCCAAACCTGTATTTGCAAATCGCCCTGTTTAGTATTGCTATTGCTATTGTGATTGGTCTTATGAGCTTTAAATCACGATTCTGGGAAAAAGCCGGTATCGGGGAAAAGACGCAATAACGCCCCCTGTGTTTTAAACACTGGCTGATTGCCATACAATACCCGCCGTGACGTCATGTCCCGGCGGTTTTTTATTAAGAGCACTTTATGCATTTATATTTTTCGACGCGCAATATTCCTGGTTTAGCTGGCCTGCCTTTAGCAGAACGTATGCGCAGACTGGAACGAGCGGCAAAAAAACTCACGGTTCCGGAAAAGACCGTACTGAACATTCTTAAACTACTGGTGATTGTACCTGCGTTTGCACTACTCCTTCGTGTTGCAGCAGACTGGACGTCACTTTTATGGGCATTGCTGGTTTTCCTGCTGTATCCCATTATTGTGAAACCTGTACAATACTCGTTAAGCGCCAAATATTTAGAATCGTTGTCACACAAGGATAAGCAATGAAAACAATACTTGTCACCGGTGGAGCTGGCTATATCGGCAGCCACACCGTACTGCAATTACTGGAAGCGGATTATGAGGTTGTAGTATTTGATAACCTCAGTAATGCCTCAGAGGAATCTCTCAAGCGCGTGTCAGCCTTAACAGGCAAAGCCGTAACATTTGTACAGGGTGATATCCGTGACACTGAGCAGCTCGATGAGGTGTTCTCAAACCATGACATCGATGCCGTCATTCACTTCGCCGGCTTAAAAGCCGTTGGAGAATCGGTTCAAAAGCCATTGGAATACTATGAAAACAATGTCTACGGCTCTGTCGCGCTATGTGATGTAATGCGCAAACACAACGTTAAGAACATTGTTTTCAGTTCATCAGCCACCGTTTATGGCGATCCGGTTTCATTACCGTTACGTGAAGATATGGCTAATGGTCAGCCAACGAACCCTTACGGTATGTCCAAACTGATGGTAGAGACTATTCTGACCGATCTGTATCAGTCAGACGAAGCCTGGAATATCGTGTTACTACGCTATTTCAATCCTGTGGGGGCGCATCCTTCCGGTCAGATTGGCGAAGACCCTAACGGTATTCCCAATAATCTGATGCCATATATCTCCCAGGTCGCGTCTGGCAAACTCGAACAATTAGCCGTATTTGGTGATGACTATGACACCCCGGATGGCACCGGTGTACGGGATTATATTCATGTAGAAGATTTAGCTAATGGCCATTTGAAAGCCATTGAACGTCTTGACCTGAATATGGGACTGGATATCTATAATCTGGGTACCGGTCAGGGTTACTCCGTTCTGGAAATGATTAAGGCCTTCGAAAAAGCCTGTGGCAAGTCTATAAACTACAAGATTGCACCGCGTCGTTCAGGCGACGTAGCAGCCTGTTATGCCGATCCCACCAAAGCGGCTACCGAGCTTAACTGGAACGCTCAGAAAACCCTCGAGAATATGTGTGAAAATGCCTGGCACTGGCAATCACAAAACCCACAGGGTTATTAACCCTTAAAATAACAAAGGCGCTTAACGCGCCTTTTGTTTAACTCTCTAATTATCTTTTGCTTCGTCCAGTGGCTCACTTTCCAGGTCCACATCGTCAAACAACGCCTCAAATTCGTCGAACTCTTCGGCTTCTTCTTCATCGGGCTGCGCATCGAGGTTTTTACCATCGGTCACCCGAAACTCAAGGTTCTGAAAATAGATGTTTTTAACCTGCTCGTAAGGGTCTCTGGCGTTTTCGATCTGCCCTTCCTGACCAAGCAGCTGAGCACGAGCTTCCAGCGCGCCAATGGTAAACCTTAACACGTTAAGATTACCAGTCATCAGGGTCATCGGAAAATAAAGGTTATCCACAATATCCCCGGTAAAGCTGCGCGGATCGCTGGGCCCCCGAGCGGGTAACATTAAAAATGGACCGCTTCCTACTCCCCACTTTCCGAGGGTCTCGCCAAACTCTTCTTCCTGCCGTTGTAAGCCCATAGCTCCCGCAACATCAAAGAAACCCGCGACACCAACCGTCGAGTTAATAACAAAACGGGTAAAGCTATCAAAAGAAGGCCCTACCTTCCCCTGCAAGAGGTTATTCAGCATATTGGCAGGTTCGGCCAGGTTTTCCACCGCATTAGAGAGGCCGGTACGGGCAAAACCGGGAACTACGGTGACATAAGTGGTTGCGGCAGGACGCAGCAGATACTTATCGAGGATTTCCCAGTTAAAATCCCACACAACGCGGTTAACGCTCTCCAGCGGGTCGCGCGGATCAGAGTAGTCAGACGGTGCGCTGGCAGAGTTGGCCTGCGCGCTGGCCTGTGCCTGCTGCTCAGCATTATTGCTGGCGCAGCCCGAAAGAAACAAAGCGCCAGAGAAAAGGAGAAATATCGAAAAGCTACGCATAGATAATGTCACATTAATTCCTTGTTGATTACGATGGTTTGATCGATAACTTTGCCGTTTTCCACAGCAGCCTCCGTAGTACCTTCAAGATCGCCAGGTTGAGCAGGCGCTTCCTGATCCGTTGAAATACGGGCAATCAGGCGGGCTGTTGAAAGTTGTTCCAGTGAATAATTAGGTGCCATAGCATTCTCACTGGTTAACGTCACAGTTAACGGTAAATTTTCTAAAGGTAACCTTAATACCGCAGCGGGCATCCGGTTGTCACTGTTAGCATCCTGGGCAAACACAAATAAAAACCCATTATCCGGCAGATTGGCTACCAACTCTTCACTGATTTCTACAGTCAGATTGAAGCCGGTGATGGCCGCTTTTGCCGGTTGCTCTCCATTTAAACTGGCCAACCTTTCAGTTAACTGCATGGCGATAGGACTGTCAGCAGGAAGCTTCCCCTCCAGCCTGGCAAGACTATCAGCCAATAGTACCTTATCGCCTAACCGGCCAGCTACAACTGCCTGCATTAGTACCAGGTTATCATTTTGTTGTTGCTCTTCAATCAGTGAGGCTAATAAACGCCGGGCGTTTTCAAGCTGAGCCTTGTCATCACTCATCATCAGTGCACGGGCATAGGTCATGCGCACGTTTTCGTCATCAGGCGAGAAATGCAGCGCTTTCTCTAGCGCCGCGTAGGCTTCTTCTGTCTGACTCAGTGCCATCCAGATACGGCCCAGATACATCCACCCCTGACCATCTTCAGGGTTTTCCTGCAGACGCTTTCGGATAGCCAGCGTCAACTGCTGAAAATCCTGCGGGGTAAAATTTTCGCCCTGCCCATCAGCCAGCTTGGCACTGAGCTTGGGTAACGCATCAAGCGCTGCCTGTGCGTCCTGTAAATGCTCAATATTACTGGCTTTAAAATAAGCAAAGCCACCCACGAGCAAGGCCAACAAAGCACCACAAGCTAATACAAAAGAAGCGTTTGCTGATCCGTTAGATTCCGTCTGTTGCTCTTCTACCAGCGATATTTTAATTTCATCGCTGGCCTGACGCATGTCCTGCTCACTGAGCAAGCCTTCGTCGACTTCGCGCTGCAATTCCTTTAAGCGCTCTTTCACCACGGCAATGTTAGCCTGGGTAAGATTTTCCTGTTCCGGACGCTGCTTTAACCAGGGTAAAACCACCAGCAGGATCAACATGGCTATCAATACAATGACAGCCCCAATAAACATCCACGACATTACTTATCACCCTGCTTTAACATCGCCTCTGCTTTGGCCAGCTTGGCGGCCATATCCTCCAGCGGTGTCGACTTCCGTCGCACAATCACTATCACAAACGCCAGCAAGGCGAATAACACTGGCGCCAGCCATAACCACATAGTCACCGGCGTTACCGGTGGCTTATAGCTGATAAAATCGCCGTAGCGGGTCTTCATGTAGTCAATGACTTCATCGCCGGTTTTACCCTGCTTTACCAGGTTATACACCTTACGGCGCATGTCATGGGCAATCATGGCGTCAGAATCGGCAATATTCTGGTTCTGACACATAGGGCAGCGAAGCTCCTCGGTAAGCGACAAAAACAACTGACGCTGCTGCGGCGTATCAAACTCATAGCTATCTTCAGTGGCCACAACCGATGCAGAGATAAGTAGTAAGACCGTGAGTATTACTGTTTTCATTCAGCTGAATTCTCCTGCGCCATTTCCTGTTGTAACTGCGCGTATAACGGGCCTACTTTATTGTTCCAGACACGTTCGTTGATATCACCGATATAATGCATACGGATCACACCGTTGTGGTCGATAAGAAAATGCTCTGGCGCGCCGGTCACGCCCAGGTCCAGTGCCGTATCACGGTACACATCGAAAATATGAAACTGGTAAGGATTACCAAAGCGACTGGTGATCTCTTCCACTTCCTGCTGGACCCGGTTTAAGGTCTTGGTACCAAACTCCGGATCAAGATCCTGATCGAAATATAAACCAACGATGCTGATCCCTTCCTGTTCAGTAAGCTCAGTCAGATAAGGCAATTCCACGGCGCAGGTCACGCACCAGACGCCCCACACATTCAGTAAAGTTACCTTACCTTTGAATACCTCAGGCGTATAAGTCGTTTCCGGTTTCATCAGGTCCGGCAACGAAAAAGCCGGCATGGGTTTGCCTTTAACCTGGGAATCAAGCTCCCTGGGATCAGAAAACAAACCACTGAACAAAAACACCACCAATACCAGAAAGGCCAGCAGCGGTACGCCGAAAATCATTATCTTCTTCATGCTTCAACCTCCTCGCCGGTTGCTACACCGCCTACCGCAGTGCGTACTTTAGCCACTTTAGCCATGCGATAACGTTTATCACTCATCGAGCATATTCCGCCAATGGCCATGATGACAGCCCCGGCCCAAATCCAGGTGACAAAGGGTTTGATATAAACGCGTATCGCCCAGGCACCATCGTCCAGAGGTTCTCCCATAGCGATAAACAGATCCCTGAAGATAGTCGAATAAATACCGGCTTCCGTCATCGGCATACGCTGTACCAGATACAAGCGCTTCTCAGGCTCAAGATGCACCAGCTTATCACCCGACTCGTATACATCAAAAATGCCCACATCGGCGGTATAATTCGGCCCGTTGCGTTGCTCTACCTTGCGGAAGGCAAACTCGTAGCCCGATAAGGTGACGGACTCGCCCGGCATCATACGAACGTCTCTTTCCACTTCGTAATTACTCACCAGCGTGATGCCAATCAGCGTTACCGCAAAGCCCAGGTGACCCAGAATCATCCCCCAATGACTCGGCGTAAGCTTACGCAGCCGTTCAAATGCACTGAGGCTGGTATCCATGGCAGACACTCTTTGCACCACTTCTAACGTCGTTGTAATGAGGATCCAGGCACTTAGCACCAACCCCAACGCCGCCATGTAAGTGGGCGCATCGTAGGTATAGTTAATTAATACCCCGGCACTTACGCTTAAGCCAAAGGCAATTAATAGCGTTTTTTGCACCTGAGAGGCTGGTTGGTGTTTCCAGCGGGTTAGTGGTCCAAGACCCAAAAACAACACAAAGGGCACAATCAGCAGCGTGAACATCTGATTAAAGAACGGTGCGCCGATGGAAATAGACCCCAGTCCAAGCTCTTTATGCACCAGTGGTAAAAGTGTGCCCAGTAACACTACCAGCGTTGCTGCGCACAGGAACACGTTATTCCCCATCAGTAAGACTTCACGAGAAAACAGTTGGTAACGGCCCGGGCTTTTTAACTGCTGTGCACGCAGTGTATACAACACTAGACTGAAGCCGGTTAATAATACCAGAATGCCCAGAATAAAGAGTCCGCGTGCCGGGTCGCTGGCGAAGGAGTGTACCGAGACAATTACCCCCGAGCGCACCAGGAAAGTCCCCAATAAACTTAACGAGAAGGTGGCAATAGCCAACAATACTGTCCAGGATTTAAACGCCTTACGTTTCTCCGTTACCGCCAGTGAGTGCATTAATGCGGTGCCCACCAGCCACGGCATAAAGGAGGCATTTTCAACCGGATCCCAGAACCACCAGCCACCCCAGCCTAGCTCGTAATAGGCCCACCAGCTCCCGAGCGCAATGCCTACTGAGAGGAAGCTCCAGGCGGCAATTACCCAGGGCCGTGACCATCTCGCCCAGGTTGAATCAAGCTGTCCGGAAAGCAGCGCCGATACGGCAAACGCGAAAGCCACAGAAAACCCGACATACCCCATATACAGCATAGGTGGGTGAATGATCATGCCAAAGTCCTGCAGCAGCGGATTCAAATCCCGGCCATCTACCGGAAAATAAGGCAACATGCTGTCGAATGGATTAGAGGTCAGCAGAATAAACATATAAAAACCCACCGACACCAAGCCAAGTACTGCCAGCACCCGCGCAATCATAATTTGCGGAATACCGCGGCTAAACAGGGCTACGGCCACTGTCCATAATGACAACATCAGCACCCAGAGTAAAAACGAACCTTCGTGCCCGCCCCAGACGGCCGTGACCTTATAGTACACCGGCAAACGGCTGTTAGAATTTTGCGCAACATAATTAAGCGAAAAGTCGTCGGTCACAAAGGCATAGACTAAACAGCCAAATGCCAGGGCAGTAAAACTAAACATGGCAATGGCCAGAGGACGGGCGGTGCCAATCATGGCATTGTGCCCTTTGAACGCTCCCCACAGCGGATAGACCGACAATAAAATGGAAGCAACCAGCGCCAGCGCGACGGCAATATTACCTATTTCGGGGATCACGAGCCTGTATTTCCTTGATTGGGGTTAACATGCTTAATACCTTTCATCTTCTCGGCGAGTTCCGGCGGCATGTATTCTTCGTCGTGTTTAGCCAGAACTTCTTCGGCTTCAATCACACCGGATTCCAGCAACACACCGGTAGCGACGATGCCCTGCCCTTCACGAAACAAATCAGGCAGGATACCGGCATAACGTACCGTAACCTGCGGACCGGTATCGATAAGATTAAAGCTCACCGCCAGTGATTCTGAATCCCGACTCACAGTGCCCGGTACCACCATGCCACCAATTCTCAGGCGCTGACCGACCGTCGGTTTTACCCCTTCTTTGCCCTCGACGATTTCAGAGGGCGTATAGAACAAATCGATATTGTCGGTCAATGCGAATAGCATCAGCGTGATCGCACCTACAATCAGTAAACCTATGCCACCAACGGCAGCGAGTCGNTTTTGTCGTCTTGGATTCATACTGCTTAACTACCTGTCTGTTGTGATTCAGATTGCACTGCCTGAGCCTTTCGCGCCGCCGCAATTCGGGCTTGCCGCGCTTGTTCTTCACGGGCATTGCGCAACAACTTTTTATGGGTGCCGGCACTGTCGATAACTACCCACACCAGCGCCAGTAAAGACACACCAAACGACAGCCAAACATAAAGGGCATAGCCGCCCATGGCCAGAAAATCCTGCAAACTATCAAACTGCATGGTCATCTCCGAGCGCTCGCGCCGCCAGATCTTTCACCCAGGGGCGGTGATATTCTCGCCGAATGATTTCATTTTTCATACGCATTACGGTCACTGCTGCAATAAATAAGGCCAAACCCAGNAAAGCGATCAATAATGGCCANAGCATNTCNGGCGCAATNGANGGTTTATCAAANTTACTGATNGTCGCNCCCTGATGCAGGGTATTCCACCANTCAACCGAATAATGAATGATNGGNACATTNACCACACCAACNAGNGCCATTACCCCGGCCGCNTTNCCCGCCTGNTGNTTATCTTCAAACGCGCCATACAGGGCAATCACGCCNAGGTAAAGAAANANCAGNATNAGNTCNGANGTNAGTCTGGCATCCCANACCCACCAGGTCCCCCACATNGGTTTNCCCCAGGCCGCNCCGGTAAACANCGCAATAAAGGTNACNACCGCNCCNANNGGCGCCATNGCAATCATGGCCATNAACGCNGTTCGCCATTGCCANACAATGCCCACCAANGCNGCAANCGCCATNGCNACATAGGTACTCATCGANAAAATGGCGCTGGGNACATGNATATANATAATCCGAAAAGAATCACCCTGCTGATAGTCCTGCGGGGCAAAGGCCAGCCCCCAGATGCTGCCNGCGATTAAGCANAGNATACCNGGCCAGAGAAAATAGGGCTGAAGCNTTACGCACAGTTGATACGCTCGCTCAGGTTTNGCATACGGATGTAACCACTTCCACATCAGTTTTGACTCACTTTAAGTGCATAAGCAATTGCAAAGGGGGCTGATGCCATCGCCAGCATTAGCATGGCGCCAATAATAGCAAGTTGTGCCCGGTAAGGTAATTGGAGTGCAGCAGAATCTACCGCCGAGGTGGCAAATATCAATAACGGAATAAACACCGGTATTAACAATAACGCCAACAACACACCCCCACGTTGTAAACCTACCGTTAACCCTACCGCGATTGCCCCAACCAGCGACAATAACGGCGTGCCCAGCACCAGGGTTAGCATTAAGGCGATATACATATCGACCGTCAGGTTTAAAAATAGTGCCAGTAACGGTGAAAAAAGTGCCAGCGGTAAAAAGCTCACCAGCCAGTGGACTAAAACCTTGACCGCTGCAATGGCCGCCACCGACTGACCGCTCAGCATGTACTGCTCCAGCGAACCATCCCAGAAATCGTCACGAAAAAGACGCTCCATGGCCAGTAGGGAGGAAAGAATCGCTGCAATCCAGATAACGCCTGGTCCTATCTTTTGCAGGGTAACCGGCCCGGGCCCAATGCCCAAAGGGAAAAGCGTGATCACCATTAATAAAAACATCAGCGGCTGGGCCAGCTCAGAACGCTGTCGAAAAGCCAGCGCCATATCCCGCTTAAAGATACCGTTTATCAAGGTATTCATAACCGATACTCCAGCACTAACTCGGTAAATGGCCCGGCCTGCTTGCTAAGCGGCTGATGCGAGGTCGTAATAATTGCGCCCTGATTAGCAACATGCTCACGCATATGGGTTTCGAGCAATTCAATACCATCGGTATCCAGCGCGGTGAAGGGCTCGTCTAGAATCCAATAGGTTGCTTGCTTTAACCATAAACGGGAAAGCGCGACCCGGCGCTGTTGTCCGGCCGAAAGCATTCTTACCGGCACATCCTCAAGCCCAACAAGTCCTANNCTNGCAAGNACNTCNTAGGCCTGTTGCGCAATAAANNCGGTGCTGTGTTGNGCACACCAGAAGCGCAGATTTTCCATNGCAGTCAGCGCACCATTAATACCAGCCTTGTGGCCTACATAGATCAGTTGCTGATTAAATCTGTCCCGCACTTTATCGAGCGGCTCGTCATCGAGCAGTAACTGGCCGCTCTCCGGCGCCGACAAACCGGTTAAGATCCGCAATAAACTGGTTTTACCCGCGCCGTTAGGACCCCGCAGGTAGATGAGCTGACCGGGCGATAAGCAAAACGACAGGTCAGTAAACAATACTCTGTCACGTTTAATACAGGTTAAATTGTCTGCAGCAAGTCCTGCCAAGATGCATCCCGTTCTGTTAGCAAAAAAATCCGTCGCATTCTATCATAAACCAGCGGCTTCGCATCTTACCCAAAGGGCGGATCGGCAAATTTCTGATCTATTTCAATCTTTGGCACGATTGACATTATACTTAACTGTTGAAACTGACTGCCGATAACGACTTATGCAATCATCCAATCTGCCCCCACAAGCAAGCGCCGAAAGCAGTCGAGTCAACGCTGCAGAGTCAGCGAACGTGACAACCAAAAGCCAGGCAATTGCCAGAATTGCTCAGGTTTTACAGCCAGTGCAGATTAACGCCTCTGCCGCCGTTCAGGTATCAGCCTCATCAGCAGGACAGCAAAAAACTTCCAGGGCCTTACCATCGAATAATGCCAGCGTGTTTATGGCCACAAACCAGCAGTTACTGCAGGTTAGCCCTGCCTTCCGCGTGGCCAGTGCCGAGAACTTGTTGCTGGTTCGATTGCCTGCAGAAGCACCGATTCAGCCGCCGCAGGGTTCCGCGGTCCCATTTAAGAGCGTATTACCGCCGGATGCCGGGTCGATAGCATTACCCACGTTAGTAAAACTATCGCCGGAAACCGTTCGCCAACAGGTTTCCCAGGCGCAGTTTCAATCGCTAATGACGGCATTATCCCGAGCTTTGACTACACCAGTCACGCTACAGGCCACGGTTATTCAGCAAGATAATGCCTCAATAAGGGTTAATGCCGGTGCCCAGCGGCCTTTAATTATCGATATTCCGTTAGCAAAAGCGCCCAAACAGAGCGATGCATTATTAGCCAGTCCCTCAGGTAACAAACCTGTTTTACAGGCATCAGTAACGCTAACCGTTTCAACACGGCAAAACCAGCTACAAGTGCAAATTACTCCGCCTGCGTCATCTTTACAAACAGCGCAAGCGGCGCAACCCAGTGTACAAGGTTCAGCTTCAGTCCAGAATACGCCGGTTAGTTCATCGCGTGTTGTTAACGTGCCGCTGAACTCGCCTCTGGCGAATAAACTCACTCAGGCAGTGACTCAGCAAATGCCACTTAACGTGGAGCTGCCTAAACTGGCAAGTTGGGTAACTCAGTCACTCCCGCCTGCCGCAGCAAAGTCATTTCAGCAATTGAGTCCCATGCTCCCTGCGACAGTGAGTATAAAAGGCAATGAAGTAACCATTACCGGTAGCAAGACTCAGCTTTTAGCCGTTACTACAAATTCAACCACCGCTACCACGCAATTAGCACCAAAGGTCAGTCCTCAGCAAATGGGGCAACTTAATATTCAAAGCACGACTGCCAGGAACATCCCCCAGGTTACGATCAAGCCATTAGCAACCGAGCTTCAATCGAACGCAGGACAATCAACTCAACAAACATTTTCATTGTCGACGAAAGCGGCAGCGCCTAAAGCGGATATCAGCCCGCCTCAGAAGGAAATGGTGCGTTCTGGTGCACCGGACAACGTAGTAGGCAAGCCAGTGATACCGTCAGACGTAGAAAGTATTGCGAAGCATAAACTGGAGCAGCTCCCCGCCGAGGCAAAAACTGCACTCATGCAATTCATTCGCTCTGCCAACCGAATTAATGTCAGTAACACGGATTCGTTACAATCGAGTCTTAATGTGCTTATTACTGCACTGCAAAANTTNGCTAGTGCCAACCCGGCCCTTGCCAAACCCGTTAACTCAGTGATTGCGCAGCTACAACTTAATTTATCAGCGGCCAACAAACTGCCCACGGCAGAATCGTCAGTGCTTAAGCCTGAAGTCACTGGCTCTGCTGAGCCGGTGACNGCAAAAGCCGGTATCGACTCAGCTCANCAAAGCACTGCGCTTAAACAACTNCTTACATCACCAGCCTGGGTTCAGTCTCCGTTAATGCTCTCATCCCCCCCGGCCGGGCAGAACTTTTTAAGCGGGCTTATTCAGTTATTACAGGTGTCGCTGCTCGGCAGACACTTTAAANGCCATGAGGATCTCGATCAGGCGCTTAACCGCCAGCGAACCTCAACGCCAAAAGGCAATGCACCAAACAGCCTGCTAGGTTCCATAACCGGCCGACAGGTAAGGGAGTTTGCCCAGCTCGACAGCCAGCAAAACCTGTTAAAACAGCTTAAGGGATTACTTGCCGGCCACCAAAGTGCCAAGCTTGGCAATATGGAACAAACGCTACAAGGCAATGACAGTTTTTATTANGTNCTNCCCGGACTATTACCNCAGCAAAAGCCGGCTGAATTACTTATCCGCCGCGAGCGTGAACGCCAGACTGAACAGGATAACGAGTCAACTCAAACCCAATGGCACCTCACCATGAAGCTGGACATCGGTGAACAAGGAGAGCTGCTCACTAAAGCGAAAATCCGCGATGAACAGCTTTATCTTGATATNTATTCNTCNAATCAGGCATTNCTGGAGAAAGTAGGCGNAACCCTNCCTTTTCTGCTCAAGCGATTTACNCAGCTTGGTTTAANNGTTGANNANCATAAACTGCAATTAGGCAAAATTCCGGATACCCTNGCCACACGCCCCTATCAGATACTGGAGACCCAGGCATGAGCCGTAAAAGTAAACGCGCGGTTGGGATTAAATATAATGAAGCCGAACCGTCGCAGGCCCCAACGATTGTCGCCAAGGGCTATGATGATCTCGCCGANGCNATTATTGCCAGTGCAAAGGCTAATGGCGTGCTGGTTCATGAAGATCCCTACCTAAGCGAATTTTTGACTACCCTGGATCTTGGCCAGTCGATACCGGAACCGTTATATTATGTTATAGCCGAATTACTGGCTTACTCGTACGTATTACAGGGCAAAGTGCCAGAGAACTGGAAACAGGCATTTCCGGGAATTGAAGAAAAGATTTAGAGCCTGACATCAACGCTCACCTCAACTATTTTCGAATCATGAACAGTCACCAATATTTTTANTTGTCATATAAAAAAGCCCATCCAAANGGATGGGCAAAACTATAAGTTANGCTTATAGGGGGAGTTTCCAACGGGTGTTGAAAAAGGTCACTGTTATNTTAAAGCGCGTCTTCAGGCTCTACGTCGTCGGCTTTAATATTTTTCGATAACAGTAATTCTGCNCGNATCTTNGTTTCAATATCGTTAGCGATATCCGGGTTTTGCTTAAGGAATTTCACCACGTTNGCTTTACCCTGACCAATTCTNTCGCCGTTATAGCTGTACCAGGCACCGGCTTTATCNACCAGCTTTTGCTTCACGCCCAAATCAATCAGTTCAGCTTCTTTGCTGATACCNGCACCATACATAATCTGGAATTCNGCCTGTTTAAACGGTGGCGCCACTTTGTTTTTAACCACTTTCACGCGGGTTTCGTTNCCCACCACTTCGTCACCCTCTTTTACTGAGCCAATNCGACGAATNTCCAGACGAACAGAGGANTANAACTTNAGTGCNTTACCACCGGTAGTGGTTTCCGGGTTACCNAACATNACACCAATCTTCATTCGNATCTGGTTAATGAAAATACACAGNGTATTNGAACGCTTAATGTTACCGGTCAGTTTACGCAGCGCCTGCGACATCAGACGNGCCTGCAAGACCAACGTGGGANTCGCCCATGTCACCTTCNATTTCTGCTTTCGGTGTNAGCGCGGCAACCGAGTCAACAATCACNACNTCTACTGCCCCAGAGCGNACCAGCATGTCACAGATTTCCANTGCCTGTTCACCNGTGTCCGGCTGAGAAACCAGNAGATCGTCAATGTTTACACCNAGCTTTTCGGCATANACNGGATCCAACGCATGCTCGGCATCCACNAANGCNCAGGTTTTACCTTTTTTCTGNGCTTCNGCAATAACTTGCAGNGTTANGGTNGTTTTACCNGATGACTCNGGACCNTANATCTCAACCACNCGGCCACAAGGTAANCCNCCNATGCCNAACGCAATATCAATACTCAGTGAGCCGGTAGAAATAGACTCAATNTCCATTGCCTGGTTGTCGCCNAGACGCATNATAGCGCCNTTACCAAATTGCTTTTCAATCTGACCGACCGCAGCCGNTAGTGCTTTAGATTTGTTGTCGTCCACCGAAAACCCCTCGTTATTCTGTTCTGATTGCGTTATCCGCAGTTNCTTTTACTGATGNAGCCGNTAAGCTGANCATCACTAAAATAATGACTGCATAATATACTGTATGATTATACAGTGCAATATGCTTTTTGCCTTTTCTTTATTTCATCACGCCTGGTTTATTTCGCAACTAGTCTGTGGTGCAGTGTTGCAATAACAAACTCAATGGCCTGGGTTCTGACCGCTTCCCGGTCACCCTCAAACTGGCGGCGGATTGTATCGGTTACACCGCTTAAGTAAAAGCCAAACCATACTGTCCCTACCGGTTTTTCTTCGCTGCCGCCGCCCGGCCCGGCAATACCACTAATGGCTACCGTACATTGTGCACCGGTTTGCTGTGCGGTGCCTTCGGCCATTTCGCGTACGGTTTCGGCCGACACCGCGCCAAAGCTTTCAAGGGTTCCACTACTTACGTTAACCAAAGCCTGTTTTGCCTGATTAGAATAGGTCACATAGCTTTGCTTAAACCAATCCGAACTGCCGGCCACCGACGTTAACGCATAGGCCACCCCGCCACCGGTACAGGATTCCGCACAGGAAACCGACCAGCCCTTTTGCCGTAGCGCCTCACCAACGGCCAAAATCTGTTCAGCTAACGTATTTATATCCAGCTGCTGTCTCGAAAAAGTTGAAAATGACTGGCTCATAGGAATAATACACTCATAACATTGTGACCGTATTATTGGTCAAAACCACAATCGCAAGCAACCAGCAAGCCGAGGCATTCTTGGAATCACACACGCCAATGATGCGCCAATACCTGAATATAAAGGCGCAGCACCCTAACATTTTACTTTTTTACCGCATGGGCGATTTTTACGAATTGTTCTATGACGACGCCAAGCGCGCTGCCGAGCTGCTGGATATCTCCCTCACCGCCCGGGGTAAATCCGGCGGCGAGCCCATTCCCATGGCCGGTGTGCCCTATCATGCAGTAGAAAGCTATCTGGCGCGGCTGGTAAAAATGGGCGAATCGGTAGCGATTTGCGAACAGGTTGGCGACCCGGCTACCAGCAAAGGCCCGGTGGAGCGCCAGGTCCAGCGTATCGTTACACCAGGCACGGTTACCGATGAAGCCCTGCTTGACGAACGCCAGGATAATGTATTGGCAGCGATTTACAGCGTTAAAGATCAATTCGGCCTGGCCTGGCTGGATATCACCAGCGGCCGCTTTTTAGTCAGTGAGTTCAGTGGCACCGACATGCTCACCGCCGAATTACAACGCCTCAACCCGGCGGAATTACTTTACCCGGAAGGCTTCGACTGGCTGTCAAAAATTGACCACATCAAAGGCCTGCGCCGGCGGCCTGAATGGGAATTTGACCAGCAAACTGCTGAGCAACAGCTCAACAATCAGTTTGCCACCCGGGAACTCACCGGTTTTGGCTTAGCCAATATTACCCTGGCCATTAGTGCTGCTGGCTGTATTCTACAATATGTTAAAGACACCCAGCGCACGGCCCTACCGCATATTCGTGCTATCACACTTGAGCAGCAATCAACCCGGGTGCAACTGGATGCGGCCACGCGCAAGAATCTTGAGCTAACGCGGAATTTATCCGGCGGCACCGAACACACGCTGTTTGCCGTGCTCGACAACACGGCCACGGCAATGGGCAGTCGCTTACTACAGCGCTTCCTGCACGCGCCGATTACCAACCGGGATGAGCTGAACGCCCGTCAGCAGGCCATCGGCGATTTTCTTAACGGCGATTACCCGGCACTTACCGGCCAGTTAAAACACATAGGCGATATTGAGCGGATCATGGCTCGCCTGGCGCTGCGCTCAGCGCGGCCGCGGGACTTCGCGCGCCTCCGTAACGCTCTGGCCAGTCTGCCCGAGCTTCAACAAGGCTTAAATGTATTTAGCGCGCCGCTGATTAACAGTTTAAGTGAGCAAATCAGCGAATTCCCCGAACTGTCGGACCTACTGAATAGCGCCATTATCGATAACCCGCCGGTGGTTATTCGTGATGGCGGCGTAATCGCCCCTGGCTACAACGCCGAGCTTGACGAACTGCGAGACTTATCCGATGGTGCCACCGAACTGCTGCGCCAGATAGAAACCCGGGAGCGGGAACAAACCGGCATCAGCACGCTAAAAGTGGGCTACAACAAGGTACATGGCTTTTTTATAGAGGTATCGCGAGCCAATAGTCATCTGGTACCGGCCAGCTATATTCGCCGCCAGACGCTAAAGAATAACGAGCGCTACATCACACCAGAGCTCAAAGAGCACGAGGATAAAGTACTCACCTCGCAAAGCCGTGCGCTGGCCCTGGAAAAGCGCTTATATGAAGCGCTGTTCGACTTAATCAATCCGCAGCTTGATGCCCTGATCACCAGTGCCGCCGCACTGGCGAAACTCGATGTGCTAATTACCCTGGCTGAACGTGCAGAAACCCTGGAATATCACCGCCCCACATTATCCGATGTACCCGGAGTGACTTACCAGCAGGGCCGCCACCCGGTGGTTGAGTACGTCATGGATTCGCCGTTTATTCCGAATCCACTTAATATGGATAAAGACTCGCGGATTAAAATTATTACCGGTCCCAACATGGGTGGTAAATCTACCTTTATGCGCCAGACCGCACTAATTGTGTTACTAGCCTATATTGGCAGCTATGTACCAGCTGAGTCCGCCGAAATCGGCCCGGTGGATAAAATATTTACCCGTATTGGCGCCTCAGACGATCTGGCCTCCGGCCGCTCTACCTTTATGGTAGAAATGACAGAAACCGCTAATATCCTGCACAATGCCACGCCTTATTCACTGGTATTGATGGATGAAATTGGCCGCGGCACCAGTACTTACGATGGCCTGTCGCTGGCCTGGGCCTGCGCCGAGTATCTCGCCACTCAGTTACAGGCATTTACCTTATTTGCCACCCATTATTTTGAGCTGACGGAGCTTACCCATACCTTACCAGGCGTACAGAATTTACACCTTGATGCCGTTGAGCATGACGACACCATTCGGTTTATGCATTCCGTTGAAACAGGCGCCGCCAGCAAGAGCTATGGCCTGCAGGTAGCGCAACTGGCGGGTGTGCCCAAAGCCGTGATCAGTGCGGCCAAAGCCCGGCTCCGGACGCTTGAAAGCCAGCACACCGTATCGGCCAGCGAGCAAACACTCGCCGCAGCGCCTGCCCAGCAGAGCCTGTTGCCCGAAGAGCCCGCTGATTTACCGGCCAGAATAAGCGCCCTTGAGCAGGCTTTTGAAGAGGTGGATCCCGATGAACTTACGCCAAAACAGGCCTTAGCGCTGATTTATGAACTAAAACAGCTAAAAGTGTAAAACTACCCAAAAAAACCGACTTTTCATACCCGGTTAAACGGCTTCCTGAAAACGGAAGTCGTTTAATTTCAGTCCCCTTGTATAAAACACCAGGAAACAGTATCTTTTAGAGCTGTTATAATTGTGTGAAAGCGCCTTATTGGGTATACTGTTGCGCCGTCTACACTGTTGTTTAAAAACAACGATTTACCCAAAAATATAACCCAACGTCTTAGGTTTCGCATGACAAACTATATTTTCGTCACCGGTGGTGTTGTTTCATCGCTTGGTAAAGGCATTGCTGCTGCATCCCTTGCCGCTATCCTTGAAGCACGCGGTCTCACCGTGACCATGCTTAAACTGGATCCGTATATTAACGTTGATCCAGGTACCATGAGCCCCATTCAGCATGGCGAGGTTTTTGTTACTGATGATGGAGCAGAAACAGATCTCGACTTAGGTCATTACGAGCGTTTTATTCGCACCCGTATGACCAAACGTAACAACTTTACCACCGGACGGGTTTACGAAGAGGTATTGCGTCGCGAGCGTCGTGGCGATTACCTGGGTGCCACTATTCAGGTTATCCCGCATATTACCAACGAAATTAAACGCCGCGTTATCGAAGGCGCACAGGGTCACGACGTGGCGATTGTGGAAGTAGGCGGTACCGTTGGTGACATCGAGTCACAACCGTTTATCGAAGCCATTCGTCAGTTGGGAACCGAAGTGGGCCGTGACCACGCCATGTTTATGCACCTGACATTGGTGCCGTACATGCCAGCCTCCGGCGAGCTGAAAACCAAGCCTACTCAGCACAGCGTAAAAGAACTGCGCTCTATTGGCATTCAGCCAGACATTCTGGTTTGCCGTTCGGTAGGCGCTATGCCAGCCTCAGAGCGCTCTAAGATTGCCTTGTTCACCAACGTGGCTGAAAAAGCCGTTATCTCACTTAAAGACGTTGATAGTATTTATCGCATCCCGGCGGCGCTTAAAGCACAGAGCCTTGATCAACTGGTGGTGGATCGGTTCCGTCTGGAATGCCCGGAAGCCGACCTCACCGAGTGGGAACAGGTGCTGTATGCAGAATCTAACCCGGTGGGTGAAGTTAACATCGGTATGGTAGGTAAGTACGTTGAGTTACCAGATGCTTATAAGTCGGTTAACGAAGCACTCAAACATGCCGGCCTGAAAAATCGTTTGACGGTAAATATCCATTACGTGGACTCACAGGACATCGAATCCAAAGGCACCCAAATCCTTGAAAACCTGGATGCTATTCTGGTCCCGGGCGGCTTTGGCGAACGCGGTATCGAAGGCAAGATTGCAGCAGCCCGTTATGCCCGCGAAAACAAAGTGCCCTATTTAGGTATTTGTTTAGGTATGCAGGTAGCGCTGATTGAATTTGCCCGCAACGTAGTCGGCATGGAAAAAGCCAACAGTACCGAGTTTGACCCCAGCTCACCCTATCCGGTGGTGGGTTTGATTACCGAATGGCTCGACTCAGACGGCAGCACCGAAACCCGTGACGAAACCTCCGATCTGGGTGGCACCATGCGTCTGGGTAGTCAGCTGTGTCACCTGATCCCTGGCAGCAAGGTACATGCCGCCTACGGTAACGAAGAAATTTACGAGCGTCACCGTCACCGCTACGAAGTTAACAACAACCTGCGTGACCAAATCGAAGCGGCAGGCCTTAAGGTGAGTGGTTTGTCCACCGATAAACGCCTTGTCGAGGTCATTGAAATCCCGGATCATCCGTGGTTTGTGGCCGGTCAGTTCCACCCGGAGTTTACTTCAACTCCCCGTGACGGCCATCCACTGTTTACCGGTTTTGTAGCAGCGGCGCAAACGTATCAGAAAGAAAATCATTAATTTATAAAACCCGGCACTGACTACTCCCGCAGTGCCATTATTATTGTTGAGGAAGAAAAAATGGCGAAGATCTCGCGTATCATTGGACGTGAAATTCTGGACTCTCGTGGTAACCCCACGGTAGAAGCAGACGTATATTTAGACTCAGGTGTAATGGGTCGCGCCTGTGCACCATCGGGTGCCTCTACCGGTTCACGCGAAGCACTGGAATTACGCGACGGCGATAAAGGCCGCTACATGGGTAAAGGTGTAGAAAAAGCCGTAGCAGCAGTAAACGAGAAAATCGCACCGGCCCTGATTGGTATGGATCCGGTCGCTCAGACTGACATCGACAAAACCATGATCGATCTGGACGGCACCGAAAACAAAGAAACCCTGGGTGCTAATGCCATCCTGGCGGTATCACTGGCTGGCGCCAAAGCCGCTGCCACCGAGAAAGGCGTAGCACTTTACGAGCACATTGCCGACCTTAACGGCACCTCTGGTCAGTACTCAATGCCAGTGCCTATGATGAACATCATCAACGGTGGTGAGCACGCCGACAACAACGTTGATATTCAGGAATTCATGGTACAGCCGGTTGGCGCGAAGAGCTTTAAAGAAGCCCTGCGCATGGGTGCTGAAATCTTTCACAACCTGAAAAAAGTACTGAGCGCCAAAGGCCTCAATACTGCCGTTGGTGATGAAGGTGGTTTTGCCCCTAACCTGAGCTCAAACGCAGAAGCCCTGGCCGTTATCGTTGAAGCGGTAGAAAAAGCCGGTTACAAGATGAACGAAGACGTTACGCTGGCACTCGACTGTGCGGCCTCTGAGTTCTACAAAGAAGGCAAATACGTTCTGTCTGGTGAAGACAAGTCATTTGATTCAGAAGCCTTTGGTGACTACCTGGCAGAGCTGTGCGAACAGTATCCAATCGTGTCTATCGAAGATGGTCTTGACGAAAGCGACTGGGATGGCTGGGCGAGCCTGACTAAGAAAATTGGTGACAAAGTGCAACTGGTTGGTGACGACCTGTTCGTAACCAATACTAAGATCCTGAAGCGTGGTACCGAAAACGGTATCGGTAACTCTATCCTGATCAAATTTAACCAAATTGGTTCATTAACCGAAACCCTAGAAGCGATCAAGATGGCTAAAGATGCCGGCTTTACTGCGGTTATCTCGCACCGTTCAGGTGAAACTGAAGACGCCACTATTGCCGACCTGGCAGTAGGTACCGCAGCGGGCCAGATTAAAACCGGTTCACTGTGTCGTTCAGACCGTGTAGCTAAGTATAACCAGTTACTGCGCATCGAAGAAGCGCTGGCTGGCAACGCAGCTTACAACGGCCGTAGCGAAATTAAAGGTCAGTAATCTTAAGCTGGCGGGCAACATTGCCCGCCAACTTTTTGATGCTGTCCCCACAATCAAAACGCTAATGGCGCATTCCTCCGACCCGGCGTCTCCTCAATCCGACTTCTTTAATGCGGTCGAATCAGACACATCCCAACGTATCATCGCTGAGTTGTGTAACGCTTTATATGAGCGCGAGTTAGCGCTTATCGCCCAACAAGGCCCCAACCAAACCAGTTTATTGCGCCGACGTATTGCCGGCCTGAGCCATCATGTCAGACGCACTGCTCGTTTCCTGGCAGCTAAAGCCGTGCCTTTGGAACTGGATGAACACAATGCCAGCTGGCAGGCCAGACAGGCAGCGAAAAATCCCGCTCGGAGTAACGACACGGGCAAAACTAATGCCTGGTTTGCCGAACATGCCAAAGTAGGCCTGGTCGTGCCGGTATGGGTTCAGGAGTTCGATAATGAGCATCTAGAGCTCGACTCTATTGATCATGTGCAGCCAGAAAACCAAACGTTGCATGTGAATAAATTTGGCTGGTTTGATTTTAGCGGTACACCGGTAGAAAGCCCTGCCCGCTATACGGACAGAGAACACATCACCCTGTCACTGGTAAAGCCATCAAAAGCCATTATGACGGCAGCGTGCTGCGGCCACACCTGGAATCACAAAGGGCGCACTTCGCCCCGTACACTCACCTTACGTGAAATCTTACTAGTCAGTACCCTTAACTGGCGCAAGTTCAGCGAACCGCAACGCTTCGATAATAAATAACACGCACTGCTTATATGTCCTCTTCAACAGTTGTTTGTTTCTCAGCGGCATCATCTTCGGACTCATCCAAAGTCACGTCTTGCCATTCCACACTGTTTTCCAGGTTACCGTTGAAGGCCTGAATAAACGCATTTTCCAGGATCCCCGCCAGAGTGGTGAGAACAGGTGTATCAATATCATTAAGTGAACCGCTGATAGGAATTCGGGTAGCAATCTGATCTTTACCCTGATTTTCAAATATCTCGGCGATGAAACCGGAAAACGCTTCAGCAAGGGCTCTGAAAAAGCCGTCATCATCGCGCTTTACATCGCCTTTCCAGCTAAATACTTCTACATCATGCAGCACTGGCTTAGCATAGCCTGTAACCTCGCCCTGCTCGCTGGCCAGTTCAAAGGCGAGCTCAAGTTTTCCGGCTTCTAAATCAAAGGGCGCATAGGTATCCAGCAAATTCCTGAAGTTAACTAAGGCAATATCATTGGCCTGTAGATTGAGATCGAAAGTGGGTTGTTTGGTAGCCGGATTTAGCGAGCCTGACAGCGTGATAGTGCCCTGGCTTTCAGTGCTCGCTGAAGCATCCACAGTGGCAATCAGGTTGCGCGATAACGCGCGACTGTTGACGAGATTTTTAACCACAGCATTAACATGATGAAGGCGAACGCTGATGGGTGGGCGGGTGTCTGGATTTTGGAAGCGGATAACGCCCTGCTCTATTTCCAGCCGATCCACTTTTAATGGCACCAGTTGATCGGTCAGATAAAGCCACTTTTCATCCTCACCTGACTGGCTCGATGCATCAGTGCCGCCATCTACGAAGTTTAATTGCGGTTGCTGCAAATACACCTCCGCAACCAATGCGCCATCGAAAATTGCCGGCCAGAGTAAGCTGAAGTCAACCTGGCTGGCCTCAAAAAAGGGCTCATTTACTTTACCGTTGCGTTTCATGATCACCACATCATTGAGTGCATAGGCGCCCCGCCACAGCATAATATCCACATCCCCCACTAATCCGGTGAATGTCTCGCCTTCATCGAGTGTGTCGTTGATGTACCACTGCACCGTAAAAGGTAAGCTTAAACGAACAACCACCAGCAGCCCTAGGCCAATAGCCAGATACTTCACTCTTTTTGCTGTCTTGTTGCTGCTCACTATGCTTTCCTCTCACCGTTGTTATCACTGAGAAGGTTCAAGTTTGGTGCCAGCTTAGACTGTCTGTTCTGGATTTCCTGATATCTGTGCAATCTATTGAAATTCAGTAAGAAATATCGAGCAGAAATGAATAGCTAAGAATTTAATCAGTACTCTGCAAGTCGCTGACAAGCAAAATTTACACAACGCGGGATAAAACCGCCCTTAAACAACAATTTTGTATCTGTCAGAGCAACCTTGATTTTGAACCTTGATTCTGGCTGGTGACCCGTTTGGTGACCCGGTTGGCGAAATAAAAAAACTAATTTTTGTTCAGCTGAGAAATTTCATCCTAATTTTTTTGTTATGCAGTAATTTATAACTAAAATTTATACCGAAAATCAGAATCAGTGGTTGACCTGCTGCGGTTCAGGCTGTAAATTGTCGGGCATCGGAAAGGTCGCACATGCAGCAAACAACAGGTTTTACCAATGCCGCGTACGTTTATTCTATCTCTTCTACTCCTTATGGCAGCCAGATTGCACGGGTAGATTGCGACCATCGAATCAATACATAAAACCCGTGCACAGCACGGGTTTTTTTTTAACTAAAATCAACGAGAGACAGCCATGACGAATCAGGTAAAAATATTTGATACGACCTTGCGTGACGGCGAACAAGCCTTGCCAGCCAGTTTAAGTGTAAAAGAAAAACTGCAGATCGCACTGGCCCTCGAACGTCTCGGCGTTGATATTATCGAAGCGGGCTTTCCAGTGTCATCGCCGGGTGATTTCAAATCGGTGCAAATGATTGCCAAAGAAATCAAAAACTCAACGGTTGCCGGTTTATCGCGCGCCGTAGCAGCCGACATTGATGCCTGCGGCGAAGCATTGAAAGTAGCAGATCAGTTCCGCATTCATACCTTCATTGCAACATCCGAAATTCACGTGAATAATAAACTACGTAAATCTCAGGATGACGTGGTTGAGATGGCCGTTGCCGCGGTTAAACGCGCCCGCAACTATACCGACGATGTAGAGTTTTCCTGTGAAGATGCCGGGCGTACCGAAATCGGTTACCTGGCCCGTATGGTTGAGGCAGTCATTGCCGCCGGCGCCACGACGGTTAATATTCCGGATACCGTAGGCTATACCACCCCAACCGAATTCGGCGGCATAATCCGTCAGTTATTCGAGCGTGTGCCTAATATTGATAAAGCCATCATTTCTGTGCACTGTCATAACGATTTAGGACTGGCAGTAGCCAACTCACTGGCGGCAATTGAAAATGGCGCCCGTCAGGTAGAAGGCACCATTAATGGTATTGGTGAGCGTGCGGGTAACAGCTCGCTGGAAGAAATCGCCATGATCCTGCAAACCCGNCACGCGCTGTATGGCCTNAACACNAANATNAACAGCAAAGAGATCAGNCGTACCTCNAAGCTGGTCAGNCANCTGTGCAANATGCCGGTNCAGGCTAATAAAGCGATTGTTGGNGCNAANGCCTTTAGNCACTCTTCNGGNATCCATCAGGACGGTGTCTTAAAAGCGCAAAATACCTATGAGATCATGACACCNGAAAGTGTNGGNATTAACAAAAANAACCTNAANATGACNTCNCGTTCCGGNCGTCANGTTATCAAGCACCGNTTACAGGAGCTGGGTTATAAAGATNCCGATTACGATTTNGAAGCCATTTATGCGGCATTTTTGAATCTGGCCGACAAAAAAGGNCAGGTTTACGACTATGATTTAGAAGCGCTGCTGTTTTTCGANCANCAAAAACACGATCAGGCNCACTATCAGTTAACNTATTTGCACGCNACGTCNGGGAAAGAAATTATCCCCAGCGCNACCGTGCANNTGAAAATTGGTGATGAACTGGTGACCCGTTGTGAGACCGGTAACGGTCCGGTGGATGCCTCGTACAAAGCCATTATGTCGATGCTGGGTCACAACGACCTGGAAGTGGTCGACTTTAAATTAGATTCTAAAGGCGAAGGNGCAGANGCACTGGCGTCGGTTAGCGTTATCACTGAATACAAGGGCCGCCGTTTCCACGGNCTGGGCCTNGCCACNGATATCGTNGAAGCCGGTGTNAAAGCACTGATNTTCGTTTTAAACAACACCTACCTNGCTGACCAGATTGATCAGCAGAAGAACCAACAAGAACGCGTANCAGGAGTATAAATGAGCCAGTTTAACATTGCCGTGCTTGCCGGTGACGGCATNGGCCCGGAAGTGATGCAGGAAGCCAATAAAGTATTGGATGCCATCGAACAGAAGTTTGCCATCACCTTTAACCGTATTGCTTATCCTGTTGGCGGTTACGCCATTGATACCGAAGGTGAAGCCCTGCCGGCCAAAACACTGCTCGGCTGCGAACAGGCCGATGCCATTCTGTTTGGCTCTATTGGCGGCCCTAAGTGGGATACCCTGCCACTGGATCAACGCCCGGAGCGTGCGGCACTGTTAACCCTGCGCAGCCATTTTGATTTGTTCAGTAACCTGCGCCCGGCCAAAATTTATGCGGGTCTGGAAGACTTATCCCCGCTGCGAAAAGACATCGCCGCCAGCGGTGTGGACGTACTGGTTATCCGCGAACTTACCAGTGGTATTTATTTCGGTCAGCCGAAAGGCCGCGACGGCGAGGGTGAAGAAGAATACGCCTTTGATACCATGCGCTATTCCAAGCGTGAAATCCGCCGCATCGCCGTAAGTGCTTTTGAAGCGGCGATGAAGCGTGATAAGCGAGTAACCTCGGTTGATAAAGCGAATGTACTGGTNTGCAGCCGCCTGTGGCGCGAAGTCACNGAAGAAGTGGCCAAAGACTACCCCGAAGTNGCNCTCGANCANATCTATATNGATAACGCNACCATGCAGCTGGTNAAAAACCCGGCTCAGTTNGATGTNATGCTGTGTTCTAACCTGTTTGGTGACATCATNTCTGATGAATGCGCCATGATCACNGGTTCTATGGGNNTNCTNCCTTCTGCCAGNCTGAACGAAGANGGCTTCGGTATGTANGANCCGGCCGGNGGTTCNGCACCGGATATCGCTGGTCAGGGCATTGCAAACCCTATCGCGCAAATCCTGTCTGCTTCGATGATGCTGCGCTTTAGTCTGAATCAGGCAGCCGCAGCCGACGCTATTGATAAAGCGGTNGTAGAAGTNCTNGAAGCCGGNATNTTAACCGGNGANCTGCTGCCCGCCGATAAGCGCNACCAGGCNGCCTCCACCTCNCAGGTTGGCGACGCCATTGTTAAATCTATTTTAGGTCAGGAGTAATTATTCATGGCTAAAACCTTATACGACAAGGTGTGGCAGGCCCACATCATCAGCCAGTTGGGNGATGACAGCCTGATCTACATCGACCGTCACTTGATCCACGAAGTCACCAGTCCGCAAGCCTTTGCCGGTCTGAACGAAAAAGGCCGTAAGGTGCGCCGCCCGGACCGTACCTTTGCCACTATGGATCACTCAATTTCTACCCGCAGCCTGGCGCTGGATGCCTGTGGTCCGCAAAACAAACTGCAACTGCAAACCCTGGCCGAGAACTGCGAAGAGCACGGGGTTAAGCTGTTCCCTGTGGGTCACCAGAAGCAGGGTATCGTCCACGTAATGGGNCCNGAGNTGGGCTTAATCCTGCCTGGCATGACCGTAGTATGCGGAGATTCGCATACGGCTACCCACGGCGCGTTTGGTGCCCTGGCATTCGGTATCGGTACCTCGCAGGTAGAACACGTGCTGGCTACGCAAACGCTTAAGCAAAGCCGTGGCAAAACCATGCAGATCAAAGTCAACGGTAAACTGGCTGTCGGCATTACTGCCAAAGATATCATTCTGGCCATCATTGGTAAGATTGGTCACGCCGGTGCCACCGCGCACGTTATTGAATACTGCGGAGAAGCCATCGAAGCGTTATCGATGGAAGAGCGTATGACCATCTGTAACATGAGCATCGAAGCGGGTGCCAAGGCAGGTATGATCGCGCCAGACCAAACGACCTTTGATTATCTTAAAGGTCGTGAATTTGCCCCACAGGGTGCCGACTGGGACGCAGCCGTTGAATACTGGCAAACACTGTATTCAGACGACGATGCCGGGTTTGATACCGTGGTAGAGCTTGAAGCCAAAGATATCACGCCACAGGTTACCTGGGGCACCAACCCCGGTCAGGTTATCGGCGTCAACGACCCGGTTCCTGGCCCGGACGACTTCACCGACAGTGTTGAACAGGAGTCAGCCCGCAAGGCCCTGCAATACATGGGCCTGAAAGCCGGCGAGAAATTAGGTGATGTGCCGGTTTCGCACGTGTTCATCGGTTCGTGCACTAACAGCCGTATCGAAGATTTGCGCGCCGCGGCGCACATTGCTAAACAAGGTAAGGTAGCAGCAAACGTTACGGCTATGGTTGTGCCAGGTTCAGCGGCGGTTAAACGTCAGGCTGAGGAAGAAAAACTGGACGTTATATTCAAAGATGCTGGATTTGAATGGCGCTTACCGGGCTGCTCAATGTGTCTGGGTATGAACGACGACCTGTTAACCGCGGGCGATCGCTGTGCCTCTACCAGCAACCGTAACTTTGAAGGCCGTCAGGGCCGCGGCGCCCGTACCCATCTGGTTAGCCCGGCAATGGCCGCTGCCGCAGCATTACGCGGTAAGTTTGCCGACGTCAGAGATTTTCAGGAGTAATTTATGAGCCAGACTACCACAGGCATTACCACCCTGACCGGCACCGCCTGCCCGCTTGACCAGGCCAATGTTGATACCGATCAGATTATTCCCAAGCAATTTTTAACCAGCGTCAGCCGCGCCGGCTTTGGTAAGCACCTGTTTCACGACTGGCGCTATCTGGATCTGGAAGAGAAAGAGCCAAATCCTGAGTTTGTGCTGAATAAACCGGAGCATCAGGGCGCAGCTATTTTACTGGCCCGGGAAAACTTCGGTTGTGGCTCAAGCCGGGAACACGCGCCCTGGGCGTTAACCGACTTTGGCTTTGAAGCGGTTATCGCTACCAGCTTTGCTGACATCTTTTACGGTAACTGCATGAACAACCAATTGCTGCCCATCGCCCTGAGCAGCAGTGAAATGGACGTATTGTTTGCGGCCGTGGCCAAAGATGCCAGTGCAGTCATCAGCATAGACCTGCCTGCGCAAACCGTATCTGTAGGTGATACCAGCATGTCATTTGAGATTGCCGAACACCACAAAAACAATCTGGTAAAAGGCCTGGATGCCATTGGCCAGACCCTTGAGCTGACCGACGATATCGAGTCCTTCGAAGCCAAACAGCCTGCCTGGCTGTAATACGCGCTGAAACGTGCCTTTTGAGTTGGCACAGGTATAAATGCCGCCTATTTGATCCAGATGAGCGGCATTTTTGTTTTTTTCATTTCATCTCCATACAGTTAGGCTATAGTTAGCAAAACGCACACAGACATTAATAAGCCGGCCTGGAGAGGAAATGCTACAACGAATTGCCATCGATGATTTAACCCCCGGAATGTACGTAAACCGGGTGCTCGATGAGACCGGCAAGGTAAAAGTACGCTCCAAAGGTGTTGTCCGTTCAGATGCCGTGATTAATCAATTACGGAGTAAAGGTGTTGAGTTTGTCGAAATAGACACCGACAAAGGCAAAGCACATACCGCGGAGCCCTCTTCATCCAGCGCCGCGGAAGCAGCCAGCGAAAGCCCACCAGACAACGACGTTAACCATGAAGTCAGCAGTGAGCCACTCACCAGCGACGGCCTGAAAGCAGCCGAACAGTTATTCCAGAAAGCTATGGCAATACAACAAAACTTCCTTAACCAGTTAAAATCTGGCAAAGGTGCCGATGTGAATAAATTAAGTACGCTGACCCAGGATATTCTGGAATGCGTATTTGAAAACCAGGCGGCGATGATCTGCTTATCCATGGTTCAACGCGGTAATGATAGCCTGCTTGAGCACTCGCTTAATTGCAGTATCCATATGGCCATTCTGGCCGACGCTGCAGGGTTTGATCAGCAATCTGTTGAGTATGCCAGCCTGGCCGGGTTGTTAATGGATACAGGAATGGTGAAGTTACCCGCCGAACTCTGCGTGCCTGAAGAACAACTCAGCGGCACTGATTTAATGATGTATCAGACCCACGTCGATGAATCCCTGGCGGCTATAGAACATAGCGATGATCTGCCGGAAGTAGTCAAAGACATCGTCAGTCAGCACCACGAAAGAATTGATGGCTCGGGCTACCCTAAAGGCCTCAGCGGTAACGATATTGAGCCGCTGGCGCAGCTTGCAGCTGTGGTTGATGAATTTTCGCGATTAGGTATGCCAGCCCCCTTTGGCAATGCCATGCCGACCAGCAAGGTACTGAAAGCACTGGCTAACAACAAGGGCCTCGAACAAACGCTGGTAAACCGCCTGATTGGCGTTCTGGGTATCTACCCGGTTGGTTCACTGGTTAAGCTGAAAAGCGGCAAACTGGGCATTGTCAGCCGGCGCAACCCCTCTAACCTGTTACAACCACAGATAATGACGTTTTACAGTATCAACAGCGGCCATTTCCAGGAAGTAAAACGGGTAGATCTCGCCAAAGGCAGCGATGAGATAGAGAGCAGTATTGGCCCCGATGAGTTTGCCATAAACCTGCCGAAGTTTTTCACGGAAGTGTTTATTCCACAGGTAAGTGAATAAGACCTAACCGGCACAGAAATTACCAGTCGGTGAGCGCCGTCATGCTAAACACCTCACCTTCAAAGCGCAATATCACCCGTTGCGCCTCAATATTGACTATCTGAACACGATCGGCGATCCAGTCGCCTTCCCCCTTGTCATCACCATTCACCCGCACCCAACGGTCGGCTGGTGCAGAGGCGTACATATGGGCACTGAAATCCATTGCTGGTAAACGGGTAAGCAGATGCGCCGGTAACTGATCAACCCGCTGAATATCATCATGCACCGTCACAACTGTGTCAGATGCTGAAGGTTCTATACCACGAGCCTCTTCTTTTTCCAGATCGGTTAGTACTTTATTAAACCGGGCCATCAATTCAGGCGACACGGCCACCTTATCGCTTTCATTGTCTGCTACCAAGGCGCTTTCTTCAGCCGTTGGCATTTCTGGTTCAATCGCTGCAGGTTCAGGCGTTGCGGTCTCCCTGTCGGTGTTAGCCACCCTGTTGGTTGCTGTTTGCTCTGATGGGCTATTTTCTTCTGCTTTACCGGCCATCTCAGCGGCAGGCTTAGCATTCTCAACTGCCGCTACAGGTGAGCTCGGTACCGCAGGCGGCGAAACGACGACAGTCTGACTCACGACCCGCTCACTGACCGTGTCCGGCCCATCTAATAACGGTTTCAGCATTGCAGGGCCTACAGCCAGCAAGTAGCCGGTAGCGCAACCACCTATGGCCAGCAACAATCCTGTCATGACTGGCTTAAATAAGCGCTGCCATTGTCCGGGCAGGCCATTGACCGTGGGTAAAAATAAGCTGCGGTTAAACTGATCGCTGATGGCGCTATCGGCTTTTTGTGCACGGGTGTCGTATTGCCCGCGCAATAGCGCCTGAGTAGGTGTTTGTTCAGTGGTCACCAGCGCTTCATCGGTGCAGATCTCAACGGTTTGCTCAGGATCATATTCAATTTCCTGCACGCCCATCTCAATCAACCCCTGGATCATGGCATCGCTGGTGATAAGGCCGGACTTTTTGATTTTCACCGGGCCATTTTGCGCTGTCACCTGCACAATCATCATGCCAGGCGAAGCTTGTTGTATGGGAATGATCTGGTTCATGCCATGCCCCACAAATAGCCGCCCACCAGGGCGCTGAAGAAAATACCGGCGTATATCAGTGTTTGCTGGCCGCGCAGGCGCTGCTGTACCACGTCTTCACCTAAAATTTGTTCTGCCGCCGCTAAAAACAGGTGCTTTTTGACTACCGGTTTTTGCTGGGTAAAAGCCAGGGTCATGGCTCTGTCGCAAAGCAAATTAATTACCCGAGGGATCCCGGCAGCTACCCGGTACATGGTGCGCACCGTGGCTGCACTGAATACTGATAAATCGCCGTTGGCCACACTCAGGCGATGGTTCACATAAGCTTTTACTTCGTCGGCATTGAGGGGTAACAGATGATAACGTGCGGTGATCCGCTGCGCCAACTGACGCAGCTCATTACGTTTTAACAATTGCTGTAACTCAGGCTGACCAATCAGCACCACCTTAAGCAGCTTTTCGCGATTGGTTTCCAAGTTGGTCAACAACCGGAGTTGCTCGAGCACCTCCGGTAACAGGTGCTGCGCTTCATCGATCATCAGCACGGTGTTCTTACCGGCGTTATGGTTATCTGCCAGTTTTTGTAAAATCTTATCGGTAAAGTATTTCAGGCTGGCCTGATTAGGATCGGTTTCAATATTAAGCTCATCGCACACCGTTGCCAGCAGCTCAATAGCTGACAAGGTGGGATTAAGGATCATCGCCACCTGGGTTGAATCGGGCAACTGCTGCAACAACTTACGCGAAACGGTAGTTTTGCCGGTGCCCACTTCGCCGGTTAGCATTACGAAGCCNCCACTTTCCCGNAACCCAAAGGTAAGATGNGCCAGCNCTTCCTTNTGNCGCGGGCTCATATACAGGTAATCNGGGTTGGGCGCGATGGANAACGGATTATCAGTTAACCCGAAATATTGTAAAAACATGTTGTGCCAGCTGAACTGTCCATATGTCCGGTAAACTATCAGACTGTCGGTTGAAGTCAACAACACCGTGTTTTCAGGTGTTTACTCAGGCATAATATGCCCATTATTCAACAGCAGATTGTAAGCATGCAGGTTTATCTGGTTGGCGGCGCAGTACGCGACAAATTACTTCATCGCAAAGTCACCGAGCGTGACTGGGTAGTAGTGGGCGCAACGCCGGCGCAGTTACTGGCTGAAGGTTATACGCAGGTGGGCAAAGACTTCCCGGTGTTCCTGCACCCGCAAACTCAGGAAGAATATGCTCTTGCCCGCACCGAAAGAAAAACCGGCGGCGGCTACACTGGTTTCAGCTGCCATGCCACGCCTGATGTGACCCTTGAAGAAGACCTGCTGCGTCGGGATCTCACCATCAATGCCATGGCAGAATCCGCCAGCGGCGAACTCATTGACCCGTACAATGGCCAGGCAGATTTGCAGCAGCGGTTACTGCGCCATGTATCTTCGGCTTTTAGCGAGGATCCACTGCGTATATTCCGGGTTGCACGGTTTGCCGCCCGCTACGCTTACCTGGGGTTTAGCGTGGCAGAAGAAACCATGAAGCTAATGCAAGTCATGGCAACTTCTGACGATATCCGCCATTTGAGTGCGGAGCGCGTATGGCAGGAGACACGCCGGGCGCTAATGGAAGATAACCCCGAAGTGTATCTTAGCGTATTACAGCAATGCGGCGCACTTAAGGCCTGGATGCCAGAACTTGAAGCGGTCATATCAGATGANTCAATAACAGATTCACTGCAGCAGGCAGCAGCATCTGAACATCCGTTAGCTGTGCGGTGGGCGACAGTATGCTGGCCCCTTGAACAACAGTCTTTAGAAGCTCTGCAAAAAAGACTCAAGGTACCCAATCAGGAAGCCGACTGTGCGCAACTGGCGGCAAGAATTCTGCCTTCACTGGCCGAACACATTCACCACAGCGAATGGCTACTGGACGCGCTCAATACCTGCGATGCCTGGCGCCGCCCCGAACGACTCGAGCGCCTGATGCCGCTGTTTACCGTTGTTTATCCTAAGCAAGGGCAACATTTTAATGCAGTATTTACCAGTGCCCTNNCAGCGNCTAATCAGGTAGANGTGAAAGCCATTATTGCTGCCGGGCATAAAGGNCCCGACATCAAACAGCAACTTAGCCAGCAACGGCTAAAACAGATTGAACAGAGCATCACAAATCACGGCGTTNAGNAGATTTNATGCTACAATAGCGCCATTCATGCGACAGACGTATTTTTATGACATTCGAACAACTAGAATTAGACGATGACCTGTGCCGGGCACTCGCNGATATGGGCCTGAGCCGCCCNACTACCATCCAGTCNATGGTGGTACCNNCAGGCCATGGAAGGTAANGACATTCTGGCCTCNGCNCCAACCGGNACNGGTAAAACCCTGGGTTTCTTATTACCCGCCTGTCAGTTTCTGCTGGATTTTCCGCGCAAACAGCCGGGCGCTACCCGTATTCTGGTTCTGACNCCGACCCGTGAACTGGCACTACAGGTCTATGAGCAAGCCGTTGCCGTTACCCGCCACACCGATCTGATTTGCGGTGTGATCACCGGCGGTATTAACTACGGCACCGACCGGGAAACCCTGTCGCAAAACCTTGATATCCTGGTGGCTACGCCNGGTCGTCTGTTTGAACACATCGAACAGGAATCGGCAGANTGCCGTGACATCGAATGTTTAATTCTTGACGAAGCCGACCGCATGCTGGACATGGGCTTTTCCGGCATCGTCAATCAAATCGCTTCTGAAGCCCGCTGGCGTAAACAGAACATGTTGTTCTCGGCCACGCTGGAAGGCGCTGGCGTACGGCATTTTGCCAATGATCTGCTCAATGAACCGGCAATCATCGAAGCCGATCCACCACGTCGTGAGAAAGCCAAAATTCACCAGTGGTATCACCTGGCCGATAACCTTGAACATAAGCTTGCCTTACTGGAAAAAATCCTTAAGGAACAAATCACCAGCGCCGTGGTGTTCGTTAAAACCCGTGAGCGCCTGCAATGGCTGCGTGAAAACCTCCAGCGACTGGGCGTCAACGTATGTTACCTGCAGGGTGAAATGCCCCAGGACAAACGTAATGCNGCCCTGGCCAGNTTTAAATCAGGNAAACTNAANATTCTGCTGGCTACCGATGTGGCTGCCCNCGGNATCGATGTACCCAATGTCAGCCATGTGATTAACTTTGATATGCCTCGCAAGGCCGATGTGTACGTTCACCGTATAGGACGTACCGGGCGCGCGGGCGCTAAAGGCACTGCCATTTCGTTAATCGAAGCCCATGATTTTGAGATGGTCGGTAAAGTCTCGCGCTACATGGATGAGCCGTTTAAAGCCCGGTTTGTTGAAGGCCTGCGTCCTAAGCACAAAGCGCCGGAAAATAAGACTAAGAAAAAGAAAGCCAAAACGTCCAAAACCGCCAAAAAGAAGAAGAGATAATGATTATGTCACTGCCTGCTAAAGTGGTTCTGGCTACCGGTAACGCCGGGAAAGTCAAAGAGTTTGCCAGCTTGTTCGCACCGCTTAATATCGAAGTGTTGCCGCAAAGTGAGTTCAACGTCAGCAGTGTGCCGGAGACCGGTACCACCTTTGTGGAAAATGCCATTATTAAGGCCCGCCATGCAGCGCAGGAAACCGGTTTACCCGCTATCGCCGATGACTCTGGCCTGGTGGTTGATGCTTTGCAAGGTGCTCCGGGTATTTACTCGGCACGTTACGCCGGAGAAGACGCCTCAGACAGCGACAACATTGCGCGATTACTTACCGCTTTAGGCGAAGACAACGCAAACCGTGCCGCGCACTTTCAGTGTGTACTGGTCATGATGCGCCACGCTGACGACCCTATCCCGTTTATTAGTGAAGGGCAATGGCACGGCAGCATTACCCGCCATCCTCATGGTGAAGGCGGTTTTGGCTACGACCCTGTATTTTATGTGGACGAGTTTAAGTGCACAGCTGCTGAACTTGAAAAAGCCCAGAAGAACGCGGTGAGTCATCGCGGTCTGGCCATGCAACAGTTGCTGGCACGTATTAAAGGTCTGTAATGCGGTTACCCCCTCTGGGCCTGTACATTCACATTCCCTGGTGTGTGCAAAAATGCCCCTACTGTGACTTTAATTCCCACGCGCTGAAAAGCGGGCTACCAGAGCAGGAATATATCGCCCATTTACTGGCCGATTTAGAGCAGGACGCCCGCTTCACCGGTGAGCGGCCGGTAGAAACCATTTTTATCGGCGGCGGCACGCCAAGTCTGTTTAGTCCCGAAAGCATTGGCTACCTGCTTACTGAGGCGCAAAAACGCGTGCCCTTCGCCAAAGACATCGAAATAACGCTGGAGGCCAATCCTGGCACCATAGAGGCGGCCCGGTTTGAAGGATACGTAGCCGCAGGGGTAAACCGTTTTTCTATTGGTATTCAAAGCTTTCAGGCCAGGCATTTAAACGCGCTGGGGCGCATTCACGACCCGGCCCAGGCTTTATTCGCGATTACACAAGCCGAACAAAGTGGTGTTAAAAGCTTTAACGTAGATCTTATGCACGGCTTACCGGAGCAGACCCTGCAGAACGCACTCGATGACTTAAGCCAGGCAATAAACCAGCAGCCAAAGCATTTATCCTGGTATCAGCTCACTATTGAACCTAATACACCGTTTTACTCCAGGCCGCCGGAATTACCTGACGATGATATTCTATGGGATATCCAGGCTGAAGGTCACAAATTACTGGCGGCATCTGGTTACGAGCAATACGAAATATCCGGCTATAGTAAACCCGGAAACCAATGCAAGCACAACCTCAACTACTGGCGATTTGGCGACTATATTGGCATTGGTTGCGGCGCCCATGGCAAATTAACCAACATCGAGAATCGCTCTATTGACCGCACGGTAAAAGTAAAGCATCCCCGTGGTTACATGACACTTAACCGGCCTTACCTTGATCATCAAAACCAGGTTGAGGAAGACGATCTGGCCTTTGAGTTTTTTATGAACCGTTTTCGACTAGTGGAGCCCTGCCCAAAAGCCGATTTCGCGGCACTCACCGGTACCTCTCTCACCACGCCACAGCAAGATGCTATTGGTCAGGCTATCAGTAATGGGTTGCTGGCTGAAACAGCAAACGACTGGCAGGTCACCTCCCTGGGGCGTCGATACCTTAATACCTTACTTAGCGCTTTTGTTTAGAAACGCCGGTGACAATCAGATTCATTTCAAAAAATTAGCTGAATCGTAAATTTACTCTACTATTAACTAGTAATAACAAAGCAGCCAATTTAGCTGCTGCATTTTTTGCCAGGCAGGGACGCCAGCAAAACCCGATAGTTGCCGGAGTAAGTATGTCCATTCAGCGTAAATTTCTAATTGCTATCACAGTGGTCATTGCCGCTTTTGCGGTGGTGATTGCGATTATTACTTCTGTTTCAGCCTCCTCAGAGGCTGAAGATAAGATAAACCAGCAAAAAGAACAGTTGTCGGCCAGGCTGACAAATATTCTCACCGTCACTGATTCTCTAATGCACGAACGTGTGGTTAGCAGTATGAAACTGCTAAAAGAACGCGGGAATGAAATGGGTATTCCCTCTCAGGGTGGCGAAGTAATGGTGAAGCAGACACCGGCCACCCAACTGTTTATTGGCGGCGAAGCACAGGCCAATAACTTTGCATTGGTTGACGGTCTTACCTCTGTAATGGGTGGCACCGCTACACTGTTTAGCAAAACCGGCGATGATTTTATTCGGGTCAGCACCAATGTTATCAAAGACGGTGAACGGGCGATTGGTACCAAGCTGGCACCGCAAGGTAAAGCTATGGCGCAGATCAAACAACGTAAAGCCTATTATGGCGCGGTGGATATTCTCGGCAGTCCTTACCTCACTGCTTACGAGCCGATGTTTAATGCGGCTCAACAAGTCATAGGTATTTGGTACGTGGGCTATTCTGCCGATCTCAATGTTCTCGAAGAAGCCATAACCAAAAGCAAATTACTTGAAGAGGGATTTGTCGCTCTGAAAGACAGCAAGGGTAACCTTCGAATGTATTCTTCCCACGTTAATGAAAGTTTAGTTAACAGTGCGCTCAGCAATGCCAGCGATGAATGGGAAGTCACCGTAGTTCCGTTCGAGAAGTGGGGCTACGAGTTAATACTGGCGGCTTCAAATGACGAAAAATCGGCCTTGGTTACCAGTGCGGTATTGTCGATATTGCTCAAAATTATAGTCGTCAGTGGGGTTATCCTGGTGGCGTTATTCTATCTGATAAGACATTTTGTCGGTAAGCCACTGGATGAATTTATTGCAGTGATATACGACCTTGCTTCGGGCGAAGGCGACTTAACCTTTCGCTTTAATGCCAACACCAGCGACGAATTTGGCCAGATGGCAAAAGGGTTTAATAAACTGCTTTCGCAACTACAGACCACTCTGAGGAGCGTAAATCAGGCCACAGACACCATGCTTTCCCAGTCCCGGCAACTTAATGACACTGCGGTGAAATCCAGTTCGACAGTAACAGAACTTACCGGTGAAACCAGTGCCATCGGCGACGCATTAACCACGCTACAGGAAAATGCGCTGGCGGTCTCCTCCAATATTAACCATTCAAATGAAGCCGCCGGCGCAGCCGACCGTGATACCCGCAACAGTGTTAGTGTGTTGTCAGCAACCATTAAGGACATTGAGGCCCAGGCACAAAATATCGATACGTCGGTTCAGGTTATCAATGAACTGGCTGCTGCCAGTGAACAAATCAGTGGCGTCATGGATGTTATACGTAATATCGCTGAGCAAACAAATCTACTGGCACTCAATGCAGCGATTGAGGCTGCGCGAGCCGGAGAGCAAGGCCGCGGGTTCGCCGTGGTCGCAGACGAAGTCCGCTCACTGGCCAGTCGCACCCAGTCATCTACAGAAGAAATCCGCGTGATGATTGAGCGCTTGCAACAGGGCAGTCGGGAGGCGGCTGATAAAATGCAGCAAAACAAGGACAATGCGTTTGCTACTGTGCAAGTGACACAAAACGCCGGCGAGTCCCTGGAGAAGTCACTGCATGCAGTGGCTACCATTACTGAGTTAAATCAGGAAGCGGCGACCATGGCGTCACGGCAGGCCAGCATCACCGAGGATGTGGCCAAACGTCTGAGCAGTATTCAGGATGTGGGCAATCAGAACAGTGAATACGCCCGCCAGGTTGCGCAAAACTGTGCGCAACTGGTCGACGAAATCAGCAGCATGCAGCAACAACTTAAACGCTACCGGTTTTAACTTGTCGTCTTCGCTTGTTGTGCCATCAGAGCATCAATGATTTCCCGGTTAGCTGCCGGGAAGTCATCGTAATTCAGGTTATCCAGTGCCAGCCATTTACCCGACTGGCCTTCGGCACCGGTGGGTTCGCCGTCGAACCCGGTAACAGTGTACACATGCAAACGTACACACTTATCACCGTAATCGTGCTCAATGAGTATAAGTGAATCACACTGCGTGGTTACAATGGCCACTTCTTCCTGCAATTCTCTGCCCAGCGCAAGCTCCGGTGATTCGCCTGGCTCGACTTTGCCGCCGGGAAACTCCCACTTACCGCCCTGATGCTTATCACTGGCGCGTAAACAGACAAAGGCTTGGTTATCGCGCAGGATTACCCCTACTGCCACATCGATGTATTTCATATCTCATTACCTGTTTTGCTCATAAAAAAGGCTGGCAACCTGCTCACCACAGATAACCAGCCTCTTATTCAGCGCTTTCGGTTTAACTTAATTTACCGTGACACTGCTTGTATTTTTTGCCTGAACCACAGGGGCAAGGATCATTACGACCGACTTTTGGCCCCTGTCGCATGGCTGCCTGAGGGCCGCTCACGTCTTCTGATGGCTTACCGTCAGCTTCGGCATGCTGGAAGTTCTTAGGTACATCGTCGGCCTGACGACGTTGCTCTTCCACTTTCTCAACATCCGATTCAGCGCGAACCTGCACCCGGCTTAAAATGGTAATTACCTCAAGCTTAAGCCCTTCCAGCATATTCGAGAATAACTCAAAAGCTTCACGCTTATATTCCTGCTTAGGATTTTTCTGAGCGTAACCGCGCAAGTGAATGCCCTGACGCAGATGGTCCATGGCGGCCAGGTGCTCTTTCCAGTTACTGTCGAGGTTCTGCAGCATCACCGCTTTTTCAAACTGACGCAGTACCTGCTCACCNACCATNTCTTCTTTGGCTTTGTAAGCTGCGTTTAACTCATCCAGNATNTTCTCACGCAGTTTTTCTTCATACAGTTTGTCGTCNGCATCCAGCCATTGCTGAATTGGCGCGTCCAGNGCAAAGTCTGCCTTAAGACGCTGCTCCAGNCCGGNCACATCCCACATTTCTTCCAGCGACTGNGGTGGAATGTACTCATCTACCACNCCACTGATAACGTCTTCNCGGATTGCCTGNACAGTTTCNCTGATGTCCGACTCATCNAGCAGTTCNTTNCGCTGCTCGTAAATNACCTTACGNTGATCGTTGGCAACATCNTCGTANTCCAGCAANTGCTTACGAATATCAAAGTTGCGNCCTTCTACCTTNCGCTGGGCGTTTTCAATNGCNCGNGTTACCCANGGNTGNTCGATAGCNTCGCCTTTNTCCATGCCCAGACGTTTCATCATGCTGGCCATTTTTTCTGAGGCGAAAATACGCATCAGGGCATCATCCAGTGACAGATAAAAACGTGATGANCCNGGGTCACCCTGACGACCAGCACGACCACGTAACTGGTTATCGATACGACGTGACTCATGGCGCTCGGTACCAATAATGTGCAGGCCACCGGCAGCCAGNACGGTNTCGTGGTCTTTTTCCCACTGCTCTTTAATNTTNTGAATCTGNGCTTCNGTNGGNTTTTCCANCTTATCNACTTCCGCCTGCCAGTTACCNCCNANNACAATATCNGTACCACGGCCNGCCATGTTGGTNGCAATNGTTACCGCNCCGGGNCGACCGGCCTGCGCAACGATATCGGCTTCCTGAGCATGGAACTTGGCNTTNAGTACCTTATGGGGNATCTTTTCTTTCTTGAGAATNCGTGACANCAACTCAGAGTTTTCGATAGACACCGTACCTACCAGCGTAGGCTGACCNCGCTTNACGCAGCGGCGAATATCTTCNACNATGGCGTCGTANTTTTCCTGAGCCGTCAGGTAGATTAAATCTGCCTTATCATCNCGNACCATGGCGCGGTTGGTAGGAATAACCACNGTTTCGAGGCTGTAGATATGATTAAANTCGAAGGCTTCGGTNTCNGCCGTNCCTGTCATACCNGACAGTTTTTCGTATAAACGGAAATAGTTCTGGAAAGTAATGGANGCCAGAGTCTGGTTTTCGTTNTGAATCTTCACGCCTTCTTTGGCTTCAACCGCCTGGTGNANNCCTTCTGACCAGCGTCTGCCTTCCATTGTACGGCCGGTATGCTCATCAACAATAACGATGTTATCGTCNTTNACNATGTAGTCGACGTCTTTGGTNAACAGCTTGTGGGCGCGTAAGGCCGCATTTACGTGGTGCAGTAAAGAAATATTACCGGCNTCAAATAACGATTCTTCTTCNTTGAGCAGACCTTCACGTTTCATGATTTCTTCAACGTGAATCTGACCGTGCTCTGTNAGGTGGATTTGCTTGGCCTTTTCATCAATGGTGAAGTCACCATCGCCATGCTTACCTTCTTCGTCTTCTTTATCCTGNCTGGTCAGTTCAGGAATAATCTGGTTNATNCGTAAGTACAGCTCTGANCTGTCTTCGGCGGCACCAGAGATAATCAACGGNGTACGGGCTTCATCAATCAGGATGGAGTCCACTTCNTCGATTACCGCATAATAGAGTTCACGCTGCACNCNATCCTGGGGGCTNAACGCCATGTTATCGCGCAGGTAATCAAAACCAAATTCGTTGTTNGTACCGTAAGTAATATCTGCCTGATAAGCCTCGCGCTTCTGCTCCGGCGCTAGTCCTGGCACGTTACATCCCACGGTNAAGCCCAGATATTCAAATAAACTGCGGCTCCAGTTTGCATCCCGTTTGGCCAGGTAATCGTTCACGGTAATCACGTGNACACCACGGCCGGTGAGTGCATTTAAGTAAGTGGGTAANGTNGAGGTCAGCGTTTTACCTTCACCGGTACGCATCTCGGCAATTTTACCGGAGTGCAGTACCTGTCCACCAAGCATCTGAACATCGAAGTGGCGCATGCCATACACACGTTTNCTGGCCTCNCGAACGGTTGCNAATGCTTCGATNAGAATNTCATCGAGNCTCGCGCCGTCTTTCAGGCGTTGCTGAAACTCTGCCGTCTTNTGCTTTAGCGCAGCATCATCAAGNGCTTCGTATTCTGCTTCCAGCGCATTAATGGCATTGACGTGCTTTTGTAATTTTTTTAATAGTCGATCGTTACGACTGCCAAATACTTTCCTGAGCATGCTTGCAAACATTGTGTTGGTATTTCCACTTCTGTGATTTATCAAAAACAAAAAAATCTGANCGGCAGATTAATCTGTCGCGTTACAATANATTGATTGGCGTGTAATAGAGGCTTACGCTANTTTTTGTAAACGTAAGGGAGTGGATCGACTTTNTGACCTGCTTTAATGACTTCGTAATGGACATGNGCGCCGGTAGAACGTCCGGTACTCCCCATTAGCGCGATNACCTGGCCNTTCGTAACCAAATCACCCTTATTAACCAGCAGAGTCTGATTGTGNCCATAGCGCGTTACTAANCCATCGCCGTGTTCTATTTCCACGAGATGTCCGTAACCGTACCGATCGCCTGACCAGGTCACTATGCCTGCCGCGGTGGCNACAACANCGTNNCCTACTTCACCNGCAAAGTCTAATCCGTTGTGCATGGCCGGNTGTCCGGTAAAGGGATCCGTNCGCATGCCATAGTAGGATGATAACCATCCTGTCTCTATCGGGCGTCCCGACAAACTAATCTGTTCATCTATATGGTGCCCGGTAACCAATCTTTCAAGTGCGGCCAGTTGCTGCTGCTTGTGNTTTAACTGACTGCTTAATNCTTTTATCGGCGATAACAACCGCCGTTCTTCGTCTTCCAGCTGACTATTTATGGTGGCTGATGCCAGTCCGAAATCGCCNACCGACTGCTCNTCCACACCCATTGCTTTNGCCAGNACCTGNGTTTTCGCGTCTATTTTATCCAGCGANTTTTGCATTGCCATCAGTTGCGCCGCCAATGCCTTAACCTGTTCNTCGGTNGCGGCAGCAAGGGAATCTACCTGCTGCTGNTCGGCTTCNAGAATATTCTGNGCAACTTTTACGCGGGCNAGGTTTTCAAAGGANGAGTCGGTAGAACGGCTGGATACAAGAACAAACAGTGACGATAACACGGTAAGGCTCACGATCGAGCGCACACTGATGCTGCGCCTGATGCGTTTATGCTTACCAATAAATGTCACTGTTAGTTTCATTTTGANGTCTTNTTTATCGTTCTGCTCTGAGCCAGCGNTGCAATNACAGCCAGCTTAATNNTNATGGTTCGCTATTCTAGCGACATTCGCCCCTATTAAACAACAAAAAAGCCGCCACGAGGGCGGCTTTTTCAGCATAAAGTATTAGGCCAGAGCGGGTTGCGCNTAGCGAATTGGCGCTTCGTCCTGNGACTCATAGGTGATGTANTCCCAACAATCACGCTGNGCGAGTACCGCATTCAGCAACTTNTTGTTAAGNCCATGNCCNGTTTTATACGCCGCCANTTCACCAATGATGCTGTGACCACCTAAATACAGGTCACCNATGGCGTCGAGAATTTTATGCTTCAGGAATTCATCATCATAACGCAGACCTTCCGGGTTCAGTACCCGNTAGTCATCCAGCGCGACGGCATTTTCCATNCTGCCACCGAGNGCCAGATTGTTNGCGTTCATGTATTCCAGATCNCGCATAAAACCAAAGGTACGGGCACGGCTNACTTCNCTCACATAAGAGCAGGAATCNAAATCCATNACCATGTGCTGNCGNGTCTGGCTGATAACCGGATGNTCAAAGTCAATCTGGAAATCAACCCGGAAGCCNTCNTACGGNCGTANTTCTGCCCANTTGTCGCCGTCTTCNACACGAACNGGNTTAGTNATNCGAATAAAGCGCTTAGGCGCGTTTAATTCTTCAATNCCAGCCGANTGNAGCAGGAACACAAANGGACTCGCNCTGCCATCCATNATCGGCAGTTCATTGCTGTTAACTTCAACAATGATGTTATCNATACCNAGTCCGGCTAATGCTGACGCTAANTGTTCNACGGTATGAATNCTCACNCCGTCNTCATTATTCAGACAGGTACACAACATGGTATTCCCTACCGCNTTNGCGCGGGAGTGAATGTCCACATGCGGCTCAAGGTCAATACGCCGAAACACGATTCCCGTGTTCGCAGGCGCAGGCCGGAGAGTCATCGTGACCTTGTCCCCTTTGTGCAAACCTATGCCAGTTTCCTGGACTGCATGTTTAATTGTACGTTGTCTAATCATGGCTTTAAAAAACACCTAACCTAAAACGGCCAAACATTATAGTTAGCCATCACTTACTTGTCAAAAGTATCGGTCACTTTATGAACAATTTTAACCCTTTGACCAAGTACCCTGTAAATTTTTGTTTACCGTTCTAGTCCGCTTGCTTACGCAGGAAAGCCGGAATATCCAGGTATTCAAGGTCATTGCCAGGCTGCGCATTTTCATCCGCTTTGAGCGCCTGGTTGCCTTCAGTGCCACCTACCGCACGGGATTCACCGCTGGACTGGAACTCACGGGCTGAAGCACTCAGGCGTGAACCCTCAGAGCTCACCAGCGAGATGTCGGGCTTGCGCTCGGCACCAATCCCGGTTGCTACTACGGTAACCCGCAGTTCTTCGGTCATNTCCATGTCGATAACGGTACCCACTACTACCGTAGCGTTTTCGGAGGCAAATGCTTTAACCGCATTACCCACCGTTTCGAACTCGTCGATGGCGAAATCAGGGCCAGCTGTGATATTCACCAGAATACCGCGCGCACCCGACAGATCGATATCTTCCAGAAGCGGGCTGGCAATCGCTGCTTCTGCTGCTTCTTCAGCACGGTCCGGGCCTGAGGCTGAACCGCTGCCCATCATGGCTTTACCCATTTCAGACATTACAGTACGTACGTCAGCGAAATCCACGTTGATCAAACCTGGGCGGGTGATCAGTTCAGCAATCCCCTGCACTGCACCACGTAATACGTCATTGGCNGCACTAAACGCTTGTAACAGCGGCGTNCCCGGGCCCATCACTTTNAGCAACTTCTCATTGGGAATNGTNATCAGCGAGTCNACGTTGCGAGCCAGTTCATCAGTGCCCTGGTTNGCAAANTCAGTCCGCTTTTTACCTTCAAATGGAAANGGCTTGGTNACCACAGCAACCGTCAGNATGCCCATTTCNCGGGCAATCTTGGCNACTTCCGGCGCGGCACCGGTACCAGTACCACCGCCCATACCTGCGGTGATAAATACCATATCAGCACCATCCAGCGCCTGGCGGATAGTTTCGCGATCTTCCTGGGCGGCTTCACGACCCTTATTAGGATCAGCTCCTGCCCCCAGACCTTTAGTCACATTTGAGCCAATCTGTAGAGTGACATCTGCAGAAGAGCTCCGTAACACCTGTGCATCGGTGTTTACTGCAATAAATTCTACGCCTTCAATGCTCTGAGACACCATGTGCTCAACCGCATTGCCACCGCCGCCACCGACACCGATGACTTTGATTACGGCTTCTTCGCCGTGGCTATCCATTAATTCAAACATACTTACTCTCCGGTTCTGTACGTCTTTCTAACACTTGAGTTCACCTGCATATTGAGCATTCCATGACTCTCGCTGATAAACCTAAGCGCCCCCTAAAATTTAAAATTCACCTTTAAACCAACTTTGCACGCGCTTGAATAAACCATCCGCCACGCGTTGCTTGCTCGTTTTTTTATTATCTGCTTGCATCTTTCCATAGTGGAGTAACCCCACTGCCGTTGCGAAACTGGCATCGTCAGTATATTCCGACAAGCCAACCATATTCAGCGGACTACCCACCCGCACCGGCATTTGGAAAATTTCTTCAGCGATTTCAACAGCCCCTTCCATCTTTGCGGTACCACCAGTTAACACCAGGCCCGCAGCAATCTGCTCTTCAAAACCACTGTTTTTAATTTCTTTATGTATCAGTTCAAACAATTCCTGATACCGAGGTTCTATGACCTCNGCNAGAGTATGACGAGACATTACCCGCGCCGGACGACCGCCAACGCTGGGTACCTCAATACTCTCTTCCATGCTAACCATGTCTTTTAGCGCGCAGGCATAGTTAACTTTTATTTCTTCAGCNTTGCTAATTGGCGTTCTGAAGATTTTTGCAATATCACTGGTAATCTGATTACCGGCTAACGGCACCACCGCGGTGTAACGAATTGCACCATCGGTGTAGATCACAATATCCATTGTGCCGGCACCGATATCCACTACACAGACACCGAGCTCACGCTCATCATCTGTCAGCACGGCATAACTGGATGCCAGCGCCGAGAAAATGATTTGATCGGCCTGTAACTCGCAGCGCTCAATACATTTCACCAGGTTTTTCGCCATATCGTCCGCACAGGTAATGATATGGGCCTCGGCTTCCATTCTTACCCCTGACATGCCAATCGGGTTTTTAATGCCCTCCTGCACATCAATGGTAAACTCCTGTGGCAATACATGCAGTAACCGACGTTCTGCCGCAATGGGTACCGAGCGTGCCGCATGGACCACGTTATCCACGTCTTCCTGAGTCACTTCCTGATTGTTAATCGGTACCATGCCACTTTCGTTCTGGCATTTCACGTGCCGTCCGGAAATCGACATAAACACAGAAGAGACCTGACAATCGGCCATCAGTTCCATTTCGTTTACTGCACTTTGAACAGACTTCACCACCAGGTTCAAATCGTTCACACCACCCTTATCCATACCACGGGCAGGATGGGTACCGACACCTACGATACTAATTTGCTCATCGTCGAGTAACTCGCCGAGGACGGCCTTTACACGGCTGGTGCCGATATCCAGTCCTACAATCAAATTACGTTCTGCCGGTTTAGACATATGCCGCTTATCTCTTATTAACTTTTAGTCTGATTAGTATCAGTTTCATTTTGCCAGCCTACGGCCAGCCCTGTGTCGTAACGTAAATCCACGTAGCTGACACCCTTAGGTTGCTCACTCAGTAACGGGTAAACATCCACAAATCGTTGTAAACGGTCAATAAACTCCTGTCGACCAAGGTTTATCTCAATCCCGTTTACCAGTTGTACCTGCCAGGCAAAGCGCTCTGATAACGACAACTCTTCAATATCCAGTTGCCGGCTACGCAGTAACCGCTGCATGGCGTTAAATCCTTCTAATGCCGTTTTCTCACTGCCGCCCGGGCCAAACAGACGCGGTAAGCCTAAATTTTTACCCTCAGCGTTAAAGCTTTCGCCATAAGGGTTGAGCATTAAATCTTCATTCCATCTGGCTACCGGTGTTTGCTCCACCAGGTAAACCTTTAGCCGGTTAGGCCACTGTTTGCGTACCGACGCCCGGTACACCCAGGCCTGTTCTTCCAGCAGCCGGTGAATGTCGTTCACATCCAGCGCAAAAAAGCTGCCAGGCTGAGACTGCCGGATAAGCCGCTCCAGTTTCAGTACGTCCAGTTGTTCAAACTGCCCGGAGAAGTCAATGACCTGCACCGGTGCCTGTTGCTCGTCCTGCATCCAGTTATAGGTATGAATGCCACCGCTTATCAGCAACACCACCAACACGGCTAAAAAAGCAATGCCGCCCCAGGGCGCCTGGCGTTGTTCTGCTGACATTCTCGGGTTACTCCATACTGGTTGCCAGAATCGCTAATACTAAGTCTGTAAAACTAATCCCGGCTGCAGCCGCGGCCTTGGGAACCAGACTTTTCTCAGTCATACCCGGCACCGTATTGGCCTCAAGCAAATAAAACTCACCAGATTGTTTGTCCTGCATCACATCTACCCGCCCCCAGCCGGTGGCCGATAGCGCTTCAAAGGCAGATGCACACAGCGTTGCCAGATATTGTTCGTCTTCATCAGACAAACCACTCGGGCAAAAATATTCGGTCGTATTATCCTGATACTTAGCCGAATAATCGTAAAATATATGCGGGGTTGACATGCGGATCGAAGGCAAAGCCTGACCTTGCACAACGGCAACGGTATATTCAGGTCCTTCAATATACTGCTCCAACAAGACTGTATTATCGTATTTGAATGCGTCTTGTATGGCAGTCGCGAGTTGTTTAGCGCTAGTCACTTTGGCCATCCCGATGCTCGAACCTTCCCGAGCCGGTTTAACCATGACTTTTCCCCCTAATTTATTCATTATAGCGCCGCATGATCCAGCTTCAAAGCGACTTTTTACAGCAATTTCATATTTCGCGGTGGGAATATTCAGGCATTGCCAGATTTGCTTGCTATGGATCTTATCCATCGCCAGTGCTGAACCCAGTACGGAGCTACCTGTGTAAGGTATTTTGAGCTGCTGTAAAGCCCCTTGCATGCTGCCATCTTCACCGCCACGACCATGTAGCATTATCAGCACGCGATCGACTTTTTCATCTATTAATTCAACTAGTTGACGCTCAGCTGTATCGAAAGCAATAGCCTCTACGCCNGCCNCTGTAAGNGCTTTTAAAACAGCCTCGCCGGANCGCAANGANACTTCCCGCTCAGCNGAGTCNCCGCCNTACATNACAGCAACACGCCCGAAGGCTTGCGGGGCATAAGTTTTAAAGGCCATTACTGCTCCTCCTGCTGCATGACTTGCGGGTTTAACTGCATTGCCGCCAGNTTCCTGGCCAGNTGGCCTACGTTACCGGCGCCCTGCGTCATCACNATATCACCATCCTGCAACTGATTAGCAAGAATNGCAGGCAATTCACTGTGCTCGCTGACATAAACCGGCTCTAACTGGCCGCGGGCACGGATAGAGCGCGCCAGTGAGCGACTGTCTGCGCCATCAATAGGCTGTTCGCTGGCCGCATANACATCCAGCAGTAATAANCAATCCACCTGAGACAGTACTTCCACGAAGTCTTCGTACAAATCACGGGTTCGGGTGTAACGGTGCGGTTGATAAATCATTACCAGCCTTTGATCCGGCCAGTTGTTGCGGGCCGCTTCAATGGTCGCCGCCACTTCCGTTGGATGGTGGCCGTAATCGTCCACCAGGGTCACCTCTCCCACACTGGTATCAAACTGTCCGAGCACCTCAAAACGACGGCCAATGCCGCCGAAACCGGCCAGCGCGGCCTGCACTGACTGATCGTCTATCCCTTCTTCCGTAGCCACNGTNATAGCNGCCAGGGCGTTGAGCACATTGTGCTTACCGGTCTGATTCAACTTCACCGGCAGCGGCTCGCGGTCCGGGCGATGAACGGTAAAATGCGCCGAGCCAAAACTGTAGTGAATATCGGTGGCGTATACATCGTTGTCTTCATCCAGACCGTAGGTGATCACGCTGCGACCGATTTGTGGCAACAGCGAACGGATAACCTGGTCATCGCCACACACTACGGCCTGNCCNTAAAACGGCAGATTATGTAAAAACTCAATGTAGGTGTCGGTCATTTTACTGAAATCNCCGCCATAGGTTTCCATATGGTCNGCTTCGATATTGGTCACCACACTCATCATNGGCTGAAGGTGCAGAAACGAAGCATCACTCTCATCCGCTTCNGCGATTAAATATCGACTNCTNCCGAGTCGTGCATTAGTNCCGGCGCTNTTNAGCAAACCGCCAATCACNAAAGTAGGATCGCGCCCGGCNTCGGCAAAAATGGTCGCNATAAGGCTGGTAGTGGTNGTTTTACCATGGGTACCAGCCACCGCGATGCCATGACGGAAACGCATTAANTCAGCCAGCATTTCNGCGCGACGGATAATCGGGATACGTTTTTCCCGGGCATACTGAATCTCGGGATTAGCCTCGTTGATTGCACTGGANACCACCACAACGTTGGCATCCACCACATTTTCAGCNCGATGGCCAATGGCAATATCTGCGCCCAGCGCGGTCAGGCGCTCGGTCATTGCACCGGTCTGGATGTCAGAACCGGCAATNTCGTAGCCTTCATTCAACAGCACTTCGGCGATCCCGCCCATGCCGGCACCGCCAATCCCGACAAAAAATATGCGCGTGATCTTTCGCATCNGGGGACTTTGAAAAGGCGTTTCCAATACCATCTACCGCTATCTCTCTNTNGTTAAAGCTTCACAGGCATCTGCNACCTGCTGAGCTGCATTGTAAGGTGCAAACTGTTTCGCATTGGCCGCCATCCTGACACAGTCATCAGGATTTTCCAGCCAGTCACGCAGAATCACCGGTAATTCCTGGCTAAGTGCCGATTGTGCCACCACTTTGGCGGCATTCTGGTCGGCCAGATAGCGCGCATTCAGGGTTTGATGGTCGTCTACGGCATGNGGCAGCGGCACAAAAATGGCTGGTTTACCGGCACCGGAAACCTCTGCCACGGTTAATGCCCCCGCCCGGCACACAACAAAATCAGCCCACTGATAAGCCTCGGCCATATCAGTAATAAATTCATTCACGGTCACCNGCTTGTCGCCATAGGCACTGCGNACGGTTTGTTCGTTGCCTNTACCACACTGATGGCGNATCTNNAGTTCAGGAAAAGACTGNCAGATCACCGGCANCTGTTCGTTCAGTGGCCGCGCNCCTAAACTGCCGCCCACCACCAGCATACGCATGGGTTGTGAGGTTTGACGTTTAGGCTCAATGGCGAGAATCTCGTCCCGCACCGGGTTGCCCACGGCCTGGCATTTTATTTTAGCACCGGCGAAGTACGGAGCCGCCGAAGCAAACCCAAGCATGACTTTTTTAGCAATGCGGGCAAGTAACTTGTTAGTCATGCCAGGCACCGCATTTTGTTCGTGGATGACAATCGGAATGCCGAGGCTCTTCGCCGCAACGCCGCCTGGCCCACTGGCATAACCGCCCATCCCGATGACCACATCCGGTTTCAGTTTTTGCAGCACTTTGCGGGCGTTAAACAAGGATTTAATCAGCGCCAGTAACCCCGATACCCGGGCAGCAAGACCTTTACCACGCAACCCTTTAACCGGGATAAAGTGAATCGGGAAGCCATGGGCCGGTACCACCTGGGCTTCCATACGTTCTGCCGTACCCAGCCAGTCGATGTGCCAGCCGCGCCGCTGCAATTCATTGGCCACCGCAATGCCGGGAAATACATGCCCGCCGGTACCACCCGCCATCACCAGACAACGTTTACTCATCGTCCGGCTCCTGGGATAAATCCTGGTCGTTAGCCTGAAGCGGTTTCATAGCCGCCTTCACTTTAGCTTTGCCTTCCCGCTTGCGGCCTTTATCCAGCGCCTGAACGCCAGCAACCCGTAATTCAAAATCAATCCGTAACAGCACAGCCACGGTAACCGACATGATAATTAAACTTGAACCACCGTAACTCACCAGTGGCAGCGTTAACCCTTTGGTGGGCAGGATACCGGCGCTGGCACCAATGTTTACTGCGGTCTGGAAACTGAACCAAATGCCAATGGCATAGGCCAGAAAGCCTTCAAATGCCCGTTCACTGGCCAGCGCCTGATTACCAATTTGTAGCGCCCGGATAACCAGCCATAACATCAGTAGCAGCACCACCATGACCCCGGTGAATCCTAACTCTTCGGCTAAAATGGCCATAACAAAGTCAGTGTGCGCTTCAGGCAGGAATTCAAGCTTTTGTAAACTGTTGCCCAGTCCCTGTCCAAACCAGTTACCCCGCCCGTAAGCCATTAAAGACTGGGTCAGCTGATAGCCGCTGCCGAATGGATCGGCCCAGGGATCCCAGAACGAGGTAACCCTTGCCAGCCGGTACTCTGAATCCACAATCAGGGCGACCACGGCTAACACCCCGGCAAACAGTAAAGCGAAAAACTGCCACAGTTTAGCACCGGCTAAAAACAACAGCCCCATGGTGGTAGCCAGCATTACTACTACAGTGCCCAGATCGGGTTGTGCCAGTAACAGCAATGCCAGAATAAAGAACACGACCAGCGGCTTAATAAAGCCTTTCAGATTCTCTGTGACTTCATCGTAACGCCGGACCATATAGCCCGCCAAATAACAGAAGAAAAACAGCTTCGCCGGTTCCGCGGCCTGCACTGTAATAGGCCCGACAACCAGCCAGCGAGTTGAACCATTAACGTTTCTGCCAATCAGCAGCACCGCCACCAGCAGGCCTATGGCAGCCAGTAGCATATAGGGGTTGGTCACCCGCCAGAATTGCATGGGTAACTGCACCGTAATCATGGCAGCGATAATGGCGGCAATCAGGTAAATACCGTGACGAATTGAGAAATAAAACGGATTGTCATGGAGGCGGTCGGCAACCGGCATGGAAGCAGAGGTTACAATAATGAGACCAATCGCCATCAGAGCAAACGCCACTAACACAATGCCACCGTCGAACGCCGGAGCACTGGTGTTTGGCTTATCGTGGCGCGCAGCGAAAAGACCAGCGAGCTGGGAAGTTACAGCATTCATGCGGATAACTCCTTTACCGCCTGCTGGAAAACCTCGGCCCGGTGCTGGTAATTATTGAACATATCCAGGCTGGCACAGGCCGGCGATAACAGCACCGTATCGCCAGGTTTCGCAAGTAGAAACGCCTGCTGAACAGCACGCTCAAGACTTTCAACATAGTAGCCTTGCTCAGCTATATCACTGAGTACCTGTCCATCTTTGCCAAGCGCAATCACCACATCCACATGCTCTGTTAACGCAGGGGCTAATTCGCTTAAATCAGCACCTTTCGCATCGCCACCGGCAATCAGAAGCAATTTACCAGTGACGCTACCAGCCAGCCCTTGCAGGGCCGCTTCGGTGGCGCCAATATTCGTGGCTTTTGAATCGTCGATAAAACTAACGCCTGCGACATCGGCTATTTTAGTACAGCGGTGCGGCGCACTCTTAAAAGATTTCACTGCCTGGGCGGCAGCTGTCATATCCTGACTAAAGACGCTGACCAGTGCCAGTGCGGACTGAATATTCAATGCATTATGCAAACCTACCAGTGCGGTATCAGCCAGAGCCAGTAAGGGTTTACCATTATAAGTAATGGTTTGCCCGGCCGCATCCCAGCCAAAGTCTTCGCTGGCCGGGTTGAGGCCGGTGGCTATTTTGGTTTCGACGGCCGTCATCGGCATGGTATTGCTGTCTTCGCGGTTGACCACGGCTACCTGGCAATGGTCAAAAATTCGCTGTTTGGCTTCACTGTAAGCGGCCAGTGTATGATGACGGTCGAGATGGTCAGCTGAAATGTTAAGTATCGTCCCAGCCCAGAGCGCTAAACTGCGGGTGGTTTCCAACTGGAAGCTGGATAATTCCAGCACCGTTACATCCGCTGCTTGCTGCAGAGAATCCAGGGCTGGTAAACCGACATTGCCGGCCGCCACCGCATTAAAGCCCAGTTGCTGTAATATATGAGTGGTTAGCAGAGTCACTGTCGTCTTGCCGTTGGAGCCCGTGATCCCAATTACCGGCTGCTTAACTGCCAGGGCAAATAATTCGATATCGCCAATCACGCTCACACCGGCTTGTCTGGCCCGTGCAACTTCCGGTAAATCGGTGGCGATACCAGGACTTAATACCAGATGGGTTACGCCTTGCCAGTAATTTTGCGGCAACTCACCACAGGTGATATCAGCGTTTACCCGGGCAGCCAGCTCCTCGCCGACAGTGTAGTCTGCGCGGGTGTCCCACACTTTAAACGCTACCGATTGTTGTAGCAGATAGCGCACACAGGAAAGACCGGTCTGTCCGAGACCGGCAATAACATACTGTGGTAAACGCGCTGTTTCAGTCATAACCTAGCGTAATTTCAACGTTGCCAAACCAATCAATACCAGAATCAACGAGATGATCCAGAATCGCACAATCACCCGGGGTTCCGGCCAGCCTTTTAATTCGTAATGATGGTGAATGGGTGCCATGCGAAAAATGCGTTGCCCGCGCAGCTTGTAAGAGCCTACCTGCATGATCACCGAGACGGTTTCCATTACGAACACGCCGCCCATAATAATTAGCACGATTTCCTGACGTACCAGCACCGCCAGCACGCCCAGCGTTCCGCCAAGTGCCAGCGAGCCCACATCGCCCATAAAGACCATTGCCGGATAGGTGTTAAACCATAAAAAGCCCAGCCCGGCACCCACAATGGCGGTACACACAATAACCAGTTCACTGGTTAGCGGGATATGCGGAATATTCAGATAGCCGGAAAAGTTGGCGTTACCGGTGACGTAAGCAAAAATAGCAAAAGCCCCGGCGACCAGGATTGTCGGCACAATGGCCAGGCCATCGAGCCCGTCAGTCAGGTTAACCGCGTTACTCGTGCCTACCAGTGCAAAGTACACAATGGCGATATACAAAATGCCCAGTTGTGGCAGTACCTCTTTAAAGAACGGCACCAGTAAGGCCGTTTCTTCCATGGTTTGTGCAGAGGAATACAGATAAAACGCAACACAAAGAGCGATTACCGATTGCCAGAAATACTTCCAGCGGGCAATCAGGCCTTTTGAGTCCTTACGCACTACTTTTCGGTAATCATCGACAAATCCGATAATGCCAAAGGTAACCACTACGAATAAGGTTACCAACACATAGGTATTGGTTAAATCTGCCCATAGCAGCACACTGATGACAATGGCCGCCAGAATGAGTAAACCGCCCATGGTAGGCGTACCAGATTTGGATAAGTGCGACTCAGGACCATCGGTGCGCACAGTCTGGCCAATCTGCATCCGTTGTAACCAGCGGATCATCTTCGGCCCAATAATAATGGCAATCAACAGCGCCGTCAGCGTACTCAGGATCGCTCTTAGCGTGAGGTACGAGAAGACGTTAAAGCCAGATTCAAATTGTGTCAGCCAGTCGGCGAGCCATATTAACATGCTATTTTCTCCCGCCGACGACTAAGCTTTCCCAGCGGCGATTTCTCCAACGCCGCTATGACATTTTCCATCCTCGCGCTGCGCGAGCCTTTCACCAGAATCGTTAAGTCTCTTTGCTCATGACCTAAATCCTGTTCCAGAGCCTCAATCAGCGCGCTTTGCTCGCTAAAATGGTAGCCATTATCGCCAAAAGCAATTGAGGCACTCTGACTCAACACCCCGGAGGTGTATAAACAGTCGATGAATTTCTCTTTGGCATACTCACCAACCTGTTCATGGTAGTAACGGGCTTTTTCGCCCAGTTCCGCCATATCACCAAGGGCCAGCACCCGCCGACCAGAGAAGCTGGCCAGGGTGTCGATAGCCGCTTTAACGGATCCCACGTTGGCGTTATAGGTGTCGTCAAGAATTCGTACCTGCTCAGTGAGCGGCACTACTTTTAACCGTCCACCAACTGCCTGCATATCCTGCAAGCCATACTTAACGTCTTCCAGCGTAGCCCCAACGGCCATGGTCAGTGCCGCAGCAACCAGTGCATTGCCTACGTTGTGCATGCCTGGCACAGCCAGGCGAATATCAGTATTGCCCTGCACCGAGTGCATCTCAAATGCTGCGCAGCCATTCAAATCAATGGTGATGTCGGTAGCGTAAAAGTCGGCCTGGGAATTATGGTTATCCGGCGAAAAGGCTTGCACAGGCTGATATTTCAGTTTACCCAGCCAGAATTCAGCAAACTGACTGTCCTGGTTAACAATAGCCAGGCCTTTTTCGCCCAGCCCCTTAAAGATTTCGCTTTTGGCCCGGGCCACACCGAGTAAGCTGCCAAAGCCTTCGAGATGGGCTGCGGCTGCATTGACAATGGTTGCTACATCCGGTTTTACCAGATCAGTGGTATAGGCAATCTCACCGAGATGGTTAGCGCCCATTTCCACTACCGCGTACTCATGTTCCGGAGTCAGGCGCAGTAAGGTGAGTGGCACCCCGATTTCGTTGTTAAAGTTACCAGCGGTAGCCAGCACGTTGCCGCGCCGCGATAAGATAGCCGCGCACATTTCCTTAACAGTGGTTTTGCCACTGCTGCCGGTAATTCCAATGGTTTTAGGGTTTACTTCTGCTTTAACTGCTGCGCCAAGCTGGCCAAGTGCCAGTTTGCTATCTTCAACATAAATCACCGGCAGTTCGGTAGTCACCGGCTGACTGGCAATAACGGCCACTGCGCCGGCGTTTTCTGCGGCCTCAACAAATTGGTGACCGTCGAAGTTTTCGCCTTTTAGCGCAAGATATACGGCCCCCTGCGAGAGGGTTCGGGTATCAGTGCTCACGGCAGATACAGTGCAGTCTTCGCCACTCAGACGACCTTTTATTTGCTCTGCTATCCACATCAAAGACCTGGTAATCATTTGCTGCACTCCTGCTGCAAACGGGTAATGGCTTCCCGTTCGTTATAGTTTATTTTTTGTTCGCCAATAATTTGATAACTCTCGTGCCCTTTGCCCGCCGCCAGAATAAGATCATCGCTGTCCGCTTTGGCCAGGCAATAACGAATGGCCTGCTCACGGTCGGGAATATCCTGCGCTTTTTCAGGGTGATTAAGACCCGCGCGAATATCCTCAGCAATGGCCGAAGGTGATTCTGAGCGACTGTTATCAGTGGTGATCACCAGCTCATCGGCACTTTGTTCGGCGGTTTGCGCCATCAATGGCCGTTTACCTCTATCGCGGTCACCACCACAGCCAAATACGCACCAAAGCTTGCCTTTAGTATGCAGGCGCAGGGCTTTAAGTGCCTGACTCAACGCATCCGGGGTGTGGGCATAATCCACTACCACATTGGCATTGTCCTGAAATTCGAAGACTTCCAGGCGACCGGCGACTGCCTGTACCTGCTCAATGGTTTTCACCACATTGTCAAAGCGCTCGCCCTGACAGAGTAAAGCCGCAGTGGCGTTCATCAGGTTGGCAATATTAAAGTGCCCCAGTAAATCGGTTTGTACCACGGTCGTCCCCCAGGATGTTGCGAGCCTGAACTGGCATCCATTAGGATGATATTGCACATTTGTGGCAAAACAATAGCGACCTTCTGGCATATCCCGGGCAGGTTCTGGCAACACGGCGGTCCAAACCTTCTGTATCGACTTTTTAGCCTTCTTCGCCCAGGCCTGACTTGCCTCATCGTTAAAATTGAGCACCACCGAATGCAGGCCGGGTAAATCCAGCAAACCAAGCTTTGCCTGTGCATAAGCCTCCATGGTGCCGTGATAATCAAGATGGTCCCGAGTCAGGTTGGTAAACACCGCAATATCGGTATTAACCTGCTTCAGGCGATTCTGCACCAGCGCATGAGATGACGCTTCATACGCCACCTGATGCACTTCCTGCTGTACAAATTCAGCCAGCAAATATTGCATAGAAATAGCATCGGGTGTGGTATTGCCATTGGCCGGCGGCTTAAATTCGGCATCGTCCCGATAGATTCCACTACCGAGGGTACCGATTGACGCGGCGCGGTGGCCCAACAGATGTTTCATCTGGGTAATCAGCTGCACCACAGAAGTTTTGCCGTTGGTGCCAGTCACTGCGATGGTCGCCAGCTTATTGGCCGGATAGTCGTAAAACGCGGCTGCCAGCGAGGAAAGCAGGTCAGCCAGGCCCCACACCTTCACAATCACGGTATGTTCGCGCATCATTACCTGGCCGTGTTCACCGGCTTCTTCTGCTTCAGCGAGAATAGCACGCGCACCCAGACTGATGGCTTGTGGAATAAAGTCACGACCATCACGGCTGTGCCCTTTAACCGCAACAAATGCCAGCTTCGGTGTCACCTCACGGCTATCCAGCGTGAGTCCGTGAACCCGGATATCCGGTGCATTGATACCAAATTTAATCAACAGTGCATGCAGACTTTGCATAAACGCGTTAACCACCATTGGTCGACCTCTCTACCACTTGTGTGGCACTGACCTGACGATCATCCGGTGCAATATTCAGTAGTTGTAACGCACCACCCATAATTTCAGAGAACACCGGCGCAGCGGTATCGCCGGCATGATAGAGATCGCCACCGGGTTCGTTGATCAGCACTACGGTGACCAGTTGCGGATCGTTGAGCGGGGCTATGCCGGCAAAGATATTAACGTACTCTTCACCGTATCCCCCGGCCACGGCTTTGCGGCTGGTACCGGTTTTACCCGCTACCCGGTAACCCGGGATCCGGGCTTTCACCCCGGAGCCGTCTTCCTGCGTAACGGTTTCCATCATGGCCATAATGGCTTTGGCATTTTGCTCGCTGATCACACGCTCGGCGCCAGGCTTGTAAGCCTGATTATCGGTATTTTTAACAATGTTAAGTGGCCGCTTAATGCCACCCGACGCTATGGTTGAGTACATTCTGGCTAACTGAGCGGTAGTGACGGAAATACCGTAGCCGAAAGATAGAGTGGCCAGCTCAAACTCAGACCAGCGGCTGCGTTCGTGAAAAATACCGCTACTCTCGCCAGGCATATTGATGCCGGTATCCGACATCAGGCCCATGTTGTAATAAGTATCCAGCAAGAATGGTTTAGGCACCGACAAAGCCAATTTCGAGGTGCCCATATTACTGGAATGCTGAATAATCTCGGCCAACGTAAGCTTACCGTAGTTACGGAAATCCTTAACCAGACTGCCGCCAAGGCGCATCCAGCCAGGCGAGGTATCCACAATATCGCCCACTTTTACCGCGCCAAACTCCAGCGCGCTGAGGACCGCCAGTGGCTTTAATGAACTGCCGGGTTCAAAGGCATCCGTGATCACCCGGTTTCGCATTCGTCGCGGGGAGATATCACTGCGATCATTAGGGTTAAACGATGGCGCGTTGACCATCGCCAGAATGTCACCGCTATGCACATCAATCACAATGGCCGACGCTGAGCTGGCCTGGTAATACAGCATCGCCTCTTTGATTTCACGGTAGGCCAGCGCCTGAATGCGCTGATCGATAGTCAGTGTCAGATTGCCCGCAGCTTCGCCGTCTTTGCTTTCCAACACCTCAACCTGACGGCCTTTGGCATCACGGCGAATTTTGCGGGTACCCGGCGAACCGGTAAGCCAGTCGTCATATAAACGCTCGAGTCCCTCAATGCCTTTGTCATCCACATTGGTGATACCAATTAACTGTGCCGCAACTTCGCCGGTCGGGTAATAACGGCGTGATTCCTTACGCAAATAAACGCCCGGGATTTCCAGTTTCTCAACATAATCCGCCATCGCTGGCGACACCTGACGCTGCAGATAAACAAAACGGCGTTTCGGGTTGCCGACTTTGCCCACCAGCTCATCAACGTCCTGCCCCAACACTTCAGCCAGCGCCAGCCAGCGGCGGGGTTGATTAAGCCCATTTTGCTCATGAATAATTTTTGGGTCGGCCCAGATAGCTCTCACCGGCACACTTACGGCCAGTTCTACGCCGTTACGATCGGTGATCAATCCGCGGTATGTCGGGGTATTTCGGGTTCGCAGAGTGCGACTATCCCCCTGTTCAATCAGCGCATCCGGGGCTATAACCTGGATAAAAGCCGTGCGCAGCGCCAGGATCAGAAACACCAGAACGATGATGCCCACTACCAGCACAAAGCGCCACTGCATAGGGCCCGGACGGGTGTTGATTTTTGCCCCGCCAGCCCTGGCTTTGGAATTTTTTAATGTAATAGCTGTCATTTGATCCGCACCACAACCTCGTCATCCACATCAGGACGATGCATGTCGAGTTCCTTCTGCACCATGGCTTCAATTCGGTTATGCTCGGTTAGTGCACGTTGTTCCAGCACCAGGTTTCGCCATTCTACGTCGAGCTGGTCTTTCTCGCGCATTAGCTCTTCCAGGGCGATATTTTGCTGGCGATTGTGGTGCGTGCTAAGGATCACCGCCAGAGCGCTGGCGATAACCGCTATAAACAACAAAACCCGCAGCTTATGGCGGGTCAATTCGGTAACCAGGATGAGGAGAAAATTAAAGTTGGTCGTCGAACCGGTCATCGTTTTTCCGCTACCCTGAGTACCGCGCTTCGGGATCGCACGTTATGCTTGAGTTCTTGGTCGCCGGGCTTGATGGCTCTGCCAATGAGGGTTAACACTTTGTCGGCGTCAATTTCCGCCTGGGTTACCGGTAAACCGGGCGGGAAGGATTTGCCTTTACTTTGCTCCTTCATAAAGCGCTTAACCAGGCGGTCTTCAAGCGAATGAAAAGAGATGATGGCCATACGACCACCAGAACGTAAAACGTTGGTGGCGGCTTTAAGGCCTACTCTGAGTTGTTCCAGCTCCGCATTGATATAAATTCGAATGCCCTGAAAAGTGCGGGTAGCCGGGTGCTTGAACTTATCTTTGACCGGTACGGCCTGGTCAATAATAGTGACTAACTCACTGGTCCGGGAAAGTGGCTGGTCCTTGCGATAATTAACAATGGCATGAGCGATACGTTTACCAAACTTTTCTTCACCAAACTCTTTGATAACCTGGGTAATATCCTGCTCATCAGCACTGTTCAGCCAGTCGGCGGCGCTCATGCCCCGTGACGTATCCATGCGCATGTCCAGCGGGCCGTCACGTAGAAAACTGAAACCACGCTCAGCATCATCTAACTGAGGCGAGGAAACGCCTAAATCCATCAATACGCCATCAATTTGCTGTGTCAGGCCCATCTGCTCAATCACGTCAGCCATGTCGCCAAACGCCGAATGCACAATCTCAAAGCGACTATCTTCAGCAAACCGGGCGGCGGCTTCAATGGCCTGGGGATCGCGGTCGAACGCAATTAAGCGGCCATTGCTGCCCAGCTGTTTGAGGATCTCACCTGAATGGCCACCACGGCCAAAGGTGGCATCGATATAAATACCGTCGGGTTTGATGGCCAGGCCGTCCAGGCATTCCTGCAGGAGTACAGAGGTATGCGAAAACGATGCGGTCATAGTGAGAAGTCCTGTAAACGCTCAGTGAGCTCAAAGTTACCAGAACGCTCAACTTCCATATCTTCTTCGATACGTTTAGCCCAGATTTCTGAATTCCAGATTTCGAATTTATTTAATTGGCCAACCAGCAGAATTTCTTTGTCTAATTTGGCATGATTACGCAGGGGTACAGGAATGAGCACACGACCGCTCTTATCCATTTCGCAGTCAATGGCGTAGCCGAGTAATAAACGAATCTTGCGTCTTTCCTGCTCAATGTTGCTGGAAAATTTACTCAGTTTGAGTTCGATTTCTTCCCATTCGGGAAGCGGGTAAAGCAGCAAACAGCTTTGTTGTGTGTCAATGGTGCAGATCAGTTGTCCGGCGCAATCATCCAGAAGGGGCTGCCGATGCTTTGTCGGAATAGCCAGTCTCCCTTTGGAATCCAGATTGATTGCGTTAGCGCCGCGGAACATTCCCCTAGCCTTTTGTGTATTGATCTTATTATTCGTGTTTTATGAGATCTAATCTGCAAAACGTTGATTATATGATCCACTATTTGCCACTTTTACCCACTTTTGACAGTTTAGGTATCATTCCTCCCCACTGTCAAGCAAAAACGCGCCACACAGGATGAGTAACTAAATGGGGGAAAATCCCTTATTTTCGGGCTTTGCGCTGAAGTGGCTGATTAGAAAGAAGGAAAAAGGGGAAAAAGTGGGAAAATCCGCTCCCCTTAGAAGGAAAGCTAAGGGGAAGTGGGTATTTAATTCTAAAAAGGTCTGAGATCAGCAGCGAAAAAAACCAAATTTATACGCGATCTAACGCTAATCAGCGTTGTTGACATTCTGCGCCTGCAATCGCGACAACGATCTACTTAATCACTACACTTCAAAAACTGAACCTGAGCTCAGTAGTCTGTTTTTACTGGCAGTGGAACTATTGTGGTTCATCAATAAAAGGTTGGTGATTACAGAGTTATTAACGAGGAATGTTATGAAAGAACTAAATTTAGCAGACATTGAAGTAGTAGTAGGCGGTGTAGATAGTGGAGAAGCAAGCTTGGGAATTGGCATGGTTGCACTTGCTATTGGCATAGTTGCATCTGGTCCTGTTGGCTGGGTTGGAGCGGGTGCTGCCGCAGCAACAAGCTTTGGCGGTGGACTTTTCTTTGGTAATGCGATCGCTAATGATGGTGACTGGGAGTGGCTATCTGTATAAGTTAGTCATGAACAAGTAATTTTAACGGCCTGTCTCCTAGTAAAGATTCAGGCCCACACAATCTAAATTATTACAGGGGAAGTCAGGATGTTTAACGGTATAAAGGGTGGAGCCGGATTACAAAAAGCAATATTCTCAGGCTTTATCATCGGCGCATTTATTGACTTATTGCTTAACCAGTTTCCATTATTTTTCGGATTTTTACCCGGTGTTATCGCTATCGTCGGTTACTTTTACCTTTGTTTCAGGTACGGCCGAGAGAACCTGAATTTGTAATGTTTTACCAATTAGTCGCGAGGCTGGTAATCACGCATATTCAGCGTGTTTTTGATCGCCGGGATCTTATCTTCGCTGTGGTGATTAACATACAGTAGTGTGGTATTGCCTTCCCGTGCCAGTAAATCGAGCATCGCCAGCACCTTGGTGCGGTTGATGTCATCCAGGCCATTGCACGGCTCATCAAGAATCAACAGGCTCGGATGTTTCACCATAGCACGCACGATGAGCAGTAAACGCTGATCGCCAAATGATAAAGACTGAAACGGCGTTTTCGCTTCTTGATCCAGGCCAATAGCAACCAACCATTCCCGGCACAGCAGGCGCTGCCTGTCGGTAGGTGTTTTGTACAGCCCAATACTGTCGTAAAAACCAGAACACACCACGTCTGCAACCGAGCAGTTAACCCGGTACTGCAGGTGCAAACTGTTAGAAATGATGCCGAGGTGTTGTTTTATGTCCCAGATGCTTTCACCACTGCCACGCTGATAACCAAACACGTTCAAATCGTTGCTGTAGCAAAGGGGGTTGTCACCGGTGATTAGCGTCAGTAAGCAGGTTTTCCCCGAGCCATTCGGGCCGATTACCTGCCAATGCTCACCAGGCGCGATAGTCCAGTTAAGCTGCTCAAACACAACATTGTCACCCCAGGCAACACGGCCGTTATTCAGTCTGACCAGCGGCGCATTAGGGTCGGTACGCTGGGGCGCATGGCAATCGCTATCGCGTTCGGGCAGCTTTTCGACATTTTGCTGAATATGCATAATTTGTCTAAGCGGCTGCAGCGCGGCGTCATCAAGTGTGTCGCCTTCAATTTGCCAGGCGATACGACCATTTTGTAAGAACAGCAAGCGCCGCGCCCAAACAGGAATTTCGCTTACCCGGTTGACCACCATAATCAGTGTACAGCGGCAGCTCAGCTTATCCAGGTATTGCGCAAATCTGCCCACCGTTTCAACATCAAGGCCATCATAGGGCTCATCCAACCCCAGCCAGTCAGGTTCCTTGAGCAACTCTCTGGTTAATAACACTTTGCGCGTCTCTCCAGTGGACAGGGCCAGAAACTCCCGCCCAAGGAGACTGCTGATACCCAGTAACTCCGCCAATTCGCTCAGCGTTTCAGTTACGCTTTGTTCGTCGGCAAGACCGTCAAGGATAACCTCTTTAGCCGTGCTGGGTACCGGCACCACATCAAGAATATCGGCGTCGTCTTTGCGGCGCTCAGCTTCTATTACCGCCTGTTGTTGGCCAACACTTACCCACCCGCAACGACCACCTGATTGCCGTTCGCCATTAAGCACTTTCCCTTCTCCGGCCAGCACCGCAGCCAGTACCGATTTACCACTGCCATTGAGACCACTGATAATGGTGTGCTGCCCCTCTTTAATAGTCAGTGTTGGACCTTCAACGGTTAATGTCGCCGATAATTTTACGCTGGGATTAACTAAAGTGAGTGACATGAAAGGCGTTCCACAGGATGGTTCTGGTTAACTGAATATCAATAAAAAAGGTGGGCTCGCGCCCACCCTTTTTAGTTTTCTTTGCCGAACAGTTATTACTGCTGTGGCGCTGCCTCGGCTTGTTCTGCCGGCGCTGGCTCCATTTGCATCGCTTTGATTGGGCTTTCAGCATTGGTAGAGAGCTCAATCAGGCGGTTCAGCTGACCTAAAGACAGCATCATGGCGTACAGTGCACCCATGAAACCAGCTCGGTGCAGCTCTACTACTTGCTCATCTGCCAGTTCTACCAGCTTCTTCTCATCGATGGTCAGGATGCCACCAACGTTTCGGCCCTGGCCGTTGCTGTACTGAACGCGCAGTTGCATTGGGTTTAACAAATCCAGTTCAACCACTTTAGACACGAACTGCTGGGTCAGCATTTCGCTGTTAGCCAGGTCGCCCAGCAATTGCTGACGGTTGTTCAGGAAGTCAGATGGGTTGCCATCTTCTTTAAACAATGGCTGACCTTCTTCTTTAATCAAATCGCTGTTTTCATCAATGTAAACGCCCAGCTTATCGCCGTCAGGACGCACGTCGAACGGGTAACGAATGATGTTCATTGGAATATGTGGCGCATTCCATTTGCCATCCTGTAAAAACAGGTTCTGGCCTGGCTCGATACCCAGCATTGCTACAACGTGATGTTTATTAGTTTTAGGATCCTGGATAAACACCAGTGGCATAGCGCCGGCTAATTGTGCAAATTCACGAATGGATGCCGCGGCCAGGTGGGTGTTTTTCGCGTATGGAAAAGCAGGATCTACCGCTACTTTAAGATCTTTATGTGTATTTTTATCCAGCGGTACGAAATTCATTGCCATAAGTACTTTCTCGATTCAATTGTAATGTGTGGTCTGGTATCCGTATCAGACACCAACACCTGTTATTTTTTAGTTAATGAGGGTCTGGCGACATTATTCAAGGGGCGCATACCAACAAGTTGGTATTTTATTTACGATACCCGCTATGGCGCCGGTTTTATGAGTGGATCATCACAGGTAGTCCATCCTGTGCAGGCCACACTTCCCGCCACCTGTTGCTTCTCAGATGCCAGACAACCGCCCGGCAGTATGGCGTATTTGAACTTGCGCGTCCAGCCACTCAACGGTAAGACCGATAAGAGGGTAACCTCGCAAGATGAATAAAATATTAAAGCAAACAAACACCTTTTTGAATAAACCACCAGGTGAGTAAATCGAAAAATCATGGTAGGTTTATAAAAAAATACCATCTAACGTCACTTACAGGGATTTACACCATGAAGCACGCTTTCTTGCTGGGTACTGTTACTGCACTCGCGTTATTAACCGGCTGCCAGTCGACGTCTGCCCCCGGTCAACCGCCCAAAGGCTTATCCACGGCGCAGGATATTGCTCAACGTTATATTATTGTGGATGGCCACATTGATGTACCGTACCGGGTACATAACAAATGGGTGGATGTCACCAAAGCCACCGAAGGCGGCGATTTCGATTATCCGCGTGCCGTTAGCGGTGGCCTGAATGCGCCATTTATGTCGATTTACGTGCCCGCCAGTCTCGACGACTCAGATGAGTCCACTCAGCTTGCCCATATGCTCATCGACAACGTTGAGGCCATCACAGCTCGTGCCCCGGATAAGTTTGCCATTGCCATGAGCCCGCAAGACGTGCGCGAACAATTTGCTAAAGGGTTAATTTCCCTCCCTATGGGGATGGAAAATGGCTCGCCAATCCAGGGCGACCTGAAAAACCTCGAAATTTTTCAGCAGCGCGGCATTCGCTATATCACGCTGGCACACTCCAGGGCTAACCATATCAGCGACTCGTCCTACGACATTCGCCGCAAGTGGCACGGCCTGAGCCCTTTTGGTAAAGAGCTGGTCACTGCAATGAACAACATCGGCGTGATGGTGGATATCTCCCACGTATCAGATGACGCTTTTTACCAGGCTATCGACATCAGCAAGGCCCCGGTGATTGCCTCCCACTCTTCATTACGTACCTTCACACCGGGCTTTGAACGCAATATGACCGACGATATGTTGGTGAAGCTGGGCGAGAACGGCGGTGTGGTAATGATTAACTTTGGCTCCGGTTTTGTGACTAAAGAAGCGCGCATGTGGAGTGATAATCGCACGAAACAACGCAATGCCCTGATCAAAGAATTTGGCGCAGACAGTGAAGAAGTTGCGAATTTTGCTGATAATTACAGTAAGGAAAACCCTTACCCTTACTCAACTTTAGCCGATGTACTCGACCACATTGACCATGTAGTGGGTCTTATTGGCATTGATCATGTGGGAATCGGCTCTGACTACGATGGCGTTGGCGACTCACTGCCGATTGGCCTGAAGGATGTGTCCTCTTACCCGTCACTGGTACAGGGCTTACTGGATCGAGGTTACTCCGAAACTGACATTGCCAAGCTGTTAGGCGAAAATCTGCTGCGCGTATGGACTGAGGTAGAAGCCTACGCTAGCACGCATTAGCCCGGCACATAACGCTATTTCACCGGGTTAAATCAGCAGTAAATGGGTTTACCCGGTGAAAGCAAAATCAGTATTTCCCTGTCTGATATGATTATCGTATACTCACGTTAGTACAGTTACCGGATTATTCAGTGCAACGACTACTTTGTTACTTTCTGCTAAGCATGCTGATTATTCTGCCGACCTCAGGTCAGGCGTAAAGCGTACGTATGGCAGAAATACAGGTAGTGCACACCATGCAGGCAGAAAACACTGATTGCATGATGCATCAACCGGACAATGAAATGGTTCATGCTCTGCACGCTGCACAGGCAGACGGCGCTTCAAAAGCAGATTGTTGCCAGAACAATGCCGAGCATAACTGTGCCAAGCAAGCTTCGCCCTGTGATAAAAATGGCTGCCAGTGCGAGCATGCCAGTTCCCATTTAGTCAGTTATCTGGCCGGAATAGCAGCCCCCTTTATTGTTAAAACCGCTGCCAGCCAAATCGTCGGTAAACCGGTAGTGGCGTTTTCCGGATTCCCAACCTCGCTGTTTCGTCCTCCAATACGCCTGAGTTAACCAAACCTCTTTTAAGTGCAATGTCTGAGACATTGTGACCGGGTGTCTGTACCCGCATTTTTTAAGGTTAACCATTGAGGCAAGTATGAAACTTCCTCCTTTATATGTCGTGTCAGCAGGCATTTTACTCAGTTGCTGGCAGTTTGTAGCCACAGCGCAGCAAGCCCAACAGCCACAATTACCGCAGTTACTGTCGCAAGCGTTAAGTGAGGATTATGCCCTGGCACGCAGCCGACAGAGCGAGCATGCTCTGACAACTCAGGGCAATGCAGTGCAATCCATGCCCGACCCACGGATCTCAGTGGGTATGCTCAATGTCCCCACCGACGGATTCGCGCTTAATGAACAGGCCATGACCCAGCTCAAAATGGGCGTCAGCCAAATGCTGCCCCGCGGCGACTCCGTCGCCCTGCAGCGGGATGCGCTGGCGGCCAAAGCAGCCGAACACCCGGCCCGACGCGACCTGCGTAAAGCTGAAGTTACCCTGGCTATCACACTGGCATGGATTGATATTATTATTCTGCACAACAGTAAGGAACTGGTTACCGAACAGTTACAACTACTGGACCAACTGACCATTGCCGTTGAAAATAACTACGCCAGCTCTTCAGGTGCCAGTCAGTATGATGTGCTGAGTATGGAAGTGCTGCACACGGCACTGGAAGACCGTCTGGAATCGCTGACTTCTGAGCAGCAAACCGCTATTGCCGGTTTATCTAACTGGCTGACCCCAATGCAACAGGCCACGCTAACCAACATCACCCCGAATCAGGCCGATCAGCGTTGGTTAACCAGCCTTATCGGCCAATCACTTTTGCCTGCCAACACTTCGGCGCTATTGGAACGTTTACAGCAACACCCGCAGGTTATCAGTCGTAATGCCGTGATTAATGTGCAGAAGATAAAACAGCAGCAGGTAGAAACCAGTTTCGACCCGCAGTGGGAATTTAATGCCAGCTATGCCTATCGCCAGGATGCGACTAACAACACTTCCCGGGCTGACTTTGTGTCGGTCGGAATGAGTGTTGATGTACCGCTATTTTCCCGCAAGGTAAAACAAGCCGCTATGGCAGCCACCGTGGCCGAAACAGAGAGCCTGGAAACCGAAAAACGCCTGGTGATCCAACAACAACTCAGTGAGGTGAATCAGCTCTATGCCCGCTACCCTGCTCTGCAGTCGCGCATTAACCGTTATGAACAAACGTTATTACCGCTGCGTCAACAGCATTACGACGCTGCGCTTAACGCCTACACCACCGCCAGCGGCAACTTTTCAGATGTGATGCAGAGCCACCTGGCGCTGATTGATGACCAGATGAAATTACTCAATCTGCAGGGTGACATGGCCGCGCTGATGACCCGGCTTGACTATTTTCTTAATCCCATATCACCGCTTTGAGGGAGTTTTCTATGAACCGTTTTATTGTTCCTGTTATTGCCCTCATAGCCGGGGTGGGTATTGGCTACGCGTTATTACCGGCTAACGCCCCCACAGGGTAAGAATAGCGCCACCGCTCAAAACGAAGGGGAAAAGGACATTCTTTACTGGGTAGCGCCAATGGACAGCAGTTACCGCCGGGATAAGCCCGGTAAATCGCCTATGGGCATGGATTTGGTACCCGTTTATGCCGGTGAAGCAAGCACCACACCGGGAACGGTGAGTATTTCCCCGCAAATTGTTCAGAGCCTGGGGGTGACCACCGCCAAAGCCCAAACTCGCTCTCTATCTGAAGCAGTTGCTGCCAGCGGTATTATAGAAGTCGCCGAAGACAGAATCATTCACGTCCATCCGCGGGTGAGTGGTTGGGTAGAACGCCTTACCGTCACCACTGATGGTCAGCCGGTCAACCAGGGCGACACCTTATACACCCTGTATTCACCTGAGCTGGTAAATGCCCAGGAGGAATATTTGCTGGCCCGCAGTCGCAACAATCGCTCACTGATCAACGCTGCCAGAGACAGACTGACTGCCCTGCAATTACCACCTAAGGTTATTCAGAGTCTGGATAAAACCGGTAACGTACAACAGCAAATCGCCTTTGAGGTGCCACAGAACGGCTACGTCACTAACCTTAATATCCGACCTGGCTTTTATGTTACGCCAGGCACCACCATGCTGGCTATCGCCAGTCTGCAGACGGTGTGGATCACCGCCAGCATTCCCCAGCGCTATGCCGACATGCTCAGTACGGAGCAAGAGCTGAACGTAACGCTACCGGCATTGCCGGGGGAGACGTTTACAGCCCGGGTAGACTTTATTTACCCGGAGCTCGACAGCCAGAGCCGCACGCTGAAAGTGCGTCTGGTGCTGGATAATCCTGACGGCCGGTTAAAACCCAATATGTTTGCCACCGTATCATTCGATACACCGCGTAACGAAAGCCTGAGTATTCCCCGCTCAGCACTTATCAGAACTGCCGCCAACGACCGTGTGGTGCTGGCACTGGGCAACGGTGAATTCCGTTCAACGGCCGTGGCGGTGGGTCGCATCACTGCAGACTATGCCGAAATCACAGCAGGCCTTGAAGAAGGAGATGAAGTGGTGATGAACGGCTTATTCCTGATTGATTCAGAAAGTGCCGTAGATGCCGACCTGTCGAGGCTCTCGGGCGAGGAGGATAGCCAGAGTAATGACACTCAATGGGTAACCTTAACTATCGATGCTATTGATAGCGAGGCAGGCACCGTGACCGCCAGCCACGGGCCGGTAGCAGCCTGGGACTGGCCAGCCATGACCATGGACTTCGCCATTGGTGAACAGGTCAGCCAGGCAGAGCTCAACAGCGGGATTCGCCTTGATGCCGAGCTGAATCGTAATACCGATGGCATGGTAGAGATTATTGCCATTGATACCGGCAGCATTGAATCGAGTGTTCCCTCGGCTACCGTTGATGGCACGATTAACAGTATTGATGAGCAAAACCACGCCATGAATATCTCCCGCGGCGCCATTGAAAAGTGGGGACGCGGGCCTGCCACCATGGACTTTACCCTCAGCAGTCATATTGATACGACAGACTGGCAGCCATAGCAGGCAATCCGCTTTACGTTTGAAATCAGAGACGGCGAGTTTGTTATCACCCATATTGAACCTGCCATGGCCATGTCGCATGACATGGACCATGCCGGTCAATAGCAGGAGCCAGTCATGATAGCAATCATCATTAACTGGTCGCTTAACAATCGCGTACTGGTGTTGCTGGCAGCACTGATGCTCACCGCGGCAGGCATCTGGTCGGTGAAACAAACCCCGGTGGATGCCATTCCGGACTTATCCGATGTGCAGGTGATCATTCAAACCAACTACCCCGGGCAAGCGCCCTCTGTGGTAGAGCAGCAGGTCACCTACCCGCTCACGTCAGCCATGTTGTCGGTACCGGGCGCACATACTGTTCGCGGGTTTTCTTTCTTTGGTGACTCCTATGTGTACATCCTGTTTGATGATGACACCGACATGTACTGGGCCCGCTCCCGGGTACTGGAATACCTTTCCCAGGTAGCGCCTACCCTGCCAGCCTCGGCAAAGCCCAGGCTCGGCCCGGATGCGACCGGCGTGGGCTGGGTGTATATGTACGCGTTAAGCGATCCGAGCGGACAGCATGATATCGATGAACTCACCAGCCTGCAGGACTGGTACCTGAAGTTTGCCCTGCAATCGGTGCCCGGGGTGTCGGAAGTCGCCACGGTAGGTGGTATGAAAAAGCAGTATCAGATCGTCGCCGACCCTTACAAACTGGACGCCTATAACCTGACGATGGCCCAGCTGGAACAGGCTGTGAGTCAGAACAACCAGGAGGTAGGCGCCTCGGTGATTGAGATGGCCGAAGCAGAATATATGGTCACGGTCAATGGCTATATTGAAACTCTGGACGATATCAGGCAAATCACCCTGGCCTTATCAACCTCCGGCACACCGGTAACACTGGCCGATGTGGCCGATGTTAAAGAGGGGCCAGCGCCGCGGCGCGGCATCGCCGAACTGAATGGCGAAGGCGAAACTGTGGGCGGCATTATCGTTATGCGCTATAACGAAAACGCTCAGCAAACTATTGATGGGGTTAAGGCAAAACTGCAGGACTTGCAGGCCGGCCTGCCCGAGGGCGTAGAGATCACCACGGTTTATGACCGGTCCAACCTGATTGCCAGTGCCATCGATAACCTGTGGGATAAACTGCTTGAAGAACTACTGATAGTGGCGCTTATCTGCGGCCTGTTTTTACTGCATTTACGCAGCGCGCTGGTGGCTCTGGTGACACTGCCGCTGGGCATACTGGGCGCTTTTTTGCTGATGCACTGGCAGGGTATCAATGCCAACATTATGTCGCTGGGCGGTATTGCCATTGCCATTGGCGCAATGACCGATGGCGCCATAGTGATGATTGAAAATTTTCACAAACATCTGGAAAAGGCGCCGCCAGACGCTAATCGCTGGGAGTTGGTGAGTAAAGCCGCCACCGAAGTGGGCCCGGCACTGTTTTTCAGTTTGCTGATTATCACAGTGAGCTTCTTGCCGGTATTTATTCTGGAAGCTCAGGAAGGGCGAATGTTTGCGCCCCTGGCTTACACCAAAACGTTTGCCATGGCCGCGGCGGCGGGCCTGGCCATTACGCTGATCCCGGTACTTATGGGTTACCTGATCCGCGGTAACATTGCGCCAGAGGAACGAAACCCGGTTAATCGCATTGCTCAGGCAGCCTACAAGCCGGCATTGAGAGTCGTGCTGCGCTTCCCTAAAGTGACTTTATTAATGGCGATGCTGATCACACTTGCCGGTTTCTACCCGCTATCGAAGCTGGGCAGCGAATTTATGCCGCCGCTCGACGAAGGCGACCTGATGTATATGCCCACCACCTATGCCGGCGTATCCATTGCTGAGGCCAGGGAGATCCTGCAACAAACCGACAAACTGATCCGCACCCTGCCGGAGGTTAAAACCGTATTGGGTAAAGTCGGCCGGGCTGAGACCGCTACTGACCCTGCACCGCTGACGATGATTGAAACCTTTATTCAGCTTAAACCCAAATCGCAGTGGCGCGAGGGGCTGACCAGTCAGGATTTACGCGATGAGCTCAATAGCATTGTTGCTTTCCCCGGCCTGACTAACGCCTGGGTGATGCCGATCCAAACCCGCATTGACATGCTGGCCACCGGTATTAAAACGCCGCTGGGCATTAAAATCTCTGGCCCGGATGTGAAGCAAATCGAAGCCATTGGCACCGATATTGAAAAATTGCTGGGCGACCTTGAGGGCACCGAATCGGTCTACGCCGAGCGGGTTGCCGGCGCCCGGTATATTGATATTGATATCGACCGTCTTGCTATCAGCCGGTATGGACTGACAATAGCCCAGGTGCAGCAACTCATCAGCACGGCCGTAGGCGGTAAAACCATTACCACAACGGTGGAGGATATTGCCCGCTATTCGGTTAATTTACGTTCCCCCCAGCAATACCGGAACAGTCCGGAAGCGCTGGCAGGCTTACCTGTACTTACACCTGGCGGGGAGCGCATCACGCTGGGAGATATCACGCATATACGCATTGCCGAAGGCCCGCCTGCCCTTAAGAGCGAAAATGCCCGACTCACAGGCTATGCGTTTATTGATGTATCCGGTATTGATATTGAAAGTTACGTTAAACAGGCCAAAGGCGTTCTGGACAAAGCGCTTAACCTTCCCACTGGCTACACGTTACAGTGGGCTGGTCAGTATGAGTACCTTGAACGGGCCATGCAAAAGCTAACCTTTGTTGTGCCAATGACGCTGGCAGTGATAGTGATCTTACTGTTTATGAGTTTTCGCCGTCTCAGCGATGTAGTACTGGTACTCGGTACTCTGCCCATGGCACTGATCGGCGGGATCTGGTTGCTCTATGCGCTGGATTACCACCTTTCTGTTGCGGTTGGCGTTGGTTTTATTGCACTGGCCGGGGTAGCCGTTGAAATAGGTGTCATCATGGTGATTTACCTTAACAGCACCTGCGCTGATATACCCCCTTCCGCTAACGTGGATATCAGTGCCCGCCTGCGTGAGGCAGTTGAGGAAGGCGCGCTTAAACGCGTGCGTCCGGTATTGATGACTGTACTAACGGTAATGATAGGTTTATTGCCGGTCATAAGTGGTACCGGCACGGGCTCAGAGGTAATGAGTCGGATTGCTGCCCCCATGGTGGGCGGCATGGCCAGTGCGCTGGTGCTCTCTTTACTGGTGGTGCCGGCGGGCTTTTTCCTGATCCAGCGGGCTAAACTCCGCTAGCCCTGCCAGTGTAAATAACGTAGTGTGGGTTAAGCCCTGTCATTTCGGCAGGGCAAACTCAACAAATCCGCGCAGGGCTCTCGCCATAGGAAAAAACTGCGGGTTAACCTGAGGGATCGCGCAGGTTTCGCTTAAATCGGCGCGACTTTTATCAAAGTCCATTTTCTCCAGCAGCAGACGGTTAACCACCAGATCGGCATGGCATAACTGATACTCTTCGTCGATGACATAAAAGGTGTTATCCGCATCCACATACGTCAGCAGGTTTTGTACGCCTTCGATGGGCGTGGTCTGGTCGGCCTGAGAGTGTGCCACGAAAACCGGTACCTCCACCCGGGCGCCTTCCTCAAGGCGTTCGCGGATACTGCGAATAAGCTCCATTAACTCAAGGCCAGCGAAGCTGGCGACTTTGGGATACTTTTGTGGATTGGGTCCGCTGGTCTGATAATCACCATCGAGTAACCTGGCCAGTGTCTTTATGCCCCACAGCTTCGACAGTGATTCAACATTACCATTCAGCGCCAGCGCGCCAGAAAATAACAGAATGCCCTGCACATTATCGGGATTAGACAGGTAGTAATCCACCGACAACGCGCCGCCGGTAGAAAAGCCGCCTAACACCACTTTATCGGTGGATTGCAAAGCCAGTTCCACCACTTCTGCCAGATGCGCCTGCCAGCGTTCGGCCAGTTGCTCATCTTCCATATCAGCATCAGCGTCTTTCAGACCATGGCCCGGCAATAGCGGTGCGATAACAGTATATCCGGAATGATAAAGCTCATCGGCAATCGCTGACACGAAAAAGGGGGAGTCACTGAGCCCGTGGATGAGTACAATAATGGGGCTGTCTGCTTGCTGAAACAAAATAAATGGTGCATTACCATCGCCTCTCAGCGCCGGTGAACACACTGCATAACGATTCGCCGAAGAACTCAGACACTTTTGCGTGCTACCTAGCTCCTGCTCGTATAAAGCGGCAAACGACTGATTCAGTGCAAACTGAGATTGCCCTGTCGCCAGCGCAGAAAAACACAATGTAGTGGTCAGACAGACCAGATGTAACAACGACTTCACTGGTTGACTCCATTAAAAGCAGCAAGGGCGCCTACTATGGCGGCCTTGCCAGTGAATTGCAATCATTGGCAGGAAAACAATAGCGGGTTACCGTTCACTCAGACGTGACATCAAAATAGCCGCGCGTTTCGCCTGCGCAGGCAAGGCACTGACCAGCGCCGTTTCATGTACGGTGTGACCGCCTGAGCCACTCATGCCCAAACCATCCAGGGCCATTTCCACATACTCTGAGGTAAAGGAGACATCCGCGGCGCCGGCATTAAGCGGATTGACTGCGGTTACGCTGCCCTGCCCTAGATCCTGACTGACTTTGCTGTAAATACCCAACAACTCGTGATTACCCGGCTTTGGCGATAAAGGCGGGTAGCCCTCCCCAAACTCAATGACGGCGCTGGTTTTAGGCAGACTCTGTTTTACGATGGCCTGCATTTTATGCTGAACCCGAATTAACTGATCCTGCGAAACAGCGCGGATATCCCCGGTAACAATGGCATGTTCGGCAACCACATTGTTTTTGCCAAAGGTGCTGCCGTTGTTGTTAAGTTTATCGTGGGTAACCTCTGTCCCCCCCATTATTCTGCCAGGATTAAATGTAAGTAATTGTTCACTTCGGAGTTTATCGTAAAAGCTGGTTAAGATACGCGAGGCCTCATAAATCGCGCCAGCGCCCACGGTGGGTTTAAATACCTGGGAAGAATGCGCCGGCGTGCCTTTAACCGTTAACACCCAGTCTACCGACCCACGACGTGAAACATTAGCGGTGGCCGGATTACCATCACCATTTTCAAAGCCCAGTGAAATATCGGCCCATTTGGCGCCGTCGATTAAGGCTTTCTTAGACAAGGCTAACGGCCGACCACTGAGCTCTTCATCGCCGGTCATTACCACCATAATATTCATCGATGATAACTTACCGGCCGCGTGCAGTGCTCGCAGCGCTTCGAGCATAATAATGTTGCCGCCTTTCATATCGGCAACGCCCGGACCTTTAATCTGCTTGTCTTCCACCCGGGTAAAGGTTTGAAACGGACTGCCCGGCTCGAACACCGTATCGAGGTGGCCAATCAGCAGCATTTTGGGGCCCTTGCCGCCTTCAATTCTGGCAATCAGATGGCCGGCCCGGTTGAATGCGGCTCCATCCTCAAACCAAACGTCAAAGCCCAGCGCCTCAAATTCCGGCATCAGTTGGTCTGCCACCTTTCTGACGCCGGAAAAGTTCATGGTGCCGCTGTTGATATTGACGCTTTTTTCCAGCAGGCTCATCGCCGCCTCTTTACGGCCATCAATATAATCGGCCATCTGCTGCTCATCGCCGGATAGCGCTGCGCTGGTTGTCAGCGAGAACAACAGACTGGTAGCGCAGCTTAGTGTTTTCAGAAAAGAAGGTTTCAAAGTGTTTGCCTCTGAATTGTTGTGTTTTTTCTACTATGGCAAAAACAATTAGCGATAACGAGAGGAATCACGATAAAAGACCAGTAAAAACAGATTGCAGGTAAGCTTTTGACTTCAGGACCAGAATCGCCATACTGAGACTATTAAAAAACATAGTCCACGCCTGTTAAGGATTACTCATGTCAAAGAAAGTGTATTGTAGCGCCCAGTTTTTACCCAAACCCGGCAAAGAAAAAGCCCTGTTCAAAGTACTCCAGAGCCTCGAGCCCAACACGCTGAGAGAGGATGGCTGTATTCAGTATATCGTTACCCGTCATATCACCAGCCCGTTCGCCGAAGGCAACAGCTTTCCCATTGCGTTTAATGAAATCTGGGCCGATATGGCCAGCTTTGAAGCTCACTGTCAGCGTCAGGAAATCAGCGATTTCTTTGCGACTTATTGTCAGGCCGAAGACGGCCTGGCAGAAGACTGGAACGTGTGTATTTATACCGATGAGCCTGAGGACTTCGACGCCCCGTAGCTGTAATCAAATTCAGCAACAAAAAACTCGCCAAGCGGCGAGTTTTTTTATCAGATTACTACGACACTATTCGGCAAAATAGGCTTCCAGATCGTCGCTGCCGCCAATATGCTTACCACCAATAAATACCTGTGGCACAGTGTCGCGACCGCTGATGGCTTTTAATGTCGTCAGCGTAGCGCCCTGTCCCATGACGATTTCTTCGTACTTGAAACCTTTGTGCTGCAACAGCGCCTTCGCTTTAGCGCAGTACGGGCAGCCTGGTTTAGTAATAATTGAAACCGGCTCCAGTTTTACCGCATTAGGCGCAATGTAGGACAGCATGGTATCTGCGTCTGATACCTCAAACGGGTCGCCCGGTTTGTTCGGTTCAATAAACATTTTTTCCACTACACCGTCTTTTACCAGCATCGAGTAACGCCAGCTTCGCTTGCCAAAGCCTAAATCGGCTTTGTCTACCAGCATGCCCATGCCGTCGGTGAATTCACCGTTACCGTCTGGTACCAGCGACACATTGTCTGATTCCTGATCCGCTGCCCAGGCGTTCATTACAAAGGTGTCATTCACTGAAATACAAACGATTTCATCCACACCATGGTCTTTGAAGGTGTCGGCCAGCTCGTTATACCGTGGCAGGTGAGTCGACGAACAAGTTGGCGTAAAAGCGCCTGGCAGGGAGAAAACCACTACGGTTTTGCCGGCGAAAATATCGTCGGTAGTGCGATTAATCCACTGCTCACCTTCCCGAATGGCAAAGGTCACATCAGGTACTTTTTTTCCTTCAAAAGAAGGTTTATCAATGGGGTGTGTCATTACATTCTCCTTAACAGTTTCGATAAGTATAACCCTAACCGTGCAGAGAACCAGCGGTAAATACCAATCATTCCAATCACAATTAACGATTAAAGATAAAACTCTTAAACGTAAATAAAAATAACTCTTACCAGCTAGGGTATACGCATCAATCCCTTAATATAAATTGCAATGCCCGCCGTGAATGGATGCCGACATCCCGATAATCTATTATTTGTACAGGAATTAACGGGTGCTATGAGAGCATTCCCGCAGTACATGAAAAAGGCAAAACACTTCGAAAGGGTGTGACGCAAAACCTCCGGTCTACGTCGAAAGATAAGATAGCGGGGTTACCGAACACTGTGAAGTGGCGTGGCTTGCTTCCCCCGGCAGGCCAGCGATACTGACAGTCCGTTCACTTTTTTATTACGTAATTGCGATTACTTAATGAGGATTGAACAATGATGATTTTAGTTGGTGGCGAGAAAGGTGGTAGCGGCAAGAGCTGTCTTGCACAGAACATCGCCGTATATTTACGCTGTGAGAAAAAGGCCAGTGTGCTGATGGTGGATTGTGACCCTCAGCGAACCACGTCAGACTGGGCACAAGAGCGAAGCAGCAACGAAGAGCTGCCTTCCATCAACTGTATCCAGCTTTACGGCAAGATCCGCAATGAGCTGTTAAGCCTAAAAGAGCGCTACGACTACGTGGTTATCGACTGCGGTGGTCAGGATAACCTGGCACTGCGATCGTCTATGGCGGTTGCCGACCATATCTTGATCCCACTACGCCCGAAGCGCCGTGACCTTAAAACGGTACCGCACATGGAAGATATTTTATCGACCTGTAAGATGGTAAATCCGCGCATGAACGCGGCGTTTGTTATTACCCAGTGTCCTTCCCTGCCGTCATTGGCCCCGAGGATTCTGGAAGCCAAAGAAGTGTGTAGCTCCTTTGAAGTGCCAGTGTTAAATTCTGTCACCTTTAGTCGCAACATGTATGACGACTCTGAAGAGTCCGGCCGTTCGGTGCTGGAAAGTGAAGCTGATGGTAAAGCTGCCGTGGAAATTCGCAGTATCATTGAAGAGTTACTGGCCCGACGCAAAGGGGAACAACATGAGTCTGATAAGCCTGTCTCGCTCTACGCCGCAAGCTAATCGAACCACAACCAAAAGTATCAGTGCAGAGGAATTTATCCAGGACGCACTGCATTATGCCAGTGGTGCGGCAGTGCCCCTTACCGCTGTTGCAGAGCGGCAGGCTAACGACTCCCATCATGAGCCAATGCGCAGAGCTACCTTTACGCTGACGCAGGAATGTATAGATCAGCTTCAGCAACTTTCAGAGCAAAGCGGTATAGCGAAATCTAAACTGATCAGGCTATGGATCCAGCGCTACGCCAGTCTCAATTTTGATTAAGCGGAAGAAAACTGGCTTGCGCTATTGATTATTTTTTAAACGAACCTCAAAATAACAACATAATAAAAGCGTAAACTTAAATATAAATACGACATGACAGCGCAGTAATGGAGTCGCGCGTCTTACGTCACAGGGCGGTGTAGAAAGTAATGATGTTAAACCGTGTTGGCCTGTTGTTGTCCTTGCTGTGCTGCTCTGTACCCGGATTAGCGCATTCAGTGCGCCACGTATCAATGGATGGACACGCGTTCTATACCAGCGGCTTCAATGTTGAGAAACTGGTTAATCAGGGCGACACCCTGAAAGCCGAACGCCATATCCGCGAACAATTAGCACTGTCCAGGTCAGAACAAAACCAACGAGCCTCTGCTACGGGTGCGCACGCCTTAGGGCACATCTCACTGATTAAGAATAATTACCCGCTGGCATTGCGGCAGTTTCAGAGCGCCCTGGACTTCTTTAAAAGTGCCAGGGAGCCTCTTGGGATGGCCGATTTGTATACAGATATAGGCAGAACCTATCGGGTAATGGGTCTCTATCAGTCTGCTCTGGGTTACTTTAATCTCGCCAAAGATATTTATCATCAGCAGGGCCGTTACGACGGTATTGCCTTGCAACAGCTGGAAGTCGGTATTTCCCTGCGTCAGTTAGGCCAGTTTGAGAGCGCTTTAAGTCAGTTAGAGCGAGCGTTACCGTTACTCCGGCAGGAAAACAACAACCAGGCAACCGCGTCCACTCTGATGCAAATTGCCCGGGTATACAGCGAAATTGATAAAAACGATGAAGCCATGCTGTACCTGCAGGATGCCGCTGTACTGATTGATACCCTACAAATAAAAACCCTGCAAGCGGAGCTCGATTATCACCTTGGCCAGGTCAATATCCAAATGGGTCATTATGATAATGCCCGGCGCCATCTGGAACAGAGCAAAGACCAGTTCAGCCAGCTAGAAGCACAATGCGATGTGGCTAAAATAGACTCCAGTCTGGGTAATATACTGCTTAGCCAGGGTCAGCCGGAAGCCGGCATCCAACTGCTCGAGTCAAAACTTCAACAAGCGACCGAAAATAACTGCACTACCCTGTTGACCGAGCTTCACTTAACCCTGGCTCAGGCTTACCTCGGCAAAGATCAACAGGCACTAACTGACCACATTGACCAGGGTTTGCAACAAGCTATAGAGAGGGGTGAATTACTCACTCAGGCGCGGTTTGAAGCAATAAAAATGCAAATGCATGAACAAAGCGGGGATTTTTCCGCAGCGCTTAACGCCCTCAAGCGCCAGCAACAGCTGGAAAAGCAAAGTCTTGAGCAACGTCGTTCGCTGGCGCTGCTATATCTGCAATCGCAGCTGGATGTAGAGCGTCAGGCCCAATCGCTGGAACTGCTGAATAAAAACCAGGCCATTCAGCTGGCCAAGGCTGAACAGCAGGAGCTGGAAGTGCGGATGCTGTACGCGTCGTTATTTGCTGTCACCTTACTGGTGTTCTTGATCTGGAGCCGGTTTAATCATAGTCAGCGTTCGCGCTTTCTAAAGCGTGAAGTACGCCGGCGCACCCAGGAACTGGAATCAAAAAATGCCGAGTTGGAAAATGCCTACATTGCGCTGGAGCGGGCCAGCCTGATGGATCCGCTCACCGGTTTGTACAACCGTCAGTACCTGAATAATCAGTTACCACAGGAAATCCATCGCGCCCAGCAGGCCTATCTGTTATCCAGGGAAGGCACGCTTACCAACAGCCCCTCAGACATGCTTTGTTTTCTGCTCGACATTGATAATTTTAAACACATTAATGACACCTACGGTCATATGGCGGGCGACCGTATTTTAACCGATTTGGCGAAAGTGATGCGCTCAGTGTTCAGGCCTTCAGACATGCTTATCCGTTGGGGAGGTGAAGAATTTCTGGCGGTGTGCCGCAATACCAATCGACTTGAGGCGGTTGCCCTGGCAGAAAGGCTACGCCAGGGGATCCACGATCACGACTTTCATGTTAGCCAACAGCATAGCCTTCACATCACCTGTTCCATTGGTTTTTGTGTGCTACCACTATACCCCAGCGAACCTGCACGCCTCGACTGGGACAGTTACTTTGGTTTACTGGATGAATGCCTGTATGCGGCCAAGCGGTCCGGAAAAGACTGCTGGATAGGTTTAACCGGCGAGAAATCAGAGGCCGCTGACCGGCCGAAATCACGGTTGGAAGAAAAATTTGATTTACCGCCGACCAGGGTACAAACCTCTCTTAACCATTTATCAGCCATTAGCTGGGCTGAGCAAAGCAGTTAATCAGCGCAGAGTTTCGTCCGGCGCAATAGCCACTAAACGCCGGTTTTCAAATCTTCCAGATGGTACTTATCGATTAGTGAATATAATGTAGGTCGGGTTACGCCCAGTAACTCCGCCGTTTTAGACATGTTCTTGTCGGCTCGCTGATAAGCCTTACGGATCGCTTTGCTCTCAGCCTGTTCACGCACTTCGCGCAGGTTGAGGATTTCACTTGCAAAATCTTCCGATGGCTCGAGCAGGCCCAGGTCGTCGGCCTGAATAACCGTGCCTTCTGCCATGATGACAGCAGATTTGAGTTTGTTCTGCAGTTCGCGAATGTTGCCCGGCCAGCGATGGGCCAGCATGGCTCTTATCGCGCCGTCACTGAAGCTCTTGGCTTTGGCATTAAATTCTTCGCGGTATTGATTCAGAAAAGTGCGCGCCAGTAATATAATATCCTGCTCACGTTCCCGTAGCGGCGGAATATTAATCGGGATTTCGCCGATACGATAGAATAAATCCTCACGGAAGGTTTCTTCCCCCACCATGGTCTGAATATCTCGGTGAGTGGCACAAATCACCCGAATATCCACCGGAATTTCATTTCTGCCGCCAACCCGTTCAATCACCCGCTCCTGCAGGAACCGCAACATCTTGGCCTGCAAGCCAATGGGCATATCACCAATTTCATCGAGAAACAGTGTACCACCCTGCGCCGTTTCGATTTTACCTACGGTGGTTTTATTCGCGCCGGTGAAGGCCCCTTTTTCGTAACCGAATAACTCACTCTCAAGCAGGTTTTCCGGGATTGAGGCACAGTTGATGGCCACAAAAGGCTGGTCTTTGCGGGGGCTGTGCTCGTGAATGGTGCGGGCAAAGACTTCTTTACCGGTACCACTTTCGCCCAGTAATAAGGTGCTGATGTCGGTACCGGCTATCTTTTCAGCTTTGCGCATCACGGTCTGGATAGCGTCACTGTTGCCGATAATCCGCCCCATGGCTGGTCTTGTCTTAGCCAGGATCCGGTTTTCATCTTCCAGCTTGGCCAGGTTCAGCGCACGATTAATGAGCAGTTTTATGGTGTCGGAATCGATGGGTTTCTGATAAAAATCATAGGCACCAAAGTCGATGGCTTTCAGCGCGTTTTCTTTATCATTATTACCGGTTACCACTATGACTTTGGTATTGGGCGCCAAAGCCAGAATTTCTTCCAGGGTTTTCAGGCCTTCTGAGGCGTTGGCCGGATCAGGCGGTAAGCCTAAATCAAGAGTCACCACTTTGGGTTCGAACCGACGTAACTGCGCAATTGCAGAGGAACGATCGTCGGCGAAAACCACGTTAAAGTCGGTTAAACTCCATTTTAACTGCTTTTGAATACCTAAATCGTCATCAACTACCAGGATGGTGTCACTCATACTCTGTTTCCGTTTTCATTCTGCTCGATATTGACGTGTTTACTGAATGGGAAAGCCCAGCGTAAAGCAAGTGCCAATGTTTGGCTGGCTTTGTACCTGTAAATATCCGCCTATCGATTCCATATAGGTTTTTGCATCATATGCCCCGATGCCCATACCCGCGTTACCTTTAGTGGTATCGAAGGGCTTGAACAGGCGATGCTTTATAAATTCTTCATCCATTCCCGTGCCATTATCCTCAATAAACACGAGTTGGTGTTGCCGCTCTGTGTCCAGTACCAGCATAACTTCAATTTCACCGTCATCGGCACAGGCCTGCTGAGCGTTACTGATGAGATGATACATCACATTGGCAAACTTATCCTGATCTACCACAACCTCGGTTTCTTCTTTTACCACAACCAGCGGCAGTGGTAATAACGACTGACAACGATTATCGACCACCTGTTTAATTAACAGTGATAAGGTGTGCGTGGCGTCGGCGCCTCGTTCTTCTACCTGTTTCTCTGTAAGCTGGCGCAGCATCCTGTCCATACGTGCTTTGGTATGATGCAGGGTTTCGAAGGTATCTTCAATAAATTCAGGGTTACCTTTATGCTGCTCTGCATTACACAGGATTAAGTCTATCTGTGCCAGTACATTCTTAAGATCGTGCAAAACAAAGGCTGCCATGCGATTAAAGGCGGCGAATTGTGCATTCTCTGCTAATGACTGTGCCGCTTCATGCAGGTAAATAAAATTAGCAATTTGGTTAGTTACGGCATTTAAGTAGTCGCGCACCTCCCAGTTAAGTGACACTTTAGGTCTATCCACGGCACACAGTAATGCCAGCCCCCACATGTTGCCTTCGCGAATAAACGGAATAACCAGTTGCAAACGGTTAGTCTCGACCACTTTATTAGACAGCTTGAGTCCCTCGTACACATAAGGCTTGGTGCGATATTCATCGAGGTCGATTAGCCAGCCGGTTTTTTCGCAATACTCCCATAAGGGTTTAAGTGTCCCCTCAACTTCGGATAGCGGCATAAAGTGATGACTGCTCACCACATGAAAACCCGGTCCCTGCTTTTTGATCAGTGCGCCACTGTCGTAATTGATGGCCCCCATCACGCCTTCCAAGGCCATCTGGTACACACTGGGTAAAGACTGATCGTTTTGCGACAGTACATTAGTCAATTTCACCCACTCTTCACGATAGTCAAACTGATTAGCAAAGAAGTGTTTGGTAATAAATACTTTAATGCGGGTGCGAAAGGTATTCGATAAAAACAGCGTGGCGAGCATGACCAGCGATAAGGCAATCAGTATAATTTGTACAGTGGCGCCCCAGCTCCAGCCCAGGTAACTGATAATGTAGCCCATGGCTGCCATGATAAAGAGATACACCCCGGCCACCAGCAGCAATGAGCTGTGCAGCACTACATCACGGGAAATAAAGATATTCACGCCCCAGTGTTTTATCCGCCGCGTAGCAATCACCAGAAACGGTAACATCAACAGGTAAATGTAACCGCGGGCAGCAATGAATCCGGGTTCCACATTGGCAATCATGGTGGAGTTGGCGTAAAACACAAACTCAAACAGATTGGTCGCCCCTAAATACAACGCCAGAGGCTTGTATGCCCACTGATCCTGGCCGACCTGACGGTAAAGCACTTCCAGCAGAATAAGCACTTCCAGTGCTATGAGGGTTTGCATGAGGAAATGCCAGGTGATATCAACCTGAATAAACCAGGGGCTCAACAGGGCTATTGCCGGAACCAACAAGGCAAATATGGTCGCCGGCTGACGTAAGACCTGCCAAATGTTGGCAAAATCGTTTTTCAAACAGCTGGCAATAAACAGCAGCCAGATGCCCTGCTTGACCGTATCAGCCTGCAACAGATGAAAGACACTTAACGGGCCGCTTAACAGCGACACAAAGCTCAGCGACCAAAGCAGCGTAACCAGTGTGGCGAGGCTAAGCATGTATTTCGCCAGCCCCGGTTTACGCACCGTAAACAGCAGTAACAACAATACCAGGTAACCAATACTATTCAGGCCGTAGCCGATATCTGCAATCATTTGTTGTCCTACTGTTACACCGGGGCAGTTGTGGTGGGCCGCAGTATTTATCGATACTGCCAAAGAGGGGGAAGTTTAACCCCCTCTATTTATTGGTTATTTTCTATCACAATCTGCCTGTAGCTTCCAGCTACCTTTTGCGGACAACCAGACTACCAATGGAATAACCAGCGCCGAAGGAACAAATAACACCAACGTCCTGACTGGCAAGATCCTGATGATACAGGGCGAAAGCAATAATCGAGCCCGCTGATGCGGTATTGGCATACTCATCCAGAACAATCGGGGCTTCTTCACTGTTGGCATCCCTGCCCAGCAGTTTTTTGCAAATCAGCGTATTCATATTGATGTTCGCCTGGTGTAACCACCAGCGATTAACATTGTCAGGCGATAGCTCATGCTGGCTAAGGTGGCTGGCAATGTGCTCAGCCGCCATGGGGCAAACTTCTTTGAAGACCCGGCGGCCGGCCTGATGAAAGAGCTTGTCAGGACCAAAGGGATCAACATCATTGGCCCGACTCATATAGCCAAAATTCGAGCGGATATTATTGGAATAAACGGTTTTCGCTTTGGTGCTGAGGATATCAAAGGCGGTATCAGTGTTGACCGTTTCGGCGGTTTCCAGAATGGTCGCCGTTGCCACATCACCAAAAATAAAATGGCTGTCACGATCGGTATAGTTAACCTGAGGTGAAACCAGCTCCGGATTAATTACCAGCACACATTTAGCATTGCCCGACGCTATCATTTCCCATGCCCGGTGCATGCCAAAGGTCGCCGCCGAACAGGCCACCAGCATATCAAAACCAAAACCATCAATACCCAGTTCGTTTTGCACTTCGATGGCAATCGCCGGGTAGGAACGTTGCGTGTAAGCACAGGCAACGATCACGGCATCAATCTCAGCAGCGGTTTTATTGGCATCGGCCATGGCCAGTCTGGCCGCCTCAATGGCAATCTCAGCCTGGTTAGACAGCTCGCCTTCACCCCGCTCCGGGATCGCCGGACGCATCCGCTCAATGTCCAGTGCGCCATCCTTGCGATAGATAAAGCGGCTTTTAATACCAGAGGCTTTTTCAATAAACTCGGCACTGGAAAACGGTTTAGCGGTCAGTTCGCCGGCTTCAATCTGCGCCTGATGTTGCTGATTGTAGGCCTCAGCCCAGGCGTTATAGCTTTCAACCAACTCCTGGTTAGTAATTTTATAGGGTGGCGTCCACAGGCCCACACCACTTAATACGACGTTTGCGTTCATGTTTTCGGTTCTCTTTAGCAAATGGCCTGTCAGCCCCGGCAACGGGCAATCAAACAGGTCCAATGAGTTTTGCTAAGCTTACCCTTTTGTCACGCAAATGTCATTGACCAGCACTGCAACGGCCCAATGCTTTACAGGCGCGAGCCGGCGCCAATCCGCACAAACTCGTCGATCAATTTGCCAGCCATCTTGTCCAGACTCACCACATTATCCGCCGCCCCTATGTCAATGGCCGCCTTAGGCATACCGAACACCACGCAGGAGTCTTTATCCTGGCAAAAAGTCGATGCGCCAGCCTGCTTCAGCTTCAGCATACCCTCAGCACCGTCTTTGCCCATGCCGGTTAACAGCGTCGCTACCACGTTGCTGCCGGCGGCGCTGACCAGCGATTCAAACAGTTTATCTACCGACGGTTTATGCCCGGTTACCCGCATCCCGTCATCAAGACGGATGCGGTAATCGGCTCCGCTGCGTTCTACGATCATATGCTTATCGCCAGGGGCTAAATAAGCACAACCAGGCAATAAACGCTCGCCACCCCTGGCTTCACGTACTTGCATGGCATTGGCTGCATCCAACCGTCTGGCAAAAGTGGTCGTATACCCAGGGGGCATATGCTGGGTGATTACGGTTGCCGGTGCATTGCCCGGCAAACCGCTTAACACCTGCTTAATTGCTTCCGTACCGCCGGTGGAAGCGCCAATTGCGAGTATTTTTTCGGTGCCTGAAAACTGCACTCTGGCGGTCGACATGACCGGCTGTTGGCGGGGTTTGCGTACTCGTGCCCGGGCAACGGTTTGTATTTTATCGATGATCATATCACTGTAGTCCTGGATGCCCTGAGCAACGCCCAGCTTGGGTTTAGGAATAAAATCGATGGCGCCAAGTTCCAGTGAACGCATGGTCGCTTCAGCCCCGTCCTGGGTTAGGGTTGAAATCATTAATACCGGAGTGGGCCGGGCCTGCATCAGTACCTCAAGAAACCGCAGACCGTTCACTTTGGGCATTTCAATGTCCAGGGTTATTACGTCAGGGGTATGCTCCATCACCATTTTCTTGGCTACATAAGCGTCGGGGGCAGCCCCAACCAGTTGCAAGCCGGGCGCAGAATCAATGATTTGCGCCAGTAACTGGCGAATTAAGGCCGAATCATCAACGACTAATACTTTTATTGTCATAACAACCTCAGATTAACTAGCCCACCACCCGGCGGGATAAGCTAATACGATGTGCTTTTTCCCGTTCAATGATGGTGGTGTTATTCAACCGGCGAATTCGTCTCATTTGTACTTCACCGGTTTGTGGTAAAAAATATACCTTCCTGGCATAGTCCTGATATAAATCCCGCGACACAATGGGGATCTCGTTGGTCGCCATAAACTGCTCAATAAATCTGGCATTCTGCGTGCCTACATCACAGCTTGCAAAGCCTTCCATAACGTGTCCGCCGCCAAATACCTTAGCTTCAAAATTAGCGGGTTTAGCGCCCATTCGGGTGAGCGTTTCCAATAGCTTTTGCATCGCGAACACCCCGTACTTCGTGAATGTTTTGGCGGTTTGTTGATCCGGCCTGAGTACCGCTGGCAACATAAAGTGATTCATGCCGCCAATGCCACTGACTTTGTCACGTACACAGGCCGCCACACAGGATCCCAGAGTTGTGACAATCATGGTTTCTCCGGAGGTGACATAATACTGACCGGGTAATAATTTCACTGCAGCACGCTGAAAATACGGGTCGAAATACGGTGTTGGTGTCTTAGTAAAGCGTTCGGCGTTACTGGCCATTGGCGGCTTTCACAGGCTGATACAGCGTTTTACCAATAGGCCTTACCAAATGAGTCTGATGATTAAAGTTCTCCGAATGACCTGCCACATAAAGGCCGCCAGGTTTGAGTAACCGTACCATCCGGTTAAGCACCTTGAGTTGAGTTTCTTTATTAAAATAAATCATCACATTGCGGCAAAAAATAATATCGACTTCATGGTTAAAGCCCCAGTCCGCCTGCTGCAGGTTAATTTGCCTGAATTCCACCATGTCGCGCAGTTCTTTCACCACCCGTACTTTGTCAGACTGGGTACCCCGGCCCCGTTGGAAAAACGACTTACGCCGCTGTGGCGGTATTTGTTCGATATTGCGCATGGGGTAAATGCCCTTTCGCGCTGTAGCCAGTACATTGCTATCAATATCCGAGGCGATGATTTTTACCGGTGTTTTAAACGAACCAAATGCTTCAGCAACGACCATGGCGATAGAGTATGGCTCTTCGCCCGTACTGCTGGCCGCGCACCAGATAGTGGTGGTTTGCGGGTGGTCATGCAGGTAATTCGCCAAAGCATCAAAGTGATGGGGTTCACGAAAAAACGAGGTCAGGTTCGTTGTCAGCGCATTAACAAATTGTTCCTGCTCGGTTTTACTGCTGTCCACATAATCAAGATACTCAGCAAAACTGGAGAGCCCCAGCGCTCGAATGCGCCTGGCCAGCCGGCTGTACACCAGGCCATCCTTAGCATCGGTCAGCCTGATCCCCGCTTTTTGCATCAGGCTGGGGCGGGCTTTGTCAAAATCCGCGCGCTGGAACACAAACTCTCGCTCGTGCTGTATAGCTATCGCGCCCATCTTTAGAACGACTCCCACTCGTCATCTGCCGATACTGCAGGCTTTAACACTGCCGGAGCTGCCATTCTGCTGCCATTCGTGGCACTACCGTTGAGTTTTGCAGCAGCTGGTGGCACATTCAGCGCTCTGGCTGGTGCAGGTGCAGCAATGCCCACTGGCATCACCGGTGAAGTATCCAGTTTAAAACTTGATACGCGGTCAGATAACTGGCTGGCCTGTTGGCGCAGGCTATCAGCAGCTGCGGCGGCCTCTTCAACCAGGGCGGCATTCTGCTGGGTCATTTCATCCATCTGCACCACGGCTCTGCTCACTTCGTCAATCCCCGAAGCTTGCTGAACCGACGCGGCAGCGATTTCAGACATAATGTCGTTTACCCGTTTAATGGAGTTCACCACGTCGTTCATGGTTTCGCCGGAGCGGTTAACCAGGTCGTTACCAGTCGATATCTTATTGACCGAGTCAGAAATTAACTCTTTGATATCCTTGGCTGCCTCAGCAGAGCGCTGCGCCAGCGTGCGTACTTCACTGGCCACTACCGCAAAGCCCCGGCCTTGTTCACCAGCGCGTGCTGCCTCAACGGCGGCGTTTAGTGCCAGAATATTAGTCTGGAAGGCAATCCCGTCAATCACGCCGATGATGTCCGAAATTTCCTGAGCTGACTCATTGATTGACGACATAGTGCTAACCACCTGACGAATCATGTCGCCGCCCTGCGCCGCCACTTCACACGCCTGCGCTGCGAGGCCATTGGCCTGCTCGGCATTTTCGGCATTCAGTTTTACCGTGCCATTTAACTCTTCCATGCTCGAAGACGTTTCTTCCAGACTGGAGGCCTGTTGCTCTGTGCGTGACGACAGGTCGGCGTTACCGGAAGCAATTTCGGATGACGCGGTGTTAATGGTCTCTACCGCAGTATTAATTTCACCGATGGTTGAGCGCATATTAAAGATAAACTGGTTGATAGCTTCGCCAAGCACCTGGAAATCACCTTCAAATTCGTGCTCAATGCTGCAGGTTAAATCCCCGGCCGCCAGTTGCGTCATCACATTTTTGATGTCCATAATGGTGGTGCGCATATCTTTGATGAACTGGTCCGTTGCTATGCCCAGTTCTTTAAAGTCACCCTCAAACTCCTGCTCGATGCTGCAGTTCAGATCGCCCTTCGACAACGAATTCATGATGTGCTTAATTTCGTTTACTGCTTTAGTGCGGGCCGTCACATCGGTGGCAAACTTGACTACACGGAAGGGCTTGCCGTTCTGATCCAGAATCGGGTTGTAAGTAGCCTGAATAAAGATTTCACGGCCGCCTTTGGCAATGCGTTTAAACTCACCGGAAGCGTAAATGCCTTTGTTCAGTTTGTCCCAGAACGCGGCATATTCAGCACTGTTTTTATAGTCTTTCTCAACAAACAAACTGTGATGCTTGCCTTTGATCTCTTCAAGACTGTAACCCAGTGAATCACAGAAATTTTCATTGGCATTGAGGATATTGCCATCCAGATCAAACTCGATTACCGCTTGTGATTTACCAATCGCGTCCAGTTGCCCCTCAAAATAGGCGTTTTTCTGTTTTTCGGCGGTGATATTGGTGGCGAATTTCACCACTTTAAATACCTTACCGTTCATATCAAAGATGGGGTTATAAGACGCCTGGATCCAGATTTCCTCATCGTTTTTGCCGATTCGTTTAAATTCGCCTGAGGAAAACTTACCGTTTTTCAAATCATTCCAGAACGACTTATACGCTGAGCTGTTTTGCTCTTTGGTCTCTACAAACAACCGATGATGCTGGCCTTTGATTTCTTCCAGCGTGTAACCAACGGTATTCAGGAAGTTCTCGTTAGCCGTTAAAATGGTGCCATCGGGCGTGAACTCGATGGTGGCCTGTGACTTACCAATGGCCTCCAGCTGGCCGGCGAAATCAGCATTACGCAGTTTAGCTTCAGTGATGTCGGACGCATATTTCACAACCTTAACCGGCCTGCCCGATAAGTCCATAATCGGGTTATAACTTGCCTGGATCCAAATTTCCCGGCTATCTTTGCCGAAACGCTGAAACTCGCCGGAAAAGTATTGACCGGCTTTTAATTTCTGCCAGAAACTGGCGTATTCCGAACTGGCGGCATAAGTGCTGCCAACAAACTTGCTGTGGTGCTGACCTTTGATTTCCTCAAGGCTGTATCCAACGGTAGCCAGAAAGTTATCATTAGCCGTTAAAATGATGCCCTCTAAATCAAATTCGATGACTGCCTGGGATTTGCTGATAGCATCGAGCTGACCGCAGAAATCCGCATTGCGCATTTTCTCAGCGGTAATGTCTGTAGCAAATTTGATAATTTTGACGACCTTACCGTCTTTATCCAGTACCGGGTTATAGCTGGCCTGAATCCAAATGGCGTTGCCATTTTTGTCGAAACGGCAGTATTCACCGCGGTGAAAATCGCCGCTACGCAGGGTTTGCCAGAATGCGTTGTAGTCGCCACTGCGTGCATAGGCCGGGTCCACAAACATACTGTGATGCTGCCCTTTTATCTCGTCCAGACGATAGCCCATTGCGTTCAGGAATAAATCATTAGCATGCTCAATAGTGCCGTCTGATTTAAACTCGATCACCGCCTGCGAACGCTCCATGGCGGCGATCTTCCCAAAAGCCAGTTGGTGTTCCTGATCGTCAAACCACTCCAGCACATAGCTTTCAATCTGGCCATACAGCCCTTGTATTGCGGTGACATTAATGTCCAGTGTGCACTTACCAATGGTAACAGACTGCTTCTGACCGGCATTAAGCAAACGGCTGCTTAAATCTGACTTGATTACGCTGCAATGCTGACCGGTAAGCATTTCTGCCTGCCACTGGCCACTGTTAGCCTGCAGTTCAGCCTGACGTAATCTGAACAGATTGCGCAGCGCCGGGTTAGTATAAGTGATAATACCGTCGTGATTGAGTACCATCAGACAAGATGAGCTGGCATCCAGCGCTCTGTTCTGAACCAATGCTTGTTGCTGTGCTTTTTTCAGGGCTTCCTGATTGAAAATATTTAATACACCCATGATTTACTCCACCATTTTATCTTGCTGCGTGCCGGCGTTACCTGTGCCCTCACGCAAAATTCTTTAATTTCAAACCTTGCCAGTAATCGCTTTACTCAACCGGCCAGAGACATATTTGGATTGCTATCCACCAGGGCCAGTGCATCACTGGTGATCAGTTTTTCGATATTGACCAGAATGACCATCGTGTCATCGACTTCTGACAAGCCATGCAAATACTGGCTGTCGAACGCCACACCAAACTCAGGAGGCGGTAAAATTTGTTCATCGGTGAGTCGCACCACGTCAGACACACCATCTACCACAACCCCGACAATTCGCTCGTGAACATGCAGCATGATAACAATCGTAAACTCGTTATATGTGGCTTCACCCACGTTGAATTTGAGGCGTAAATCCACAATCGGCACGATATCGCCGCGCAGATTCAACACACCTTTAATAAAGGCCGGTGCATTAGCGATTTTGGTCGCAGCCTCGTACCCGCGGATTTCTTTAACCGTGGTGATATCCAGGGCGTAATGCTCCTTGCCCAGCACAAAGCTTAAAAATTCCTTTTCGTTAGATGCCACGGGTGATTGCTGTAAGGTTGAATCGCTCATGCACACACCTCATGTTTAATAGTTAACTGGCAGGACTGGGCCATGGAGTCCACGTCGATAATCAACGCGACTTTGCCATCACCCATAATGGTTGCACCGGCGACGCCAGCGACCTTTTTGTAATGTTTTTCGAGACTTTTAATAACAACCTGTTGCTGCCCCATCAGCGCATCAACCTGCACGCCAAAGCGGTTTTTGCCGCTTTCCAGCAACACGATGATGCTCTCGGTAGGTTCGGCAATGGCGTCGTCGACCTGCATCATCTGATGCAGTGGCACCAGTGGCCAGTATTCATCCCGGATCCACAACACGTTGTCGTTACCAATGGTCTGAATTTGCTCTGGCTTAGGTTGGAAAGACTCAATAATGTTAAGTAGCGGCATCACAAAGATTTGCTCACCCACGGTGACACACATGCCGTCCACAATCGCCAGGGTAAGTGGCAGGTGAATACTGAACGATGAGCCTTTACCCAGATTTGACTCGATTTCAATGCGCCCGCCGATAGATTCGATATTGCGGCGCACTACATCCATGCCTACACCGCGACCAGACACGTCGGTCACTTCGGCTGCCGTGGAAAAACCGGGCTGGAAGATAAGTTGCCAGACTTCGCTGTCCGGCATATCCAGCGACACTGGCAGGCCGTTTTGAACCGCTTTATCCATAATGCGTTCACGATTCAGGCCCGCTCCGTCATCACTGATGCTAATGATGATGCTGCTGCCTTTTTGCTGCGCGCTTAGGATAACGGTTCCTGACTCTGGCTTACCCGCCTCGGCGCGGGTTTGCGGTGACTCAATACCGTGGTCAATACTGTTGCGAACCAGATGCGTAAGCGGGTCAACCAGCTTCTCAATCAGGCTTTTATCGATTTCTGTGGCGCCGCCTTCGATAACCAGTTTCACCTGTTTACCAAGCTTTTGGGATAAATCACGTACCACGCGCGGGAACCGGTTAAAAGTCATGTTGACTGGCAGCATACGCATCGACATCACGGATTCCTGGATTTCCCGGGTATTGCGCTGTAACTCGTCGATGGCGGCTTGCAGCATTTCGCCGGACTGACCGTCAATGTCGCGACCAATCATGGATAGCATTGACTGCGTGATCACTAACTCGCCGACCAGATTGACCATGCCGTCAATTTTAGCGGTATCAACACGAATGGAACCGGACTCTCTCGCTGCGCTGCTATTGTTGGTTGCAGCGGGCTTTTTCGCCGCAGTTTGTATAGGGGTTACACTGGCCACCGGTGTTTTTGGCGGCTCAGGCAGCTCTTCAAAGAAGCCAAAAGCTTCATCGCTTTGAGGTGAGTTGTTAACGTCAGGCGTTACAATGTCATCGAAAAAGCCAAAGCCATCCTCTTCCTCGGTGGTAGCCTGTGGTGCGGCACGCTCGGCATTTTGCGCATCAGCGCCAAAGGCGAGATCGCCAAATAAATCATCGGTATCTGCCGAGGCCTCAACGGTCTCGCTGGTGCTGTCCGGCTCTGGCAAATCATCAAAGAATCCGAAACCGTCATCTTCCTCGATAGCATCCTGGTTCTGAACGCTGTCTCCCTTCGGCGCATCATCAAGGGCGCTAAGAGTAGCTTCGAGTTGCGCAATACCTGCAGCGATCTCGGCTTCTGGCAGCGGCTGTTGTTCACGGTAAGCGGTTAATGTGGCTTTAAGAATATCCACGGTTTCCAGAAACAGGTCGACGATGGCCGTATCAAGCTCAATGGTTTGATTACGGGCTTTGTCCAGCAGGGTTTCCATAATGTGGGTCAGGCCGGTTAAGCGGTCAAAACCAAAGATGCCGCTGCCGCCTTTAATAGAATGGGCCGCTCTGAAAATACTGTTGAGCTCTTCGATATCCGGCGCATCCACGTCAATGATCATCAGCAAGTCTTCCATTGCCTGCAGATGCTCTTCACTCTCATCGAAGAACACACCATGAAACTGTTCAACATCTATAGACATACTTACCTCTGCTTCCGCCTGGCCGAATTAACCTAAGACTCGTTTTAAAACGTTAAGTAAAACGTCCGGTGAAAACGGCTTTACCATCCAGCCGGTCGCACCGGCCGCCTTGCCTTTTTGCTTCATGTCATCACTTGACTCTGTCGTCAGTACGACGATAGGCGTTTTGCTGAACTGCGCTTTACCACGCAAAGCTTTGATTAAAGACAAGCCATCCATCCGTGGCATATTCTGATCAGTCAGGACAAAATCGAACTGGCCGCGGCGGCATTTTTCCAGCGCGTCCTGCCCATCCTCAGCCAGGGTTACATTAAATTGAGCCGCCCGAAGTGTGGCTTCCACCATCTGACGAATAGAAACTGAATCATCTACAACCAGGATATTTTTGCTCATAGGATGTCCTCTCTTTAACACGACTAGGTTAAAATAATTCCACGTCGCCGGCGTCCATGGACGACGCTGATACGGGGTTATGATCTAACTGCCCTCTGACCACTAACTGTCCTTGGTAATCTTCTATTTGCGCTTCGATGTGCGCCATGTCATAGGTTTCAAGCTGGTCTCTGACCATTGAGATAATGCCCCCTGTGTGAGTAAGGTTCTGGCCGTTAATGTCGCCAAACTGCATACCCCGAATAGCATCACCGATAGTGGCGGCAAACTGTCCGTTAAGGCTCTCAAGCTTTTCGGTAACAGACATATCGTTGCGGGCTTTTTCAGCGATACTCAGTAGTTGCTCCTTGATATGATCCTTTTTGCAAATCACATTGCCTACATCCATATCCGCCACGAAACGCGCTTCTTTTTCGAGACTGACGATCAGATCGCCAATCATGGTCATCTGTTGGGTAATCACCCCGCTGAATTCAGTGGAACGGGTAGACAACTTACGCACCTCGTCGGCAACCACCGCAAAACCCCGCCCGGCCTCGCCTGCCCGGGCAGCCTCAATGGCCGCATTCAGAGCCAGCAAATTCGTTTGTGAAGAAATCGCATCAATATCGCTCAGCGCTTTTTGCACGGTAGGCATGGCTTCGCAGATGGTATTAACCTGGGTCATTAGCGATTGGGTGGACTGGCTGATTTGCTCGCTGGTATCAATAAAAGACATTAGTGTTTGATCGGTCTCTTCAACAAATTGTTGTAATTGAACCGCGTACACTTCGTCGCTATCGGCATCGGATTTCAGCAAGGCATAGGTCAATGTATTTTGCTCTTCCACCAGCGAGCGCAGCGAGGCAAAAGCGCAAGAGAGTGTTTCGACAGCATCATCCTGGGTTGACTTAACCCGTTCAATATTGACCTCGCATTCAGTCAGTAATTCGCTGAGAGATCGGTTTATACGTTGCATTCGCTCCGGCACCTGAGTGGGAGGCTCCGTGGGCTTACGCTCTGCCGCCAGAGATAATTCAGTAGCTTTAAGCACCTGCTGATCGCGTGCAGTTCTGGCCACAGAAGCCATCACCGCTACCGACAAGATAGTCAGCGACAATGCGGTTTGTTGTGTATAAGCAGCACCCCAGGAAACAAAAAGTACAAGAAATGATAACCAAAACCAGCCGCCCCTGAAGCTGAGTGGATGCTTTAACGAACTGACTAACTCTGCCATAGCTACCTCATTTATGCCTGCCAACCGCTAAAACAATTAACCGATGCGGTTTAACCTTCTTCCCAGACAGTTTAATTATTGTTACTTTCCAGTTTTCAAATTTAACTCTTGTACATTTTATTGCTTTTGTACATTTAATGACATTTGCGACAAATTGGATATTAGTACTCCAGCAACAGAATGACAAGCCTATTTTTTGAACGCCCCGGACGCAACCCGGGATATAGATAGAAAACGAGATTAAGATCAGTGATTTGTAGAATTGCGGAGCAAGTAAAGTTAGACTAAAGAACAAGCGAAAAGGATGGGCTAATGTCACGTATAGCAACAAACGGCGTGGTTAAAATGCCAGGCACAAAAAAGCCCGGCATTGCCGGGCATTTAACTGTAAACAGCGTTATCGTTATTTTTCAGTAATTGAATATACCGCCACCGTACCGCTCACTTCGTTGCCCACAATCAGAGCGGGGCCACCGGTTGGGCTTTCATCTGCAGCAACAAACAGTAAGCTTTCGGGTGCCAAATCACCAATCGCATCACCTACAACCAATCCTTCGGTCACATCACGGTTATTGATGTATTCAACGAAGGACGCGTCGTAAGGGTTGGTGATGTCATAAACAAAAATGCCGCCCATTCTCTCCAGACCGATAAATGCGTAGGTACGCTCACCTACCTGACCGACGGTCAGTGCTTCAGGCTCAGGCCCCTTGTTTTCAGAACGTGAATCACCTTCGTTTTCATCATCCCCATTGTTAAAAGCGCTACCGTATAATGATGCCGTGATGCGTTCAAAGTCATCACCGGAATCAAATACGACTAAACCATTTTGGTCCCAGATAGTGAATGACCGGGCGCCATAACTATAAGCGGCATCGTACAGTCCATTGCCATCAGCATCGCCTAAGGCGTTGGTCACCCGCAGATCGTCGGCTTCACCATTCATCTGCAGCATTTCAAGCGCCGAGCCGGGCTCAGCATCAAGAGCCTTAATTTTCACTTCTTCGGTATACGCCAGACATTCTCTGTCGTCCCAATCCTGGCCGCCAGCAGCAGTACAATCCGTCTCACTCATGTCTTCAGAAATAAAGTATTCCCGCGCATCACCCTCGTTGGCAGTTAACAGAAAATCCGCGCCTTTCCAGCTAGTCATAGCAATCGTGTCGGGCATATACACACCGTACAATCCTTCGTACTGACCGAAACTTACTTCACCGTCTTCCTGCACGTCGATATTCAGCCCGGCCCAGTTTTTGAACCCCAGACCCACTATGTCCATTGTCATCGTGTTCAGGTCAATTACCGCCACACCATTGTTTTCCTGCAATGTCACGTATGCCATCTCATTGCTGGCCGTGATGTATTCAGGCTCTAAATCCTGGGCAACCGAAGTTGTGATGGTCACACCATTGATTGTACGTCCGGCCGGGTTAGGGAAATGCATCCCCATAGCCATTAACTCAGCCTTTTGTCCGTTGAAGTCTGTAAAATCGAGCAGTGTAGCCTCATCAGCAGGAACGCCGTCGGTGACGTCGATAACGGCTACAGAACCTTCCGGGTCAACAGTATAATCGCCACCTGGTTCACCTTCATTGGCCACCAGCACTTTGCTACCATCCGGCGTAAACGTCACCATATCGGGTAGATTACCTACTTCTACCGCCTTTAATAGCGTTGGCGCAGACGCGGATACGCCGGTGTAGAACAGCACAAAACCGTTATCAGCCTTGGCGTCAGCAGGTACGGCTCCAGCCAGTAAATCACCGGATAACGCAATACTGGTTAATCCGTCCAGAGCAACCCCGTCTACCTCGGTGGGCAAGGTAACTTCTGAACCTACGGTCAGATTTAAATCGGTAATCGGACTGTCCAGCGGCGCGTCAGACAAGTCACTGATATCTACCAGCGCAACCGTATTAGAATCACTGTTAGTGACGTAAACCATGCCACTTGCCACATCGTACTGAACAATTTCAGCAGCGCCTTCGGCTTCCAGTGATGCGCGGCCAATAACGGCCAGCTCAATGCCACGGGTTGCATCCTGACCATCTGCACCCACCGGACCGGCTTCACCCTGAGGTCCTTGTGCACCGTCAGTACCGTCATCACCATCCAGGCTACAACCGCTTAACAGACCCGCTACAGTTAGCGCAAGTAAACTCGTTTTGAACATTGACGCTTTCATTGCATTTCCTTTTTTATAGTTAATTGAAGTATGCTTAGCAAAGACACTCACTGATCGAAACTTAACTATTTCAGCGTGTTAATCCTGCTTAAACGTCCAAGCGTAGAAAAGCCGAGTGACAGTTTCATGTCCCTTGAGTGACAGAAATGTGAAATCCCGAGTCGTAGCACGGCTGGCAGATTGAAAAAGGAATCAAATTGATGAAGTTATCCGCTTATGTACTGGCAATGGCAATGACTGCCAGCACCCTTGTTGGGTGTGCAACCTCACCTACCGGTCGCAATCAGATACTGTTGTTTGGCAGCGATCAGCTTAATGCCATTGGCGTTCAGGCCTTTGATGGCATGAAAAGCGAAATCCCGGTGTCCAAACAGCCTGCACAGAATCAGTACGTTCAGTGTGTGGCCGACACCTTATTACCCTACGTACCCTCGGGCGTGTATTCAGGCGACTGGGAAGTCGTGGTGTTCAATGACGATCAGGTTAACGCCTTCGCACTGCCCGGCGGTAAAATTGGCGTTTACACCGGCTTGCTAAAAGTGGCCACTAATCAGCATCAGTTGGCTGCTGTCATCGGTCATGAAATCGGCCACGTTATTGCGCAGCATGGTAACGAGCGGATGTCGCAGACGACCCTAATTCAAACCGGTTCGCAGGTTGCCAATCAGGTACTGGCAGCAAATCAGGTGCCTTATAACGCCGAAATTATGGGCGCACTGGGGCTCGGTTTGCAGTTGGGTGTACAGCTGCCGTTTAGCCGTACTCACGAATCAGAAGCCGATCTGATTGGTTTGCAGCTCATGGCTAAGGCCGGGTTTGATCCCCGTCAGTCCGTTGACTTGTGGCGTAATATGGAAGCGGCCAGCGGTGGGGAACGGCCAATGGAGTTGCTGTCAACTCACCCGGCCCCCGATAGCCGGATTAAAAATCTGCAGGCCAATATGGATGCGGCAATGGCCGACTATCAGGCCAGTCCCACAAAAGCCCGTTGCAGCCCGTAAATCGCGAACAAAAAAAACGGCTCTGAGAGCCGTTTTTTGCCTTTAAATGATTTATTCAGCGCTTTCTTTCTTCTCGGTGTTATCCGCTTCTTTGAAGAAATGCACATCCATTTGAGGGAATGGTATTGAAATACCTTCCTCGTCGAATCGTAATTTTACATTTTCAGTAAACGCCCACAATACTGCAAAATAATCTTCCTTTTTGACCCATGGGCGAACGGTAAAGTTTACACTGGAATCGCCTAGTGAAGACACGGCTACTACTGGCGCAGGCTCTTCTAAAATCCGCTCATCTTCCTTAACCATCTGCTCCAGAACATTTTTTGCCTTTAACAGATCATCGCCATACCCAATACCAAAAGTCATATCAACGCGGCGGTTTGTCATGGCTGAATAATTAATGATGTTGTCACCATAAATTTTACCATTTGGTACGATGATCTCTTTGTTGTCAGGGGTGTTCATAGAGCTGGTAAAAATGCCTATTTTCTTTACCGTACCTGCTACACCTGCAGCTTCAACATAATCACCGGCACGAAACGGTTTGAAAACAAGCAACATTACACCCGCAGCAAAGTTCTTCAGCGAGTCCTGTAACGATAAGCCAATTGCCAGACCAGCGGCACCTAGAATGGCAACTAACGACGTGGTATCGACACCTAATTCATCTAACGACGCTACAATCACAAACAGCATGAGAACTGCGTTAAGAATCGACTTCAAAAAATCGACCAGCATATCGTCGTACTTCGATTTCGACATCAACTTGCCGAACATTGAAATAATAATTCCAACAACCATCCTACCGATGACGAAAATAATAAGCGCCATCGCAATATTAATACCCCACGGAATCGCATAGGTATTAACGTACATTTCAATGTCTTCTTGAGTGAACATACTAAAATTCCTTTATTGTTTAGCTAACAGTAAGTTACCAGTGTTCGTGTGAACTGCGCAACAGAATTGGTTTTTTTGGGCTATAATTTCATTAAGCTGTCACACCCGCGACGTACTATTTTTTACAGATTTTACTGCTTAATTTGCTAATCAGTTGATTGCATTTGAGTTTTTAAAAAAGGCCGTCTGAGCCCTTTTTTTTACTGGATCTGAGGACCATAAACGACTATATTTTTTAGCGCAATTTTTCCAAAAGTTGGGAAATCGAATGCGCCTGAAAAGGTATTTAGGGTCATTCAGAAGTATTTGTAAGCATGCTTATGCATCATGTCTGGTCTGGCATAGTGTTGCAACTGCTTATAATCAGTAGAAATTTTTTAAGGAATAGAAAATGTTACTACTTAGTTGTCTATTTTTGGTTGTGTTATTTATTCTTGGTTATGCGCTCAAAGGCGACAAGGGAAAACACACCGTTCATGCCCGTCGCAATAAATCCATGGCGGTCAATCAGGCACAATCCATAAATACTTTTGCCTCGAAATAACAGTCAGCATCGCTGCAATAGCCCAGACTGTTGCAGCGATGTTTTGTTGTATTCCTCTCGCAATGAAAGCTAAACTGTCCGCCGTTTCACTTTGGTAAGATAGTCTTTATGCGTATCCCTCGTTTATTTCATCCCGACACCATCACTGTAGACAGTGAGCTAACGTTAACTGCCGACGCAGCGCATCATGTAGCAAACGTTCTGCGACTGAAGAGTGGTCATCCGGTAGTGTTATTTAACGGTGACGGTAATGAGTATCCGGCAACCATCATTCTGGCTCAACGGCGCCAGGTTGTCATCGAAGTGGATTCCCGGCTGGCCATCGACACGCAGTCGCCATTACCCCTGCACTTAGGCCAGGCAGTATCAAAGGGTGACCGTATGGACTTGGTTCTGCAAAAGGCCACGGAGTTGGGTGCAACAATCATTACACCGTTAATTACAGAACGCTGTCCGGTAAAACTGGATGAGTCCCGCTGGCAGAAAAAAATACTGCAGTGGCAAAAAATCATTCAGGGCGCGTGTGAGCAATGCGGCCGCAATACGCTGCCGGAATTAAAGCCGGTCACCCTGCTTAAAGACTGGCTGGCCGACTCCACCTCACAAACCCGACTGGTATTATCACCGGGCAGTCAACAACGCCTGACTCAGCTAACTACAAACCATGCTGGTTACCGCTTACTGATTGGTCCTGAAGGCGGACTATCCGATACCGAAGTGCATCAGTCTCAGGAAGCCGGTTTTACTGCATGCTCCCTTGGTCCCAGAATTTTACGCACAGAAACTGCCGCAATCACCGGTCTGTCAGTATTACAGGCAACGTTTGGCGATTTGTAATCGTTAATCCTGCGCCTGTAAGCGACTAAATAATACGACCAGTAACCGCATAATGACTTGAATTAAGCGGTTGTTACCTCCATTTTTGTCTTATATGACCAAAGAGAGTGCACTATGACCTATACCGTTGGCGTGGTAATGGACCCCATTGCCAAAATAAAGCCAGAAAAAGACACCAGTTTCGCAATGATGTTAGAGGCTCAGCATCGTGGTGCGACACTGATTTACCTCGAACTCAAAGACTTATATATCGACAATGGCGTGCCTAAAGCCATTGGTTACCCGGTGACTGTGAGAGACCAGGCGCAGGATTTCTATACCCTTGGCGAAGAACAACAGTATCTGCTGGGTGAACTCGACGTTATTCTGATGCGCAAGGATCCGCCCTTCGACAGTGAATTTTTGTACGCTACGCATATTCTTGACCTGGCTGAGCGTGCAGGCGCACTGGTAGTAAATAAACCGCAGAGCCTGCGAGATTTTAATGAAAAGCTGTTTACCGCGTATTTCCCGGCGCTTATTCCAGATACGCTGGTCACCCGCAACGCTGCTCTGGTCCGCCAGTTCCATGCCAAACATAAGGATGTTATTTGTAAACCGCTTGATGGCATGGGCGGCGCTTCTATTTTCCGCATTAAGGAAGACGGGACTAATTTGGGCGTAATCATTGAAACCCTGACCAATAACGGCCAGACCCAAATGATGGTGCAGGCCTATCTGCCGGCCATTAAAGAGGGTGACAAGCGTGTACTGATAGTCAATGGTAAGGTGATGCCTTATTGTCTGGCGCGTTTGCCATCAGCGGGAGAAACCCGCGGTAACCTGGCAGCCGGCGGCACAGGACGACCTCAGCCAATCAGTGACAGCGACCGGGAACTGGCAGAAACCATCGCACCAGTGTTGGTTGAGCGCGGGTTAATGTTTGTCGGGCTCGATGTCATTGGCGATCGCATCACTGAAATCAACGTTACCAGCCCTACCTGCGTTAGAGAAATCGAGCGCGCGTACGATATAAACATAACGGGCGAGTTATTTGACGCCATTGAAGCTAAACTTAACTAAGCCGTCGCCATTTTTGTAAGTCGGCCCAACGAGGTACTGAACATGACTGAACTGAAAAATCTGGCCAATCATTTTCTGATTGCCATGCCGTCAATGGAAGACCCGTTTTTTTCCCGCAGCCTGACCTATATTTGTGAACACAACGAAGAAGGTGCTATGGGTCTGGTGGTGAATCAACCTACCAATATGACCCTTAAAGAACTATTGGAACAGGCCGATAAAGACGCAGAAGTGGATGATGAGAAAGGTCAGCAAATCGTGCTGGCTGGCGGGCCGGTGAGCCAGGAGCGCGGCTTTATTTTACACAGCCCTCAGCCTGGCTGGAGTTCAAGCCTGAATCTGACCTCAGAAATTATGGTCACCACCTCCAAGGACATCCTCAGTGCGCTGGGCAATCATCGTGGGCCCGAACAGGCAATTATTACACTGGGTTATGCGGGCTGGAGNGCGGGTCAGNTGGANNGGGAAATTNAGGAAAACTCNTGGCTGACNATCGAAGCNGATCCNAANATTNTGTTTGATACGCCTATCCACCAACGCTGGCAACTGGCGGTTAGCAGCCTTGGTATTGATGTCTGGCAGATCGCGCCTGAGGTGGGTCATGCCTGAGNCCGGGCAACGCACNGTNCTGGCGTTTGATTTTGGCACNAAAAGNATTGGTGTGGCAATTGGTCAGGAAGTCACCGGCACCGCNGCGCCCTTAGAAGCNCTCANNGCNCGGGATGGNATCCCNGANTGGNATAAGATTCAAAAGATCTATGATGAATGGCAGCCGCATATNGTAGTAGTGGGTTTACCACTGAACATGGACGGCACTTCTCAGACCATGACCGAGCGGGCGCAGAAGTTTGCTAANCGCTTACANGGCCGCTTTAAGACACCAGTGACNACCTATGATGAGCGTTTAAGTACTGCCGATGCNAGAGCAACGCTTTTTGAATTAGGCGGTTATAAAAANCTNACCAAAGGTAAAGTCGACAGNGTNTCGGCCTGTTTGATTTTTACCAGTTGGTTTGAAANCCTNTGGGATTANNTNTTNNGCTGCCAAAAACAATTCACGTGATCAATTAGCACTATAAAAATCATACTAAATAGTTATAGCCTTCCNCCGACGCTTCCNTCACACTGATGAAAATTCCAACGGTAAGGGAATGGTTATGTCGATGTCTAAATTTATTGAGCAAATCGAGAAGCTGCTGCTGATCCTCATCATGCTGGCNACACTGGTGGCNGTGGGAGCAGAGATTATGCANATGGTTGAATATCGCACCGTGGAGNTGTCAGACCTGCTGNTGNTATTTATNTACGCCGAAGTNATGGGCATGCTGGCGGCTTANTACAACAGCAACCGTATTCCGGTAACCCTGCCGCTGATTATTGCCATGACNGCNCTNAGTCGAATGATNATNCTGCAAAGTAAAGAGCTGGATAAAATNGTNCTGATNTACGANTCGGGCAGNATTTTGCTGCTNAGTATCGCTGCCCTGATCATGAGTATTAAAGACAANTACAGCCTGGATAAACTGAAAAACNGGNTNNTCCGNCAACCCGANTAGTGTTCATCAAANAAGCTTTTATTNCGGATATACTTNCGCATGTAATGGTAAGTAATCGGCCGNAACAGCCANCTGTGCAACGACTTTAAAAANCGTTCGTGGGTAGGNGTATTNTCGTAAATCTGATCATCGTGNAGCCAGAGCATCTTGCCCACATGCCAGAAGTAATAGGGAAACGGCGGCATAAAGGTCACCATATCCAGATCNCAACANATNCGATANGTNTTATGGTGCAANAAATAGTGTTTATTCCAGGCNCGGGTGGCNACAGCCGGNTGNCCAAAGGTNACNACCCGTTTCACNGCTTTCTTATTCTGCCGCTCAAAGTAATCNGCCATCAACACCGCNACCGCGCCGCCGGAAGAATGCCCGGTNAACGTAAAGCGTTTGCCCTGCAGACGTAATGGNTCNAGTACCTTTACCAGCAACTCGCGCANGGGTAACGCTTCGTTAATGGTTTTNGTGCTGGAAAACATGGGCTGATTGAGCAGCCGCTTGAATCCCCAGTGCACATANAAATNNCGGTCNACNTGCTTAATCTTNGCNGGNACAAACACCATGTTAGCCAGCCAGTCNCNNAGNCCNAGNGACCCNCTGAACACNACGATGNCTTCTTTTTTNTTNTCCGTCCACAGAATNCGNACACTCATGCGACCATATTTATCCACCAGNTGGCGTTCATGAAAGGGCTCCAGCACCTTCTGGTAATTCTCTTCGGCNTCAGGATAAGCAAGCTGACAAAGAATGGCGTATCGCTCGTATTGATAACGCTTGAGTTTTTTCATGGATTAGTCGNCAGANGGCAAATATTGCTTTGATGNCACTAATATACGGGAAAGCGCNGCAATAAGTACACTCTGTTTGTGTTTAAGCTAACACTTGGGGGACTGGCAATTCCAGCACAGATTAAATTCGGCGTCCTGAGGTTCGTGGCAGGTGTTGCATACCCAGGCTTCGGCGTTGTTATCCTCTTTGAGAGAAGTTAATACCCGCTCGGCAAACACCAGATCGTCGGCATTAATTAACCACAGTTCAGGTTCAAGATCCTGAGCTGGCAGTTCGCCCATGGCGCCACTGATAAACTGATTACGGACCACACAAGGGATCCCTTGTGTGGTCAGTGCATCGTAATACTGCTGAATGACAAATGGCGTCACCCCTGATTTAAACCGGATCAAGGCTTAATCCATATCGATGGACACGCCGGATAACGAGCCCAGACCGTCACTCTGCGGATTATTCGAATCCAGCTTAACCATCAGGCGCAAATCGTTCGGTGAATCGGCATGATGTAATGCCTGTTCAAGATTGATTCGTCCCGTTTTATACAGGTCAAACAGGGCCATATCAAAGGTTTGCATGCCCTGCTCCTTACCTTTTTCCATGGCCTCTTTGAGACTGCCAATTTCATTGCGCTGAATAAGGTCCCGAATCAGTGGCGAATTAAGCAGGATTTCAATCGCTGCTACCCTGCCCTTGCCATCTACGGTGGGAACCAGTTGCTGAGCTACAATGGCGCGGATATTCAGGCTCAGATCAAAGCGCAGTTTGTCGTGCTGATCCTTGGGTGCTAAGTGCATGATCCGTTCAATGGCCTGGTTAGCATTGTTGGCGTGCAGAGTGGCTACACACAAGTGACCGGTATCGGCAAACGACATGGCATATTCCATGGTTTCCATAGACCGGATCTCACCAATCAGGATGACATCCGGCGCCTGGCGCAGTGAGCTTTTCAGGGCATCATCGAAAGACCGCGTATCAATACCCACTTCACGCTGGGTAACCACACAATTTTTGTGTTCATGGACAAACTCGATAGGATCTTCGATGGTCAGAATATGGCCGTGGGAATGGGTATTACGATGCCCTATTAACGCCGCCAGTGACGTAGACTTACCGGTACCGGTCCCCCCTACAAACAGCACCAGCCCCCGTTTAGACATGATAATGTCTTTCAGTATCGGCGGCAGCCCGAGATCCTCGGCATTGGGAATTTGCGTCACAATCCGCCGAATGACCATACCCGCCTGATCACGTTGCCAGAACGCACTGCAACGAAATCGACCAATGCCCTCCCGCGCAATAGCGAAGTTACTTTCCTTGGTGGTGTGAAACTCATCGCGCTGTTTATCACTCATGGCCTCATGGACTAAATCCAGCGCAGCCTGATCGGTCAGCGAGGTTTCCATCAGTGGCGTCAGTTTACCGTTAATCTTGGCACTTACTGCAAAACCAGATGTCACGAATAAATCGGAGGCATCGCGGTCAACCATGTTCTGCAAAAGTTGATCAAGCATAGCCTAACTCCTTAAAACCCCGGACGTTGTTTATCAACCATCTTGGCCATGGCATCCTGTTGCGTAATCACACCGGTAGCCACCAGACGTTGTAAGCACTGATCCATGGTTTGCATGCCATGGGACTGACCGGTTTGGATTACCGAGTACATTTGCGGCACTTTATCTTCACGAATTAGGTTACGGATTGCCGGTATGCCCACCATGATTTCATGAGCCGCAACCCGGCCACCGCCAATTTTCTTCAACAGGGTTTGTGAAATAACGGCACGCAGTGATTCCGACAACATAGAACGTACCATGGCTTTTTCTTCCGCCGGGAACACATCGATTATACGGTCAATAGTTTTGGGGGCAGAGTTAGTATGCAGGGTACCAAATACCAGATGCCCGGTTTCCGCCGCCGAAATCGCCAGACGAATGGTTTCCAAATCCCGCAATTCACCGACCAGAATTACATCTGGATCCTCACGCAATGCCGATCGCAGGGCATTTGAGAAGCTATGCGTATCGCGGTGCACTTCCCGCTGGTTGAGCACGCTTAACTTGTTCTCGTGCACAAATTCGATGGGGTCTTCAATGGTCAGGATATGCTCGCGCTTATGCGAGTTAATGTGATCAATCATGGCNGCCAGGGTGGTACTCTTACCNGANCCGGTNGCGCCGGTNACCAGTACAATTCCNGTGGGCTGGTTGATNATTTCCTTAAAGATGGCGGGCGCGCCTAAATCGTCCAGNGTNAGTACNTTACTNGGGATAGTACGTAANACNGCNGCTGCACCGCGNTTNTGNACAAANGCATTAACCCGGAAGCGAGAGAGNTCTTTTACCTCAAAAGAAAAATCGGTTTCGAGATTTTCTTCGTATTCCTTACGTTGTTTGTCGTTCATTATTTCATAAACCAGCGCATGTACCTGTTTATGATCGAGCGGGTCAACGTTTAACCGACGCATTTCGCCATCCACCCGGATAATCGGAGGAAGGCCTGCGGACAAGTGAAGGTCTGATGCGTTATTCTTAACACTAAATGCTAAAAGTTCGGTAATATCCACAGCCTGACTTCTCCATAACCTGTAGGTGAGTTGTATTAATGCAAACAATAGCAGATCGACTGATAAACGCACNTCAAGAAATCGATAACGCCATAGCGTCTGCTAANCGTNANCCTCATTCTGTCCGATTACTGGCGGTTAGCAAGACCAAACCCGTATCAGATATCGAGCTAGCGTATGAAGCGGGACAACGATTGTTTGGTGAGAACTACATTCAGGAAGGNGTCGATAAAATTCAGACNCTTNAGCACNTGNCAGACATTGAATGGCACATGATTGGCCCCATACAATCAAATAAGACNAAANTTGTGGCTGAACATTTTGACTGGGTGCAGAGNATCGATCGTCTGAAAATTGCCAGACGNCTTAACGACCANCGCCCNGAGGNTATGCCACCATTAAACGTGTGTATTCAGCTCAANATAGAGCAGGAAACCACCAAGTCCGGCATTATTCCGGNNGAGNTNCCGGCACTGGTGCAGGAAATANTTAANCTNCCNCGNTTATNNTTACGGGGATTAATGGCAATTCCGGCAGCCGATGTAACACCACAAGCNCAGCATCAGACGCTCGCNGCNNTNCAATCGTTGTATAATGATNTGGCAGCGCAGNTCGANNCCGTGGANACCCTTTCNGTAGGGATGAGCGGTGATATGTGCGAAGCTATCGCCNATGGTTCAACCATGGTACGAATTGGCACCGCTATNTTTGGTGCCCGACAACAGCAAAATTAAAGGAGACTCATGCAACATCGTAAACTTGCATTTATTGGCGCGGGNAANATGACCCGNAGTATCGTTGCCGGACTGGTCGCGTCTGGTTATCCCAAAGAGGCNATNATTGCCAGTAACCGNTCNCGGCCAAANCTNGANGCCNTNNAGGAAGAACNGGGCATTAANGTNACCCAATCCAACGACGAAGCCTGCCAGTTTGCNGATGCCATTGTGTTATCCGTAAAACCGCAAATGATGGCGGATGTGTGCGCNGCGATGCAGCAAAATACCGANTTTGCCGGCAANCTNTTTGTTTCCATCGCNGCNGGNCTGCCGGTNGCCCGGTTACAGGAAATGCTCGGTGGTGANTATCCGGTAGTACGGGTNATGCCCAACACGCCAAGNTTACTGGGCAAAGGGATGTCGGGNCTGTATGCCGACGANANNGTNGANCAANCAGACCGCGATTANGTTGCCGATGTNATGGGCGCNGTAGGNAAAACNCTGTGGGTNGAAAAAGAAGANGANATNAATGGCGTNATTGCNGCTGCCGGCAGCAGNCCNGCCTATTTCTTCTTATTTTTACAGGCCATGCAGGAAGAGTGTATGGCGCAGGGNTTTTCTCAGGCCGACGCCCGNGTATTAGTGCAACAGGCAATGCTGGGCGCAGCCGAAATGGTNTGCGAAAACCCACANNTGGAGCTCAGCGAGCTGCGTGCNCAGGTNACATCGAANGGAGGCACTACTGCNGCTGCATGTAATTCGTTAATCGACAGCGATTTGCAGGGCATTGTTGCCAAGGCAATGCAGNCCGCCGTNGCGCGNGCTGAAGAAATGGCTACTTTATTTTAGATAGGAACANNCAATGAGCGCTTCGGTTTTTCTNATCACCACNATATTNAACCTTTATNTNATGGTGGTGTTATTGCGGCTTTGGTTACAGATGGCNAGGGCTGACTTTTACAATCCGTTTAGTCAGTTTGTGGTNAAAGCNACNCANCCNATNGTNGGNCCGNTGCGAAGGGTTATTCCCTCTATCGGCACCTTTGATGTGGCCACCCTGGTGCTGGCGATTCTGGTCGCGATGGCGAAGTACCTGGTGCTCAACCTGCTGTTTGGTGGCAACATTAATCCCGTGGGCCTGGTGATCATTTCATTACTGGATGTGGTCAAAGAGTTTCTCACCCTGGTATTCTGGGTGCTTATCTTACGTGCCGTACTGAGCTGGGTTTCTCAGGGACGTAATCCCATCGAATACGTCATGCAACAACTCACAGAGCCGTTTCTGGCCCCTATCCGGCGCATTATTCCGCCGATTGGCGGACTCGACTTATCGGTACTGATTGCCATTATAGCCCTGCAGGCGTTACAGCTGGTACTGCGTGATTACTTACCTTATTACTAAGCAGAGGTGAACTATGGGTCGACTCCGCGTTTTTTATAAACTGTTATTTGCGCTCCTGTTACTGCCGTTGGCATTTACTGCCAGCGCCGAACAAAAAGAGCAGCTGGGGGACTGGGACGTTCATTACATTGTAGTCAACTCGACGTTTTTTAGTCCCCAAATCGCCCGTCAGTACGGCGTAGTCCGCAGTAAGTACAACGCGCTGGTAAATATATCTGTGCTTAACAGCGACACTCAGCAAGCACAAACAGTGAGTATGCAGGGCACGGCAACCAACCTGCTTGGCACCGAAAAAAAACTTAACTTTAAAAAAGTTCAGGAAGGTGAAGCGATTTACTACCTGGCCGTGTTTAGCTTTCGCCATGAAGAAACTTACCGCTTTAATATCGAGATCCGCCGGGGTAACACGGTAGAAAATCTTAAATTTCAGCAGAAGATGTACGTGGACTAATCCTTAGCAGGTACCCCGGCACGGTAATTCCGTTGCCGGGGTAGCTAAATGCAGACTCAATGTCAGCAACCCGTAACGGAGAAACCAGGGTGACGCGCCCAATACGGCATAAACTATCAGCCACAGCAAAACAGGCACATAACGGTTTCTTATATAGCCTGAAATCACTTTTTACTATTAATCCCATTCCCCGTCCGTTATCGCTAATCGCTCTCTGCTCTTTTTGCATGGCTTTGCCACTGTTACTTGGCGTACTCAGTGACAACCTGGAAGCTGGCCTTACAGCTTGTATTGGTGCGCTTCTGGGATTGTACAGCCCCTCTTTTACCCCTGGCTACCGGGCCCGTGCGCTGCTGAAAATGATAATTCCATTTGGCGCTTCGTTTACCCTCGGGCTTATAACTGCTCGCTATTTACCCGCCTCAGCTTTTTTCCTTGGGCTGGTTGCGCTGATAGCGATCTACCTTGCCTTGTATAAAAAGATGCGCCCACCGGCCGGGTTCTTTTTCATTATGGTGTGCTGTCTGAGCAAAACCCATCATGTACCAACAGACCATATTCCTGTCATTGCCAGCGCTTTTTTTGCCGGTAGCCTGATGGTAACGATTGCCGTTTGGCTTCACGACCGCATAATGGTGAAAGACAAACCGAAACAAGTCACCGACCCGGCACAACCACTCTGGCAACCTGCCGCATTCGTAAAAGCGCTGGTCGCCGGAATAACCGTTGGCGGCAGTTATTATCTGGCCAGCCTGGGTGGTATTGATAATCCGTACTGGGTACCCATTACAGTTGCTGCCATCTTGCAAGGCCAACGGATGACCGAGTTCTGGCAACGCTCTTTGCACCGGGCCACGGGCACGGCGCTGGGCATGTTACTTGCCGCTGGTATTTTTGCCCTGTCTCCTTCGCCGCTGGTACTGATCCTGCTGTTGTTTGTGCTGGCGTTTACTATCGAAATGCTGATCACCAAAAATTATGCACTGGCGTGTATTTTCATTACGCCATTAACCGTTATCCTTGCCCACACTGCGCCGATTGGTTACAGCGCTCAAACGCTTATCATTGCCCGTATGACAGATGTATTAATTGGCGTTGCTTTTGCTCTGTTGGCCGGGGTAATACTCAAACTTCTGCCGGTAGAAAACCGCTGAGCGGTATCTTTCAGACTACCAAATTGCTTGTTTTAAGGTAAGCGATCAATTTAGACCGTCTTTTCCCGGCGGAGCTACCCCGTAAAATGGTCCCCGTAGATTTTACTCACGGAGACTTAATCGATGGCAACAAAAA
>NZIK01000093.1 GCA_002691625.1 Alteromonadaceae bacterium
AGAAATAGCCATTTTGCTGCACCCAAAGATGAGTAATAGATCAAAATGGGGGATCGGTGTCAAGAAAAATAAATCAGTTAATTAGGTGCGGAATGACGGATTTAACGGTGCTAAAATACAATGGATATCAGGTTGAAGGGCTCCCCTGGAGCCTGTGGTTTGCCAATATGTTTATCGCCGTAGAAAAAGGCATGGTGGACTATTTTCCGCGTAATGTTATCGAAGTCTCCAACGACCTCGAACGACATGCCGACAAGTTAGTTAAACTCGAAGATAACCTGTTGCTGCGCTATCCCAGCTACGAATATTTTTTTGTATCGCCAAAACATCCGAAACTGGTAAAACGGCTGTATACGGGTTTGTTAAGAATGCTGGATAGCGGTGAACTTAAAACCTATTTCGACAAACACTACAATCATCGACGAGCGCTGGAGCTGGCCACCGACCCCAACCGAAAAATATTTGAGCTGGAAAATCCTGGCATCAAGCAAACCTTTGAAAACCCTTTGTGGAGCCAGAGTCAGGCCCCGTTACGCGCTTACCTTGCTGCCCGGGCTGCAGAATAAAACATTGCAAACAGCGATATCAGGCAGATGTTTCCTGACGTTTTACCCGCTGCCATAATTGTTCAAGCTCATCCAGAGAGTGCGCTTCAAGTGCGCCTTTTTCCGCCTTTGCCATCGCTTCAACCGCAGCAAAACGATTAGCAAACTTTTGACTGGCCCGGCGCAACGCGGCATCAGCATCCACATTACAATGTCGTGCCAGGTTTACCATGGCAAATAATGCATCACCAATTTCAGCTTCGAGGGCCTGCTGATCGCGCTTCGGCGCATCCAGCTCCGCCTGTATTTCCGCCACTTCCTCGCGCACTTTATCAGCCACCGGGGCAACTTCTGGCCAGTCAAACCCCACTCGCGCGCATTTCTTCTGAATTTTCTGGGCATACATTAACGCCGGCAAACCGGTGGGGACACTGTCCAGTAGGGCTTGCGGGACGTGTTTTCGCTCCTGTGCCTTAATGGCTTCCCATTGCTGCGTTAAACCGGCGTTATCGGTGGTTGCTTCGCCAAACACATGGGGATGGCGGCGCACCATTTTATCGCTGATTGCATTCGCGATGTCCGTAAAGTCGAACTGCTGTGATTCATTGCCAATTTGCGCGTAGAAAACGATCTGAAACAGCAGATCACCCAGTTCATCTTTAATCTCATCCGGTGCCCCCCGCTCTATGGCATCAACGGCCTCATAAGCTTCCTCAATCGTATAACGGGTGAGCGACTGCATGGTTTGTTGCACATCCCACGGGCAGCCCGATTGCGGGTCACGCAGGCGCGCCATGATATCAAGCAGGCGGGCTAACGCCGCCTTCGGTTCAGTGGGTCTTACGTCTGACATCAATGATGTCCTTCAGTTGTCGCAAACGATTCGTCAGGCGGCTCAGCGCTTCTACATCGGAGACTTCTACCGATACCGAAATCAGTGCAGTGTGGCTGTTTTTGTCGCTCAGGCTGTTTACGCCGAGCAGGGCCACGCCTTCGTTAGCCAGCACTGTGGTGATATCGCGCAGCAGACCAGTACGATCATTACATTCAATGTCCAGATTCGCTTCATAACCGACGTTGAGATCTTCTGACCAACTCACTTCAATTTGCCGTTCCGGATGCTGATTGAGCAGGTTCTGAAGTTGCTCACAGCTGTCTTTGTGCACGCTTACACCGCGCCCCTGAGTGATATAACCCAAAATATGATCGCCGGGCACCGGCTGACAGCAGTTAGCCAGTTGGCTCATCAGGTTACCCACGCCCTGCACTACCACACTGTCAGGTTTATTTTTGCCCCGCGCGGCTTTGCGCGTTTTAACCTTGGGGCTCAGTTCTTCAACTTCCGGCGGCGGTGCCACTAACTGTTGCAGATGATGCACCACCGACATTACCCGCACATCGCCGGCACCTATTGCAGCAAACAGTTCGTCTGTACTGGGCACATTAAATCGTTCGCAGGCATCGCCCGCCATTTTAACAGGCAGTCCGGCCCGTTGGAGTTCGCGCTCCAGCAGCTCTTTACCCGCCTGCTGGTTTTTCTCTTTATCCTGTTTCTTAAAGAAACTGTGAATTGTCGCGCGGGCCCGTGACGAATGGACATAACCTAAACCAGGATGCAGCCAGTCTCGCGACGGGTTGGGTTCTTTTCCGGTCAGGATCCCCACCTGATCGCCACTTTGCAGCTGATAGGTAAAGGGCACTATACGGCCGTTAATCTTAGCGCCGATACAGCGGTGCCCTACATTACTGTGAATGTAATAGGCAAAATCCACCGGCGTTGACCCCTGCGGTAAATCAATCACATCACCGCGCGGTGTAAAGACATATACCCGGTCGTCAAACACCTGACTGCGCAGTTCTTCAACAAAGTCACCCGACTCGGCCACCTCTTCCTGCCATTGCAGGATTTTACGTAACCAGTTAATCCGCTCATCGTAGCCAGAAACCTTACCAGCACTGCCCTCTTTATATTTCCAGTGCGCCGCTACACCCAGTTCAGCATCCTGGTGCATCTTCTGGGTACGGATCTGAATTTCAACCGGCTTACCTTCCGGGCCGACAATAACCGTATGTATCGACTGATAGCCATTCGGTTTAGGGGTGGCAATATAGTCGTCGAATTCTTTGGGAATATGCTTGAAGTGGGCATGCACAGTGCCCAGCGCCGCGTAGCAATCCTGCAACCGCTCGGCAATGATCCGCACTGCCCTGATATCGAAAAGCTGCTCAAAAGTCAGGCGTTTTTTCTGCATCTTTTTCCAGATGCTGTAGATGTGTTTTGGTCGCCCGTAAACCTCGGCCTTAATGTGTTCGTTATTGAGCAAGTCCTGCAAAGAGTCCACTACATTGTCGATATACTCGGCGCGCTCGCGCCTCTTACCATCCAGCTGTTTAGCGATTTGTTTATAAGTGACTGGATGTAAATAGCGAAAGGCTAAATCTTCCAGCTCCCATTTTAACTGACCAATGCCAAGACGGTTAGCCAGTGGCGCATAGATGGTGGCACACTCCCGGGCAACCATAACCCGGGTTTCTTCGTCGGCCTTTTTAACCTGTTGCAGGGCGCAAATCCGTTCCGCCATTTTAATCACAACCGCCCGCACGTCTTCCACCATGGCCAGCAGCATACGACGGATACTGTCGATGTGTTGCTCATCGGGTGCTGAGAGCTTGCTTTCGGATTGTTTGCGGTTATGCAGCATGCGAATCGCTTCCATGCGGCGTACACCCACTACCAGTTGCTCAATTTCAGTACCAAAGTTTTCCGCCACCTCGGCATCAGACAACTCATGCTGCTGACAATAGGGATAAACCAGCGCGGCCTGCAATGTTGCGTCGTCCATGTTGAGCTGGTGAAGGATTTCCACCATCTCCTGACCGACCAGCAGTTTATCCGGCATATGCGAAATATCGCGCAGCTTCTGAGCGGTACTTTCAGACAGATTAAGACTCGCCAGCCATTCTTCAAACGGTGGCCGGTGTTCTTCATGCACTGTGCGGGTTGAAACCATATTTACCTCTTACCCTTTAGCCACGCGTTCGAGTAACGCCATCGACTCAATATGCTGGGTATACGGGAACATTTCCATTAGTCCGAGTTTCACGATCCGATACCCGGCTTGCAGTAGCGGTGCCAGATCGCGATTAAACGTTGCCGGATTGCAAGATACGTACACGACTGACTCAACTCTGGCTTTAGCGATATGCTGACAAGTCTCAAAAGCCCCTTCCCGGGACGGGTCCAGCAACACTTTATCGTATTTCTTCATCGCCAGAGCGCTAAGTTCAGCGTCATTATTTAAATCGGCAGTGCGCCAGTTAATGTTAATAATGCCTTGTTGGCGGGCAACTTTTTCACCTTTTTGCACCATTGTGGAAACGCCTTCCACTGCAGTGACGCCAGCGCAGCGTTTTGCCAGAGGTAATGAAAAGTTACCTAATCCGCAGAACAGATCAAGCACTTTATGCTGCGCTTGAGGCGCCAGCCAGCCGAGCGCCTGCTCAATCATGGCCAGATTTACCTCTGCATTCACCTGGATAAAATCTTCGGTGGTCACCGCCAGCGATAATTCATCGGTGGTGGCGCATAACAACTGATCTACCGGCTTATGCAAGGCTTCGCTGTGATCACCATAGTCGAGTCGCAGTAACACCTTATTTGTCTGAGCAAAGGTCATTAACAATTCGCGGTCGCTGTCCGCAAAAGGCTGAGTGCAGCGAAATGTGATGCCGATACCGTTGTGTGCTCTTAGTAAACTTACATGGCCAATAGCAGTGCGGCCAGAAAGCTGCTCGAGCAGCCTATGTAACGGCGCTAACAGGTCATTAAGTTCAGGTTCAAGCACCGGGCAATGGCTGACATTGACCACTTTATCGCTCTTTGCCGCTCTGAATCCCAGCGCCAGCGGCTTTCCTTTACGGGCATCAATGGCCAGGCGCGTTTTTCGCCGGTATTGGTCACCGGCGCTGCGTAAAGGTGTGACCCAGGGTAACTTGTCTAACGAGTGGGTGAGCCGGATTTGCTCATCCAGCGCCTGTTGTCGCCAGGCTAAGGCAGCGTCGCGCTCAACGTGCTGCAACTGGCAGCCACCACATTGCTCATATACCGGGCAAAATGGTGTTTGCCGCGCCGGGGCAGGCTCAAGCACTTTGGTTACATGACCTTCGCAGACTTGTTTTTTACTGCGCGTAATGGCTACCTGACAGGTTTCACCGGGCAGCGCGCCATCTACAAACAGTACCGGCTGATGGGTTCGGCAAACACCGCGCCCGCGGGCATCCCACTTTTCCAGCGTCACCGTAGCAGAAGCTACCTGAGCGGGCCCTTTTCGTTTTCCGCTGGCGCGACGCTTACCGCCGCCCTGATAAATGCTAACCATTACCTTGCCTCACGGTGTTTCAAGGATCACCGTTGCCACGGCGTAATGTTGTTCATCAGATAAACTTAAGTAAGCACTCACTATACCTTTAATCTTGCATTTCTCGGCAAACTCACCGCTATAATGCAGAATTGGCGCGCCCGCTTCGTCATTGCTGACACGCAATTGTTGCCAGCTAATACCGCGACCAATCCCGGTGCCCAGCGCTTTTACCGCGGCTTCTTTAGCGGCAAACCGTTTAGCCAGATACCGTACCGGCTGATTGTGCGCTGAATAAATGGCCCATTCATCCGGTGTGAGCACCCGACGCGCGAGGCGATCCCGGGAGCCATCCTCCATCTCAAAACGGGCAATTTCGACAATATCAGTTCCCAAGCCTGCAATGGCCATGGTCAGCTCCGGTGGTGGTTAGCCTATGTATGCCTGTAAACGCGCTTCCTGCATCAGGCTGCGCATATCCGCCACGGCTTTGTGCAAACCGTCAAACGCAGCTCGGGCGATAATGGCATGACCAATATTGAGTTCGATAAGCTGCGGGATAGCCGCAATCGGTTTTACGTTGTGGTAATGCAAGCCATGACCAGCGTTAACCTGCAGCCCGAGATTATCGGCATACTCCACACCACGGCGGATTTGCGCCAGGTGTTCCAACTGCTCCGCTTCACTGGTTGCATCGGCATAATGACCGGTATGAATTTCGATATACGGTGCGCCGGTTGCTTTAGCGGCATCAAGCTGGCGCTCATCGCCATCAATGAACAGGGAAACCAGAATATTCGCCTCGGCCAGGCGCTGGCAGGCATCGGTCATACGACTCAGATTGCCGGCCACATCCAGCCCGCCTTCGGTGGTTAACTCTTCACGTTTTTCGGGCACCAGGCAACAAAATGTGGGTTTAACCTGTTCGGCAATGGCCAGCATTTCTTCGGTGACAGCCATTTCTAGGTTTAAGCGGGTATTAATGGTTTGCGCGAGTAACGTGACATCACGGTCTTTAATGTGGCGACGGTCTTCCCGCAGATGAACGGTTATACCGTCTGCGCCTGCGCGTTCTGCGATATCCGCAGCGTGCACCGGATCGGGGTAAGAGGTACCACGCGCATTTCGCAGCGTAGCGATATGATCAATATTAACGCCAAGCAGAATATCTTTCATTCCCAGGGTCCTGGATTACATAACAAAACTGAAGTGGCGCGTATTGTAGCAGTGATTCAGCGGGAGGCCAAAAAGAGCTCACGACTTTTCAATGGCTTGTCACCCACAAAGGGATGTAGAGCTAACCGGCATAAGCGCTTTGCCGCCTTTAATCCCGGCGGGCTGAAATCCTGTTCAGCCAGCATCAGCAGTTCGGTACCGGAAAAACTGAGTTTGCTGGCCTGTTTAACCTGGCAAAAGCCCAGTTCCGACACCAGTTCGTAATGAAAAGACGGTTCGATGGGATCATTGGAAGCCGCGTCGGTAGTGAAATCCGGCATAACGCCAAGCTCCTGCAAGAGTGCCAGTTCATACTGACGCAGAATATACTCGGCAGCCGCCTGTTCCTGCTGCAATGCTGCCAGGGCTGTTGCATAGGCACTGTAGAGCTCTGCAGCCTCGACACCGCCAGGCAATACCCGGTTGGTGATCTCATTGACATACAGGGCACAATAAAGGGCATTTCCGGTGAGCATGCGCAAAGCGCCATTGCCTTCTAATTGAGTCAGGTTCTTTAAATCGCTTTTGCCGCTTAGCTGTACTCGCAGCGCCTGGAAGGGTTGCAGCAGGCTTCGGCGGTCGGATTTGGCGCTGCGCACACCACGGGCCACGGCGCTGACGCGGCCGAGTTCGAGGGTAAAGAAATCAACAATAAAACTGGTTTCACGATAGGGGCGTCGATGCAAAACATAGGCATTCAACCAGTGGTTAGCCATGATTATGCCCGCTTGATCCGCACAACTTTCATCTGTTCAAACTCCATACCAGCAACGGTTTCCACCGTGCGGTAGTAGGTCATATTCACCCGGGCTCCCTGCAGCGACTGATAAGGTTTGGTGCGTTTAAACACAAAGGGCGCATCGACATCTTCAATCATTACGGTATGGCGAACCCAGTCGCCATCCTGACGCTGTACATGAGAAACCACTTTCAGGTTTTCACTGTGAGTCAGTGACTGATGACGTTTTAGCAGCTTTTCCACACTCATAGCAATTCATTACCTGTCAGGCCAGGGGAGCCAGAGCTTCCACCAGCAATTGCAGCGATTCCCTGCCCCGATAGTAATTCACATCCAGCTGATACGCCAACTGCACCTGCTTAACATTAGGGTCAGGCCAGACATCGGAATCAATATTAAACGCGATAGCGTCGAACTCCTCGCCGCTGTCGGGGTGAGCCAGTACCATCTTAAGGTGACGCTCACCGACAATCCGCTGCTGAATAAGCTGGAAAGTACCGTCGAATAGCGGCGGCTGAAAGCCCTGGCCGAAAGGACCGGCCTGGCGCAATACCTGGGCGGTGGGCAAATTAAGGATGTGTGGCTCCAGTTCGCCATCACTGAGGATGATATTCGGGTCGTCAATGTCAGCCAGAGCCGCTTTAACATGACTGGTAAAGGCTGCGGTAAAGGCGGAAAGATTGGCAGTCTGGATTGATAATCCGGCGGCTGCCGCGTGTCCGCCGAACTTCTCAATCAGGCCCGGGTGAGCGGTACTGACGGCCTCCAGAATGTCGCGGATATGGACCCCGGCTATGGAGCGCGCCGAGCCTTTAATAATTTCATCATCCTGTTTGGCAAACACAATGGTCGGTCGCTTATATTCATCTTTCAGCCGACCCGCGACGATCCCGATGACGCCCTGGTGAAAATGCTCATCGAACAGCACGATGGCATCTGGCGGTGCACTGCTGTCGAGTTGCACCGACGCCAGGGTTTCCTGTGCTTGTTGTTTCATTTCCTGTTCAATGGTTCGCCGCTGCTGGTTAAGCCGGTCGAGCTCCGTCGCCCGCGCCCGGGCTTCCATGGAATCACTGCAAAGCAGGCACTCTATCCCGGCCGCCATATCATCCAGACGACCCGCCGCATTTAGCCGGGGGCCTATTACAAAGCCCAGATCCGTTGCCGTCAGGCGGCTGGCATGACGCTGAGCTACGTCGAGTAAGGCAGTAATCCCCGGCCGGCATTGTCCGGCACGGATCCGCTGTAAGCCCTGATGCACCAGAATACGGTTATTCTGATCAAGCGGCACCACGTCCGCTACTGTGCCTACTGCCACGATGTCGAGTAAATTGGCTAAATTAGGCATCTGAAGCCCCTGGCGGTTAAACCAGTCGCGCCCTTCCAGTTCAGCTCGCAGCGCCAGCATAAGATAAAACGCCACGCCAACACCGGCGAGGTTCTTCGAGGCAAAATGGCAATCCGGCTGATTAGGATTAACGATGGCGGTAGCGGCAGGCAGGGTTTCGCCAGGTAAATGGTGATCAGTCACAATCACTTCCATGCCCAGCTCGTTGGCCCGCTGAACCCCTGCATGGCATGAAATGCCATTATCAACGGTGATAATTAACGGCGTTCCCCGCTCGGCGGCCACCTCGACAATCTGTGGCGAAAGCCCGTAACCAAAATCAAACCGGTTGGGTACCAGATAATCCACCCGGGTTGCCCCCATTTGCCCCAGAGCCAGCATACACAGCGCCGTGCTGGTCGCGCCATCGGCATCAAAGTCACCGATAATGGTTATCGATTGCTGCTCACTAATGGCATCGGCAATGCGCGTGGCGGCTATGTCGCAGCCCAGTAAATCGCGATAATGCAGCAGTGCCCGGGCACCGGTATTTAATTGCTCGGCAGACTGAATGGAACGGCCACGGTAAACCCGCTCAAGAACCGGATGTATTGCCGTGTCAAAGGTATCGGTTAACGGCCGGCGCCTGATGTGTAAACTCATAAATTCGCTGTGATTCGTTACTGAAACTGAAAAGCATTCTGATTGGTGAAGCAACCGGATACCCGAGAGGAATGGTATCCGGTAGGCGGTAAGACAATTAACCGGCGATCTGTTTAAGCGCCGATAGCAACTGTTCCGGCGGTTGGTAACCAGGAATAATACTGCCATCGCTGAGTACGATATTAGGCGTACCATTTACGCCAATCTTGCGACCAAAACGAAATTGCTCGGCAATGTCGTTATCACAGCTGTTAGGTGTTACGCTGCTGCCTGATTTTGCGTTGGTCATAGCTTTTTTCGGATCGGCGGAGCACCAGACCGATACCATCTGACGATAGACCGGGCTGTTGAGGCCAGCACGAGGATACGCCAGGTACCTTACGGTAATGCCTTCTTCGTTGTACTGAGCAATCTGCTCGTGCAGCTTACGGCAATATCCGCAGGTAGTGTCGGTGAATACTGTTACCACATATTGTTCGTCTTCAGCTTTAAATTCGATGTAGGAATCATCAAATTGCTTTAAACCATCCAGACGCATTTCAGCCAGCGCGGTTTCGGTTTCGTTACGCATTTCTTCGTCGAGATTGTAAACCCGCGCCTGGAGTAAATAGGTGCCGTCTGCACTAACGTAAAACAGGCCGTTTTCGGTGCTGATTTGCAGTAAGCCATCAACAGGTGAGTCGGCGATGGCATCTACCCGCCATTTCAGCGTGGTTTCGATTTTTGCTTTAACGCTCTCTTTATCTGCCGCATCGGCCAGCACATTTGCAGTTGCAGCAACTGAAACAACACTCAGCACTGCCAGTAAACTGCGAAGAAACACTTTCATTTAATCACTCCTGAAAACCACTCGGATTATGGCCTAAACGGCCTCTGGGGTGCTGAATTTGCAGCACATTGTTTTCTTTAAGACCGGCATTTAACCGTAAAATTCGCTCTAGTGTATCAAAAAATCCCGCTCTGGCGATGATTGCCATCGACAATTACCCCGGTGCTCATCGAATCGGCCCTGCCAATAGTTTGTTTTATCCCCTAGGATGATGCGCTGTAATCAGGTTTTGAAGTCTCTCTGTGGCAACATGGGTATAAATTTGCGTGGTTGACAGATCGCTGTGGCCCAATAGCATTTGCACCACCCGCAGGTCGGCACCATGATTAAGTAAATGCGTTGCGAATGCATGGCGCAGCGTATGGGGAGACAACTGAGTACGGATCCCGGCTTTCACTGCATAGTGTTTAATGCGGTGCCAGAATGTCTGGCGGGTCATCTGTACACCACGGTTACTCACGAACACCACGTCGGTCTGATGCTTTAACAATTGCGGGCGGGCACTGTGTAAATAGTCCTGTAGCGCATCGAGGGCATTTTCACCCAGCGGTACCAGGCGCTCTTTATTGCCTTTACCCATCACCCGCACCAGTCCTTGCTGTAAGCTGACTTCCGACAAGCGCAGGCCAATTAGCTCGCTGACCCGCAGGCCGGTAGCATACAGCACCTCGAGCATGCATTTATCACGACACTCAATGGGTTCTTCCATTTCCGGCGCATCGAGCAACGCCTCAACATCGGCCTCGCTCAGCGTCCCGGGTAACTTCTTGGCAGCTTTGGGGATAGCCAGTTGACTCACCGGGTTATCCTTACGCTGATTATCCGTAACCAGATAGCGGTAAAACTGACGCATAGCGCTAATGTTGCGCTGCGTGCTGCGCGCCGAAAGTCCCCGCTGCTCGCGAAACATCAGATAGTCCTGCATGTCGGTGAGGCTGGCCTGCTTCAGACCGGTGGAGCGACTGGTTAGAAAGCCCGCCACATGGCACAGATCCCGGCGGTAACTCTGCTGAGTATTATCGCTTAAGCCTTTTTCGAGCCAGAGCATTTCGATAAAAGCTTCTATCAGGTCAAGGTCGGCCTCACCGGGTGGCGGCATTTTCTGACTCATTTAAAGCCGCGCCGCTCTTTTATCAGCTCGTAGGCTGCCTGAATATCCTGGGCTTTATTTTTGGCGATTTCCATCGCCTGTTCCGGCAACCCTTTCGACGCCAGTTTATCCGGATGATGCTCAGACATTCGCTTTCGATAAGCCCGTTTGATGGCCTTTTCATCATCACTGGCCGATACCCCTAACACGGCATAGGCATCTTCCAGCGACGGCCCGTTTTGTTGGCTGCCCTGACGTTGATGGCTACCGCGCCCCTGACTGCGAAAGCGCACCTCGGCCTCAAACATGGCAATAAGATAATCGAGATCGCGACGCACAAACCCCAGCGCTTTAGCGACTTTCTCCAACACCCGGTATTCTTCATTAGCCAGCCGGCCATCGGCAAATGCCGCCTGAATCAGAATTTCCAGAAATACCTGCAGAATATCCCGGCGGCCATGGCAGGACTCATATAATTGCTTGAGAATATCGGCAATAGGAAAATCCCGCGATTTACCTTCCCGGAAAGCCTGTTGCGCTTCCTGACGAGCCTGTCCCTGCAGTTGCATGTCGTCCATCAGACGTGAGGCAACCTTTATTTCTGATTCCGTAACCTTACCATCAGATTTTGCCAGGTGCCCCAGGGCAGCAAACAAACTATGGAAGAAGATAGCCTGTTGCTGCAACGCATCCTGACTGGAGAAAAAGCGTCCGAAACCGCCCATGCGACCGAAATCCTGACTGTAGCCTTTATCGAACATATAGCCGACAAAGAACCCCAGAATGGCGCCCGGTATTTTTAAAAACATCATTCCGAAAATTAAACCCAGTAATCTGCCCCAAATCGGCATGCATTCCCCCTACAACTGCGACGCCCCGCGCCGGACTGGTTGATAAACAGGCGTAACAACCAGAAAAAAGATAAGATGTTAAGCACTATAACCAATGGTTATTCGCTTGAGAAGTCGCCCACATCATTGCTTTAAAGCAAATAAATGGGGATAAGATATGAATTTTTCGATTTTTTTAGGGTCTGCTGTTGGTAATTGGCGGCGAAGTGCATAGAATTAGCGCCTTATCAGAACAGACATCGGCGCCCCTACCAGCCGAATAATCCTTAGAAGCACCGAGAATAATAATTTGCTGTCGAAAACTACACAACTTGCTCAGCAGCATGGCCAACGAAAAACCCGGGCTCCCAGACAACCAGTCAACCGCCAACGGCGCATGAATGGTGCCCTGGTCTGGCTTGCTGTAGCAGGTTTAAACAGTCTTGCCTGGCAGGCAAATGCCCAGACAGCTATTGATAACAATGCGCTGTGTATGGCCATACCGGCCCCCTTTGACAGCTCTCAACTGCTCCAAAAAAAGCAGGTTCAGGTCACTGCCGATGCAGCAGAGATTCGGGAGAACCAGTTTGCTCTGTTTGATGGGAATGTGGATATTGTGACCGACAGCGCCATTATTCACGCCAACACAGCCGAGGTGACCGACAATGGCCGCGCACTCTCAGCCAGTGGTAACGTAAGTTACCGCAGTCCCGCGCTGACTGTCAGCAGTGATTTACTGTCGGTTGATTCAGTTGAGCAAACCTTAAAGCTGGAAAATACGCAGTATCAGCTTACCGGTTTTGTTGGCCATGGTGCCGCCGGCGAGATTGNTATAGGCACCCAGCAAGGTATCGCTCTGCATGATGTCAGCTTTACCACCTGTCCGCTGGACCAACAAGACTGGCGGCTTGAAGCCTCTAAAATCAGTATTGAACCNGGNGACACCCTNGGTGANGCGCGNCATACNCGNTTTTATCTGGGCGATGTGCCGGTNCTGTATTTGCCNTATTTCGCNTTTCCGGTNAGTAACCAACGCCAAACCGGCTTNCTGTTTCCGATCATCAGCAGTTCCAGCGCTACCGGNGTNGATTATGAGCAGCCGTTTTACTGGAATATTGCGCCNAATTANGACATGACCATCTCGCCNCGGCTGATGACNAACCGTGGNNTNCAGTTAAAAACNGAATTNCGCTATCTGACCNNCNCNTCCGGTGGTCAGATGCANCTNGAATATNTNAANAATGATACAAAACTNGCCAGCGACGACAGCCGCTANTTNTANCGNNTNCAGCATCACGGCATGTTNTCGGATAACTGGCAGCTNAANGTGGATTTCAACGGCATCAGCGACAACAACTATGTGGTTGACCTGGGCTCGGACTTNTACAATCGCTCNGATACNACTATCAACCGNACCATTGGCCTGGATTATTACAGTCAGTCGCTGGATATGAGCCTGTACTTACGTGATTTTGAAACCNTGGGCGANTTNGATGCCATTTACCGCGCCCTGCCGGAAGCNAANCTNCANTGGCGTAACAGCCTCGGTGAGTTACTGACCTTTAAGGTGGANTCTGAGCTGGCGTANTTTGATAATGCCCAGGANACCAGGCCNGANGCCCTGCGCTGGCANCTGGCNCCCACCGTTGCGCTNCCCTATCAGCGTTACTGGGGTGAGGTNACGGCTGAACTAACGGCCATGAATACCTATTACAAACAAACCAACATNGCCAACACCGAACTGGACGAAGAGGTNAACCGNACNCTNTATCAGGGCCGACTGTTCAGCACCCTNTACCTGGAAAAGAANGACCAGCTGTTTGGCAATGATGTNACCATTACNTTTGAGCCCAAAGTNCAGTATCTGTATACNTCNTATNAAGACCAGAGCAATATNGGTTTATACGACACCACNGCGCTGTTAACCGATGTNAACGGGCTGTTCCGCGGCCAGGAATTTNCCGGTCTTGACCGTATCAGTGANAATGACCAGATNACGGTNGGNGCAACNTCNCGNATAATTGATGACAACAACCGGGAACAATTTGTTATCAGNCTGGGTCAGATATTCTACCTGTCGGACTCNCAGGTCACCACGGCAGTGGACGATCGCAACCGNTCGGCNCTGGCCGGCGAACTNGACTGGCGTTTTGATGACAGCTGGTTTGTTCATTCGGCGGTNCAAATTGCCACCGANAATGACAAGGTTGAACGCAGCAGTATGGCNCTGGAATATCGTCTCGACGCCACACGGCTGGTNCAACTGANTCACCGGTTTGTGCGCGATCTGTCGGGNGAAACNATCGATCAGTTNGGNGTATCNGCGAGCTGGCCGATTGGCGANAACTGGCAGGTAGTCGGNCGTTCTTATCGCGATTTAGAGCGAGACAGAAGCATCGAAAACTATTTTGGGTTACAGTATGAGTCCTGCTGCTGGGCNGTACGGATTGTTGCCCAGCGAAGTCTGAGTAACCGTTACGATGTAGCGGGCCAGCAAAATACCAATGAGTTTGACTCAAGTATTGCTCTGCAATTTATTTTTAAAGGGATCGGTTCATCCCGGTCGAATCGGGCTATGCTCGAGGACGGCATGTTCGGCTATCGACAGCCTTACGTGTTAAATTAAATGCGCCGGTATCCCNNAANGGAACANGGCAGTATTAACAACAAGCAAGAGAGTTTATGAAGTATTTTATTCGGGGTTTGTTTTTAAGTCTGGTAATGAGCTTACCNGTCATGGCCCAAACCGAGCTACTCGACAAAGTGGCGGTGATTGTTGATCAGGGTGTGGTACTGGAAAGTGAAGTANGNGCNCTGGTTAATGAAGTAAAAGCAGACGCGGCAGCCAAAGATCAGCGCCTGCCTTCTGACGAAGCCCTGCGCACTCAGGCCATTGAGCGCCTGATCCTGAAAAACCTGCAACTGCAAATGGCAGAGCGCATGGGGATCCGGGTAAGTGATCCACAGCTNGACCAGACCATTGCCAACATCGCNGCCGGTGAAGGCGCAACNGTTGAGCAACTGCGTGATGAAATTACCCGTCAGGGCATTGCNTANAATGACTACCGCGAACAGGTTCGCGANGAAATCATTATGGGTGAAGTACGTCGCGCTAACGTGCGNCGTCGAATCTANATNACTTCGCAGGAAATCGCTAACCTGGTNGACCTGATGGAACAACAGGGTTCTGCNCAGGCNGAGTATGAACTNGGTCACATTCTGATTGGNTTNCCGCCGGANACCACNGATGCCGACGTAGCCGATGCCCGCGAACGNGCNGATAAAGTNCTNAACCTGCTGGATGAAGGCTCTGAGTTTTCNCGTCTNGCNATTGCCGCCTCNTCAGGCTCTGAAGCCCTGGACGGCGGTAACATGGGCTGGATGAANATTAACGCCATGCCNACTCTGTTTGCCGAAGCGGTACAGGGNAANCGNAAAGGTGANGTTATCGGCCCAATTCGNAGTGGNGCNGGTTTCCANATCCTGAAAATTCTTGATACCCGNGGTATTGAGGTTGTGGAAGTAGAAGAAGTTAACGCCCGACACATTCTGATCCAGCCGTCCATTATTCTCAGTGAAGAGCGTGCCCGCAGTATGCTGGTTGAGTTTAAGGAACAGGTGCAGGCTGGCGACGCCGACTTTGCCGAGCTGGCAAAAGAGCACTCAGCAGACCCAGGTTCTGCCCTGCGTGGCGGTGAGCTCGGTTGGTCAGATCCGAGCATCTATGTGCCCGAATTTAAAGAAGCACTGGCTAATTTGGAGCCCGGAGAGTACAGTGAACCTGTACGTACGCAACACGGTTGGCATTTAATTCAGTTGCTCGACCGTCGTATCGACGATGCCACAGAACAACGCAAGGAAGATAAAGCCCACCAGCTGCTGTTTAACCGTAAATTTGCGGAAGAGAGTGAGAACTGGTTACGTGAAATGCGTGACTCGGCTTATATCGAAGTCCTTAGTGATTAAAATTAAGGTCTGACTATGACACCGCTTAAAATTGCCATTACGCCAGGCGAACCCGCTGGCGTTGGCCCCGATCTGGTTATCGAACTGGCACAGCAGGAATGGCCGGCACAATTGGTTATTTTTGCCGACGAAACCATGATGCAGGAACGCGCTGCGGCATTAAACATGCCGCTTAAGCTAACACCATACACCCATGGCGAAACACGAATTCAGGCGCGGGGAGAACTGTTTATTCAGGCTATTCCTACTGCCGTGCCGGTTGAGCCCGGAGTATTGAACAGCGATAACGGCCAGTATGTGGTAGAAACCCTGCGTCAGGCCTGCCAGGCCAATATCGAAGGCGACTTCGACGCGGTGGTCACAGGGCCGGTAAATAAAGGCATTATCAATAAAGCGGGAATTTCCTTTAGCGGCCATACTGAGTATTTTGCCCATCAGTCTAATACTATTGATGTGGTAATGCTGCTGGCAACCGAAGGTTTAAATGTCGCTCTGGCCACTACCCACATTCCGCTGGAATATGTTTCCCGAGCGATTACCCGCGAGCGCCTGCACAAGGTCATTCATATCATTCATACCGATCTGAAGCTCAAATTTAATATCACCAAACCGCATATCTATGTGTGCGGCCTGAATCCGCATGCTGGTGAAGACGGCCACATTGGCCGCGAAGAAATCGAAACCATTAGCCCTGCACTGGACGAACTGCGCGCTGAAGGTATTCNCCTCACCGGGCCGTTGCCTGCTGATACCATTTTCCAGCCTAAATACCTGGAAGATGCCGATGTCGTTTTGGCCATGTATCACGACCAGGGNCTTCCCGTGCTAAAATATAAAGGNTTTGGTGCGGCGGTGAATATTACTTTGGGTCTNCCGTTTATTCGCACCTCAGTAGATCATGGTACNGCGCTGGATCTGGCNGCAAAAGGNCAGGCCGACAGCGGCAGTTTTACCAAAGCATTGAATAAAGCAATTGAACTGGCTCATCATCAACAATGAATAAAACCCATTTAGGCCACACCGCGCGTAAGCGGTTTGGCCAGAATTTTTTAAACGACACCTTTGTGATTGAGCAAATTGTCGATGCNATTAATCCGCAGGACGGCGAGAATCTNGTNGANATNGGCCCTGGTCTGGGCGCNCTTACCGATCCGGTTTGTGAACGGGTTAACGCGCTAACAGTCATCGAACTGGACCGGGATCTGGCCAAACGCCTGCGTCATCACCCNTTNCATGGCAGCAANCTNACCATTGTNGAACAGGANGCNCTGACCGTAGACTTTAACGANCTNGCCAAANCNGATGCGCCNTTGCGNGTATTTGGTAATCTGCCTTACAACATTTCCACGCCNATCATGTTTCACCTNTTTTCCCACGCNGGGATNATTGGCGACATGCATTTTATGCTGCAAAAGGAAGTGGTTAACCGTTTGGCTGCCAGCCCGGGTAATAAAAATTACGGCCGTTTNTCGGTAATGGCGCAGTATTACTGTAAGGTTCANCCGGTACTCAATGTNCCGCCAGGTGCCTTTGTGCCGCCNCCNAAGGTGGAGTCGGCCGTGGTCCGTCTTNCNCCCCATCAAACNCCGGTGGTNACGGTTAGTGATGTAAAAATGCTTGAACGTGTTTGCACGATGGCGTTTAATCAACGCAGAAAGACCATACGTAATAGTCTNAAAGACTGTATTGACGAAGCACAGTTAGAAGCGCTTGGCCTTGATCCAACCCGACGGGCTGAGACACTGTCGCTCGATGATTTTGCAACCATTGCGAATTGGGTGAGTGAACATGACAGCACCGAAGACCGAACATAATCCGGCCGACCTGGTAACCGTAAGAGCTGTAACGCGGCATTTACCAGAACATTTACCCTCAGACAGCGATAAATATGCCTTTGCGTATCAGATTACTGTGATCAATCACAATAGCTTTGCGGTGAAACTGACTCACCGTTACTGGCTGGTAACGGATGCAAACGGCAAACAAACCGAGGTCAGCGGTGAAGGTGTGGTAGGTAAACAACCCACCATTGAACCCGGTGACAGCTTTCAATATACCAGTGGCTCCGTAATTGATACGGAAGTAGGCACTATGCAGGGATATTACGACATGAAAACCGCCGACGGCGATGTTTTCAGAGTCCCAATAGAACCATTCCGCCTCGCACTACCCAATATCATCAACTAACTTATAGTAATGGCAACCTATGTAATTGGCGACATTCAGGGGTGTTACGCCGGGCTTCGCCGTTTGCTCGACAGCGTTAGCTTTGAGCCCGGCCGCGACAGCCTGTATGCCGTGGGCGATCTGATTGCCCGTGGCGAGGACTCATTGAATACACTGCGTTATCTGCGTTCATTAGGTAGCAGTTTTTATAGCGTGCTGGGTAATCACGACCTGCATTTCTTATCGGTGTCGCAAGGAATAAAAAAAGCCAAGCGCAGTGATAACCTCGAGCCTCTGTTGAAAGCGCCGGATATTGAAGAGCTCACCGCCTGGCTAAGGCAATGGCCGCTGGCAATGGCGCTTGATGAAAGACACACCTTGGTGCACGCCGGTTTATATCCGGGCTGGTCGACAGCTCAGCTACTGACATACAGTCAGGAAATCGCCCAACAACTCAAAAGCGTGAAGTGGTGCCAACTGCTCGAAAATATGTACGGTGACGGCCCGCCAAAGTGGCATAACAAACTCAGCGGTAAACAGAGGCAACGATTTATCATCAATGCCACCACCCGAATGCGCTTTGTACGCCCCTCACTGGCACTTAACTTATCGGTAAAATCAGCACCGAAGGACGCCCCCTCTTCTCTGCGCCCCTGGTTTGACATTCCCAATCCGCAACTAAACATCGATGAGCGCATTTTGTTCGGCCACTGGGCGGCACTGCAAGGCTTCACTTCTTCTGACCAGTTTGTAGCGCTAGATACGGGTTACGTCTGGGGCAACGCCATGACCCTCTGGCACAAAGAAACCAACGAATGCATTTCGGTATCTGCCTAACCACATTTCAGCGACTATAGTAATAGGCAACCCGTAATAAAATCACTTAACTATTGGTTGAATTGTCCGATAAGGAAGCGAGGGTTGTTACGAAAATCCGCTCAAAAGGTTCTAATACTTTTGTATCAGTTTTAAAAGATTGGTATAACTAATCGTGCGGAGGAAAAAGCACCTCTGCAACAGATTATCCGGTTTTATTGCGTGCTTTGAGGGGATACAACGCTGCAATATCAAAGAAATCGGTTAACACCAGACTCCGAACAGGCACAGTTCATATTTGTTTGGAACGCCAAAACTATAATAATGCTCTGGGAGCTACAATGAATTTAACGGTAAAAGCACGGGTTATTCTCGGCTTCTTCACGATAAGTGTGCTGCTGCTAATCATCAGCGGAGTGTCTCTGATTAACCTTCGATCTCTGCAAAACGATGTGGGCGAAGTGAACACCGTGGCAGTGCCCACAGTTATTGGCAGCAATACGCTTAAAGCCTCATTTTTAAATATGGGCCGTCTGGTTTTCGAAGCTTATGTGTCTGATGAACTGTCAACAGTCAAAGAAAAACAAACACAATTCGAAGAAGCCAGTCAAAATTTTACCAACGCTTACAGTGCACTGGCATCAACGGTAAAAAACGATCCAAAACTTAGCGCCGCTTTGCAAAACGTCAATGGTATCTCGCAGGAGTACCTGGCCACGGTCAACGGGTTATATGCCAGCCATAACAGTTATTTGTCACGTCGCAACGATGTGGAAGATCGTTTAATGGACGTTGAGGATAACGCCGACGACGCCTCCACCTACCTGCTTGATTTCAGCGACTTACGCGAAGTACAAAGCAATGCGAATCTGCGCCGCGCCTCAGAGCTGGGTGGTGAATTGGAAACCCGCCTGCTTACGCTTATCACCGTAACCTCCGACTACATGAAAACGCAGACACTGGTGCGCGCCGATACTCTTGGCAACGAAGTGAAATTTGCCGTGGATGCCATTCGTGAACAGCTCGATGCCATGCTCAGCGCAGCTAATGGCCAGGATTCGTCCGGCACGCTGGAAGAAGTTGAGTCGCTGGTTAATGATGCTATCGATGCGGTAACCGGCAGCGATGGCGTGGTGCAATTGCATGTATCGCGTTTAGAACTGCGCAACCAGACCGAACAAGCCCTTGGTAAGTCTGAAGAAATGGCGGCCAACGCGGTAAGCGAGCTTGAGCAGCTACTTAACCTGACCAATGCTAAAGTGAAAACTCTCGAAGAACAGGTTACCAGTAACGTTAGTTTTGGTACCACACTGGTAGTGGTTATTGTTCTGGCATCACTGATTATTGCCTTCTTTACCGGCTATAAAACCGTTAATGCCATTACCATTCCGCTTAAAAAGGTCAACGACTTACTTAACATCGCCTCGTCCGGCGATCTGACCCATAACCTGGATGACTCCAGCAAAGATGAATTTGGTCAGCTGGCGAAAAACTGTAATAAGCTAATCCTCAGCCTTAAAGAGCTTATCCGCGGTATTAACGTGCGCGCCGAGCAGCTCGCCGCGGCTTCAGAGCAAACCTCAGCCGTTACCACGCAAACCACCAAGTCCATTCAGGATCAAAAAGCGCAAATTGCTTTGGTAGCCACGGCAACCACAGAAATGCATTCCACTTCACAAATGGTCTCGCAAAATGCTGAAGATACGCTGCTTGAGATTCGTAATGCCGACCAGGAATCGAACAAGGTTCGTGATATTTCATTGGAGAACAAGGCCACCATTGAAGTACTGGCCCGCGATGTAGAAGATGCCGCTCAGGTTATTCACAAACTTCATCAGGACAGTGCCAGCATCGGTAGCATCCTCGATGTTATCCGTGGCATTGCCGACCAGACCAACCTGTTGGCACTGAACGCCGCTATTGAGGCAGCACGCGCCGGTGAACAAGGTCGCGGCTTTGCGGTGGTAGCTGACGAAGTCCGCACACTGGCTAGCCGCACGCAGGAATCGACTCAGGAAATCAACGCCATGATCGAAGTACTGCAAGAAGGCGCAGAAAAAGCCGTATCAGTGATGGATCAGGGCAAACAGCAAACTGCTAAATGTGTTGAACAAACCGAACTGGCCACCCAGGCTCTCGACATTATTTCTGAGGCCGTTAAACGGGCTCACGATGTGAGCAGCCAGATTGAGCAATCAGCTCGTGAGCAAAACCTGGTATCACAGGATATCTCTGAAAAGCTGGAAACAATTGTTGGCATCGCAGAAGAAACCACCGTGGGTGCACAACAAACGTCAGAATCGAGCGAAGAAGTTGCCCGCCTGGCCGAAGAACTACAAAGCTCAATCAGACAGTTTAAGGTTTAAAAAACGCTAAGGCGTTTTTTAAACCCCGGAATCGTTGAAAACGATATCCGGGGTCTCAATGTCATCCCTGTTATCGTGGATCTAAAACAACAAAGTAAAAAGCAGGCTATTTTAAATGAGTCATGCTGCTCATGAGATACCGGCTCGCAGGCCGGTATGACAGATTTTTTTGGCCGGAAAACTCCTCAAAATCATCCCGGAATTTTCACAGAAACTATACTAGATCCCTTTCCCTGTTATCGTGGGCCTAAAACATCAAGATAAAAAGCAGGATTTTTTTAATGAGTCACGCTGCTCATGAGATACCGGCACAGTGGCCGGTATGACAGATTTTTATTGAGACGGAAACATCCCCGTCTTCCCGGAATTTTCGCAGAAAATATCCGGGACCCCCTTCCCTGTTATCGTGGGTCTTAAAAGAACCAAATAAAAAACGGGATGTTTTAGATGAGTCACGCTGTTCAGGAGATACCGGCTCAGAGGCCGGTATGACAGGTTATTTTTGACCGGTATGCTTCTCACAGTCTTCCCGGAATTTTCGCAGAAAATATCCGGGATCTTCTTCCATTGCCTCTATTCCGTACCAAACACCTCAGCAATACTCCCGGCGATATCGTGACCGCCTTTATCACTGTCCCACGTTACCGAGACCACGCACCAGCGCCGGCCGTCGTTGACCAGCTGAAAAGTATTAATTCCTCTTGAGTACACCGGTTTATCAGGCGTTTCCCGGGATTCGTAGGCACTGATAACCGTTGCCATATGTCCTACCTGAATAGTTTGATTATGAGTCTCGGTTTCATAAAATCCCACATCCTGAAACAGTAGTTTATTGAGATCCACAAACTCACTAGCGGTCAGTACTGAAATATCCGGCATTCCATCGCGATGAAACAACGGTGTGATGGTAGCTGTGGGTGCAAACAGATCGTGGAGCAGCGGCCAGTTACGTTCCTCATCTGGCGCACCAGACACTACTTCATATAAAGCCGGTACAATGTTTCGCAAGGTTTCAGCTTCACTTCGATACGGGCCACAAAAATGCGGTTCTTCCAACACCACCGAGGCCTGTGCTTGGTGCGGAGTAAACAGTTTCAGAGTCATCACTAACAGGGCCAGAGTAATGATCAGCTTTGGCGTGCCGAAACAAGGTTTAAAACTAAATAGCATTGTGTAATTTTCCGAGGCTAATTGATGTTAGCCAGCTTACAACCTGACCCAGCAGCATGTTGCACCGGACGTCCAAAACTCTTAACCAATCGTATAATTTACACAAAGTGCGTCTCCATTGAACGTTATTCACAGTGTGCTTATCTTATTAAGCTCGTTTTTCACCCGATAAATAGCTACCGTTACGCCGCTAATCAGTGCAGTGGCGGGCACGCAAAATATACTAACAATGCGGTCCGTCAACACACATAATCTGCCACAAAGAGCAGAACTGGTTATTGGCTGCGCAGATCAAAATAACTCGGCTCAGCCCGCCCACTGATTAAGTACCTATTGCCTGAAAACGACCGTTATTTTTATTGTTGTTCTTCTTTGAAGGGAAATTAATGTCTAGTGATACCCGAAAAGGCCTTAGGGGCCTTAAGGCAGTCGGTACACCGTTTAAACTATCGTTACTCTCTGTCATTCTGACTGCGTTGTCGGTTACCGGCACCACGTCTGCGCAAACCACAGCTACGCCCGTAGCAAGACCCTCTGATGATGCGACCAATCAAAGCGCCAGGGAACGCGATCGAATCCTGCTCAAGCGTAATCCCATTGCTTCTGAATATCAGGGTAACGAGACTCCCGGGCGCTTCTTCAGTGCGGTGACCGATGCGGAAGGCGTGGACTTTCGTGGTCAGTTTCGTTTATCAAAAGGCAGGGCCGCAGCCCATAATGCAGAAATTGAGGCCAACCTTAGTTATCAGGACGTGGCCCGGCAATATACGCCTGGCGGCAGCATTAAGCTGGCCAAAAGTTTCGATCGCTGGCGCTTACAGTTTAACGCCCAACGAAACAGTCTGGAGCGAATAGTCGATTTTTATGAGGCCCGCTGGCTATCTATAGATGCACCTGAGGCACCGGAACAACAGGCTTTATTACTGGGTTTCCCCCGCTACAGCCAGGACCAGTTTGATACCACCAGCACCAATATGCAGTGGCGCGCTGACTACGTGCTTTCACAGCATACCTATTTTACCTATGAAGGCATGTCGACCAACTACGATGATATCGCCACCCGTAACCGACTGGAATACCAAATTGGCGCCGGCACCATTGATAGCGCCGAACTCGGTGATGACGACTCCACCTTAAGCGATGTCAGCGTGTCCGACTCGCGTATTCGCCGTTACTTTCACAGAATGGAAACCGCCAGGGATATTCATCGTCATCGCCTGGGCGTTAATTACGAAACCGATACCAGCGCGTTTGAAGCTGGCATCTACTATAGCCGCTGGGTCAACGAGCGACTCTGGCTGCCCTGGAATTTTGTTGATCAGGGACTGACCGCTAACTATTCTATTGATAGCCCTTATCTGCCAGCTACCACCGTAACCAATGCCGACGTATTTGATACCAGTCAGTCCTGGTTTGCTAACTACCGGCCGACACTGACTACCACAACAGATACCGACTATGCTCTGGTTACCGACTGGAGCCAGCAGTTTAAGTTTGCCGGACGACCAGTGTGGGTTGGCAGTGGCATCACCTGGCGCAATAAAGAGCGCGATAACGACAATTACCGCTCTGTATATACCGCTACTGACAACCGGTTTAGCCTCACTCAGGTGCTGGGGAGTAATCAGGCGGTAGCGATTATGGAAGACCGAACCACAATACCTGCCGGTATGGACTTGTTATTGGGTGAAACCTATCTCGCCGCTAATCACGAACAATTTAACTTTAACCCGGCCCAATCCTTTTTAGAGTCTATTCAGGATATCTATACCAGCGAGGAAACAGTAAGTTCAGCCTATATCGATGCTTACCAGCAACGGGCATCCTGGTTCTGGCGTTTTGGTCTGCGTTACGAGAAAACCAAAACCAGCACTCGTGGTGCAGTGAGCGGGCCCACAGAAGCCGGGATTGCTAATCTTGGTGATCAGATCACCAGCGTCGACGTGGCCGGCCTCACTATCGAAGAGACCTTCAGCCACTTTGATGCGGCATTTGTAGAAGGCGGTAACAGCTATCAGCATTTGCTACCCTCACTGGAGTTGCGCTACCAGTTATCCGCTTCCACCCGTTTCAAATTTAATTATTTTGAGCAGTTAATGCGCCCGCAGTATTTTGATACGGTACGTTACCGCCGCATTAATCCCCCCACCCGCACCATTACGGAAGGCTCACCGGATCTTGAGGCCACCACCATTATTAACTGGTTTGCCGGACTCGAATATACTCACACCCACGTAGGTAAACTCTATGCCGGGGTGTACTACAACAATATCGCAGACTTCTTTTATGACTCCAGGGTTACAGAAGAACTCGACGGCATTGTGTACGATGTAACCCGGGTGGAAAATGGCAAGGACGGCTTTATCCGCGGTGTGCAAACCTACTGGTCACAGCAGTTTACCGATACCGGGCTGACTCTGATTGATATCACAGCCTCTTACACCTACTCAGATACTGAAGCCAATCTGGCTGACCGCTCCATTGCCATGCCTGAGCGGGCTGAGCACCGCCTGATGCTCAACCTGCTGGTAAAGAATAACCAGTGGCAATATACCACTAACCTGGCCTGGCAGAGTGAAGCGCTGGATGATGTAGGCGCCGATGCCCAACAGGACACTATCAGAGAGAAAGTCCTTTCGTGGAACCAGTCTTTCAGCTGGCGCTTCAGTGAGCACCTGAGCACAAAATTCAGCCTGAATAATATTCTTAATTACCCGGACCGTTCTTATCTCAGCGAGCAAAAGCGGGTGGTTAATAACCTTTATAGCGGTACCACAGCCAAATTGAGCTTACGCTATACATTTTAGGACGTTGCCAGGTTATCCGACAGACGGCGGGATCACCAGCGAACTTTCTGACGCTGTTGCTTACGCTGGCTGTTGGCCTGCTTGGCATCTTTGCGGCGAGCCTTCACGGCTCTGCTTACCCGGGTAGGACGGCGCTTTTTCTGTACTTTGGTGTTTTCCTTAATCCATTCCACTAAACGGGCAATGGCATCCTCGCGATTCTGCTCCTGGGTTCTGAATTGTTGCGCCTTAATAATCATTACGCCGTCGGAATTTACCCGGCTGTCGTTACAGTTGAGCAGCTTATGCTTAATAGGATCGGGTAAGGACGAATTGTGGATATCAAAGCGTAAATGAATAGCACTGCTAACCTTATTTACGTTCTGCCCGCCACTGCCCTGAGCACGAATGGCCTGCAGCTCTATTTCGCTTTCGGCAACAGCCAGTGTCGACGAGATCTCAATTATATTGCTCATATATCCATCAACTGTGATAAATCCATACCCAATAGTACCGCGAACGCATTATTTTTTATACCTTATGGCTTTTTCGCTACCCCGCATAAAAATATCAGTGTTACGATAGAAAGCGGTTAAGAAGTCTCCAAAGAGGTCAGCTCCAGGTGTTTCGCTGCTATACCCTTGTTCTCGGTTTGATGTGTGTAAGTTCACTGTTTATAGCTACTGCGTGTCAGTCTAAACAGCTTACCGTGATCTATACAGCTGAACTGCCTCTGATCATTAATCCGCCGCATGGCAGTTACGCCAATCTGGCTACTCTGGTTAAGCAAACCAGAAACACTCGACAGCCCAGTCTGTTCTTATTTGGCGGTGGTAGCCTGGCCCCCAGTATGCTTTCATCCTTCGACCGCGGTGCGCATATTATCGATATCCTCAACACCATCGAACCGGATGCCATGGGCGTCGCTAAGCGGGAGTTTAGTTACTTTGAGGATGAGCTGACGCTTCGCGCCTATGAGGCGGCTTTCCCGGTAGTGTTAAGCAATGTAACCGATCCAATCACCCGGCGGGAGCTGGAAGGTACCTGGCAGGATATCGTTCTTGAAAGAGGGGGTGTCAGGGTTGGCATTCTTACGGTGATAGCCAGCGCCTCCTCAGAAGAGTACTTAATGCACCGGCTGCAGATTAACTCTCCCTACGACACCATAATCAGCCGTGCCAACGCGCTGCGTGAACGCGGCGCAGAATTAGTAGTGCTAATGATTTCAGACGAATTGCCTTTTATTAATAAGCTACTAGGCCAATCGCAAGTCGATCTGGTGCTGCGCAGCGATCCCTACTATGTTGAGCCGGTGGCGCCTGATGAAAAGCCACGGGCAAACTATGTCATCGTTACCAGTGAAGCCGCCGCAGCGAAAGTGAACATTGAATGGCCACAAGGCAATCCTGGCGAGGCTCAGTATGAAGTGATACAACTCCCTCTCAGCGACTACCCGAAAGATCCGGTGATTGCCGAACAGGTGGCCACCTACGATAACCGAATTACCGCGCTGCTTAGTGAACAGGTGGCCCGCCTCTCAACCGAAATGGACACTTCGCGAGAAGCTGTGCGTACCCGTGAGAATGGCTTTGGAAACCTGGTGAGCGATGCCTTAAAGGAAGCCAGCCATACCGACGTGGCAATCATCAACGGTGGTGCTATCCGTGGCGAGCGCAGCTATCGTGAAGGGCACCTGTTAACCCGTAAGGATATTACCAGCGAACTGCCGTTTCGAAATCATATCCGGGTGCTGAGGATCACCGGGGCTGATTTAAAGTCAGCACTGGAAAACGGCGTGAGCAGGGTTGAAGACGCTTCAGGCCGTTTTCCACATGTCTCTGGTATGCAGTTTAAAGTGCAGCTTTCTTCGGCGCCTGGCAATCGTGTGAAAGAGCTCACTATTAATGGCTCGCCTATGGAATCCGGCCGTATCTATTCGCTTGCCACTTCTGATTATCTGGCAAATGGCGGTGACGGTTACGACAGTCTCAAACGCGGAACAGAAGTCCCCTTTAGTCAGCAGGTTACCCCACTGATTGCCGACATCGTGATCAGTGTTTTACGACGTCAGTCAACGCTTTCGGCCACCGCAACGGGCAGAGTCAGCTTCGTTAATGGCAGAGACAGCTGATATGACCAGTCAGCAGGGACGGCCGGCCGTCAGCAAACGCCTTAGGCTCAGGAGATTGTACTCGCTATCAGGGATCATTAATTTGAGTCTGGTTACGCTGATTATCGCGGTTATGATCCTGGCTTATACTACCTATTCGAAACTGTCCTCGTTCGAACAGTCTTTAAATTCAATGATGGATAAATCGCTGCCCGGTGTTATTCAATCGGGCAAACTGTATTCGCAGATGAACCTGTTACTGAGCGGCACAGAACAATTATCCATGGCCAATTCAGAGGCCATGCGTAGAATTGCTAAAAATGCCATCACCCGACAATTGGACGGCTTACACAAACTATCGCAGGAGCATGAGCAAACCCACCATATTACGTCTCAGCTGAGTTCGGTTGAACGGGAACTGGATGAACTCAATGCGTTAGTAGAAAAGCGAATTGCCATCAATAACAAAATCGATCGGTTAACGGCAAAACTTTTCGCTCTGCAACGCCAGATCGATACGGACCTGATTGCCAGCAACCCAACAACTGCCAGCACGTCCTGGTCTTTATTGTTTTCCCGTATCATGCTGCTCTCTGCTGAACTCACCAGCCTCGACCAGTTAAGCGAGATACGGCTACGTCAGAGCAATCTGGATCACTTGTTTATCTCCCTGTCTGAACTTGCCGATACGCTGCCGGCAGACCAACAACAAAGTGCACAACTGGCCATCGCGGCATTATCTGAAACCGTGTTACATCCTAATTCTGGCTTGATTGCGCAGCGTCAGTTGCAATTAAAGATCCTTGGCCGGGTGCAGGGCAGAAGTAACTTTGTACGTAACCTGATTGCCGATTACGCCCGCTTAAATGAGTTTGAATCTCATCAGCTAAACCAGGCTGTACTAGGCCAGGCGGCGAAAACTTCCCGACTGGTTGAGCAACAGGTAAAGCAGGCCAGCCTGCTGTTTATTATTGTACTGTTTGCTTACATTGGATTTGCCGTATTTATCCAGCGGGTAGTAGTGAATCGCTTAAAGACCCTTAACAAGCAGGTACAACAACGCTCCACCGGGGAGGGACACCTCATCACCGTGAGCGGCAAAGACGAAATTACAGAACTGGCCCAGAGCTTTGAACGGTTTGCCACTACTATCGAATTACAAAAGAATACCCTGGAAGAAATGAGTCTGCGCGATGCGCTCACTGGTATCGCTAACCGCCGTGCCTTCGACGACTACTACTCCCAGGCGCTCAATGTGGCTAGCCGACAACGCTGGCCGCTAACCGTATTACTGATTGATGTGGATTATTTTAAACAATACAACGATAACTATGGTCACAGTCAGGGCGACGTGTGTTTAAAGCAGGTGGCCTCGCTGATCAAGCAACAGATGCCCCGTAAAACCGATATTTTAGCCCGCTACGGTGGTGAAGAATTTGCCGTACTGTTACCCGATACCAACGAACAAGGGGCGATAACGGTAGCCCGGAATATTCTGGATGCGTTTAAAAATGCGCAAATTCCTCACGACTTTAGCGGCGTTGCCGACCACGTTACCGTAAGCATTGGTATTTCTGTTGGCCAGCAACAGGATGGCAGGATCACCCTCCCCTCAGTGGAAGCCGCCGATAAAGCCCTTTATAAGGCTAAGCGAACTGGCCGCAATCGCTGGGTGAATGATGCAGATGAAGACGAGCAATAAAGGGGTCAGAGTTAATTAAATAAAGGGGTCAGAGTTAATTAATTTGTTAGGAATTAATTAACTCTGACCCTGAGGGATCCCCACGAATTTAATTTCATGTGCCTGCGGCCCAGGCAGCGTCAACTATGGAGCTGTACCATTTGAGTGCAGCTTTCCACT
>NZIK01000094.1 GCA_002691625.1 Alteromonadaceae bacterium
CATTGTTGTCGGAGTCGCCGACAGCGACCAGAGGGGGTAGTGCGACCCGGTGACCGGGAACCACTCTGGACTCCCCGCAGCCCTTATCAGTGAAAAGCGTCATCGTCCCTGTGCCGCATCGACTGAATCCTCATCCATGATGATTCTTCTAGTTTGTTATGTCTGTCAGTGACAATGACAACACTGAAGAAGGGCACAATTATTGTCCTTTCTTCGATTTAAACAGAGCCCCCTTTTAGGGGGTTAACGCAAAGCCACCTTCTTTAAAGGGGGATTCTTTACTTGGGCGATAAACAAGAGCCTTATCCTTTAAAATATCGCTTTTCTACCTGACCGCACAATATATGGCCCAGCAGGATATGGCACTCCTGAATACGTGCTGTGTCGGGGGATGGAATGCACAGGCAATTGCAGAGCGCCTTCAATTTGCCGCCGCTCTGACCGGTTAACACATACGTTGTGACGTTCATTTGTTTAGCGACTTCTACTGCGGCAATAACGTTTGGACTGTTACCGCTGGTAGATATACCTACAAACACGTCCTTTTCGGTGGCAATACTTTGTAATTCGCGGGAGAAAACAAATTCATAACCGTAGTCGTTACCAATAGCGCTGATAGCTGAGTTATTGGTACCCAGTGCCAGCGACGGCAGTGGCGCCCGATCAAACAGGAAGCGGGACGTAAACTCGGCGGATAAATGTTGCGCATCAGCGAAGCTGCCGCCGTTGCCACAGAAAATAATCTTGCCACCTTGCTGAAGTGAAGCAAGGCAGGCATCGATAAGTTCGCTAAGTTGAGATAGCAGATGTTCATCCTGTAAAGTTGCTTCCTTAACAGCAATGGATGCTTTTATTTCATCCTGAATATCCGGGCTCATGTGTTACTCCTGTCGTGTAGGGCTACTGCGGTGTTTAGTGCGCATGATATCGTTATTAGTGTGAGATATTTATCGTGCCATAGACCCCTGGGAAAAACACTTCTTTTTAGGCTCCGGGGCGTACCGTTGAGCTAAAATAGTAAGAAGGTCTTGGTCTGCAAACGCGATGTCACCCAATTTTACTAGATCCTTTTGTTTTGTCTTACTTTTTTAAATTTTGAGGCCTCACTGCCGGCTGTTTTCACTTTTATTTCATTTGTTTTGTTATTTTTTTAAATACCTTTTTGCCAGAATTAATATGATTGTTTCAATACTTTTTCTTGTGGTTCAGCCAAATTAAAATCTCAAAAGCGAAAGCGCTTTTCTGTCATACAGTTAGTTGTACTAACAGAGCTTATTGCTGCTAATTCAGGGTCGAAATTAACCTCCTAAAAAAACACTCATGTGGCTTCAGGTCGCGTTTTATATACGTTTGTATGGAGTTGGTGATTTTTATTCATACCGAAAAAGACTTTAATGCATCCCGTTCCTTGCAACCGTGTTTAAGTTTTTTTGAGGTAAATAGAAATGACTGGTTTTATCAAAAGTGTTGTTGCTACCGCTGTAATCTCTGCAACATTCTCTGCAGGCGCCGCTAGCATGAGTGACACTAGCTTCACCCGAAAAGGTATGGAAACCAATAACCTCGATGGATCGTCCCAGCTGAAATTTGCTCGCACTGGCACCACCTCTGTGATTTCTCCAACCCGTAGCTTCTGGCGCCCAATCTTCAGAAAGCCTGCGCCAGAGCCAACACCAGAGCCAACGCCTGAGCCGACTCCAGAGCCAACGCCTGAGCCAACACCAGAGCCAACACCAGAGCCAACTCCGGAACCGACGCCTGAGCCGACCCCTGAACCTACACCTGAGCCTGAGACTAAAAATGCACCTCAGGGGCTTTTCCACAGCGCTGGTGTAATCAGTTCCAGCGATCAGCGTGGCACCATTATCCGTGACGATATCAATGGTGAAGACCACGTGTCTGGCAGTCTGGTGAGAGTCAGCTGGAGAGTTATTAATCCATCTGAAGGTGTGTTTGACTTTACGCCTTTGGAAAATGAACTGGCTGCCGCTGCAGAGTTGGATGCGAGTATTAGTCTGGCCATACTCGATAGCAAAGAAATGCCTCAGTATGTACTGGATCAGTGTGAAACTTTTGATTACAGCTTCCGTGGTCAGCCAGTGACTACCTGTTTGCCATGGGATAGTTACTATCAACAATTCAAAGCAGAGTTGGTCAGCCGTCTGGGTGCACAGTTTGATTCCCACCCAAATCTGCGCGGGGTTTATATGAGCTATGCGGCTATGTCTAACGGCATCGAAATGCACTGGCGCGTAGATGAAAACGAGTTTGCTGCTGCCGGATATACTCCGGATCGCCTGGAGCAATCCTATAACGATGTTATGGATATGTACGCAGAGGCCTTTACTACTACGCCAATTATGATGGAAATCCATACCGTGTTTGAGGAGTCGCACCTGGCAGAGAATGCTTTCAATCACTGCTACGACACTCTGGGTAGCCGATGTGGTGTAGCCATCTGGTGGTGTTCATCTCGCATGGCCACTAACCCCCGGGAGGCGGAATATCCGGTTTATCATGTGGCACAACAGGCTACCGAACTGTCATTCGCGGTTTGTCAGACCATTGGTAACTTCAGCACTCAGCCAGACCGCTTCGACTCTGGACAGGGCTGGACTTCTGAAGAAGCACTGCGTAATGAAATGGACTTCTTCATTGGCGAGGGCTTTAAGAACTTTGAGATTTGGTCTGCTGATTTACAGGATGCCACTCTGAAGGCCATTCTGGAAAACGAATACGCGCCCCTTTTAAAATAACAGTGTTCAAATAATGATGCAGGCCCCTTAGGGGCCTGTTTTGTATTTGTTTGTCGTAAAAGATATCCCGTAGTTGAGAATGGCAGGGATTACCAGCATACTTTGCTGTACCAGTATCCAGCCTGCCGGCAGTAACCGGGCGGTTCTGATAACGAATGTACCGTGCAGACTAACGAGGTAATCTCTTTTGTTTCGACTATCCGGCTTATTGACTTTTTTGTTACTGCTGATAACGGCTTGCGGGGGAGGTAACTCTACCACTTCCTCGCCAACGCCAACCCCGCTGCCACCAGTGACTAATCCGCCGCCAGCCGGCGAGTTTAAAGACCACCCGCAGGGGATCTTCAACAGTGCTGGTACCATCAATATCAATAATCCAGGCGCTTTTGTATCTGAACATATTAATGGCTTACCTCATGTTTCCGGCACCCTGGTGAGATTAAGCTGGTCAGAAATAAATCCGGCTCCTGCAGAGTATGATTTTTCGGTAATAGAACGGGAACTACAGGAAGCAGAGGCGCTGGGTGACAGGGTGAACCTGGCCGTCATCGATAGCAAAGAAATGCCCCAATGGGTGCTGGATGAGTGCACAACCTTTGACTATTCGTTCAGGGGCAACCCGGCAGTAACCTGCTTACCCTGGGATTCCGCTTACCTCGACTATAAAGAAGCGCTGGTCAGCCAGCTTGGAGCTCAGTTTGATAGTCATGCCAGCCTGGCAGGTATATACGTTACCTACGCAGCGATGACCAATGGTGTGGAGATGCACTGGCGTGTGGATGAGCAAAGGTTTGCTGAGGCCGGCTACACCTTTTCACGCCTCAGCGATGCTTTCAATGGTGTCATTGATATGTACATGACCTATTTCCCTACCACGCCCATCATTATCGAGGCGCATACCGTTTTTGATAGTGCCGCTCTGGCGCAAACCGCTTACGATTACTGCTTTGACACCATAGGTGAGCGTTGCGGTGTGGCAATCTGGTGGTGTGCATCACGTATGGCAACTAACCCTCGTGAATCTGAATATCCGGTATTCAGCGTTGCACAGCAGGCGGCGAATAATGCTTTTGCTATTTGTCAGACCATCGCCAGTTTCACCGATGAACCTGAGCGTTTTGAGCCAGGCATTAGCACAGAGCAGGCGTTCAGAAATGAAATGGCGTTTTTCGTTGACGCCGGATTTAAAAACTTTGAATTCTGGACCAGCGATATTCAGAATGGCACTCTCACAGATATCCTTAACGCTGAATATCTGGCAGACATTGAAAACTAGGCCAGCGAGCGCTGGCGATTAAAAGCGGAATCAACATGACGTTACCTCGTAAAGCGTTTTTCCTCGACAGGGATGGTGTCATTAACATTGATCACGGCTATGTATGCGAGCCTGAGAGTTTTGAGTTTGCCCCCGGTGTGTTTGAAGCCTGTAAACGCATAGTGGATGAAGGCTTTGTCATCATTGTTGTTACCAATCAGGCGGGGATTGGCCGGGGATACTATACCGAGGAGAAATTTGCGGCACTTACCAAATGGATGTGTGAGCAATTTTCTCAACATGGGGTCGCCATTACCGATGTCAGGTTTTGCCCGCATCACGCTACTCACGGTCAGGGCGAATACCTTAAAGATTGTGATTTCCGTAAGCCAAATCCGGGCATGATCAACGCTGCTGCCACAGAACATCAGATTGACCTGGCAAGCTCAGTGATGATTGGCGACAAGATGTCAGACATACAGGCCGGACAAAGTGCCGGAATACAGCACTTATATCTGGTGGATTCGGAGTATGAAAGCGATGGTGTGGCCTCGGGCTACCAACGCTGTACCAGCCTGTTTGATGCGGTAACGAAGTACTTCAACGGTCAGTAGGTTGTTTCAAGGTCGGCACGAAAATTAAAATAGGAGTCATCCACCAGTGACTGGTACACGCCTTTTATATTGTCGGCCAGCCATTCGTTATACATTTTAAGATCGCTGAACTGCTCTAGTGTAATGCTTTGCTGTAATTCCGCTAAGGTTTTTCCGGCCAGCATGCCGTCTCTCACAGCAGTGTAAAGCGCTTCAAGGTACGCCAGATAATGTTCAATATCCGCACGAGTACCGATATCAGCATGGCCGCCTATAAACACCTCAAAGTCATAGCGGTTAAGTACCGCTTTGGTGGAGCTGATCATGCCCTGTATGTCATAACCCGGCAGGTCTTTATAGGGTAAGCGACCTACCACTATCCAGTCCACAACATGCAATACTCCGGCGGGCTGAATAAGATAGCTCACCGAGCCCTTGCCGTTGTTCTCGCCATGGTAAGCCAGCTGCACCTGCGTTGAGCCGGAAGTAACGGCTAGTTGGTCGTTAAAGGTAATGTCGGGTTGCCGGGTTGGCAGGCGGGTGAAGGCAATATCCCGGGCGGCCAGCTGGTGAGCAACCACCACCGTTTCACTACCGGCCAATTGTTCGCCACCACTAACATGATCGGTATGATTGTGGCTGTACAGCATATAACTTACTGGCAGTAGTTTCTTTTCGGAAAGGTATTGCCTGAGGTAAGTCGCCGCTTCAGCGCTGATAGGATCGGTAACAATAGTGCCCTGTTCCGTGGTAACAAATACTGAATGATAATTACCGGCGGTAAAGCGATAAAAATTGTCCTTCACCTGCTCAATAGCATATTCAGCGGCGTGTGCAGAAAAAGAAACCAAACAGATAAAAGAAAAGAAAAACATCATTACCTTCATGAAAACTCCCTGGCAGAAACAAAGTATTAATGGGTTTACTACGCCAGGTATGCCGGTAAAGCTCAGAGTTTTCTGCCAATAACAAAAAGGGCACCGCTAAGGTGCCCTTTCAATGAAGTTGTACTGACTTACACGCGTTCAAATACGGTAGCGATACCCTGGCCTAAACCAATACACATAGTCGCCAGGCCGATTGACTTGTCATTGGCTTCCATCAGGTTAATCAGCGTGGTGCTGATACGTGAACCAGAGCAACCCAGAGGGTGACCAAGCGCAATGGCACCGCCGTTTAAGTTAACGCACTCGTCGTACTTATCCAGCCAGCCAAGTTGCTTGATACAGCTAAGCGCCTGGGCCGCAAAGGCTTCGTTGAACTCGGCAATCTCAATATCATCCATGGTTAAGCCCGCACGTTTGAGAGCTTTTTGAGTCGCAGGCACCGGGCCGTAACCCATGATCGCCGCGTCACAGCCAGCCACACCCATTGAGCGGATCTTAGCGCGTGGTGTCAGGCCCAGTTCTTTAGCACGATCGGCCGACATTAACAGCATTGCCGAAGCACCGTCTGAAATCGCCGAGGCAGATCCCGCGGTAACAGTACCGTTTACCGGATCAAATACCGGGCGTAGCGCAGCCATAGTTTCTGGCGTACTTTCCGGGCGGATAACTTCGTCAAAGTCGACCATCTTTAACACGCCGTCGGCATCATGGCCTTCGGTGGCTACAATCTCGCTAGCCCAGCGGCCTTCCAAATGTGCCTGATGTGCTTTCTGGTGTGAGCGGGCTGCGAAGGCATCTTGCATCTCACGGGTAATGCCGTTCTGACGGCCCAGCAGTTCTGCTGTCATGCCCATGTTACCAGACGCTTTGGCGGTATACTTTGCCAGGCCCGGATGGAAGTCGAGATTAAAGGTCATTGGAACATGGCCCATGTGCTCCACACCACCAATCATGTACACGTCGCCCTGACCTGTCATGATACCTTTAGTGGCATCATGCAGCGCCTGCATGGATGAACCACACAAACGGTTAACTGTTACCGCAGAAGTACTGCGTGGGATCTCGGTTAACAGCTGGGCATTCCGGGCCACGTTAAAGCCCTGCTCTTTGGTTTGCTGAACACAGCCCCAGATAATGTCTTCAATTTCTGCCGGATCCACATTGGGGTTTCTGGCAATCAGGGCACTCATTAAGTGCGCCGATAAACTCTCGGCACGAACGTTTCTGAATACGCCACCTTTGGAGCGACCCATGGGTGTGCGAATACAGTCAATAACTACTACATCTTTCATGATTATGTCTCCTAAGGTGATTAAGCGAAGTAAGATTTACCTTCAGCGGCCATTTGACGAACGCCGTCTGTAATTTGGTAAATCGGACCTAAATGGGCGTATTTGTCGGCAAGTTCGACAAAGTTCGCTAATCCCATAGTTTCGATGTAACGGAAAATACCACCACGGAACGGCGGGAAGCCAAGTCCGTAAATCAGGGCCATATCGGCTTCGGCAGCACTTGCCACGATGCCTTCCTCAAGACAACGAATCGCTTCGTTGGCCATCGGGATCATCAGACGGGCAATGATTTCTTCACTGCTAAATTCACTGGCTTCTGCCTGGTGAGGCTTAATCAGCTCATAAGCTTCAGGGGCCGCATCTTTCTTCGGCTTACCACGCTTATCTTTACTGAAGTTGTAGAAGCCTTTGGCATTCTTCTGACCTAAACGCTCTTCTTTGAACAACAGCGTTACCGGATCATTTTCGACTTTTGCCATACGCTCAGGAATACCTTCTGCCATAACCGAGGCGGCATGGTCTGCCGTGTCCATTCCTACCACGTCGAGCAGGTAAGCCGGGCCCATTGGCCAGCCAAACTGTTTTTCCATCACTTTATCAACGGCAACAAAGTCGGCACCATCGAGTACCAGTTTCGAGAAACCAGCAAAGTAAGGGAATAATACGCGGTTTACCAAAAAGCCCGGGCAGTCATTCACTACAATCGGCGTTTTGCCCATTTGCAGCGTGGTAGCCACTACCGCAGCAATCGTGTCGTCTGAGGTTTTCTCGCCGCGGATGATTTCGACCAGTGGCATGCGGTGCACCGGGTTAAAGAAGTGCATACCGCAGAAACGCTCTGGTTTTTCCAGACTTTCTGCCAGTTGGTTAATCGAAATAGTAGAGGTGTTTGAACACAGGATTGTATCGTCATCCACATTCTGTTCGGTTTCTTTCAGAACGATGCTCTTAACCTTCGGATTTTCAACCACCGCTTCAATGACCAGATCAACGTCCTTAATGGCGCTGTATTCCAGTGAAGGCGTAATGGCGTTGAGGGTTTTAGCCATTTTTTCGGGCGTAACTTTACCCAGCTGCATGCCCTTGTTAAGGATCTTAGCGGCTTCAGACAGGCCGAGGTCCAGAGCAGGCTGGTTAATGTCTTTCATTACTACTGGCAAGCCTTTCACGGCGCTCTGGTAAGCAATGCCGCCACCCATGATACCGGCACCCAGTACCGCATTCATCTTGACTGCTTTGCTGGCTGATTTGGCTAACTTCTTACCTTTGCCTTTCACCAACTGGTCGGCCATAAAAATGCCAATCTGTGCTTTCGCCGCGTCGGTTTTAGCCAGTTTGACAAAGCCCTGGTTTTCCAGCGCCAGCGCACCATCACGATCCAGTGAAGAAGCATTCTTAACCGTTTCTACCATCATGTGCGGAGCAGGGTAGTGTTTACCTGCTTTGGCAGCAACGAAAGCCTGGGCGGTAGAGAAGCTCATCATCGCTTCGTTGCTGTTTAATTTAAGTGGCGCTTTTTTGCTGGCCCGGCGAGCCTGCCAGTCAATTTTGCCAGCGGCGGCGTCCGTCACCATGCTAAGAGCGGCTTCAGCTAGCTTTTCAGGCGCGACAACGGCATCAACGGCGCCTTCATTAAGTGCCTGCTGGCCTTTTCTGTCTTTGCCCGTGGTCATCCACTCAAGGGCGTTATCCGAACCAATGAGACGTGGCAGGCGTACCGTACCACCAAAGCCTGGCATCAGACCTAATTTCACTTCTGGCAGACCGATAGAAGCCGTGGTATCCACAACGCGAAGATCACAGGCCAATGCCATCTCACAACCGCCACCCAGTGCAAAACCATTCACAGCAGCCACTGTGGGGACCGGCAGATCTTCGAAGCGGTCAAACACTTTTGACGTTTTGGCAACCCAGGCCAGAATTTCTTCTTCAGGCTGGGCAAACATGTCGGTAAATTCTGTGATATCAGCTCCAACGATAAAAGCCGGCTTGGCGCTGCGAACTACCACACCTTTTACGTCGCTGTTAGCGGCGATGGCCTGGGTAGCTTCGTCCAGGTCACTGATTGTCTGGCGGTCGAATTTATTTACTGAACCCTTGGCATCAAATACCAGTTCAGCAAAACCGTTATCCAACAGTGATACCGTTAGATTTTGGCCTTCGTAGATCATTGTTGTCTCCTTTCAGCGTTACGCGTGAAATTAATAAAATTGTAGGGAGGCGCGTTTTCTTTAAAACCCTGATTCTTTCCAATGCAGAGAAAAATATCAACAAAAATTCAAACAGGTGTTTCAATTATGTTGAGTCAATGGTGTCTAAGGTAACGTTTTCAAGCCCTTTAACGCATATTTAATTTATTTATAGTTGTGTATAGCCATTCGGTGTCGCTGCCATTTTTTGCCAATTTTGCTAAATTAGAAATACGGGCAGGCGATTCCGGCAATGCTGTTGTTGATGTTAGCACTGTTGGTTACTTTTTGCCCTGAAACTCGTACAAAAGCGAGTCATCGAATATCGCTGTCATCCCGGACGCAGAGTCTCTACACTACAAGACTCTGATATGGCCCGGGCAAAAAAGGAGATGTTGTGCAGGCATTGCGGTTAGTACTGCTGATCACGTTACTGAATTGGTTTGCTTCGCCGTATGCGGTGGCCGAAGACGGCAAACTGCGTGAACAGCAACGCGCACAATTTTTAAGCCTGGAGAAACAACTCAATACACTGCCGGTATCAAAACTACCCGCTATTCATAAAGACATTGAGGATCTGGCAAACTACCCGCTGGTGCCGTATTTAAAACTACGACTTGCCGAGCGCACCCTGGGGAGCCTGTCCGACACTACCGTAAATGAATTTCTCGCCCGCTATGCAGGTACGCCTCTGGCGACTCATTTGCGCAAGCGCTGGCTGGACTTACTCAGCGACCAGCAAAGAAAAGCGGCTTTCATTGAAGCCTATCAGCCGGGGCTTGGCACTAAATATACCTGCCGCTATCTGCACTATCAGCTACAGCAGTCCGACAACCCGGACTACTGGTTTGAGCAGGTCGATACGCTATGGTTGTCCGGACAGTCGCGTCCGGATGAGTGCGATCCGGTATTCAAACAGTGGCAACAGGCTGGCCATATGACCACAGACAGGGTGTTAGGTCGCATCGAGAAAGTGGTCAGAGGCGGCGATCGTAATTTGTTGGGTTATCTGCAGCGCAGGCTGCCTGCCTCGCATCATTATTTGGTGGATTTATGGCGGCAGACCCGTCGCTCATCGTCTACGGTACTGAAATACAGCTTGTTCCCGCGTAAGTATCCGGAGCAGGAAAAGGCCGTACTTTATTATGGCCTGATCCGGCTGGCTTGGCAGGCGCCAGCTAAAGCAATAAAAGCCTTTCAGTACTGGCAGGGCAAAATCGCATTCAGTGAAGCACAAATCAGACAAATTTATCGCGCCATTGCTATTAGTCTGGTGATTGAGGGTGACGATAATGCCAGTGAGTGGCTGGCGAAGGCAAATGTCCCTGATGCCGAAGAAGACGTCAGACACTGGCATCTTGCCTATATGCTGCGGCAAAATGACTGGCAGCAGGCTTTGCAAGTGATTCAGACCGCACCGGCAGAAGAACAGCGCCAGGACGCTTTTCGTTACTGGCGGGCACGTGGACTCTCAGAGCTTAGTGCTGAACAAGTTCCCCAACAACTTTACGGTGAACTGGCCAAAGAACGCCATTATTATGGTTTTCTGGCCAGCGCTCGTTTGCAACAGCCCCCGGAACTGGCCGATCAGCCCCTTGAAATGAGCGACTACACTCTGGCCAGAATGAGCACGGTGCCGGCAGTTCAGCGGGCCTATGAGTTATTTAAACTGGGCCGCTATGTGGAAGCCCGGCGTGAGTGGTATTACCTGAACCGGCGCCTGACCAACGAAGAAAAGCGCGCGGTAACGCTGCTTGCCAGTGATTGGGGGTGGCACGATCAGGCGATTATTGGCTTTGCTCAAACCGGTTATTTCAATGATGTGCGCCGCCGCTTTCCCATGGCATTTGCCGAAGAGTTTCAGCAGCAAGCGTCCCAGCACGAGGTTGACCCGGCGCTGGCTATGGCGATTGCCCGGCGGGAGAGCTCGTTTATGGTTGATGCCGTGTCACCGGCTGGTGCCCGGGGCCTGATGCAACTGATGCCGGGCACCGTGAATTACATCAGTAAGCAGCGGGTGGGTTATAGCACTCTGCTTCAGCCTGAGCAAAACCTGGAATTTGGAATTCAGTATCTGAAATACCTTAACGACAAGCTCAACCACAATCCGGTGCTGGTGTCGGCATCCTATAATGCTGGCTGGCAACGGGTAATGGAGTGGTTGCCAACCAGCGGGGGGCAGTCGCTGGATGTGTGGATTGAAAACATCCCTTACCGGGAAACCCGCCATTATGTCAAAGCGGTGATGGCTTACCGTTATATCTACCAGGTACAACTTGGCCAGCCGTCACATCTGTTTGATACTTTGAGTCGCATGAAACTCTCGGCAGACAGCCTGACTTTACCTTAGGCGCGTGGTAGTGTTATGCGCCATAATATAAGCATAAAAGATAACGACAGAGGCACTATGACAGAGCATCACGACCTGTATGCAGCGCATATTGAAACCCTTCAGCAACGTACTCGCGAAGCCGTGGAACGTGAAGGACTGGAAGGGTTGGTTATTCACTCAGGTCAAAGCAAGCGATTGTTTTTAGACGACAACCATTATCCTTTTAAGGTTAATCCACAGTTTAAGGCCTGGTTACCGGTTATCGATAACCCAAACTGCTGGCTGGTAGTTAACGGGTTGGATAAGCCTAAGCTGATTTTTTACCGGCCTACCGACTTCTGGCACAAGGTACCGCCCGAGCCCAACGAATACTGGACTGACTGTTTCGACGTCGTCATGCTTAAGCAGGCGGATATGGTGGAAAAGCATCTGCCATACGATAAACGCAATTTTGCCTATGTGGGTGAGTATATCGAGGTGGCCAGTGCGTTGGGCTTTAACAATGTGAATCCCGACCGGGCACTGCATTACTTACATTACCAGCGCGCTTATAAAACCGACTATGAGCTTGCCTGTATGCGCGAAGCTAATCGTATAGCGGTGGCTGGTCACCGGGCGGCGGCGCAGGCTTTCTTTGCCGGCGAAAGCGAGTTTAATATTAATCTTGCTTACAATGCTGCTACCCAGCAGGGGGACAACGATGTGCCCTACACCGGTATCATTGCCCTTAATGAGCATTGTTCGATTCTCCACTACATGGACTATGACACCGCTAAACCAGACCAGCATCGTTCCTTTCTGATTGATGCCGGGGCTAATTACAATGGTTATGCGGCAGACATAACCCGCACTTATACGGTGGGAGAAAATCCGTTTAAAGGGCTTATCAGCGAACTCGATAAACTCACCCTGTCACTGGCCGGAAGGTTAAAACCGGGCGTGGATTATGCCGATATTCACCTGGCGGCCCACGAAGGCATTGCCGATGTGCTGGTGCAGGCCGGACTGGTTAACATGAGTGCTGAAGACTGCCTGGCGCAGGGGATCACCCGTACTTTCTTCCCCCACGGGATTGGCCACTTCCTGGGGTTACAGGTTCATGATGTGGGCGGACTTGTAATGGACGATCGCGGCACCCCCAAGCCTGCGCCTGACGATCACCCGTTTTTACGCTGTACCCGTACGGTGGAAGCCCGTCAGGTCTTTACTATCGAACCGGGCCTGTATTTCATTGAGTCTCTGCTGGCCGATCTGAAAAGCAGCGAGTCTTCCAAATACATCAACTGGGATGTGGTCGATACTTATCGCCCCTACGGTGGAATTCGTATCGAAGATAACATTATCGTGCATCGCGACAGCAATGAAAATATGACCAGAGCAGCGGAGCGTCTGGCCGGGTAAGCTATATAGTACTTTCAGGGAGGAAGATTTGTGACAGATCCGTCAGTAATCTATGTCGTTGTCATTGCGCTGGTTGCGGGTCTGGCTATGCCCGCGGGCGCGCTGCTCGCCAGAGTTGAAGGCATTTTTCCGGCCTGGCTCGACGAAGAGTTGCGCCACAGCATTCTTGCCATGGGGGCGGGTGCTTTACTTTCGGCGGTGGCCCTGGTTTTGGTGCCTGACGGCATGCAAGACCTCGGTACTACGGCTTCATGTATCAGTTTCTTGCTTGGCGCATTTGCGTTTATGGGACTGGATATCTGGCTGGCACGAAATGATCTGCCAGCCAGTCAGCTGGCTTCTATGTTGTCGGATTTTGTTCCAGAATCCATTGCCCTTGGCACTACTGCAGCTTTGGGCGGAGGCAGCATTTTGCTTGGCTTGCTGGTTGCTGTACAAAACTTTCCCGAGGGATTTAATGCCTATCGTGAATTAAAAGCGGCAGGGCATTTCAGTTCACGCAAGATCCTGATGATGTTTTTACTGATGGCATTGCTCGGTCCGGTAATGGCTTTAACCGGTTATTTTCTGTTGGCACAATATAATCTGGTGGTTTCGGCCATCATGTTATTCGCAGCAGGGGGAATTCTGTATTCAGTACTACAGGACATCGCACCTCAGGTACGCATGGAAAACAGCTGGGCGCCACCGCTGGGCGGGATCCTGGGTTTTATGATAGGAATGCTGGGCTTTAGTCTTTAGCTATTGCGGTCAACAGCGATGTGCGCCAAAGCAATAAGCGCCTGCTTGTAATCGCTTTCTGGCAATACGTTGAGAGCGGATATTGCCATGTCAGCTTCTTCAAAAGCTTTCTGACGGGTGTAGTTTAGCGCACCGGTGTCGTTCATCACCGTGACTATACGCTGTAGATGCGGTAAACCGTTGGCTTTTTCGATGGCTTCGCGGATCAGTACTGCATCTTCATTACCGGCATGCCACATAGCGTAGAGCAATGGCAGGGTTGGCTTACCTTCGGCAAGGTCGTCACCAGCGTTCTTACCCATGGCATCGCTGTCTGATTCGTAGTCGAGAATATCATCGGCCAGCTGGAAAGCCGTGCCCAAGTGACGGCCATAGGCCTGCATAGCCTGTTCAATCTCAGCCGACTGGCCGGTGATTACCGCCGCTAACTGGGTAGCTGCTTCAAACAAACGGGCAGTTTTACCGTAGATAACGTCAAAATAGCTGGCTTCAGTTGTATCCGGATCGTTACAGTTCATCAACTGCTGCACTTCGCCCTGAGCAATACGGTTAGTGGAGTCTGACAGTATTTCCATCACCCGCATACTTTGCAGCTCAACCATCATCTGGAAACTGCGGGTATACAGGAAATCACCTACCAGAACGCTGGCCTGGTTACCGAACAGCGCATTGGCCGTTTCGCGGCCCCGGCGCATGGTTGATTCATCAACAACGTCATCGTGTAACAGCGTGGCGGTATGGATAAACTCAATGATTGCGGCCAGAGTGTGGTGCTGGCCTGATTCGATTTGCAGTGCTCTGGCTGCCAACACGGTTAATAACGGACGCAGGCGCTTGCCGCCACTGTTAACTATATAGAAGCCGAGTTGATTGATCAGGGCAACATCCGAATCAACCTGCTGCTGGATCAGTTGGTTAACTGCCTGCATGTCGGATTCGGCCAATGCTTTTATTTGATCAATATTCATAGCGTCTCGTAGTGTCCGGTACGTGTAAGCTGACTGGCAGCAGATTGTACATAAATATTACCGTCTATCCAGTGAATTAGATTAATTTCGCCATAATTAACAGCCGTACCGTGATAAACGACGCGTGATCCCAGGATCGGCGGTGGCGATCCCGGCGACTCTGGGACAAAAACAATCTCCAGCATTGCAACCTATGTTAATCGCATGAGCTTGAAATTGTTGGTAAATATCAATAAAAACAAGCGTTTTGGTTAGCCGCTAAACCTGTTAAAATAGTCCCTCTGACCTGGGATCGATAACTTCGCTCGAAAATTAAACTTTTTTCGCAATATGGGGTTGTGATCGAAAATTGATTCACGTACAATTCGCGCCCTGTTTTAGAATTGAAAGCGCAATAAATTTGGCGCAGAGCGGAGAAAGTTATGTACGCGGTTTTCCAAAGTGGTGGTAAACAACACCGTGTGGCCGAAGGTCAAACCGTTCGTCTCGAGAAGATCGAAGTCGCTCCAGGCGACAGTGTAGAGTTTGATAACGTATTAATGGTTAGCAATGGTGACGACGTTAAAATCGGCACACCATATGTTGCCGGTGGTAAAGTGACTGCTGAAGTTGTTACACACGGTCGTGGCGATAAAGTAAAAATCGTTAAGTTCCGTCGTCGTAAGCACTCGCGTAAGCAAGCGGGTCACCGTCAGTGGTTCACTGAAGTGAAAATCACTGGTATTAACGCATAATAGGAGCATAGACACATGGCACACAAAAAAGCTGGTGGTAGTACCAAAAACGGTCGCGACTCAGAAAGTAAACGCTTAGGTGTTAAGCGTTTTGGTGGTGAGTCTGTGCTGGCCGGTAACATCATTGTTAGACAGCGCGGCACTCGTTTCCACGCTGGCAACAACATGGGTATCGGTAAAGATCACACCCTGTTCGCATTAGCTGACGGTAAAGTTAAGTTCGAAGTTAAAGGACCTAACAACCGTAAGTTTGTGAGCATTGTTGCTGAATAAAGCGCAATCGTTTACTGATTCAAAAAACCCCGCGCTTGCGGGGTTTTTTATTGCAGGTAACATAGCAGTTTATAATTATCGGAGTGAAGAAACGGCCCTGGTGGCTATCCTCTTCGATAAAGTGAGTTACACTTAAAAGTTTAGGGTTCGGTCCGGGGTAAACATGAAATTTGTAGATGAAGCTGAAATTCGAGTTGAAGCAGGTGATGGCGGCAACGGTACCATTGGATTTCGTCGCGAAAAATATGTCCCCAAGGGTGGCCCGGACGGTGGTGACGGTGGCGACGGCGGTAGTGTGTACTTACAAGCGGACGAGAACCTCAACACCCTTATCGATTATCGTTTTGAGCGTTTCCACCGCGCGGAGCGTGGCCAGAACGGTATGGGTGGTAACTGTACGGGGAAGGCCGGTGAAGATCTTACCGTGATGGTACCCATCGGTACCCGTGCAACCGACGCCGATACGCAGGAAGTTCTGGGCGATTTAACCCGTCATGGTCAGCGTTTAAAAGTAGCGCAGGGCGGTTTCCATGGTCTTGGTAATGCTCGTTTTAAAAGCAGTACAAACCGCGCTCCACGCCAAAAAACCAACGGCACCCCGGGAGAAATTCGCAACCTTAAGCTGGAACTGATGTTGTTGGCTGACGTTGGTCTGTTAGGCTTACCGAATGCCGGTAAATCCACCTTTATTCGTTCGGTATCGGCGGCCAAGCCAAAGGTAGCGGATTATCCCTTTACTACCCTGGTACCTAACTTAGGCGTAGTCAGGCAGGATGCACAACGCAGCTTCGTTATTGCGGATATTCCTGGGTTAATCGAAGGCGCATCCGAGGGTGCGGGTTTAGGTATTCGCTTCCTTAAACACCTGGAGCGCTGCCGGGTACTGTTGCATCTGGTTGACCTGATGCCTGCCGATCAGTCTGATCCGGCTGAAAATGCCATTACGATCATTAATGAACTCGAGAAGTACAGCCCTAAGCTGGCCGGCAAACCGCGCTGGCTGGTATTTAATAAAATCGATCTGTTACTCGAGGAAGAAGCCGAAGAATTGTGCCAGCAAATTGTCGATAAGCTTGAATGGGACGGTCCGGTATTTTATATCTCTGCATTCCAGCGCATCGGTCTGGAGCCGCTGTGTCTTGAGATTATGAACTTTATTGAGAATCTGCCGGACGAACTCGAAGATGAGCAGGAAAAGCGTGAAGTTGAGTTTAAGTGGGATACTTATAACCCGGAGCCTGAAGCGGATGACGACTGGGACGATGATGATGACGACGACTACGACGTTGAAGTGATCTACCGTAAGTAATCCGGCTTTAGCAGTAAGGTGGCAGTAAATATGAAAATAGCGATGATTGCCGCAACGGCGAACAACCGGGTGATTGGCAAAGATAACGAGATGCCCTGGCACATGCCGGCCGATTTGGCCCATTTTAAACGCACCACGCTTGGCAAGCCTGTCATTATGGGGCGCAAGACCTACGAGTCGATTGGCAGAGCCTTACCGGGACGGCTGAACATCGTCATCACTACTGATAGCAGCTATCAACTGGCAGATGCTGTAGTGGTTAATTCTATCGAAGATGCTCTTAATCAGGCGCAACAGCAGGCGCCTGAAGAGGTGATGATTATTGGTGGTGGTAAAATTTACAGCAGCCTGCTTGGCAAAGCCGACCGCCTGTATCTTACACTCATAGATTTAGACACCGACGGTGATACCCATTTTCCGGATTATCAGGCCGACGGCGACTGGTTGCTGGTTGAAGAACAGGCATGTGAGCCAGACGAGAAAAACCCGTATCCTTACCGCTTTGTCACTCTGGACAGACAGTAAACACAAAAACGCCCCTCTTTGAGGGGCGTTTGTTTATCAGTTTAACTCAGGCGACTAAAGACGCTTTCTAAATCCAGCCCCTGGCTGCTGAGCATGTCTTTGAGACGACGCAAGCCTTCTACCTGAATCTGACGTACCCTTTCCCGGGTCAGGCCAATCTCAGCGCCTACGTCTTCCAGCGTAGATGGTTCGTAACCCATCAGACCAAACCGCCGTGCCAGAACTTCACGTTGCTTGGCGTTAAGCTCCTGTAACCAGGACACAATATTTTGTTTAATATTGCTATCCTGAAGTTCGTCTTCCGGACTGGATTCGTTATCATCGGCCAGAATATCCAGCAGTGCTTTGTCGTTTTCGCCACCGATGGGAGTATCAACGGAGCTGATACGTTCGTTAAGACGCAACATCTTGCTGACTTCATCAATAGGTTTATCGAGATGCAGAGCAATGTCTTCTGCCGTTGGTTCGTGATCAAGCTCCTGAGCCAGTTCACGCGCCGCACGCAGATAAACGTTCAATTCTTTCACCACATGAATTGGTAACCGAATAGTCCGGGTCTGGTTCATAATGGCTCGTTCAATCGTCTGACGAATCCACCATGTCGCGTAAGTTGAAAATCTGAATCCCCGTTCCGGATCAAACTTTTCCACCGCCCGAATCAATCCAAGATTGCCCTCCTCAATAAGATCCAGCAGTGCCAGGCCTCTATTATTGTAACGACGGGCAATTTTCACTACCAACCTGAGGTTGCTAACGATCATTCGTTTACGGGATGCTTCGCAGCCTTTCAGTGCTCTGCGCGCAAAATGCACTTCTTCTTCTGCGGTGAGCAGAGGTGAATAGCCAATTTCGCTCAGGTACAACTGAGTTGCATCCAGTGTTTTAGAGACCTCTTCCTGGTTTAACCATGTTTCGGTCTTGGTTTTTTCATTTTCTTCTAACAACCCGTCGTCTTTGATATTCTCATTAACTTCGATGTTGTCTACTTCGTCTTGGGGTGTTGCGTCGATGACAGCGATATTTTGTTGACCCACAACTGTATCTCCTGCGTTGTTTTACCTTACGACGTTCTCCTGATTTCTTAATTATTATTATTATTATTTATTGTTATTGTTTGATTGGTAAATATTTCATCGGTTCAACAGCTTTTCCCCGATAGCGTATTTCAAAATGGAGCTTTACTTTTGTTGTACCAGTATCGCCCATTTTCGCAATTTCCTGACCCGCGCTAACCCATTCCCGCTCACTAACCAGTATCCGGTCATTGTGGGCGTAAGCACTTAAAAACGATTCGGTATGTTTTATTATTATTAGGTTCCCGTATCCGCGCAGCGCGTTACCAGCGTATACAACTTTCCCTGAGGCAGCAGCAACGACTTCGCTGCCCTGATTTGAGTAAATGTCGACCCCTGTTTGAGTAGTCTGACCGTTACTGTTTGATAATTCGATTCGACCTTGCGCAGGCCAAATCCATCTTTCAACACGTTGTGGGAAACCATTTATCTTGGGTTTACTCACAACTCCTTTTGTGTTGTTAACATCTGGTTTACAATCACAATACGCCTGGCTATCTTTTTGGTCAATAGACATTTTTGGGTTTTGCTTACTGGTTTGACCAGTCATATTATTGACAGTGTGTGATTTTTTTGACACTCTTCGCGGTTGCTGTAAATTCAGTGTTTGACCGGGATAAATGTTGTAGGGTTCAGACAACGAATTCCATTTCGCTATATCCCGGTAATCGTTCCCTGTGTACCAGGCAATCGCATAGAGTGTGTCGCCGGCCTTTACCGTATAATTGGTTAGCTTTTCCTCGGCTTCAGGATAATGCTGACTATTGAGCACCACCACCGGTGCCGGACGCTCCGGACCAGCGCAGCTGACTAACGTTATGCTGGCAATCAGGCTAATGACAACGCGCATTACGCTAGTCCCGTTAAATTTCATCGTAGCATCAGATAAGCGACAATCGCCAGTCCAACCACTGCCCAACCGAGCACTTCTACGTACTTACGCAATTGCTCTTCCATTCTTGCGCCGCCCCACTTCATTAGTGATGCCACTAAAAAGAATCTCGCACCCCGGCCTATCGCTGAGGCGATTAAAAAGGGCAGAAAAGCCATCTGTAAGAAGCCGGCACTGATAGTAAAGACTTTATAGGGAATAGGCGAGAAACCGGCCAGAAAGACCACCCAGACGCCATAGGTTTCGAACCAGCCAATGGCCGTTTCCAGCTTATGCGCGTATCCCGATGATTCAATGAATGGCTGGAGTAACGTATCGAAAGCAAAGAAGCCTAACAGGTAACCGGCTACACCTCCTACAATAGAAGCCAGCGTGGTGATCAGGGCAAAATGCCAGGCCCGGGAGGGTTGTGAAAGTGACATAGGCGCCAGCATGACATCAGGCGGAATAGGAAAAATCACCGATTCGGCAAAACTCAGCAATGCCAGGTAATGACTGGCGGCCGGGTGTTTAGACCAGCGTAAGGCCAGGTCGTAACAAGGTTGGAATAGTTTCAAAGGAGGTCTCCGGCCACCAGGGGCACAAAACGAACGGCTTCCACTGTGGTGCTGTGCAGCTCGCCCTCAATTTTATCGATGCACAACAATTGTTGTTGATCGTCGCCCACCGGGATCACCAGCCGGCCGCCTTCATTAAGTTGATCGGTAAGAGCTTCTGGCACGCTGCTGGCAGCTGCAGTAACAATAATACAATCATAAGGCGCTTTACTGCTCCAGCCTTGCCAGCCGTCGCCGTGTTTCATTTTGATGTTATGTAAATCCAGTTGATTCATGCGCCGTTTAGCCTGAAATTGCAGGGCTTTGATGCGCTCTACCGAGAATACCTGGGGAAACAGCAGCGCCAGAATAGCAGTCTGGTAACCTGAGCCGGTACCAATTTCCAGTACTGAACTGGCGGAATTGGGGGCTGCCAGCAGCAGCTCACTCATTTTGGCAACAATATAAGGTTGCGAGATGGTTTGTCCCTGACCAATGGGTAAAGCCGTATTCTGATAGGCTTTATGCTGCAATGCATCCGGCAGAAAGCGTTCGCGGGGAACACTGGCTATTGCATTGAGCACCTTTTGATTCGAAATCCCTTCGTCGCACAACAATTGTGCCAGTGCATCGCCTTTTCTTGTTGTTCTCATGTGTCATTAATTCTTGTTACGGGTTATTTTTCTTATCGGGCTTACATTTCAAGCCATTTTTCCATTTCTGCAATACTATCGCGAGCTGTCATATCCACACTTAAAGGCGTGACAGAACAATAGCCATGAGCGATAGCGTGAAAATCCGTTCCCGGTCCGGCATCCTGNTCTGCGCCGGCCGGTCCGTACCAGTAAATTGGCCGTCCAAAAGCGTCNTTGGCTTTTACCATNGACTCNGCGCGATGGCGTCGCCCCTGACGGGTAACCTTCACACCTGCTAATTCTTCATAAGGGAGATCAGGCACGTTAATATTCAGGATCTGATTAGCNGGCAGCGGGTGAGTGATTAATTTTTCAATCACTTCTACTACCACCCGGGCCGCGGTTTCAAAATGCCCGCCGTCGTAGTTACACAGCGACACCGCAATGGCTGGCAGACCCATGTAACGNCCTTCAGTGGCGGCGGCTACAGTNCCGGAATANATAACGTCGTCACCCAGATTAGCGCCATGATTGATGCCNGAGACCACCAGTTCAGGATCNTCTTCCAGAAAACTGTTAACGCCCAGNTGGACGCAATCGGAAGGCGTNCCGTTTACGGCAAAAAAGCCNCTGTCCATNTTCTGAATGCGCANTGGCTGATGCAATGACAAGGCATTACTCGCGCCGCTGCAGTTGCGGTCGGGNGCAATGACCGTTACATCATGCTGTTTTGCCAGNGCGGCNTNCATNGTGGCAATGCCNTTGGCAAAAACGCTGTCGTCATTACTGAGTAGTATTTTCATAAGCTGTTAACGTATACCGNTTGTATCTACAGGAAATGNNTTCCATCAGGCTAATTCGGTGGTAAGCAGACATTCTCTTAAAACCGTNGTAGCAAAACAGCCTGAGGGCAGGAAAAACCGAATGATTAATGTATCACCTTGCTGACTGCATTCAAGCCGTTGGGGCCAAATAATCGCCGCGCGGCGTTCCATNCTGAGTTTNTGGNCGGCTAAAAACGATGTNACNTCNGGATAACNNGCGGCTGTTTNNAGNTCTGNCGNTCTGGCTTCACCGGCTGAGCCNATATCNCCNTTNCCCCACANGGGNACNGTNGTGGATAAATCCTGNCGGTNTAATCGCTCGGNAAGNGCTNNANTTTCCTCATCGGCAACAAATATNCTGTTAGAACCGGTGAGATTNATNACATCACCGGGNANAATNGCNTGCAGGCGGCCCTCGGCNATGCGGGCCGACAGCATTTCATTAAACAGCCAGCTGCGTAACGCTGATAATGCCATAGATCGTTTATTACGATTTTTAATGACCTCACCATTNAGCATGCGTTCTGCCATCAGNAGATTGCCGCCNCGGTTTACNTCGCCGCTTTCACTGATGCGCTGGATGCCAAANCGCTGGCTGCCATAATAATTGGGTACGCCTTGTTGGGCGGCCTGATTGAGCCGGTTTATTACCGCTTCCGGGTCGCTTACGTCACGCAGGGTAATTTCAAAAGTGTTGCCTTTNAACTGCCCGGTGCGTAACTTTTTATTNTGGCGCTGTACCTGNAGAATACGNGTACCCTCNAGGGTNAANTCGTCCCAGTTAAATTCNGNTTTGCCCGGGACATGCAAACCNAACCACTGCCGGGTGACGGCATATTTATCCTTGCGGCCGGCATAGGTAACCTGCCGGAGTGGCAAACCGCAGAAACTGGCCAGCTGTTCTGCCANAAANGCGGTATTNAGCTGGGTTTTCTCAAGCTCGATATAGATATGCTCTCCCTCTCCGGANAGCGTNTANCCAAGCTCTTCGGTTACTTTAAAGTCTTCNACCTGTTGCTTCAGCAGCCCGNTGGCGACAGGCTTNTCGTTGAGGTANTGCCAGTGTTNCGTGTTTAATTGCATGNTATTCACTTAGTAATCAGCACNACTGCGTGTGCCGCAATGCCCTCTTTACGNCCGGCAAAACCGAGCTTTTCNGTGGTNGTNGCCTTCACATTGATTTGATCGGTGTCGACTGCGCAGTCTTCTGCCAGTAANNGCTGCATGGTAGNNATATGNGGNGCCATNTTGGGNGCCTGGGCAACGATNGTCATATCNGCATTNACCAGCTTATAGCCCAGGTTATGTAACCGGGCTATTACNTCACGNAATAATCCGCGACTATCGGCACCGGCATAGGCGNTGTCGGTATCNGGGAAGTGCTTACCGATATCGCCCANTGCGGCCGCACCTANCAGTGCGTCGCAGAGNGCATGGATAAGTACNTCGCCGTCNGAGTGGGCGAGCAGACCCTGTTCATNGTCAATGGATACNCCACCAATAGTAATCGGGCCTTCGCCNCCGAATTTGTGAACGTCGTAACCGTGTCCGATCCGCATATGTGTCACTTACCTGCTTTGTTGTAAATAAAATTGCGCCAGCGGCAAATCTGCCGGGCGNGTAATCTTTATGTTGGCCGGATCGCTGTCGATTAACTCAACNGTGTNNCCGGCAAATTCCATGGCTGAGGCTTCATCGGTCACTACGGCACCAGCCCTGAGCGCTGACGCCAGCGCTTCACGCAACTTGTCCGCCCTGAATAACTGAGGAGTCAGCGCATGCCAGAGGTTATCCCGCTTTTCCGTTTTAAGCACCACCGGGTTGGCAGCATCTGCGCTGGCCCGTTTCATGGTGTCGCGAACCGGCGTGGCCAGGATGCCGCCGCCAAAGTCGTCTGCCTCAGTACGTTCAATTAAGCGGCTAATGTCGCTGCTGTTTACGCAGGGGCGCGCGGCGTCATGCACCAGCGCCCACTCGTTGCCCGCTAACTCAGCCAGGGCATTGTTTACCGACTCAGCACGACTTGCCCCGCCGTCTACTACAGTCAGCCACGGCGCATTCTGCAGCGACAACTGACTAAAGTAGTGATCGTTGGGGCTCAGGGCAACTACCACCCTGGATATAGCGGGATGGGCCGCCAGTTTTAATAAGGTGTGTTCCAGAATCGTTTGCGAGCCAATGGTGAGATATTGCTTGGGGCGGTCGGCCTGCATCCGTGAACCAATACCCGCCGCGGGTACCACGGCAACAATAGATGTATTAGCTTTGCTCAAAGGTTTGATTCTCTTTGTTGTTTTTTTGATGGTCATTGTTGGAGTGGATTAAGGAAACCAACGCTAACTGCGCCACTTAGTCATCTTCGCTGGGCAGTATACGGTAAAAGGTTTCACCCCGTTTGATCAGGCCAAGCTCGTTTCTGGCTCTTTCTTCTACCGCCTCCAGGCCAATAGTGAGGTCGCTGATATCAGCCTTTAGCAGCGCATTACGCTGCACCAGATTAGCGTTTTGCTGATGCTGCTTTTGCACTTCCTGTTGTTTGGCCAGATAATCAGGAATACTGTTTTTCCCGAGCCACAGGCGATACTGCAGCGCGCCTAACAGCGCCAGCAGAATAAAAAGGATTGCCCGATCTCGCCACACAATGAACACCTGTTCGAATTAGTCGCAGTTATTATGCCGCGCCGGATGCTCAACGTCCATCCAGTTTATCGAACAGTTTATTCAACAGTTTGTCTTTGTGTTTTTCCACCGCGTTTTTAAAGGTCGCCTGCAGCAACTCCTGCAACGCGGCTTCATCGCCCTGAGTAGCGCTCAGCCAGGTTGAAATATTGCCCAGCTCGCTGGCCAGGTTGTCATCCTCACTGCCTACCATACCCTGTAATTTACTATTCAGTTCGTTGAGTTTGTCCTGTTGTGAGGCGCTGAGGCTGGATAGTGCCGCGTTGGCCAGCTGGCGGTCGAGGTCGGATGAAAAGCCAAAGTCTGGTGCACTTAAGGTACCGCCAATGTTCATGGTCATATCAAGCCGCTGCAGGCTGTCGAGCAGGCTGGCAATGGCGTTAGTCAGGTTATCGCTGCCCGTTGCTGCCATGGTCAGCTTAGTCAGATCGACGGTGCCCGAGCCATCCAGCGCGTTATCGGTGATTTGCAGCGAGCCACTGGCCGCCAGTAAGGCCTGCTTAATAGAAGCATCAAGGCGCGGATTATCGCTCAGCGATACGCTGTCTAACAGCAAACCGGCAATCTGCCAGGTCTGCGACGCATCCAGCCCGTCAGAATCCATAAAAAACTGCCCCTGCGTTACAAACTTTTGTGCACCCTCGGCAGCGGCATTTAATATGAAGGTGGTAGGGTTGCCAAATACCGAGTGCTGGTTGGTGATATTTTTCCAGTCACCGGTTAGCAGTGTATCCTGCCAGTTAACGGATAGGTTGGCCTGCCTGACTAACACCTGCAGTGGCGTACCGTACTGTTCATCTGCTTGTGGCGCTTCGCCGCCCTTAAGTAAGGGCACCAGCAAATCAAAAGCGCTGAATAAATAACGGTTATACTGAGCCGCTTTATCGCCGAATACCGCTTCGGTTAGTTGTGACAGGGCGGCCTGGTCGCCAGCGTAAACACCTTTGAGCAATTCGTAATCTTGCTGTGGTGCCGATTTTAAGGTTTTCAAAGCGCCGCTCATCGCGGTTCTGGCCTCACTGGCTTTTTCTCTGAAAGTGGTGATTTTCTGTTTATCGGTGCGAATTTGTTGCTTTAATTCATCAAAAGCCGCTTTGGCTTTCACTACTTCTGCCGGATTTTTAAAGTCGGTGTCGCGAAGTTTCTGAATTTCTGTTTTGTAAAACTCAAGGCGGGATTTGTCGGGCAACGCCTGATACTCAGTTTTCAGCTCGGTGGCATAGGTGTTGTAGGTGGTGCTGGCTTCTTCCACTGCAGCGGTGGTTTTCAGTGGTGACCGTTCCAGCAATTCATCTACCGTTGGCAGGGCCTCCTTCGCTTCGCTTAGAAGATCATCGAAGCTTTGTCCCTCAGGCTGACGCAGCACTTTGCCCGGCACAGGACGAGGCTGATTAAAAGCAACATCCAGTAAATCCACCTGATTCATGATGAGTTGGTCAGACAATAAGGGGATCAGTTCTACATCGCCTGCCAGGCGTCCTACAACCAGCTGATTGTTTTGTGGCTGGGCCGGATCGGTAAAGCCTATCTCAGTAACTTCGAATTCCAAAGGGAACAACCTGTGCTCAAAACCGCCAATGTTCACTTCTGCGCCATGGGCCTCGGTTAGCTGGGCTTCCAGCACTGATTTAATCAGTATGTCGGCAAACAGCCAGTAGATGATCACCGGGGTGAGAATTATCCCTGCTATCCAGACGGTAAACTTAGTGGCTCGACTCTGCATAACTTGCTCCTTTAGTGTAAAACACGCCATTTCCGTCAGGCTGTTAGATATCGCACAGCGACGCAGTGCACCGGCTCTGCCTTGACGCACAAAAACTGGCCGGTTAATGTGGCAACAAAATCTTACGTTAGTTCACCGGCTTTCTCGTCACGGGCAGGTTAGGGGGAATACCCCGGCGCAGTCGTCTTGGTTAGAATACATAACCTTTGTTAACAGAGCGCATCAATAAGCGCTTCTACAAATAAAACAGTGATCTGTATTCACACTGCCGCGTTAAAAAACGGTGTTAACTTTAAATTTTATACGACAGAAAGTACACAAGGGGTTCAATGTTAACTAAAAGCACGTTTACGACTACCAGCCCGATCCGACAGTTGATCCGCGATTATTATCGCATCCCTGAAACTGACGCGGTCGATCAGATCCTGCCGATTGCCGAAGTCAATCCCCGTGCCCGCAGTCGGGCATGGGAACGCGCCCGACGCATGGTGCTTAAAATTCGGCGCGAGCAGGAGGGGCACGGTGGTGTTGACGCTCTGCTTAATGAATATTCTCTGTCTACCTCCGAAGGCGTGGTATTGATGTGTCTGGCTGAAGCATTATTGCGGGTGCCGGATAAAGACACCCAGGACGAACTGATCCGCGACAAATTATCCAAAGGTCAGTGGACCCCGCACCTGGGCAACAGCGAATCGCTGTTCGTTAACGCTTCATCCTGGGGCTTATTATTTACTGGCAACATGGTCAACTATGCCGACAAACGTAAAAGCGAGCAGTTTGGCCTGTTGAAAAAGACCTTGGGCCGCCTCGGTGAGCCAGTGATCCGCCGGGCCATGAATATAGCCATGCGCGTGATGGGTCGTCAGTTTGTGATGGGCGAAAGCATTGAAGACGCGGTAGAACGCGCTCAGGAAAAAGAAAAGAAAGGGTATGTGTATTCTTACGATATGCTTGGTGAGGGAGCTCGCACCTTTGCCGATGCTGACCGTTATTACGATGCCTATGTAAAAGCTATCAAGGTTATTGGTAAAGCTGCTGCGGGCAGAGGGCCGCGCAAGTCGCCGGGAATTTCAGTAAAGCTGTCAGCAATCCATCCACGCTATGAGTTTTCTCACTATGAGCGGGTGATGGAAGAGCTGCCAGAAAGACTTAAATCACTGTGTATGATGGCCAAGGAATACGATATTGGCCTCACGGTGGATGCCGAAGAAGCAGACCGGCTTGAGACGTCGCTGGATATCATCGAGAAGGTGTTCCGCGATCCGGATCTGGATGGCTGGGAAGGATTTGGTCTGGCTGTGCAGGCATATCAGAAACGTGCTATCCATGTGATTGAATGGCTGCGCGAGTTAACTGTGGATGTTGGCCGCAAAATGATGGTTCGTCTGGTGAAAGGGGCGTACTGGGATACTGAAATTAAGCTCACCCAGACAGCCGGTGTGGATGCGTTTCCGGTGTTTACCCGTAAATCGTCTACCGACGTGTCTTATCATGCCTGTGCTAACCAGTTGTTGGCGTACCGGGATACGATCTATCCGCAGTTTGCTACACATAACGCCTATACCGCCTCAGTGATTGTTGAATTGGCCGGTGATGACAAGCAGGGCTTTGAGTTCCAGTGTCTGCATGGCATGGGCGATACCCTTTACGATCAGGTGGTTACCGAAGAACAGATTCAATGCCGTGTGTATGCGCCGGTAGGTATTCATGAAGACCTGCTGGCTTATCTGGTACGTCGTCTGTTAGAAAATGGCGCTAACTCTTCGTTCGTTAACGCCATTGTGGACGACAGCAAACCGGTAGAGGCCCTGCTTGAGGATCCTGTGGAACTGACTCAGCGCCTGACGTACCGCTATAACAAGCAAATCAATAAAGCCTCAGAATTGTTTGCCCCGGAGCGGGTCAATTCCAAAGGTATGGATCTTACCGATCTGAATACCGTTAATACTCTCAAGTACAACGTAGGCCGTTATGCACGTCAGTACGTTGTGCAGTCAGAGGATGTGCCGGAAGGGGCGGTGCCGGTGAAGAACCCGGCCAACCTTAACGACGTTGTGGGTTATCATCATTATGCCGATGAAGCGGCTATCAAAAAGGCCCTTGATAACGCCGAAAGCGGTTTCCAGGAATGGTCAGAGCGCTCTGCCAGTGAGCGGGCAATGCTGCTGAATCAGATAGCGGATTCCCTGGAACGGCATATGGACGAGCTGATTGCTATTTGTATTCGCGAGGCGGGCAAGGTAACCCAGGATTCAATCGACGAAGTGCGAGAAGCCGTGGATTTCTGTCGTTATTACGCTGCCAGAGCTGTGGAGCTTAGCCAGGATGAGCGTCTGGTCCCCCGTGGCGTGGTGCTTTGTATCAGCCCGTGGAACTTCCCGCTGGCTATTTTCCTTGGTCAGGTGGTTGCCGCGCTGGCAACCGGTAATACTGTGGTGGCCAAACCTGCTGAGCAAACCAGCATGATTGCCCTGCGCGCAGTGCAGATGATGCGCTCGGTGGGCTTACCGGACAATGCTCTGCAACTGGTTATCGCCAAAGGCCCGGATGTGGGTAACGTACTGCTGCCGGATGAGCGTATCAAGGCGGGTATTTTTACCGGTTCAACCCAAACCGGTACGCTGATTTCCAAGACACTGGCCCAGCGTGGTGGTGAACAGGTACCACTGATTGCCGAAACCGGCGGTCAGAACTGTATGATTGTCGATTCAACCGCTTTGCCTGAACAGGTGGTGGATGATGTTATCCATTCCGGCTTCCAGAGTGCCGGTCAGCGCTGCTCTGCATTGCGGGTCTTGTTTGTTCAGGAAGACATTGCTGATAACCTGATCAAAATGCTCACCGGTGCGGTGAAAGAGCTGACCATCGACGATCCGTCGTGGTTGAGCACCGATGTGGGCCCGGTGATTGATCAGAAAGCCCTGTCTTCGCTACAGGAACATGCCGAATACATGAAAGAAAACGGCAAGTTGCTGTATCAGTCAGAGCTGCCTCAAAGCGCTAAAGACGGTACTTTCTTCCCGCCAACTCTTTACGAGATCAGTGATCTGAGCGTATTAAAACGTGAGGTGTTTGGTCCGGTTGTACACGTGGTGCGCTTTAAAGGTAAAGAGCTCGATAAAGTGCTGAAGCAAATTAATGATACCGGTTATGGCCTGACCATGGGTATCCATTCACGTATAGAAGAGCGGGCTTATGAGTTGGCGGCACGCGTCCGCGTAGGTAACGTATATATCAACCGCAACATGATTGGTGCCATTGTCGGTGTTCAGCCATTTGGTGGCCGTGGATTATCCGGCACCGGGCCAAAAGCGGGTGGCCCAAGCTACCTGTCGCGCCTGATGATGGAAAAAGCGACGCCGAAACCCACTATCCTGGAAGAGCCTGAAAGTATCGACGATGCCCTGTCGGGCGGCGAGACGCAGCACGAAGAAGCGGCTGCCATTATGCGTAAGGCAACCGAGACAGAAGAAACCTGGCGTTATCTGCCGTTACATGAGCGGATTTCCAAGGTGCGTCAGCTGTTGGCTAAACTGGCAACGGTAGATATTGTTGAGGAGTTAGCCGATGACCTTAACCGCACACTGGCTTCTGCTCGTTCGCAGTTAATCAGCATCGATAAAAAGCTCGCTAAACCTACTGTATTGCCCGGGCCAACCGGTGAGTCGAATAAACTGTACCTTGAGCCTCGTGGCGTGTTGGTATGTTTCGCGGATAAGGAAGTAGCGTTCGAATACTGGATGCTGTCTATCGTGTCGGCCCTGGCTACCGGTAACTGCGTGGTGTCTGTTGTCTCTGATTTGTTCTATGAAGAGGCGCTGGCAGTAAAAGAGAAGTTTAAGGCAGTAGGTGCGCCGGATGGTGTGTTCCAGGTTGCCAGACTAAGCCACCTCGATGCGCTGTTAATGGATGAGCAACTGGCTGGTGTGGTGGTCGACAGTAATACCGAGCGTACTGCTCACATTACTGCGATGTTGGCCGAGCGTCAGGGCGCTATCCTGCCGGTAATCACCGCCGAATATAACGATAAGCTGATTCAGCGTCTGATGACCGAGAAGACTATCAGTATCGATACTACGGCATCAGGCGGTAATACCTCGCTGATGACCATGGTGGACGAAGACGAGTAGCTAAGTTTTAAAATTTAAGTCTTCAAAAATGAAAAAGGGCGCTTATTAAAGCGCCCTTTCTGTTCGCAAAAGCCACTACATCCAAGAGTCGTTCCGGCGACGACGCTTGGGAATAAAGGTCACGATAATACCCAGTAAAACACCGGCACCTGCAACGATACCGCCATAACTGAACATCCTGTAACGTTCCTGGGTATCCTGCTCGCTGATTTGCGCCTCCAGCGACGAAACAGATTGCTGTGATTCATTCAGCGCCGCTTCCAACTGAGCATTTTGCTGTTTTACCTGCGCCAGCTCCTGGCTCAGTTCGGCGTTGCGCGATTGAACCCGGTTAAGTTGCTGTTCGCTGTCGGCGAGACGCTGACTCAGCTGCGGCAATTGCGCCCGGCGGGAAATGGTGTTGATAAGATACTGAGTTTCCACCCAACCCTCACGACCGTCGGCATCGCTGATTTGAGTAAAGTCATTTTCACTGTTGGTTTGCAGCACGGTTACCGGCAATCCGGCTTCAATAGAGCCCAGGATCCGGTAATTACGTCCCGGTCCTGAATGCATGTATACAATAAGGTTATCGGCAATATAGTGATCGCTATCGGCCGTTAAATTATCTGAAGATTGCTGAGCCGCGGCTGGCAGGCTCACAAAAACCAGGCCGAAAAGAAAAGGTAGCAAGCGCATGAGTGTCTCTACATCATAAAATAATGCTCTGATATTAGGGGCTGATACCATGAAAGGCAAGTGCTTCCCGACATACATTGTAATTGCCGGTGGTCTGCGGCGTGGCGCCTATTGCTAAATGATCCATCGGCAGGTAATGTAGCCGGACTATCTCGCAACTGCTTATGAGTACGACTGTTCCATGTCGGAAACCGAAATCAAATTTGTGCTGCGCGAAGATCCGTTGCCCGCACTTAAAAACAACCTCTTCACCGTCTTAACGTCGCAGGATGTCACCATTGAGGAGAAAGGTCAGATTCATCTGCTCAATGATTATTACGACACCACCGAACATTTGTTTCAGCAAAATAAAATTGGCATGCGTGTGCGCGGTGCCGATGGTCGCTACGAGCAAACGGTAAAAACCACCGGACAGGTAAGTGGCGGCTTGCATCAGCGGTTGGAATTTAACGTTGATTTGGATAGTCCGGAACCCGACCTGACCCTGTTTAATGATGTGCCATGGCCACAAGGTCATCAGGCACAAACGCTAAACGAGCAGTTAGAAAAGCAGTTCGGCACACATTTTAACCGAACTATCTTTGATATTAGCTATCCCGATGCTGAAATTGAGCTGGTTTTCGATAACGGCAAAGTTGCTGCGCAACAGCAGGAAGCACCGATCCGCGAAATCGAGCTTGAGTTAAAAAGCGGCGAACTGAGCCGCATGTTCGAACTGGCAAACCGGCTGGTTGATGCGCTGCCGGCGAGGTTGAGTGATACTTCCAAAGCGGCCCAGGGTTATCAGTTACTGCACGGTGTTTCCCACAAAGTGACGCCGTTACCGGACTTCCTGCCCCTTAAAGAAAATATTTCTACCGAAGAAGCTTTTTGTCGTGCGCTGGAGTGCGGATTAGTGCATTGGCAAAAACATGAACACCTGTACTTTGAAACCGGAGCGACCAAAATGCTCACTGAGGTTACCCGAGCAGTGCGAATGTTGCTGCAGACGGTGTCGCTGTACTTACCGGTTTTGCAATGCCCGGCTATGCTTACACTGCATAAGCAACTGCTCAGTTATGCCGATAACTGGCTATGGCAGGACGATCTGCAGAGTTTACGTTTGTTGCTGTCGAAGAAGAGTTTGTTTAATAAGAAGCTGTCCCGCTATCCGGCACTGATCAGCTACCTGCAGGGGCGGCAGGCCGGTTTGGTGCAGGCCCATGACCCTGCCAGCCGACTTTTTCAGCCCGCGCCCTCAAAGCTTAAACTTGCTATTGCTCAGATGCTGCTAAGCAAGCCCTGGCGAGCCGAGGTAAAAGGTTATGACATGCCCCTGATGGAGCATGCTAAGGGCTGGCTATCGCAAGGTTGGCAAACCATTCTGCAAACTATGCCCATCCAGCGCCGCATGTACGCTTCCAACTATACATCTGTTGAAATGTTGTTACGCCAGACCTTGTTTAACGGCTTTTTACTGGCCGATATGTTTGCCGACAGCCGTGGCCACTTCCGGGCGCCATGGTTGGATATTTTAATCGGTATCGATGAACTCAATGCCCTGTTATTATTGAAAAAATCAATTTTTGATGCCGAGCTGGCCGAGCAACAGGAGTTGCTGGAATGGGTCCACGAGAAAACTCACGGACTGCTCAATGTGATGGAAAGAAGTCGTCAGGTCGCCATGACCGGCGAAGTGTACTGGTAACTGATCACCGCGGAACAAAAACACCATGTCCACTCAACATATGATCCCACTCTGGAGCGCAGGTGCGCTAACTGTCCTGTGGCTGTGTCTGCTGCTTAAAGTCAGCAGGAATAAGGTTGCAGCGAAAGGCTATAAGGGGTTCTGGCTGGCCATGCTGAGCTGGCCGCTGCTGCTTAGCAGTGAATTATGGCAGCTTGTTGGCGGCGCATCACCCTGGTTGGCAGCGGCGGCTGTGGCTGCAATGCCGGTATTGTTGGCCGGAATTTATCGTAACTTGCTGGCGATGCTGTGGCGTAAGCCAAAACGGATAATGTGGCCGTTTTATACGATAGGGCCTGGAATGTTGGTGCTAGTGGTTATTCAGGGCTGGTTGCATGGCAGTGACTGGCAACAATGGCCTGGATTTGCGCCGCTTGGAGAGCCACTCAGTTACTGGGCTGTGTATTTAACTTGCCTGATTGCTGCCTTTTTATTTTTGTACATCAGTATTGTGCTGATTGAGCAACTACAACAATACCACCACGAGTTACCCTTGCAGGTAGTGGATACCGAAATGTATCACATCAAAGGGCTCAGCGGCGCCAGTGGGTTTGCGGTAGGCATGGCTTTCTGCCTGGCGATTATTGTTGCCGCGGTTGCGTTTGGTTTCTTACCGCTGACATTCTGGTTGACCTGGTTTCATTTAGGGCTGGCGCTCACTACGCTGGTATTGCTGGCACAGTTGAGCCGTGCTCACCGGCCGTCACCGTCGCCCTTCGACCACGACGCTATGAGTGCAGCGCCGAAAATGTCGCAGAGCACTGCTCAGGCGGTATTAAAACGCGCAGAAGCCGCGGTGATCAGTCAAAAAGCTTATAAAGAAATCGGCCTGACCCTGGTGATGTTCGCAGAACGGGCAGGCATGTCTGCCAGTGATATTTGTCTGGCGTTACTGGCGGGTAAGAAAACCCATTTCCGTGGGTTTATCTACCAGTATCGAATGAAGTATGCCAAGCAGGTATTAATGGGGTCTGACACCAAACTCGGCAGTGTTACCAAGCGCCTGAAGCTGGGAGCGAATGGCACTGCCAGTCGCAGCTTTTTAAAATACCTTGAAAGCCGCCGCTAAGGCTTAGCGTCGGTGGGCGTTATGCATACATGGCGGCGTATTTTTCGGCGAGCTGATCAAGGGTTTCTTTATTTGCCGGATCCTGTTCAATACATTCAACCGGGCAAACATCCACACAACGTGGTTCGTCGTAGTGGCCCACACACTCAGTGCAACGTGCAGTATCGATCTGATAAATCTCGTCACCCATGCTAATGGCTTCGTTTGGACACTCCGCCGGACACAAGTCACAGTTAATACATTCTTCGCTGATTAATAAAGCCATGGTTACTCTCCGGGCCAGCCAAATTCTGAGTCCCGACTGTATATAACCCGAGATCGGCTTAAGCCACGACCATTGAATTACGCTCAACATCAGTAATATCAAGTGATGGCTTGTTTTCCTTGAGGCAGTAAGCAACCAGGCC
>NZIK01000095.1 GCA_002691625.1 Alteromonadaceae bacterium
AAAGCGGCGACACGATGAACGAAACAGACTCAGGTATTGACTATGGTCAATACAGACAGGAACCGCCGTGGTACGGAACCGTATGCCCGGTGGTGTGAGGACGGGAGTTGCGAAACTCCCTCCTACTCGATCGGTGCACTCAGTGAGTGTTGATGCGATGGGGTGGCGTTTCGGTTTTGACTACCGTCAGTCCATTGAGCAACAAGGTGCCCCGGTAGCAGTCATCGCCGGTGGATGAAAACTCAAATAAAAACTCGCTGCGCCAATCGAGCTTGCCCCGGAATAACATCGGTCGAGTAGTTTTTCTGGCCACACTGACTAACTGCAAACGCTGCTGTTCGCAGTAGCGGTGCAGGTATTGGTTTGCGCACTCAGAAATAGTTCGGATCCGCCAGAAAAACGCGGCGCCAGCGCACAGTAACACCAATAGCAATACATCAAATAAATTCACCGGGTCTTATCCTGCCTTGTTGAAAAGGGTATTTAGCGGCGCCTGCATCAGTGGATTATTCTGATGTGCCCGGGCCAGGGTTAGCATGGTTCTGCGCAGCGCAGGAATTTGCACCAAATCGCTGAACAGGCCAATAAACAGCTCATGTTTATAGGCACCTTCGGCATCCGCCTTTGCCGCCGCTTCCAGAAAGCGCTGCGCCGTTAAGGTATCTAACTGCGCATCATGTCGCCCGGCGATCACACTCAGTAAATGCATATCAGGCTGCGATATGTTCTCTAACAGCTCATTCACCGCCTGGTTGATTTGCGGGTGATAGTCTGGTGTGCTTAATGCTCTGAGCAGGCCTAGCATGACGTGCTTTTGCGCTTCATCTTTGGCAACCATATTAAGCTGCTCAATAAAAAAGGTTTGCAGGTTGTCAGGCAACGCAACGCTTTCGAGGCTGCTGAACAATGTTTCTAAAAACGGTTCGCTGAAGTGTCCGAAATTTTCGATAATGTGAGCAGCTTGTTTATCATCAATTGCTACCGCGAGGTCGGCAATGGCCTGAACCGGTAATTGTTGCCAGTCGATAATGGCAGGTGCCTGCAGATATTGCCGGGCTTGTTCCAGTGCCTCGCTTTTCTTGTCGTTCAGCGCCAGACGGGCAATGGCCGAAAACTGCGCCATAAGCTGCTGACTGGGCACAAAGGTATAAGGGTTATCGTGCAATTCATTACTGCTTTGTTCACCGGCAATCTGGTTGCCTAGTGCATCGACGATGATTTGTAAAAAATGGTTGCGCGCTGCCTGTATTAGTAAACCCTGTTCATCCAGCGGAAACTTAACAAACCAGATATAACGCTGGGCTTGAGGATTGGTTTGCCAGAACACTACGGCATACCAGGCGTGTTGCTGACGAGGGCGGGGAGGGCATACTTTACCGTTCTCGATATCTAAAAATGTTTGCGACGCAACAGGATAAACTCCACGACCTAAATCAAAAATGCGATAATCCGTGCCCGCATGTAATAAGAACTCGCTCAGCGAGTGAATACTTTTTGAATTCATGCTGATTTTTACTATGACAAAATTTGCCGATAGTGTAACAGGCATTGGAGTAAGCGCGTAATGATTCATGATCCCAAATCCATTGAACAGGGCTCAGATTTGTTGTTTGAGCTGGAAGAAATATTAAAAGCTGCGGGTTTGTGGTCGGCGGTCACGCCTTCACAGGAAGCGCTGGCCAGCCAGCAGCCCTTCGCCTGTGACACGCTTGCTTTTGAGCAATGGCTGCAGTTTATCTTTATTCCGCGCTTACAGGCTTTGCTGAAAACGAATACCTTACCCCCAACCATGCAAATTCAGCCTATGGCCGAAGTTACCTGGCAGAGTAATCATCTGCCTGTGCAACGGGTGCTGGCGCGTTTCGACAGCTGGAGTCAGTCTCAACATGGGTAACAACGAATTAGACGTGGTGTATCAGGATGATTACATCGTGGCCATTTATAAGCCGGCTGGTTTACTGGTGCATCGCAGCCCGATTGATAAACACGAAACCCGCTTTGCGGTGCAGTTACTGCGGGATCAGCTTGGACTGCATGTTTATCCGCTACATCGGCTGGACCGGCCAACCGCTGGTTTACTGTTATTTGCGCTGGATAGCGCAACGGCTTCGGCAATGAATGCACAAATGATGAGTAATGGCATGCAGAAGTCTTACCGGGCACTGGTCAGGGGCTATGTAAAGTCGGCCGGGATGATCGACTATGCGCTCAAATATCGCTGGGATAAGTATGCCGATGCCGATCGCACGAAACAGGTTGCACCACAAACTGCCCATTCAGATTACTGGCCATTGGCTCATTACGAACTGCCGTTTACGGTAGGCCGCTATAACACTGCTCGCTATTCCTGGCTGGGCTTAACCCCTCACACTGGGCGTAAGCACCAGTTAAGGCGGCACATGTTGCATATACGTCATCCTATTGTGGGCGATACCACCCATGGCGACGGCAAACACAATGGCTTTTTACGCGACCAGTTCGATTGCCATCGGCTGATACTGGTGTGCGTGTCGATGGGCTTCTACCATCCGGTTAGCGGTGAATGGCTGACTATTCAGACGCAAGTCGATAGCGAAATAGAACAGTTATTGGTAAGCTGGCAGCCGTTTTTAACCTGGAGTCAATAAAAGTAAGGTAGGTCCATGGCAACCCTCAATATCATCGTCGGTTCGGTATACGGTAATGCAGAAAACGTAGCAGAAGAAGTGCAGTCTTATTGTGAAGATCAAGGCATTGATGCGGAAGTCTTTAAAGATCCGGATGTCAGTGATTTCACCGATCCGCAGGCCTTGCTAGTGATTACATCAACAACCGGCGCAGGCGACTTGCCGCCTAATCTGGAGTTTCCCATTGATGAATTACGCACACAGTTTCCTCTGCTGGAGCAAAAGCCCTTTGCGGTAGCGGCCTTAGGCGACAGCAGTTACGGCGATTCGTATTGTGGCGGCGGTAGAATTTGCCAGGAACTGTTAACTGAATTACAGGGCTTCCCGGTAGCAGACATGCTGGAAGTCGATGCCATGGAAACACTGGAACCGGAGCAGGATGTACTTAACTGGTTCAAAGGCATTCAGGATAAACTGATCGCTTAAATTTTTCGGGGTAGGCGCTGGCCAGCGCCCTTCGTTTGCCCAGTTAGCAGCGCTTATAACAGCGCGCCTGAGGACTCGTTTTTTATGAATGATGTGATGAGCCGTTTTACCGACTGGGCAACATTTTACATGTCCAATCTGATTGTAACCGTACTGGTACTGATCCTTTTTATGGGGGTGAACCGGTTATTGTTGCCGCAAATCGAGAAGCTGGCCACCAGTAGTAAGCTGAGTGAAGAAGCTCGCAAGAAAACCTATCACACGGCCAGATTAATCACTGGCGTTATTACCATTGCAGTGTTGTTGTTGGTGTGGGGCGTAGATTTTAGTGGTCTGATTGTACTTTCCACGTCTATCATTGCGCTCACGGGGGTTGCGCTGTTTGCCAGTTGGTCGCTGCTGAGTAATATCACTTCTTACTTTGTGCTGCTGTTTCAGAACTCTTATACCAAGGGTAATTTTATTCGTATTATCGATGGTGATAATTATATGGAAGGCTATATTGCCGACATCAATTTATTCACCACAAGGTTAATTACTAAGGATGATGAAGAGATTGCTTACCCGAATAACCTGGTGCTCACCCGGCCTGTGATTATTAACCCTAAACAACACTGGCAGGGGATTGGTAAATCAACCGACAAACAAATGCCTGTTCAACCGGAACAGCCCCGGGAAACTCAGAAAGATTAAGGTAGCAGACGAAAACGCGAAAGGCGCCAGATGGCGCCTTTTCTTTGAATGCAGCTTAAAAGTATCCCTGGCTGGTTACCTTAATCCTGCCAGCGTTTACGTGCGGAAATTAACTCCCATACCGTGCTGGCTGATGGGTCATCGCTGGGTTTTATACTGCCGCATTTGAATGATTCATTGCAACTTACCCCGCGGATCCGGCTGCCAATAGAGTTTTGATCGTATTTTCCGCTGCTTACCAGCGTATCCACCAGACCATCGAGTACCAGTGACACTTCAAAGGCTTCGCCAGTAACTTCGATAACTTCAATGTTTTTATCCAATTCCAGCTTAGCGAGAATGGCTGAATCCTGCTTAGCATTAGCTGAGCGCTCGGCCAGGTCTTTCAGGTATTCCATGGCTTCTGGATGCCGCGCCCTGGCTAAACGCTGAAATAAATCCACTGCGCCTTCTACATCTTTGGCAGCCCCTGTGCCGGTTTCTTTCATGCGGGCCAGCAAAAACATCGCCCGCATATTGTTTTGTTCAGCAGCGCTCTCGAGTAAAGCCACCGCTTGATCCGTTTTATCGCTGTCGCTGGATTTCAGAATCTGCAGTGCTTTTTCATACATGGCCGGCGCATAACCATATTTAATCGAGAGGTCGAGCATTTCATCGGCTTTGGTGATGTCCTGATCGAGTACGAATCCATTGCGCAACCAATCCGCCATTAGATAGGCGGCAACCGGATCGCGGGAGCGTGCGCCAAGAATTATATAGTGTTCAGCTTTTTCGAAGTTTTTCTCAAAGCCATCGCCGGAGGCATAGGCCATGGCAACAATGGCTGCTGCCCGACCACTACCATTTCTGGCCAGTTGTACCAGGTTACGCAGTTGTGCTTTGCAGTCTTCGTCAACACAGTATTTTTTGGTTTCCGTAGTACCAGAAAAGGCGCTAGCGTCCTGACTGAATGCCAGTAACAGCGCTAATGATGTGGCACTGACGATTTGTGGTAATCGCATCATATCTTCCTTAATTTTGGCTTTGGACTGATGTTACGCATTACTCCTTGTTCCGCTAAACTTCTCAAAAATGCGCTAACACCTTGTTCACAATTTTACTCTAGCAGTATCACGGAAAAATTGCTAATGCCGGCTAATTATCACCAGAGTGCGATACATGAGCAAAATGGCTCGGGGNTTATCCCAAAGTAAAAAGGCGCCATCAGGCGCCTTTTCAAAGTAACCGCTGAATGCTTATTCAGCGCCACGCAACAGGGCGTTNATCCCTACTTTAGCGCGGGTTTTTGCATCAACCTTTTTCACGATGATGGCAGCGTACAGGCTGTATTTACCATCTTTGCTGGGCAGGTTGCCCGGTACAACAACCGCACCTGCTGGTACGCGGCCGTAGTGTACTTCGCCGGTTTCACGGTCATAAATACGGGTAGACTGGCCGATGTATACGCCCATCGAGATAACTGCGCCTTCCTCAACGATAACGCCTTCAACAATCTCAGAGCGCGCGCCGACAAAGCAGTTGTCTTCGATGATGGTTGGATTAGCCTGCAATGGCTCTAAAACACCGCCAATGCCAACACCACCAGATAAGTGAACGTTCTTACCAATTTGTGCACATGAGCCAACAGTAGCCCAGGTATCAACCATGGTGCCTTCGTCAACAAACGCGCCGATATTAACGTATGAAGGCATTACCACAACGTTTTTGCCCACGAAAGAGCCGGTACGTACAGCCGCAGGTGGCACGATACGAACGCCATCAGCAGCAAACTGCTCGGCAGTGTAATCGGCATACTTCAGTGGCACTTTATCGTAGAAGCGGCTTTCTGCGCCTTCCATTACGTCATTATTGTGCAGGCGGAAAAACAGCAATACTGCTTTTTTCAGCCACTGGTGAACAACCCATTCTCCGGCAATTTTTTCGGCCACACGTGCTTCGCCGCTGTTGAGTAAGGCAATGGCATCGCTCACTGCTTGTTTTACTTCAGCAGGGGCAGCGGAAGGTGTGATACTTGCGCGGTCTTCGAAGGCCGCTTCAATAATGGCTTTTAATTCAGTCATGGTATGTTGATATCTTCAAGTTGATCGAGTTTAAACAATATCCGCTTTTTAAGCGTCGTCTGTTCTTCCGGCGTCAGGGCTTTGCCATGCTCATTCGATACGATAAATACGTCTTCTGCGCGTTCACCGATTGTGGCAATTTTGGCTAATTTTAATGTGAGATTGCAGTCTACGAAAGCGTGACCGACTTTAGCAAGAATTCCCGGCGCGTCCAATGCTTCCAGCTCAATTAATGTGGCATCATCCTGGGAAGAATAAAAACGCACTTTAACCGGCACATCCAATTGCTTGTGCTGGCGGGAAAGCTTGCGGGTATTATTATGACTGCGTCCGGGCTTAGACAATTGCTCGGCAATGGCCTGTTCAATTGAACGCAGTCGCGATTCGCCCTCAATGCGCGAACCGTCATTTTCTAAAATAAGAATGCTGTCAAATACATGGTCGTCACGGGTGACGGCGATATGCGCATCATGGATAGAGCAGTTACGGCTATCGAGCACCGACGCGATCTGGGCAAACAGGGCTGGGCGGTCTTCGCCGTATAGCAATAACTCTGTGCCGCCTTTGGCCAGGTCATTATTGGTTTTGATCAGCATTTCGCCGGCTTCGTGGTCGAGCTCAAAGGCCAGAATTGCCTGGCTGTGCCAGCTGATTTGCTCTGGCTTGAAGCGAGCAAAATAGTCGTCTTCGAAGCGCGACCATAAGGTCTCCAGTCGCTGGGCATCAGCTTTAGCCGTAGTCAGCAATTTGAGCGCTTTGGCTTTGTGTGAATCCACCCGTTCGCGCATGGTTACGCCGCATTGCAGGCCATTATCCAGGGCTTTTTGGGTCATGCTGTACAGCTCTCTTAAAAGCGAGGCTTTCCAGTCGTTCCACAGGTTGTCGTTGGTGGCCCGAATATCCGCGAGAGTCAGTACATAGAGAAGGTTCAGGTGCGTGTGACTGCGCACGGCTGTAGCAAAATCGTTTACTACATCCGGATCATAGATGTCCCGGCGCTGCGCTACTACCGACATCAGCAGGTGATTTTCTACTAACCAGGCAATCAGGTCGGCGTCGGACTTTTCAATATCGTGAGCTTCGCAGAAAATGGCCACATCCTTCGCACCCAGCGTAGAATGATCACCATTACGGCCTTTGGCGATATCATGAAAGATTGCCGCAATATAAATCAGCTCAGGCTTGTCGAAATTCCGCACTATGCGGCCACAACGAGGAAACTCTGTATTGTGTGGCTGAAAGTAATGGTTAACGTGTTTCACCAGGCGATGTGTATGCTCATCCACCGTGTAGGCGTGGAACAGGTCAAACTGCATCATGCCCACAATGTGATCCCACTCCGGCAGGTAAGCCTGCAGAATGCCGTACTGATGCATAATATCCCAGGCGAAATCAAAGAAATGCGGGTGTTTAAACAGCTCAATGATTAACTGACGACATTCCGCTCGTTCTACATAATAGGCCGACTGAAAACGACGGCGGGCATTGCGCAACTGGCGGATACAGTTGGTATCNANGCCCTGAACATCAGGGTTATCCGCAATGGTTTTAAGAAACNTNAGGATATCCTCNGGCGATTCAAANACGTTGTTATGCGTAGGAGAAATATTNCCGTCNAGCAAACAAAAATCGTCGTTGATGGTTTTGCGACTNTGGATAGTCTGGTTCAGCATGTCGTAGCGGAAGCGCTGCAGCAGCATCTGGTTGAGTTCGCTGATACGGCGTACGGTACGGAAAAAGGCCCGCATCATCTTTTCAACCGCGGTTTTACTGTCATCACCATAGCCCATCATGGCGGCCACATCTGGCTGATANTCNAACAATAAGCGGTTTTCGCTGCGTCCGGCGACCAGGTGCAGAGCAAAGCGCATACGCCACAACGACATACGGCATTCGACTAACTCATCGAGTTCATCCTTGGTGAAATAGCCATGACCAACCAGCCCTTTACCATCGTATTCTTTAAAGTGTTTTTTAGCGACCCAGCCGATTGACTGAATGTCGCGTAAACAGCCCGGGTTTTCCTTGATATTCGGTTCAAGGTTGTAAGACGTGCCATTAAACTTAGCATGGCGGGCTTTTTGCTCTTCGTACTTGGCGGCGAAGAAAGCTTTGCTGGTCCAACAGGTATCTTTTTCGTTGACCGCGTGCCACATGTCCACAAAGGTTTGGTCGCAGCCACTCAGCATACGGCTTTCTACCAGATTGGTGGCAATGGAAATATCATCCTTGGCAAGTTTTACCGTTTCTTTGATGGTGCGTACCGACTGACCGACATCAAGCTTAATGTCCCACAGCATAGTAATAAACTGGCCGACTTTTTCCTGCACGTCACGCTTAAGCGGTTTTTTGCTGACAATCAGCAGGTCGATGTCGGAGTAGGGTTGCAAATGGCCGCGACCGTAACCACCCACGGCACAAAGCGCCAGGCCTCTTTCATTTGCCAGACCGTAAAGGCTCCACAAGCGTTGCAACAACGTATCAATAAATATTGCGCGCCCCGTAACCAGTTCGTCGATGGGGTGCAGAGTAAAGGCTGCCTCTAACCACTCATAGCTTTGAGATACCAGTTGTTTAATTGATTTGATGTCGTCGACAGAGTCAATGCTAGCGATTTCTTCACATAACGATTTTAATTTCACAACTCACCCAATGAATACTTCAGAACACTCTCTGTGAATTAACCCGACAGGATTAACCCGGCATTTTTCGCTGCCTAAGCAAGCGAATGCCGCCCGGAGGCGGCATTATTTATTAACTGTGGTGATAAACTCTTTCGAGATCTTCATCATCCCGAAGGGTCAGCACTTCAACGCCATCCTCGGTAACCAGCAGGGTATGTTCCCACTGTGCACTGAGGCTGCGGTCTTTGGTTACCACGGTCCACTGGTCTGGTAAGATTTTTGAATAACGTTTACCGGCATTTACCATGGGTTCGATAGTGAAGCACATGCCGGGAACCAGTTCATCACCGGTTCCGGGACGGCCGTAGTGAACGATTTGCGGTTCTTCGTGGAAGCCTGCGCCAATGCCGTGTCCGCAATACTCGCGGACAATTGAATAGTTGTGCGCTTCAGCGTGAGTCTGACAAATATGGCCAATATCGCCCAGGCGCATGCCGGGTTTGACTTCCCTGATAGCCTTATAAAGGCATTCCTGAGTCACTCTCACCAAACGGTCGGCCATTATGCTGGGCTTGCCTACCATAAACATTTTTGATGTGTCGCCATGGTAGCCGTCTTTTATTACGGGAACGTCAACATTAACAATGTCGCCATCCTTGAGCTTTTTATCCGCCGGGATGCCGTGGCAAATTACATGGTTTACCGACGTACAAATGGATTTGGGGAAGGGCGGGTGACCGTAATTAAGAGGGGCTGGAATCGCTTGTTGCTCATTAACAATATAGTCATGGCAAATGGTGTTAAGCTCATCGGTAGTCACGCCTTTTTTAACGTGTTCACCTAGCATCATTAATACGTCTGCAGCCAGTTTACCGGCAACGCGCATTTTTTCGATTTCTTCAGCGGTTTTAATTATTGCAGCCACCTGAGTCCTCTTTTATTGAGTCGTTGAACCAATGGCGAAAACCTTGTATGCAAAGCAAGCCACTATCAAAAGGCTGTATGGTAGCGAATACGATGGCGTCTGTATAGTTTGGTCGATGTGATCCTATAACTAATAGTAGGAATTCTGGCTCATATCTTGTGAAGTAAAAGAAGAAAAGGTAGAGACTGCTTACTCTATTCCTTTAATCTAATGTGGCAGGTTAGTACTTTACCTTATTTCTTACCTGCGGATCGCAAACGATTTGTTTCCCTGTATGCTTATCTGTGGCGATAATGATGAAGTTATAATCCTTCGGCACCGTATCACTATCTTTGTCGAAGATTTTAACGCTTTGTTTAGTCACTTCTTCGACTAACACAACGTCTTGTAGTCCTGGCACCAGACATTCTTTAATTTCATAATTTGCAATGGATGTTTCACTGAGTTCGACTAAAAATTTCGTTGGTCGTTCAGTCACAAAACCATGTACCTTTACGACTGCACCACTATCCAGTACACTGTAGTATTGATAAATATATGTATTTTCTGAAGTTTTACTTATATCTAACAGTAGATTAAGCAAATTGATTTCACTAGTACTCATCTGTATTTCCTTTTACGTTAATTATATTAGGGAAGATGCGAATAAGTCCCCGATGTGAGATCATAGCTGCATAGTAAACCCCAGCCATTACCGCCCATGAGCCAACAGTTAACTTTTGCCGATAGTGAGTTTTCCAGCAAGCGCCGCCAGACTCGTAAAGAGATATTCTTATCCAGAATG
>NZIK01000096.1 GCA_002691625.1 Alteromonadaceae bacterium
CCTAAACCGATACTTCGGCGTCCAAACTATGTGATATTGACATCGCCAGAACACATGCGATGCTTGCTCGTATCTACTCATGTTAATTTCCTTTTTGACTTCGCTAAAAATCAAAGGGAGATTTAACATGGGTAGGTATACGGGCAAAGCCCTACCATGCATGATAACCACCTACTGAAGTAGGTGGTTTAGGGCTAAAAATAAAAAAGCCCTTACGGGCTTTTTTATTAATTAATCATCGGACTTAAGCCGAACATAAGTGCGATACTTTTTCTTCAGCAACTTATCGATATATTGCGTCAGCTTAATCTTGTGGCTGATGGCATCATCAAGGGCATCGACCAACTCCCCTAACATCGCTTTGTAATATTCAGCGTCTTTCACTTCGTTTCCGTTGGGCGTAATGAGACGCTGCCGAGGCACACTATCCGAAGCCTCCTGGCTACTATCCTGAGCGTCTTGCGACACTTCCTCGCTAACCTCTTCATCCTCTTTGACTTCCGGAGAGTCGGGTACAAACATTTCTTCACGCACTTCATCGATGACCGAATCGACAGCTTGCTCATCGAGAACTTCCAGTTCTTCAAGGAAGCCGAACAACAGGATACGGTCCATCAGCGTATTGATCTTACGTGGAACGCCGCGGGTAAACTTGTAGATATGCTCATAAGCATCACTGGAGAACAACTGAGAGCCATTCCAGCCAGCGTGCTGCAGACGATATTCAATGTATGACTGCACTTCTTCCAGTGTCAGTGGTGCCAAATGGCAGGAAGCCACAATTCGCTGACGAAACTGTTCCATATTGGGTGCCCGCAGAATCGGTTGAAGCTCTTCCTGACCAAGCAGGAAGCTCTGCAACAAAGGTTTACCTGCTTGCTGAAAGTTCGACAACATGCGTAATTCTTCAATGGTTTCCAGCGGCAGGTTTTGGGCTTCGTCCACCAGCAGCAGCGCGCGGCGCCCCTGGGCACTCAACGCAAACAGATAACCTTCCAAATCTTTGAGAATGTCAGCTTTGGTTTTACCGGCCACATCAATTTCAAACTTGGCCGCCACCATTTTTACCAGTTCATCCGGCGACAGCTTAGGCGTAACAATTTGCGCTGCAACGATATCGTCTTCGATATCAGCCAGCAAACTGTTGGCAATAGTGGTTTTTCCGGTACCAATATCACCGGTGATCACAATAAAGCCTTCAGCCTGAGATAATCCATACTGTAAATAGGACATCGCACGCTTATGCCATTTACTGGCAAAGAAAAAGGCGGGATCCGGGGTCAACTGAAAAGGCTTGGAGTTAAGTCCGTAATAACTTTCGTACATGAAATGCTTCTACCGCTGTTATTGCGCCCACGCATTATGCGCTCAACGCGTTTTCCCTAGCTTATCCTAAAGCGCCAAAGTGTGCATTAAATCAACACCGAAAATCGTCAGGATTTGCCATAACTTTGTTGCTTTACAATTGTCTCAATAATGCCCGTGGTGGAGACCCCCTCTTCGAAATGCAATACCTTCACCACACCACCATTTTCCAGCACTTCCCTGCCGCCGGCAATCTCCTCAACCTTATAATCGCCCCCTTTAACCAGCACATCCGGTAAAATCCCGGCGATAAGACGTTGCGGGGTTTCCTCACTGAAAGGCACAACCCAGTCAACCGCGCTCAGTCCGGCAAGCACAGCCATGCGGCGTTGTACCGGGTTCACGGGGCGCCCCGGACCTTTTAATGCCTGTACCGATGCATCGGTATTCACCGCGACAATCAACCGATCACCCAGTTTGGCTGCGGCAACAAGATAAGACACATGACCGGCATGTAAAATATCAAAGCAACCGTTAGTCATGACGACTTTTTCGCCCCGCTGTTTGGCAGCCGATACGGCAAGAGCCAGCTGTTCCTCTGTCATCACACCGCCATCCGGGTGATTGTGCTGACCTGCAGCCACAGCCAGCTCGGTGGTAGTAACCGTTGAAGTGCCTAATTTACCGACCACTATACTCGCGGCAAGATTTGCCATTACGCAAGACTGTTGCAGGCTTTCTCCAGCAGCGATGCAAGCGGCCAGTGTAGAAATGACCGTATCACCGGCACCGGTTACATCAAACACTTCCTTGGCTTTGGCAGGCAAATGAAACTCGGTTTCATCTGGTGTAAACAGTGTCATCCCCTGTTCTGAACGAGTGACCAGTAACGCGTCCAATGCCAATTCTGAACAAAGCATGTTAGCCAGTTCAACCAGGTGCTGCTCGCTATTCACATCGCCCATAACGGCTGTAAATTCAGCCATGTTAGGTGTGATAAGTGTGGCGCCGCGATACTTTTTGAAATCGGTACCCTTCGGATCAACCACGACCGGCTTATTTTCGGCTTTGGCAAGCTCAATCAGGCGTGCAGGGTTACTTAGCGCCCCCTTGGCATAATCTGACAGGATCACCAAATCATGGTCAGCAAGGGCTGAAGTAAACTGGCTTTCCAACAATGTTTTATCCACATCGGCAAAAGAGCGCTCAAAGTCCATTCTCAGCAACTGCTGATTACGGCTCATGACTCTGAGTTTGGTGATAGTATCGAAACCGTCACAGCGGCTGAAATGACAATCGATGCCATAGCCCAGCAGCCGTTTTTCCAGCGCATCCGCATTGGCATCGTTGCCGGTCATCCCCAACAAGGTAACTTTAGCCCCCAGTGAAGATAAGTTAATCGCCACGTTGGCCGCGCCACCGGGGCGGTCTTCCGCGTCGTTAATGTTAACTACCGGTACCGGCGCCTCAGGTGATACCCTTGCCGTTGCACCACTCCAGTAGCGATCCAACATTACATCACCAACAACTAATACTTTGATTTGACTAAAATTCGGGAGTGCCATTTCTGTCTTTTTCGATACACTAATGGCGGGATTATAACAGTGATCAGACACGAAGAGCCAACTCATGACCCCGTGGTACGTATATTTACTTAAAACCGCCAGTAATACTTTGTATACCGGCATTACTACCGACCCCAAAAGGCGTATGCGGCAACACAGTGGTGCAATTAAAGGCGGGGCTAAGGCGCTACGAGGCAAAACACCACTTTCTTTTTACTGCATCTTTGAGGTGAGTGATAAGTCTCAGGCGCTCAGACTGGAGGCCTGGATAAAGCAGCGCAACCGGCAAGCTAAAGAGGCGCTTGCCAGAGCGGAAAGCGAATTGCCTGTTCCGGCAACCCGCCTGACCAACAAGGCTATCCGGCAGATGAACTCAACACACTGCTAATAATCATAGCCAGGCCGATACTGAGCGTGAGCTCCACAGCGGCAACGCCTACATTATGCTGCTCATCCACTTCTTTCTGATAATTAATACCATTTAAAATGGCACGCTTGCTGATAGCAACCAGGACCCACAATAACAAAGACAGCAATACGCTGGTCACCAACCAACCGGTCACATTACTCACATAGCCTTCCGGGCTGTAGCTTAACAAGGCCCCGGCAGAAGACACCACAATCGCAGTACCCAACAGATTGCCGGCATGCTGCACAGCCAGTGCTAACTGACCGGTATCCAGCGCACTCTGAAAGGAGTGATTCTGGTTTTGTATGGCATAACGCATTTCATAAATGCGGGTCATGATCAGCAGAATGGTCAGCACCACCAGAAATCCGGTAACGATAGCAATCATTGCATTCACATCGCTGCCGTCAACCCACACCATAATGCTGCGTAAAATAATCGCGCTGGAAACCAGACTAGAAGCATCCACCAACGCAACACTAACATTCCGGTCGCTAACTTTATGCTGTGTATCTACGGCATCAAGCACAATTTTATCGTGAGCAAAACGCCCCACTTTCACCAGCAAAATACCAATAATACCAAAAATAACCATGCCAATAGCGGCCTGCTCATACCCCTGCCCTACATGACGGCCAACCACTGAACTGAGCACCAGACAAAGCGATAACATACCGCCGGCAACGCTTATCCCAAACGCAAAGTTATCCTTAACGCCTAGCTCGTCACTCACCGAGACCTTGGCCCGGGAGCGGGATAACCACTTCATAACGAGCAATAACAGCAACGCAAGCCCCACATCAATCGCTACATACACCCATAAATCCCGGGCCAGTGGCACCAGCTTGACTAATGTCTCCATTTACACCTCTAATTTGTGTTCATAATTGGTGTGATACCTCCCGGTTAATCAGCGCAGAGTTTCCACTCATAACACTGGAGGCAAGGCCACCTTTGTGCCAGACTCACACTCATAACACACCATCCTAAGTTAATATGTCTACGGAAAAAACAATAAACGGGATTATTCAACAACATGCTGAAGAAAACTGGCAAAAATTGCAGGATAGTGATTATCCGGCAGAATGGCTAAACCAGCATCAGAACGCCATCACGGAGATTTTGGGGCTCAGCCCTTTCGTCGCTGAGGTTGCACTGACTAAACCCGATGTGTTTACCCGAATTGTTAAGTTTCAATGGCATAAACAGGTTGATATTGATCAGGTTTGCAGCGAGTTTGAAACACGCCTCGCCGAGACCGACAGTGAAGAAAAACTGCTGGTCGCCCTGCGACTGTTCAGAGCGGAGCAAATGGCAGCGCTCGCCTGGCGGGATCTTACTAACCAGCAAACTATTCAGACCTCCCTTAGCCAAACCAGCAAGCTGGCTGACACATTAATTATGGCCGCCTACAACTGGCTTTATCAGGCTCACTCAGCGCGCTATGGGGTACCGCAGGGCCCTGATGGCCCCCAACCCATGTTAATCCTGGGGATGGGTAAACTGGGCGGCAAGGAGCTCAATTTTTCCAGCGATATCGATCTTATCTTTTCGTATCCGTACAAAGGCGAAACCGATCACCCCCGCAAGCCCATCGAAAATCAGCAGTTTTTTACCAAGCTTGCGCAACGACTCATTGCCGCCCTGAATAAAACCACACCGTTAGGCCAGGTCTTCAGAGTAGACATGCGTTTACGCCCCTTCGGCGACAGCGGTCCGCTGGTGGCGCATTTCGGAGCGCTGGAAGATTACTACCAGGATCAGGGCCGCCAGTGGGAACGCTATGCCATGGTTAAGGCGCGTATCCTCAACCCTGAATCCTGTTATGCCAGTCAGTTGGAAGCCATACTGGCTCCCTTCATCTACCGCCGTTATCTGGATTTCACTACCATCGACGCCATCCGCGATATGAAACGGTTGATCGGCAAGGAGCTTCGCCGGCGCCGCTTAACCGGCAATATCAAGCTGGGTGCCGGAGGAATTCGTGAGGTGGAATTTTTCGCCCAGAGCTTTCAGCTTATCCATGGCGGTCGGGAGACAACGCTACAATCACGGGAATTGCACCCGGTATTAACCCGCCTGGCAGAACTACAAATTATCGAACCCCAGGCCATCAGTCAGTTGCTGGAAGATTATTATTTTCTGCGCAAAGCAGAACATACCTTGCAGCAATTTAATGACGAGCAGACCCAGCTACTACCCGACAATAACTGGACGCAAGCGGTCATAGCCAAGGTTATGGCGTTTTCTGAATATCAGGCTTTCTTAACCACTTTGACGAACGTGATGGATAGGGTTCACGACCAGTTTAACCAGTTGGTGTCTGAACCCGGTGATGAGCAGCAGGAGCAGGACTCACTGTTCAGTCGATGCAAAGATGCCTGGCTGCTGAATGTGTCTGAATGCGAATTTTGTGACCTGCTAAGCGATACCCTTGACGAGGGCTCAGCACAGGCGCTGTTTGAGCAACTGAGAGATTTCAAAGGGCAGCTGAGCCGGCATCGCATCGGTCAACGCGGCGAAGACACGCTGGGCAAACTCATGCCGGAGATGATTTACTACATGCTCCGCCAATGCCCCACTAACATCACTCAGCTACTACCGCGTCTGATCAGCGTTATTGGCGCCATTACCGGCCGTACCACTTATCTCGATTTGTTACATGAGAACCCGGATGTGCTAAAACAGCTTATTAAGCTGTGCGCCAGAAGCGCCTGGATCACCGAACAGATCCGCAGTTTCCCGCTCTTACTTGATGAATTACTCACGCCACTTTATCTGCAGCAGCAACAAACAAGTTTGCCGGTAGTATACGAAGAGTACAACGATGAACTGCGCCAGAGTCTGTTGCGGGTAGAGCCCGATGACACCGAACTGCTAATGGAGCAGTGGCGCCAATTTAAGCTTTGCCAGCAATTGCGTATAGCAGCCAGTGATATCTCNGGCTCGCTGCCCATTGCTAANGTCAGCGATAAATTAACCGTNCTNGCCGAAGTGNTNCTNCAGGCNGTCTTTAAGTCAGCCTGGCAACAATTAACCGAAAAATTCGGTGCGCCCTCGCACCTGCAACAGGATGAAACCGGCTTTTTAATCGTGGGTTATGGCAAGTTAGGGGGNTATGAGCTGGGTTACGGCTCAGATTTGGATTTGGTATTTATNCATAACGCCCCGCAGGACAGCGAAACCAACGGCGCTAAAAAGGTTTCTGCCCAACAGTTTTATATCAAACTGGCCCAGCGCATCATGCACCTGCTAAATACCCGCACNCTGTCTGGTCAGCTTTACGAAGCCGACTTNCGCTTGCGNCCATCCGGCAACTCCGGCCTGNTGTGCTGTCATTTAAGCGGCTTTGAGCACTATCAGGAGCAGGAAGCCTGGACATGGGAGCATCAGGCGCTGGTCAGGGCNCGNAGCATCCTNGGCGATGAGCCACTGNTCGAAGCATTTAAGCAGGTNAGAAACCGGGTNTTNCAGCGCCAGCGNGAGTTANCCNCANTGGCNGATGAAGTGGTTAAAATGCGCCTGAAAATGCGCGACCACCTGCTCGANAANCAGGCCAGCGGCTTAGATCTNAAGCAGTGNGAAGGNGGGATCACNGATATTGAGTTTATGGTGCANTTCTGGGTGCTCGGTTANTCCCATCAGTTCCCANGCACTCACANAATGGCCGGATAACCTGCGNATTATNGAGCANGTNCANCAAGCNGGNNTNNTNTCNAAAACCGCGGCTGAAAACCTGCAAANTGCTTANTTAACGNTGCGNGACCATTACCATCAGTTAACCCTGGCGGGTGAAAANTTTGCCCACAGTAATGAGGANTTGGAAGCGGTAAGAAANTTCGTTACCACNCAGTGGNAACAAACATTNNATCAANCCTGAGGGCGGCNNTANACNNNTTGGTATTAGCTGCCCACNCGGCTGCANTGCGTGCTCANATATTCNGTGACTTTTTCAGTNACCACCAGTGAGCGTTGTTTGGGGCAAACGAAGGTTGCCACCTTNCCTTCAAANTTACTGTCGATNGCACTGGCAATTTTTGCCAGTGAACCGGCAACCGTGTTGTCCATCTGGAACTGGTGCTTGATCACAAAATCCTGATTCAGATCCCAGATGACCTGCATNCCTTCCTGNTCNGCATAGGATGAAATCGCNTCGCGCAGCGTGTTCCCAGCCCGGAAAGTCCGGTATTTGTATTCGCCTTCCCAGCGACTATCNACCGGCTTCAGNGCACTCGACATAGATTGCAGACGATCATCAAGGCTTTGTTCTGANGGCGTGAGATCAAGCACCATNTCAGNCCCNTCAGAACGCTCCGGTTCATTGGCNGTCATTCTGAATTCCCGNTAAAAGTCTGACAANCCTTTGGCTACAGANCGNTCTTCCGGCGCNTCTACNGGTGTTGGNGCGGATGTCATATTCATTTGCAGGTGAATAACAATACCCGCCACAATAATCACCGCCAGNGCCANNCCNAGGTGTTTNGCCCAAAAAAGGGTAGAGGTAGGCTTTTTGTTCATTCAGGCTCTCTGCTTCTCGTCGATAAAACCAGCTACCGCTGATTTANAGCTATCTCGTTAAGTGTACCACTTCTTTTCATGACCACTTTGCTNGGTTATGAATCTATCCNTACTTGTATAAAGACGGNGCCTTCGGATCCGGACGGGTTTTAAACCGCTTGTGCATCCACAGGTAACTTTCAGGTTGCTCATTTATAATATCGGCAATGTTTTGATTAAGTAAAGTCAGGGCCGGCACATCCTCNAGTTCTTTTAACTGTGGCATGGGTGGATAAAACTTNACTTTGTANCCTTTNTCGGCGTACTGGGATGTCACAATCAGCGGCTCACTGTTTGTNCGNCTGATAAACATCATCGTAGCNGTGGTNGTGGCCGTTTCNTNNACNCCTGCAAANGGCACGAAAATACTTTGATTACGNCCATAATCCTGATCCGGNAANTAAAGNCAAAGCTCACCTTGGTCCAGAGCTGCTATCAACGCCCGGGCATTGCGCTTNTGGATCATATATTTATTCGAGCGGGCCCGGCCNTGATACTGTAANTAGTCCATCAGCGGGTTATTGTGTTTGCGGTAAAAGGCNATGCTNGGATATTTTAANCCTAAAATCCGGCAGGCAAATTCNAGGTTCATGTTGTGCANNGCCATGCCAAACACNCCTTTGTTGGCCNCCANAATAGCTTCAACATGTTCAAAGCCTTCAACTGTTCCGTGTTTTCTGACCCGCCAATCAGGCCACCACCAGCCCATGGCCGTTTCATACACAGCCATCCCAGCTCGCCGAAGATTGTGTTTTACCAGCTTATCCTGCGCCTCCGCGGACATCTGCGGATAGCAAAGCTGGATATTACGCCGGGCAACTTTTACCCGAGACTTTGCTAATTTACCCAACAACCAGCCGGTACCACGGCCTAATCCGCGAATTGCCGGGAAAGGCAACCAGGTAACAACATAAAGCAGGATAACGCCAAGCCAGACTAACCAGTAGCGGGGTCCGAGAAACGCCAATGAAAATTTGGGCGGCTTAATTGCTACAGCCAAGATGATGGTCCTCTGTCACTTTAACGAGCGAACAGAGCAGGTGCCTCTGCCGCCAAAATTTGACGGCATTGTAGCTTAAGTCAGTCTTTTTGAATACTTACCGTGCATGCATTACGCACAATGGAGCTTGCAGCAGCTGACTTAATAAGATTTATCGATATAACGAAGCTTCTTTTCGAAGGCGTCAAAATCGTCGGATTTTTGATAATCAAAGTGGTACTGGTTGTGGAAACCAAATTGCATGGCCACTTTGGCGTCATTGATGTAAAGCGTATAACCGTCAAAGTCGGTATAAGCTACTACCCCTTCGAGCCGGTATTTCCCTTCCTGTTCTTCGCCTTCCTGACGGATTTTATCAAACACCCGCAGGACAAATTTTGAATCTATTTCGTTTTTCATAAAAAAGGCACCTCCGGGTTTTTATACCACTGAAGATGCCTTTTAGATTACAAGAGTTTAGTTCTGGTTAAAGTCCGGCAACAGACACTAATTAAAGTTATAACGCACACCCAGCGAAATAAAACTGGTATCAAAACCATCCTTTCCGCGTAAATATTCAGCTTCCAGACGGATAAACGTTTTGGTGGCCACATAGTAATCGAAGCCTAAACCAATGATTCCTGCAGCAACGCTTTCGTCATAAGCACAAATGGTTTGCGTACCAGCCGTAGCCACCGCTGCACCCACTTCACAATTGCCACTTCCACTGAGTTCTGCGCTCTGCACGCTGACGTTAGCAACGCCAAGCCGGTAAAACAACTCACCAACCGGATGTGATGCCTTTCCTAACACGCCAAGGTAAAGAGCGTCAGACTGCAAGCCGAAATCAGAACCATCGGCTTGAGCATCCACATCGGCCAATTGATAATAGCCGCCTTCCACATACCACTGCCGGTGGAACTGGTGACCTAACACAAGCTTATAGCTGAAAGCTTCATCCTGCGCCTGTCGGTATTCCAAATCAGAGTATCCGGCGCCAATTACTCCGTACATTCGTTCGATAGCGTGGGCCGACTGCGCACTAACCAGTACCAGCAATCCCCCTAAAAGTGATTTCAACTTCATAAATCTTCTCCCTGCTATCATTTAAAAGAAAAACTCAACGTTTATTTCTATGTGATCGTCGCGGCGCACAAAATAGTACGGATCGGTGGGTGAATCAGCAGAGAAAAAATAGCCATTGATGGTAAATTTCCAGTTATCCGTCATACGGCTGGACGCTTCAACAAAACCGCTGTAAGTGTTGGTATCATCGAGATCCTGCACATAACCGAACAGCACCTGGGTACCGTCAGGATCATTCCAAACCCAGCGTAAGCCCACCATTAAATCGTTTTGGGCCGGTGCAAAAAAGCTGTTATCACGTTCATCGTACTGGTCCTCCATTACCCAGCCAATGTCATACACAGAATCGAAAATCCCCACCGTGGTGTATTCAAATCCACCCACTGCAGCATAAAAAGACTGCAAGTCGGTTTTCCGGTGAATAGCTTCAAGTTTGTACAACATGGCCCCATTGACCCACAGTAAATCTGCGCCCACTTGCTGCATTTGCTGATAATAGGGTCGTAGCAGTAAATCGTTAGTTTCGATGGCGCCATCAACCAACAATAACGGCTCACGGTTAGTCCCATCAAAATACGAAAGGCCGACTTCCCAGTCGCCCAGAGTCTGCTGCCAGCGAATGGCGTAATCAATATTCTGCTGCTCGTCTTCCGACTCATAAACGGCATTGTCATTGTTGATCGGCGCCAGCGGACGCAAACGTCCTTCCTCACCAGCAAAGGTACGCTCGCGGAAATAAGGCATTACAAATACGCTTATCGCGCCGCTTTCCATCAGATAAGAAGCACTGACCATAGGCTGGCCGAGTTTCTCCTCACCGTCCACCCGCTCAACAGCATCGGTTTGGTTAATTACGTCAACTAAATGCAGCGACTCGGTCTGGCCCCAGAAAACTTTACCAATACCAGCTTTAAATTCGTAGGAGTCAGCCGCGTGCAACCACATAAGCTCGCGGATGTCGGCATGAGTACGTTCATCGTCGTACTGATCGATTCGCATGAAAGGTTTGAAGGTTATCCTGTCATAACCATCATTCCAGTCGTAAAACACCTCTGGTGTAACCGTTAACGAGGTTTGTGCACGGGCTTGTTCAGGAAAAGCAGCGTCCTGCAGAAAAAAGCGCTGTTCAACGGTGAACACCCCGGAATATTCTACTTCAGCGTTTACAGGATAGCTCTGCGGCAAGAGTCCGGTGGCCAGCAGCAGACCCGCAACATTGGTTAGTTTCATATTATCTGGCTCGTTTCAGGCTGTCTTTGTCGAGATCGCTGTCTTTCAGACCGGTTTTAAACTCAATATCGTTAATGTACATGGCGGTACTTTTGCCGGTTTGTTCATTAAACATCTCAGACGTATGCGGACGCCAGTAAGCATCGAGATACAATTCGTAATCGTCCAGGATCAGAGTTTTGAGCAAGTCGCCTTTTTTATCAAAGAAATCCATCTTCAATAAGCGGTAATGCTCTTGATCAATATACGCAATTTGTTTTGAATAACCGGAATATTTATCCACCGGCGTTTGTTCCACTACAAATACTTTCTGATCGTCAAATTCATCATCGCCGGTGTAATCGAATTTAAACTTCTCCAGTTCAAAAGACGTCATGTCTTCGTAAGCAAATTCACTGCTCATGAACGGGCCGGACTTATTCTGGGTGGCAATTCGTTTGACCCGCTTAACCTTGGGTAAATACATCCACTGATCATCCGGCGTCAGAGTATTCGAAAAACTCAAAAACGCGGCCCCTTTTACATCAGCTGGCGATTCAAATACGGTTAATGACTTATCGCCCTCATCAACTCTTTCGAGGGTATAAACCCGTAATTCACGCTCACTTTCTTTACCCCGGGCATCACGCAATACCATAGTGGTTGATGCCACGGTGTCTTCCCATCCTGAATTACGCGACTTTCTCTCAGTTGCAATGCGCAATCCCTCTGCTTCATCGGCATTTACCGCCGCAGGCCACAGTAGTGACACAGATAACCCGACAAGTAATGAACCAAATACAAGCTTACGTTCCAACATACTGAAATCCTTTATGCTTCTAAAGAGTTATTGGCAGATACTATACTGGTATCGAAAACAAATTACAGTAAGCCTGCACGTTTAAAGCGTTGGCAACCCACTACTCCCCGCGCTACACAGCATGATTACAGGTTCTGTTACCTAACTATAGCCTCCTTAACGGCAAGCACCAGCCCCTTAAACTGAGCATAAAACAATCAACCGCAACTCCCGCCAATATACTTTTTTTCTCCTCATTTGTTTCCCAACGCATCAGAAATACAGAAATAAACCATAAAATACATACGGTTAACAATATATTTGCAATTGAAAATTTTTTCTGTATCATTTGCAAAACCAACTGGTCAGATGAGCGGATGAGTTATGAGTATCAGAACAAGTTTGAAGAAAGTTTTACCTCCAATTTCAATTACAGAACAAGAAGCCCTGGATGCGGGTGATATTTGGTTAGAGTCTTCCATTTACCGTGGAGCCCCTGACATGGAGGCATTGCGAGCAGTTCCTCAAGCCAAGCTGAGCGCCGATGAGCAAGCGTTCATGGACGGACCGGTGAAAGAACTGTTAGGCATGGTGGATGATTTTGAATTAGGTAATTCAAAACATATCCCACAACATATTCTTGATTTTCTGGGTGAGAATCGTTTTTTCTCGATGATCATTCCCAAGAAATTTGGTGGTCTGGAGTTTAGCCCGTATGCCAACTCGACCATCGTATCAACCATTGCCGCCAAAAGTGGCGCACTGGCAGTCACCGTAATGGTGCCTAATTCATTAGGCCCGGGCGAGCTGCTAATGCACTACGGCACTAAAGAGCAGCAGGATTACTGGCTGCCACGTCTGGCTGTAGGTAAAGACATTCCATGCTTTGCCTTAACCAGCCCTGAGGCAGGTTCCGACGCCGGCGGTATTCCGGATGCAGCCATTGTTACCAAAGGCCAGTTTAATGGCGAAGAAGTGATTGGTCTGCGCGTAAGCTGGGACAAGCGTTACATTACGCTGGCGCCTATTGCCACTGTACTGGGTCTGGCCTTTAAGGTATTCGATCCGGATCAGTTACTGGGCGACAAACTGGAACTGGGCATTACCTGTGCGCTGCTACCTAAGTCTCACCCGGGTGTTGAGTTAGGCAATCGTCACGATCCAATGGGCGTCAGATTCTACAACGGGACTACCCGTGGCCAGGACGTATTCATCCCCATGGACTTTATCATTGGCGGTCAGAAGAACATCGGTCGTGGCTGGCAAATGCTGGTTAGCTGCCTGGGTGCGGGTCGTGGTATTTCACTGCCGGCAATGGGCACCGCTACAGCACAAAGTGCATTGAAGTCTACCGCCGAGTATGCGTTTGTACGTGAGCAATTCGGCTTACCGATTGGCCGTTTTGAAGGTATTCAGGAAAAGCTGGCAGAAATTGCCGGTAAAACCTTCCTGTGTGAGTCCATGCGTGTGCTGACCACTGAAGGTCTCGGCGAAGGCCTTAAGCCATCAGTGGTTACCGCTATCGCTAAATATCACATGACTGAAATTGGTCGTCAGGTGATGAACGCAGCGATGGACGTACAGGCAGGTAAAGCAATCCAGCGTGGTCCACAAAACACGCTGGCAGCCGGCTACTCAGCATTACCTATCGCCATTACGGTAGAGGGCGCTAATATCCTGACCCGCAACCTGATGATCTTTGGCCAGGGAGCAATGCGTTGTCACCCGCACTTAAAAGAGATGGTTGACCTCATCTACAGCGAAGAAAAGTCGGCTGACGCGCAGTTTAATAAAGTGCTGCGTAAAACCGTTGGTTTCAGCGTGAAAAATGCTTTCCGCAGCTTGTTTAGCAGCTACCTGCCATTCTTACGTGGTGCGCAGTCCAGCCTGCCGGAAGTTCGCGGTTACGAAAAACGGCTGAATGCGTTATCTGCTAAACTGGCACCAATGGCTGATTTATCGCTGGCGGTACTGGGCGGCGATCTGAAGAAAGCTGAGCTTCTGTCTGCCCGTTTAGGTGACATCATGAGCTATCTGTACGGTGCCATGGCAGCAATTCGTTTTTACGAGCAGCGCATTGAAGATCGTCAGCAGGCTAAGCCTTATTTCGATTATGCCATGCAGTGGTCACTGCAGCAGGCCGAACAGGCTCTGGTGAACTTTGTGCGTAACTTCCCGAACACACCAACCCGCGGTCTTATGCGCTTGCTTACCGCAACATACAGCGGCAGTGTTAGCACTATCAGTGATGATCTGATCCGTGAGTTGTCTATGGCAGCTCTGCAGGACAACAGCGTGAAAGCGCAGTTAACTCACCTGGTGCAGCCAGTTGCTGGCGACGGTAACGACATCAATGAGCAGGCCTTTAAAGCTAAGCACAAAGTGCTGCCGTTACTGGGTAAAGTGCAAAAAGCACTGCGCAAAGAGCCTGTGGTGCCATTCCTGTCTTTTGAGAATGCGCTCAATAAACTACAGGAACGTGGTGTGGTCACGGCTGAAGAGGCCCGGGATTTACACGACTACAACGAGAAACGTAAACTGGCAGTCCGTGTCGACGAGTTTACCTTTGATCTGGAGCTGATTTCAGCCGAAGCGCCCGTTCAGGAAACCAAAGACGCCGCCTGAGTAACGCCTTTCATCTAATCCAAAGCCGGGCCTTATGCCCGGCTTTGTTGTTTTTATCACCACAATTTGCCGCATATTTATCAATTCAGCTTGCATTGTATTTGGTTAAAATCAACACTATAAACCAAACAGTATTTGTAATCTGCGGGGGAACGCATCTGAACGTTCCTGGGTACCGCCCTGGATAGCCCGCACACCGAGTTTTAAAACGCAGCATGATCAAATCACCGCCTTCAGCAGCGAGTATCACGACTACCAGAGAAGTTGTAGAACTACTATACGCCAACGTTTTTACCGGGCTGATGATGACCATCCTCAGTATCAGTGCGATTACCTTTGGCTTTGCCAATCCCGAAATAGCGTCATACATGTTTTCATTATGGGGAGGCATGATGTTCCTGTCATTACTCCGCACCTTCGACTTTGCCTACTGGTATTTCTGCCTGCGCAACAGCAGCTACCCGCCGCGCTGGCCACTCATACGATTTGTTCTCGGCTCTTCATTATCTGCGCTGATATGGGCATTTTTCTGTGTCAGCCTGTACGAAAGTATGTCATTAATTGAACTGTCTACCACAATGGTCATTGTTGCCGCCATGGCTGGCGGCGCAGCAACCACTCTGGCCTCTCATTTACCGCTGGTGTTGCTGTATACAACGTTACTGCTACTGCCGTTATCGGTTCGCGCCCTGTTCGACAGTGACGAGCAATTTACCCTGCTTGGTGGTTTAGGCACGATGTTTTGGGTAGCCATGTGCAGTGCCGCGGTGAAAGCAAATGACTTCATTAAGCAGGCCATAGCCATCAAGCATGAAAACGAAGAGTTAGTTACCCTGATGCGTCAGGAGCGGAATGAAGTCAGGAGAGTCAACCAGGCACTCCTCGACTCCAACCAGAAACTCGACCATGCCAACAGCAACCTCGAATCTGAAGTGAGCCGTCGAACCAAGGAATTACAGGACATTTCCAATCGCGATCCGCTGACTAACTTAATGAACCGCATTGGTTTTATGCATAACTTCAACGCTATTCTGGAGCGCGCGACTCAGGGTAAGTCTTCCATGGCCGTGTTATTCATCGATCTCGACGGCTTTAAACAAATCAACGATAGTCTGGGACACCAGGCCGGCGATGTAGTGTTATCCAAAGTCGCCGCCAAGCTGAGCGAATACTGTGAAGCCAACTGTATTGGCCGCTGGGGCGGCGATGAATTCATTATTATTTTGCCCCATGCCGATGGTGATACCGCCGTTGCCATAGCCCTGGCTATCAAAAGCAGTCTGACCACACTGAATCCTATTCCCAACAGTCCGTTGTCCCTCGACGCCACCATAGGCATTGCCCTGTACCCATTACATGCCGACTCGGCTTCGACTCTGGTGCAATTGGCTGACCTGACCATGTACCACTACAAGCGCACTTCGCCGGGCCTGGTAGGTATTTACACAGAAGCCCTGTACGACAAAATGCACCACGAACAGCAACTTCGCGAGGGCTTGCGCCAGGCTATAGAGAAAAAACAACTGCAGGTGGTCTATCAACCTATTATCGACGCGTCATCAAATCGCTTATGGGCAATTGAGGCATTATTACGCTGGCAGTTTAATGACACCTGGATAAGCCCTGATGAATTCATCCCACTGGCAGAAAAAAGCGGCACCATTCATGATATTGGCGCCTGGGTGTTACACCGGGCATGTATTGATGCCGCCCAATGGGACGATGAATCCTTTGGCGTCTCGGTCAACGTCTCTGTGTTGCAACTGGTCAGTGAAGATTTTGTCGCCTGTGTAGACCGGGCACTGGCCAGTTCAGGTCTTGCGCCGCAGCGTCTGCATCTGGAAGTCACCGAGTCAATTTTTGCCGATGATATGGCAGTACTCACCGCCAATATCAGTGCACTTAAAGCACGGCGGGTAAAGGTTGCTATCGATGATTTTGGTACCGGCTTTTCCTCGCTCAATTTACTCCAGTCACTCGACTTTGATTTGCTGAAAATAGACCGGGCCTTTGTGCAGCAGATGGCTATCAGCAGTGACGCCATCGTGAAAGCTACAGTATTAATGGCCAAAGCGCTTGGCTGTAAAACCGTTGCTGAAGGCGTAGAAACAGAAGAACAGGCCAGCCTGCTCAGACTGCTGGGCGTGGACTGCCTGCAGGGTTATTTATTTGCCCGCCCACTAGAGAAAAAAGCCCTGCAGGAGTGGTACACTAGCTGGCAGGATAATAAGTAGAACAAATTATGGCGCAACTATATTTTTATTACTCGGCAATGAATGCCGGGAAATCAACTTCATTGCTGCAATCGGCATACAACTATCGCGAACGGGGCATGAACCCGCTTATTTTTACCTTTGCGCTGGATAATCGTTTCGGCAGCGGTAAAGTGGCTTCCCGCATTGGTCTGGAAGCCGACGCCAGGCTATACAGCGAAGACGATGATCTGCTCAGCATCATTGGTAAACTGCACAGCGAACATTACGTTGACTGTGTTTTTATTGATGAGGCTCAGTTCTTAACCAAAGCACAGGTATCGCAACTTATTGAGGTGGTGGATGAACTGGATATTCCGGTTCTAGCCTATGGCCTGCGCACCGACTTTTTAGGTGAAACCTTCACCGGTAGTCACTATCTGCTGGCCTGGGCCGATAAGCTTTTTGAACTCAAAACCGTGTGTCATTGTGGCCGCAAAGCCAACTTTGTGGTGCGTATCGACGAAAACGGTGTGGCAGTCACCAGTGGTGCACAGGTAGAAATCGGCGGCAATGACCGCTACGAATCCATGTGCCGTAAACATTTCAAAGCGCTTGTGTGGGACCCTGCCAAAAGCAGCGAAGAATAAGATAGCATTGACAATCGCCGCGCGAGCCTGCAAATTGAATAAATTATTCCAAATTGTTCAATTTGCAGGGAATCAATATGTCTGCCATTCGCGCTACTCAACTTCTCGCCGGCCTGGTGTTATTAACCACCACCGCCTGCTCTGCTACGCCTGACAAAGCAACCGCCCCGCCTAAGAACACCACTGCGGTAATAGAACAGGCATTAACGGAGTTTTATACCCCGGGCATGGGGGTTGGTATCATTCATCAGGGCGAAACCGTCTATCTTAAAGGTGTAGGGCAGCGCAACCTCGCCGGTAATTTACCGGTGACTCAAAGTACTTACTTCCGTCTAGCTTCAACGTCCAAAGCCTTCACGGCTGCCGCGCTGGCTATGGCAATTGATGAGTTCTCACTAAGCTGGCAAACCAAAGTCATCGACATCCTGCCAGAGTTTCAAATGCAGGATCCCTGGGTAACCCGGGAGTTCACCTTACTGGACCTGTTAACCCACCGTTCAGGGCTTGCCAGCGGTGCCGGCGACAGCATGCTATGGCCGGAGCCCAGTGGCTTCAGCCGAGAGGAGATTATTCATAACCTGCGCTACCTGACGCCGGTCAGTAGCTTTCGCAGCGAATATGCATACAGCAACCTGATGTTTATCACCGCGGGTGAAATTGTTGCGCAGCTTTATGGTAAACCCTACGCCTCGGTGATAGAGGAAAAAATCTTTGCGCCGCTTGATATGCAATGTTTTGCCGGCGATCTGAATGACGCCGCCCTGCAAAATGCCGCCATGAGCTACGGTCACAGCGAAGAGCGCGGTTTGTACGCTATCCCTCGTAATGCCATTAACGGCACTGAGCTGGTGTCAGCCGCAGCAGGAGGCATTGTGTGTAACGCAGAGGAAATGCTCAAATGGGTAGCCATGTGGTTGAATGATGGCCAGACAGCTGACGGCGAGACTCTGCTTACCCCTGGTCAGATTGCCTTTATGCAAAAAGCCCATAGGGTGCTGTCGGTTTCCAGCACGGATGAAGAGTGGGACAACACCAGCCTCAAGTCTTACGGGCTTGGCTGGCGGGTATCCAATGTGTATGGTCATAAAGTAGTATCACATACGGGTACTTTGTCAGGCTATCAGGCCTACGTAGCCCTGGTGCCTGATTCGGAGCTGGGCGTCGTACTGCTTAACAACGGCTCAAACTATGGTGCCCGCAGTGCCGTAATGCAGCATATTCTCAAGGCCTACATTGCGCCACAGGAAAAAACCGACTGGGTCCAAACTTTAAAAGACTATCAGGCTGAGCGCGAAGCCATTTATCTGGATAACTATTCTGTGCCTGAAGGAACAGGAGAAGTGATTCTGGATCCGCTTGCCTATGCCGGGCAATTCTCTGACCAGTGGTTTGGGCAACTAACCATTACCATGATAAACAACCAGTTGCGGATCCAATCTGAAAAAATGACTACCTTAACCGGCAGCCTGGAAGCGTTTGCTGATCACACGTTTGTGATCCGCTGGGATAACCAGAATGCCGCCAGTGATGCGTTTATTCACTTCGATGTGAACACCAGGCGGGAAGTGACCGGTTTCAGCTTGTACCCTTTCACAGACAAGGAAAAAGCGTCTCACGAATACACAGACATGTACTTCAACAAAAATGATTCAGAAAAACTATCAGATTAATCACTATTAATAGATATATTAGACTTAACTTTACTCATATAGTGTCTGTAACCAATCAGGAGACAGACACATGAGTAAACTTATCAATCAAATTAAACAACGTATCGCGGCTGAAAAACGTGAGGCTGAAACAAACTGTAACTATGCCAATAATTATTATGGCGATCAGCTTTGCAAAGGCTCAGTCAACAAGCGTTAGTAGTAAAACCGTGACCTGACATTGGATGCAGCGCCCTTCCCGGGCGCTCTTTTATTGCGGAAATGTTAATTTAACCACCTTAGGTTTTCGGGTCTTTTTATCCCGCCCTACCAGATAAAAATTACCCGCGGTATCCTTGGCCTCTGTGCCGAAAAACAAAAAATCTTTCAGTTCCGGCATCGCATAATTCACCGTTGCCCCGGATATTTTCTCGTAAATTAACCACTCAGGATCCGTGCCAGAGCGACGACTGACCCCCATTACAAATTGTTCACCATCAACCGTAAACAAACTGGGAATATTTGCCTCACCGGCCGGATTAAACAAACCGTGATTTATCAGCTTTTCAGCACCTGATTCATTAGCCTGTACCTGCAGCAGGTAACCCTGTCCCAGTGTGAAATATACATCGCCGTTGCGCATATTGGTGTAACCAATAATGCCCCGGTAACGGGTCATATCCTGGCTTTGATAGTCGGGTAACGGATATTGAGTCACCGGATTGAGGTTTTGATCAAATTCAACAAGCATCGCCGATGGTTCTTCGTTAATGCCACTTTGCGATACTTTGGGTACGTAAACATGGCCTTTACCATCAACCAAAAACTGGCGTGACACATGACCAGGTACAGAACCCACTTCGATTTTATTGACCTTTGCTGATTGCGTGTCGTACTGATACAGCACATGCCCCCAGTAACCCAGCGCATAAATATAGCGGCCATCGGTGTTAACCGCAATTAACGCTTCCGGGGTAGCAAAGAGATGCTCCCATTGTCCGGATTGGTTATTTACCCGCCACAGATGACCACCATAATCAGGTAATCGCACATCGGTTTCACCTGCTTCATCAAAACTGGAAAAGTAAAGATAGCCATCATTGGCAGCGACAATCTGACTGTGAATTTTGCCCTGACTCTGGCTCGCAGAACCTATTCCCTCGCGCCTGAGCTCACTGACCACATCCCCCATCACNGCTGGCTGNCCAGCGGCATTNACCTTNANCAGATNNGCACTTCTNGGNTCACCNTAAGACTCCGCCAGNCCCACATAAATATTNCCCGCAGGATCGTTACCCACCGNNCCCCAGGANANATCGGTACGNCCTANGNCCGGCNNCANNACAGGNTCGACTTGTGGTTTNTTAAANTGACGCTCTGACNCNGGCTCGNAATGNCGCTTNACGGGCTTAACANNNTCAGCNTTAANNGNNGNTTGNGGCNTTTCACCCACCGANNNATCTNANCCCGGTCCACTACTNANCCAACCAAANACAACAATCGCGATAACGATAACGATAACGATAACGAAAAATAACCCACCNAATAATTTCACTGTTCAAACTCCCTGGCCGTTGATGCCTGACTGGTTGTCGCCTGCAACAAATTATTAAGCTACCAAACCCCGTTCGGATTGCCCAGTTAATTCAACGCTTTCAATGCTGGTTTGTGGCTATTTTGCAGCGCCTTGCAACACGGTCACTTCAGTTTACAGGGGCCAGAAAAAATTCGGCGCGTAAATTTATACTTTTGTGACTTTTGTTCTACATTTACTAAGTACCATTAGTTAGGCATCAGTGTTATTTATGCATATTCATAAATGTAAAAAATATTCGCTATTTACTTATTTTTAATAATCATACTTAATCGAAAAAATCTAACCGGATAAACCACCTACACGAAATACCACTAAGCCTCAGTAAATAAAGTTAAATTAATTTACTTAATTGATTAAGAAAATTGCTTGACGTCTGACGACACATTAACTATTGTTAACATCGATATAACAAGTTCGCACCGTTCAAACTTTAGTTAGGGCACTAAACATGAAGACTAAACACATTTTTAAACCAGCGTTGTTGTCACTGGCTGTGACCTCAGCAATGTATTCAGGCCACGCGTTATCACAAGAAAATAACGGCGCCAGTGAGCCTGATGTAGAAGTAATTGCAGTAAAAGGTATTCGCGGCTCACTGATGCGTGCTCAGGCCATCAAGATGGACAACACGTCGATTGTTGAAGCCATTTCTGCTGAAGACATCGGTAAANTGCCGGATTCATCNATCGCNGAATCNCTGGCACGTCTGCCAGGNCTNGCCGGTGAGCGNGTTGGCGGNCGGACTTCGGGTATCTCTGTTCGTGGTTTTAAAGAAGATTTNACCGGTACATCCTTAAATGGCCGTGANCTAATCGGTATTGGTGACAACCGCGGCGTTGAATACGACCTGTACCCTTCTGAAATCATGACCGGTGCAACCATTTANAAAACCACTGAAGCCGACCTGATGGTNCAGGGTATTGGTGGTACNGTTGACCTGCAAACNGTGCGTCCGCTTGCTGCTCAGGAAACCCTGACATTAACCGGCGTATACGAAATGGGCGGCAACGATTCCGATAACCCGGAATTCGACAACACCGGTAAGCGTCTGGCGTTATCATTTGTTGAGAAATTTGCTGACGACACCGTTGGTATCGCTGTAGCACTTGCCACTACCGAATCACCACGTAACGAACGTAAATACGGTGTTTGGGGATACAGTGCCAATGACGATGGCCAAATTACNCCGTCNGGTCTGGATACACAGGCCATCAGCCGTGAGCTGGACCGTGACACTATTTCAGCCGTCCTCCAATGGCGCCCTACCGATAACCTCGACATCGTCGTGGATGCGCTGAGTATCGATTACTCAGATTCAGGCGTTATTCGTGGTTTCATCGAACCTTTCAATGCTGCAGAAGGATCACTGTCAGGCTCAGGTATTAATGTTTCTGGTACTCAGGCTAGCGTAAACCCGGTTCTGCGTACTGACCCGGCACAAAAAGACGGCGAACTNCAAACCCTTGGCCTGAATGTTAAATACAACATTGACGATAACTGGTCGATAATGGTTGACGCGGCAAACAGCCAGTCAGAAAAGCGCGACCTGCGCGGTGAATCATACGCCGGTTTAGCCCGTAACGGTGCCATCGATACCTTCGGCACCCGCCAGTTCCAAATGAGCGCTGACGGGGTATTCTTCACTGGCAGCACGGGCCTTGAAGCCTTCTCTGATCCTGCTCTGCTACAACTTACCGGCCCCCAACAATGGGGTGGCGGTATGGCGAACATTGCCGATCAGTTTGCCACTGACGTAAACACAGTATTTACCGACAAGGATGGCAACCCCATTCCATTCAGTTATTTAAATGCCCAGGATGGTTTCTTAAACTACGCNGACTTTGAAGAGGAACTGACCACCGTTCGGGTTGAAGCTGAAGGCTATGTAGAGTGGGGAATCATCAACAAGATCCAGTACGGAGTTAACTACAGCGATCGTTACAAGTTGAAGGACAACAAAGGTTTCTTTGCNACCGCTTCATCCTATCCTTATTCAGAAGCCATTCCTTCAGAGTATCTGTATAACGGACTGGCCGATCTGAGCTGGGCTGGTCTTGGTCAGGTAGTCGCTTATGACGGTTTCGCTCCCTACAACGACGGCGAATATACGCTGAATGATGCAGGTTTACTTGAACCGGATCGTTTAGGTGATACCTACACTGTCGATGAAGAAGTCGTTACGATTTACGCCAAGTTTGATTTTGAAACNGAAATCAATGGCTTCCCGGTTATCGGTAACTTTGGTGCGCAGTATGTGGATACGACGCAGTCTTCTACNGGTTACNTNGGNATNGTNGGCTCAAACTTCGCNGTCTGTGATGACAATGATGACGGCCAGGTGGATGCAGACTGCATCTTAAGTGAAGGCGATGAGTACAGCCATTTCCTGCCAAGCCTGAACGTAAGCATTGAAGTTGACGACAACCAGTNCATTCGNGTCGCGGCCAACAAAACCATCAGCCGTGCCCGTATCGATCAGATGAAGGCNTCAGGTTTTGTTAAGTTCGACCAGAACGTTGACTTAATTACCATTCCAAACAGCCAGGCAGATGTAGANGAATACGGTTCACCATGGAGCAAATTCCGAGGCAACCCAACGTTACGTCCACTNGAAGCTAATAACTTCGACNTGTCTTTCGAGAAGTANTTCGACNACGAAGGNTANGTNGCNTTAACNTTCTTCTACAAAGACCTGGTTAACTGGACAGANGACGCNCGTGAGNTAATCNACTTTACCAACGATTCAACCAACAATGGCGCCAACTACTTTATCCCTGGCTTCCANGACCGTATTATCCAGACCACTGGTCTGTATGGTCCGGNNAACGTGGCTTACGATGCNGGTGATTTAGCGACGCCGCCGGACTTTGGTTACTTTGAGTACTTCCAGGATGGTCTGGAAGGTGAAGTAAAAGGTACCGAGCTNACCGCCAATATTCCACTGGGTAACTTTATNNGTGCNCTGGAAGGCTTTGGTTTTGCCGGCTCTGCAACCATTATCGATGCAGAACTGGAAAATGGCTCACCTATTCCGGGCCAGTCTGACCAGGTTCTGTCACTGACTGCTTATTACGAAATGGATGGTTTTGAAGTTCGTGTGGCCGCTACCGACCGCTCTGAATTTGCCACCTACCAGCGTGGCGGTTCTAACAAGATTGAAACAGCAACCCGTGACAAGATCACTCAGGTTGATGCGCAAATCAGTTACGACTTCGAAGGCAGCGGTATTGAGTATCTGGAAGGCCTGCGTATTTCACTGCAGGGCACTAACCTGACAGATGAAAAAGAAGAAACCATCGGCGGCGACGGCATCGTGACCCTGCGTCGTGAGTTTGGTCCTTCTTACATGCTGAACTTCAACTACTCGTTCTACTAAGCTTAAGTTGTTAAAAAGCCCCGCATTTGTGGGGCTTTTTTGTTCCAGCCGGTTTGCTTTTCCCTTTAAATTCACTAGAGTCAAAAGCAAACCGATGAAAACATGCCTGAGGATGATTGATGCCTGAAGCAATTAAAAAAGTAGTCATTGCCGGTGGCGGCACCGCCGGCTGGATGACCGCAGCGCTGCTCAACAAAGTACTGGGTAACAGCGTTACAATCGAACTTGTCGAGTCAGAGCAAATTGGTATTGTGGGCGTTGGCGAAGCGACGATCCCGCCGATTCAAACCTTTAATCGTTTTTTAGGGATCGACGAAAAGGCCTTTCTGAGGGAAACCCAGGGCACCATTAAACTGGCCATTAAGTTTGAAAACTGGCGTAAACCTGGCGAAAGCTATTACCACACTTTTGGTGCACCCGGCACTACCATGGGCTTTTGTAGTTTCCATCACTACTGGCTGAAAGCTAAAGAGGCCGGATTAGATAAATCATTCTGGGATTTCGACCTGAATTATCTTGCCTGCCAGCAGGGTAAGTTTAATAAAATTAATACTCAGAATCCGCTTTATGATATGCCTTACGCCTATCACTTCGACTCAGCACTATACGGGCAGTTTCTGCGCCGCTTTGCAGAGCAAGGCGGCGTAAAGCGCACAGAGGGTATCATTGAGCATGTTCAGCAACATCCCCAAAGCGGTTTTATCACCGGCTTGCAGCTAACTGATGGACGGCAAATCGAAGGTGATTTGTTTATCGACTGCACCGGCTTAAACGGCTTATTGATTCGTAAAACCCTGGGCGTCAATTATGAAGACTGGAGTCATTGGTTACCCGCCGACTCGGCGCAGGCCGTGCCCAGTGAGCGCTTTGACAAAACCCTGCCCTACACACGCAGTATAGCTCACAGCTGTGGCTGGCAATGGCGAATTCCACTAACGCACCGCAACGGCAATGGCATTGTTTACAGCTCACAATTTACCACAGATGAACAGGCCAACGAGACCCTGCTCGGTAACCTCGACACTCAAGCGCTGGGCGAACCTCGTACTATCCGCTTTAATACCGGCCGCACCGACCAGCAATGGTGCAAAAATGTTGTGGCTATAGGCTTATCCAGCGGTTTCCTTGAGCCGCTGGAATCCACCAGTATTCACCTGATCCAGTCAGGCATTATCCGGCTGATGAAAATGTTTCCTAATCAGGGTATCTCACCCACCATGGTTGATATGTATAACGCCGAGTCAAAGGATGAGTTTGAAACCATCCGTGACTTCATTATTTTGCATTATCACGTCAATGAGCGTGATGACAGCGAGTTCTGGCGAGCCATGCGCGAAATGACTATTCCGGAGCGGCTGGCGCAAAAGATTGAGGCATTCAAGGAAACCGCCGCGATTTTCAACGAACAGAACGACATCTTCCGTGATGCCTCCTGGGTTCAGGTGATGATGGGACAAGGTCTGTCGCCCCGGGATTATCACGCCGCCGTCAACGCCATGGATAATCAAACCCTGCTCAGCGCGATGCAGCAAATTCAACAGGCCAAAATGCAGCCGGTTGCCAAGCTGCTGGGCCATGACGAATTTATTGAGCGGTATACCAGCGCATGAGTACCAAGCCGTTACATGTTGTTATTGCCGGCGGTGGCACGGCGGGCTGGATGACCGCCAACCTGCTGGCTAAGCGCTGGTTAAATCAGCCGGTAACCATCACTCTGGTTGAATCGCCGGATATTGGCATTATTGGCGTTGGTGAAGGTTCTACGCCCACCTTAAAACGCTTCTTCAGTGATATGGGTATTGCCGAGCAGGACTGGATGCCCGCGTGCAATGCCACCTATAAAGTCAGTATTCGTTTTGAAGGCTGGAGTCCGGGCGCGAATGTCCCGGCTTACTCACACCCGTTTATCAGCCAGCTCGACACTTTTAGCGAACGTGCCTTTTACGTGAACTGCTTTCACCGGCGTATGGGACAGGATGTAATCACCCGTCCTGATGACTTTTTGTTTAACGGCTGGCTGGCCAGACACCAGCGCAGCCCGCTAACACCGTCGAACTTTCCTTTTCGCATTGAGTACGGCTACCATTTCGACTCAGGCCTGGTTGGCGAGTTTCTAAAATGCCATGCCCAGGGGCTGGGCGTGGTGCATAAAGCGCTCAACATTACCGACGTAGAATGTCATCCCAACGGCGAGATTGCCGCGCTACACAGTAAAGAAGGCGAGCGTATTGAAGGCGACTTTTTTATCGATTGCACCGGTTTCCGGTCATTACTACTGCAAAAAACCTTAGGGGTTAACTTTAAGTCGTTTAAAGACAACCTGTTTAACGACTCAGCAGTGGTCTGCCCTACCCCGGCACAAACTACACTCCCCGTTGAAACCCGTGCTACGGCGTTATCTGCCGGCTGGGCGTGGCAGATCCCGCTGACTAACCGCACTGGCAATGGCTATGTCTACAGCAGCGACTTTATCAGTGACGAACAGGCCGCCAGTGAACTGTGTCGCCACTTAGGCGTAGATGAGGAGTCTGCAGCCTTACGTAAACTCACCATGAACGTTGGGCAGGTAGAGCGACACTGGGCTAATAACTGCCTGGCAGTTGGCTTATCACAGGGGTTTATTGAGCCACTTGAAGCCACAGCGCTGCACCTGGTGCAAACCAGTGTAGAGATTTTCCTCGATCACGTTGATGAGGGCGGTTTTTCTGACACGCAGTGCAATGCCTACAACCAGCTCATCACTGAACGATTCGAGCGGGTACGGGATTATATCGTGGCGCACTACCGCCTGAATACCCGCTCAGACAGCGAATACTGGCTGGCCAATCAACATAACGAGAACCTGTCTGACTCGTTACTGCATTTGTTCAATGTCTGGTATCGCCGGGGCGACCTGGGCCAGGAAATTCAGCGTCAGCAGCTCGACTCCCACTTTGGCAATACTTCCTGGCACTGCTTACTGGCGGGTTACGGCGCATTCCCGCCGCTCGAAAAAGGCGCTACCACCACAGATTTATATAAACAAAATCAGCTGGCAGCGTTTTTCGAAGGCTGTTTACTGAATTTTAAACCGCAGTAAACCTCTATTACGGTTCTGCCTGCCTCACTCGAGGTCTGGTTAATTTGGAAACTAATCGAATTCGCCTCTCTAAACGTACTAGATTGATAATTCAAATCTTTTTGTACGTTTAGTAAGGACAACTGATGTCAGGAGACACACATCAAGCTAGTGAACATGACGATTCGCCCTTAACCGAAGAAGAAGAACAGGATATTCGTGAGCACCAGAGTTTAAATTCGGTCTCGCTTTACGAGGTAACCCACCGCGAAGGACTGGAAGAACTCAAGCGGCCTTTTATGTCACTTTGGTGGTCGGGTGTGGCGGCTGGCATCGGCATATCGACCTCGGTACTTGCCGAAGGCATTCTGCATACTGTATTTGCTGGCTCAGACAGCCAGTTTGCACTGGAAAACCTCGGTTATACGGTGGGGTTTGTGTTGGTCATTATGGGCCGGTTACAACTTTTTACTGAAAATACGCTTACTGTTATTTTACCCTTACTCACCCATCGTTCCTGGCATATGCTCGGTTGCCTGGGCCGGTTATGGGGTATCGTATTTGTGGCCAATATGGCAGGTACGCTGCTGGCTGCCTTCCTGATGTACGGCCTGCATGCGGTGCCAACCGAGTATATCGAAGGTATGAATGCGATATCCCGGCATTACGCCGAATTAGCATTTTCTGAGGCGTTTTCATATGGCATCATTTCTGGCTTTCTGATTGCCGCCATTGTGTGGATGAAGCCGTCAGTGCAGGACGCTGCATTTTTCGTGATTGTGATGTTTACTTACTTGATTGCCATAGGCAACTTTACCCATGTGATTGCCGGGTCTACGGAGCTTTTTCTGCTGGCTATGCAGGGAGACATTACCATTGGTCATGCCGCCAACATCATTTTTGCCACGTTATTAGGCAATATTACTGGCGGCCCCTGCCTGTTTGCTTTGCTGGCCCATGGGCAGGTTGCTCACGAGATTGAACCGGACTGATGAGCCCGGTTTCTTCCGGGGATAAATCAGATGGTTTCGCCTAGTTTAATTTCGTAAGGTAGCGACATCGAGGTATTGTCGCCAGACAGCAGTAATTTTGCGGCTTCCATTCCCTTTTCCACACTCGACTGGCATACCGTTGCCATGTAAGGGCGGGTCCGGGCTGCTTCCTCAATACCGTCGAAGCCGGTGATCCGCAGTTCGCCAGGAATATCAATTCCCATGGTAAGCGCACACTGCAATAACTCAAGAGCAATAATGTCACTCATACACAGAATTACATCGGGTCGCGGCGAACTTTGTAACACTTCTCTGGCGGCCTGAACTGCATACATACCGGCGTTTTCCGGCAAGTTCCAGATCCAGTCGGTTGCTACTTCAATACCCATTTCTTTTAATGCGCGGCAATACCCGTCCAGACGACGATGGGTAATGGATGATTCAGCGTCAAGCAACGGGCTGTCATAAATGCGACAGGTGCTGGGCGAATCAATCAGGCGCAGGCCGAGAATCGCCGCACGATCGCCAGGCCTGAGAGCCGCTTTAGCAATTTCGTAGCTGGCTTTTTCGTTATCGATGTTAATTGCCGGACGACCTTCGAGGTTAAAGTCTACCGTGACGACCGGTTTACTTTGCTGATTTAACTGAGTGGATAAAGAGCCATTACGCGGCGCGCCGTAACAAATAAATCCATCAACAAAATCCACTACATCGGTAATCGAATCGGAATCACCGGCATATAAAAGCAGGTGTTTCTGATTTTCACGCAGTACTCGCGATACGCCCTGGATAAAGGTATTAGCAACCGGGTCGGTTACCATGTAGTCGAGGCTGTCGGCCAATACCAGGGCAACAATGTTTGACTGGCCCTTACGTAGGATCTGAGCGGCGCGATTTGGGCCGGTATAGCCAATCTCTTTACAGGCCTCAAGGATCTCGGTGCGCTTATTTGCTGATAACTGATCCGGGCGATTAAACGCATTTGAAATAGTCGCTGTAGAAACACCGAGCTGCTTAGCAACATCTTTTAAAGTAAGCTTTTTCATAACATTATCAACTATTCCCAACCGAGCACATTACTGCAATCTTGTTAATGTATCTTAAGACGCACTTAATTTCATTAAGTTTAAAAAAATGTTAAAAATAATTTTAGCATAAAACAAAAGGTTAAGCGTTCTAAATCGTTTAACCTTTTATTTAAGGAAAAGCCAGTGTGGCTCGGGGGGGATACTAACTTAGCGGGGACCGAATATTTTGTCGCCGGCATCGCCAAGACCGGGCAGGATATAGCCTTTTTCATTGAGCCGATCGTCTATAGATGCGGTGTAAATATCCACGTCGGGATGCGCAGCTTCTACCGCCGCAATACCTTCTGGTGCTGCGACCAGAAACAGCCCCATTATCTTTTTACAGCCTTTCTGCTTCAGCAGGTCGATAGTGGCAATCAACGTACCGCCGGTGGCCAGCATGGGATCAACGATAAGCGCGGTGCGCTTATCGATGTTTTTTACCACCTTGTCAAAGTAAGCTACCGGTTGCAGGGTCTCTTCATCACGGTATAAACCGACTACGCTGATTTTGGCGTTGGGGATGAGGTTCAGCACGCCGTCGAGCATACCCAGGCCGGCCCGGAGTATAGGCACTACGGTAATTTTTTTGCCTTTGATGCTTTTAACTTTTAGACTTTCACCGGTCCAGCCTTTAATGTCGACCAGCTCAACCGGCAGATGACGTGTGGCTTCGTAGGTTAACAGATTGCCTACCTCGCCTGCCAGCTCCCGAAAATCCTTGCTACTGATGGAAGCTTCACGCATCAGACCAATTTTATGTTGAATAAGTGGGTGGGTGATTTCATGAATAGCCATAATGAACATGCCTGTGTGAAAACAATAGTTATGGCTATGGTACGACAAAACACTCACAAATTGTGAGTGTTTTGGGCGCTATAGAAAGGGTTTACCGGTGGCTTACTGAATTGATTCCACCACCTGGCTGCTGTGGCGGCTAAACATATCACGCACTTTGGAGACCGACTGGCCATTTTTCAGGTTTACCACTACGGCGTAGTGTTTTGCCTTAACGGCTTTACGAACTACCTCAATTATCTGCGTGCGATCAGGACGCAAACTCAACAGTCCGGCGACAAACAAACCGATAAAAATACCGGGCGAGATTACCGCAATGTAGGTAGCCAGCGGATTCTGTTGCGTGAGCGCGGGTCCGATGTTAACCAGCAAATAGGCAGTAATCAGCCCCACCACCAGCCCTGCTGCGCCGAGCAACAAGTGCGAATACCACATCATTTTACCAAGCGCCTTGCTATCACCTTCCAGCTTACGATTAAAATCGCTGTCATCAGGTTCAATCAGCGTAACCTGCTGTGATTCTACGTCGGTGCCACGCACCACTTGTTCAATGGCTTTATTAGCATTAAGCTTTGAATCGAAAACCGATGCAACCTGCACCAGCTCCGCATTCACTAATTTTGTACGATAGTTTTGGTCAGACTCAGACATTCTGTACCCCGTCTTTTTTCTTACATTCACCAGATACAATACAATCTTTACGCCAGGTTATAAGCTACTGTTTTAACTTAAAGAAAGTAATTAATTTATATAAAAAGGTAGAATGAGTTTGCAATTTTGGCGGGTACTCTGAAATATTTTCGATCGAGTAGGAGGGAGTTTCGCAACTCCCGTCCTCTCACACCACCGGGCATACGGTTCCGTACCACGGCGGTTCCTGTCTGTATTGACCATAGTCAA
>NZIK01000097.1 GCA_002691625.1 Alteromonadaceae bacterium
AATTTTATTTAAAATTATTTTTATTATTTTGCATCCAGCGCGGCATCTCACTCGTTTGGCTTATGACGGCTGCTTTAAATCCCCCTGCTGTATGGCAGTCATACTCATTACAAGGAGATACGGAAAATGAATACAAAATATCATTGGAGCTTAGGCCCGTCGATCATCGCTCTTTCACTCACCCTGGCACTTGGCGGCTGCGTAGATGACGGTGATACTGGTCCTGCAGGCCCGGCTGGCATGAATGGTGCGGACGGTGCTGACGGTACGAACGGTAGTGATGGCGCCCCGGGTTTGTCCGAAGGGATCTTTTTAATTGCCAACAACGGTGACAGCAACCGCGGAACCGTGAGCCGGGTAGATCAGAACGCAGCGCTTCTCAATCAGTTTACCTCTGGTGCCAATGAGGGCATTGTACTGGACGCTGCTGGTAATCTTATTCAGGCTGCCGATAGCAGCAACGGAAGTCTGCGCACGGTTTGCCGCATGTCGTCGCGCTCAGGAGGCATGTACATGCCTGCCTACGATAAAGAAATAACCGGCGCAAACACAGGTTTAACCAATCCAAAAGGGATCCATCTGGCCGAGCACAGCGGCATGGTATTTGTGGCGGATTTTAATGGCATGCGGATCAGTATTTTTGGCAGTCAGGCAGCAGGCGATGTAACGCCGGTGGCAGAAATTCCGCTGTCGGCCAAGCCATGGGATGTCACGGTAGATGAAGTTAACGACCGCATGTATGTGGCTCTCACCGACGGTACTGTAGCGGTTTATGATAACGTCATGAGCTCCGGTTTTGCGCCTACAGTCATGCGTTCTATTGTACCGGCAGATGCCGATGGCAATCAGCTCTCGGTAAACCTGCACGGTATTGTTTATGACGCCGACAGCGATCGTCTGGTGGTTTCTGATGTGGGCGATGCAGCCGTGGCCGATGATGGCCAGCTGTTTGTGTTCGATAGTGCCGCCATGGCGGATGGAAATACAGTACCTGCCCGTCAGGTTGGCGGCCCGATGTCGATGCTGGGTAACCCGGTAGACATTATTTTTACCGGCACCACTTTGCGTGTGGCAGAAAAGTCGAACGATGCCATTCTCGTCTTTACTAACATTTTCGATGGGCCGGATGGCGACATGGCCCCCACCCTTGCAACCACTACCAGTAAACCCGAGTCACTGGCTCAGGTGATGCCGGCAATGGACCTGACGGATGCATCAGATAATGCGCTCACCGCCACAACCATAAATGGCATTGTGGTATCGAGTAACCCTTCGGCAGCGGGCCCGACAACCGGCCAGATATCCCGTTACAGTGCGGTACTCAGCAGTACCCTGGGCAGCTTTGATGCGGGCATGAGTATTGAAAGCGTAACTATAGACGCCTTAGGCGATGGTGCCGTTACCTTTGATGATGTCGATTCTGCCATGGGTGGCGTGCTCATCATTAACCGCCTGGCCAGCATGCGGGATGACGACAGTTACACCATGTCTCAGGATCACATGATTATGGGAGCCAATACCGGCTTAGTCACGCCGAAGGGGGTGGATGTGTCGTCTGCTCACGGACTGGTCTTTGTGGCTGAGTTCAATCCGGATACGCCAGCGGTGCAGGTGTTTTCGTCTTGCGCGTCTGGCGATGTAGCGCCACTCCTCTCTCTGGTTGCCAGTAATGATGCGCGTCCGTGGGACGTTGACTACGATGCTACCACCGACCGTGCTTTTGTCGCCCTGACTAACGGTACCGTAGCGGTATTTGACGAAGTCACCCGTAAACTCATGTCGGGCATGACAACAATTACCGGTGAAGACCGCTTAGTTACACCAGCCATGGGCGGAGCAGCGATCACTGCGCCAACCAACATTCACGGCATAGACTACGATCCACAGTCAGACAGCCTGGTAATTTCTGATGTGGGCAGCGCCGCCAGTGCCACCGACGGCAAGCTCTATGTTATTCCGGCAGCCGGTATGGCAAGTGGCTTGGCTCAGATGAGTGTGATGATTGCCGGACCGAACTCTATGCTCGGCAACCCGGTAGACTTAATGCTCAGCAATGGCCATGTATATGTTGCGGAGAAGTCGAACAACGTGATCATGCGCTTTGATAATATTCTCAATAGCGCCAGTGGTGATATCGCCGCTGATTACAGCATGAGTTACACCGCGCCGGAATCGGTTGTTGTGGTGCCGGTTAACTAATCTAACGGCCAGTAATCAAAGCGCCCAATCCCGGGCGCTTTTTTATTCCTACTGGTGAGTTACCGGTACAGCTCCACCACGCCGTTTTTACCCACGCCTATACAGCCCTTATCAGCCTGACAGGCCAGACTCCAGATATTACTTTGGCTGACAATTTGCCACTTATCGGCGCCAGGTGTTAATACTGCCACGCCCTGAGGATTACTCACCCAGTATTCAACACCTTCGGTTGTAGCCAGTAAAGCTGAGCCATATACAGCGCCATTTAGGGGTAATTCAGGTAATGCCTGCCAGTTTTCACTATCAATGAAATACTGCAAGGCACTGGCCGGAGCGCCGGCAAGCTTAAGACTGCCGCCACTGACAAACACGGTATTTACTGTTGCCTGCACAGAGAAAATCCCACCCGCCTCGCCACCGGCAATCGGGCTTTCAATACTTTGCCATTGGTTGCCCTCAAGCATCAGTAGCCGAGGCGTATCACCATTGCCGGTGCCAATCACAACACCTCTGCCGGGTGTGTCATTAAGGCAGGTACCGCTGGAGGCAAACCCGCCCTCTGATGACTGGGCTTTGATAGGCAGAGACTGTCTTTGCCAGTTTAGTCCGCCATCGGTGGTGGCCAGCACAAACAAGCCCTGCTCATCAGAATCGCCATATAGCCAGCCCATGGTGAGCGAGGTCATATAAAAGCAGTCGTAAAAGGTGCTATGCTGCTGCCCCTGTGACACCTGCTGCCAGTGCTTGCCATTATCATCGCTGATAAACACGCCGGAATCCGGCCCTTCCCCTGCACTCATCACCACCAGGCGGCCGTTAGCGAGCCGCTGATTATCACGAAACTGCCTGTTATCTGAGCCGGTTGGTGCAGATATCTGCTGCCAGCTTGCGCCATCATCCCCGGACAGATAAATCCCACCGGCAGTACCGGAGGCTACTGCGTAATTATCCTGCCAGGTGACAGCCTGAAACGAGACATTTTCGTTTAACTGATGAACGGTTACACCGGCTCTGGCCACCTGCAACAGACTGGCACAAACCAAAACAGAGAAGAGGAGTGTTTTCATAGGCGGGGGCAGAAATCCTTGGTTAAATTTGCTAACATTAAAATTATCATACAATTAGAAATAGCATTCTATGGCAAAGCCAAAACCCATAATAGAAATAGTCACTTATGGTATTCACACCAAGTGGGATGCCGACGCCAAAGCACTACCAAAAATTAAGACGTTCACCAACCATATTCCATTGGAGCTGGATATAGAATTTGGCTTTATTGTTAACATAAAGCGCGCCAAAAATCAGCAGGTTCGCTATTGCATTTATCATCCCGACATCCCCGACGAAGACGGTGTTCCAATGCCGCCCTTTGACGGCGAGGAGTATATTCGCTCCAATGACTGGGATTTCTATCTGGGCGATACGCTGTGGGAGCCGCTTAGTAACAAAGTGGGCGACTGGCGTATGACCCTGGAGCTCAATGGCCGGATCATTGCGGATAAAACCTTTACCGTCGAAGACGATCTGCCTTACGACGGCGCGCAGTTCTGGCAACGGGGTAAACCTAAACTTCGCCGCTAAACCACCTGTGGTGGCTTGCCATGTTTTCGGGCAATTTTGCACCGTTGTGACACATCCGGCTGGCCACCAGGAATAACAACCTCTGTTTAAACAATCGGTTAGATTTTTGCCCGCCAGGGAATAATCCTTGCAAAACTTACCCGAATGATCTCCACAAAAACCCGATGAATACCATCTAACAAGAATACGGAGTGTGTATGCAAGCATTTATCGAAGGTATGCCAAAGGCAGAGTTACATGTTCATATTGAGGGCACGCTGGAACCCGAACTGAGCTTTGCACTGGCGAAAAAAAATAACATCGAACTCCCCTACGATACCCCTGAAGCACTGATCGCTGCTTACGATTTTCACGACTTACCCTCTTTTCTGAAAATTTATTATGCCGGAATGAGCGTGCTGATAGATGAAGACGATTTTTACCAGCTAACCTGGGATTACCTGGAAAAAGCCGCGTCGCAGAATGTGATGTATACGGAGATTTTCTTTGATCCCCAGGGCCACACCAGCCGCGGCGTTAGTTTTGATACGGTGATCACCGGGATCAGGAAAGCGCAAACAGCGGCAGAAACAAAACTGGGAATTCGCAGCCAGCTTATTATGTGTTTTTTACGCGACATGTCGGCCGAAAGTGCCATGGAACATTTGGTGATGGCCAAGCCTTTCCTTGGCTGGCTGGTTGGAGTGGGACTTGATTCGGATGAGCACAACAACCCACCGGTAAAGTTTCGAGAAGTGTTTAAGCTGGCCAAAGAATGGGGGCTCAAGCTCACCATGCACTGTGATGTAAACCAGAAAAATACCCTGGAGCATATTCGCCAGGTTATCGAAATTATTGGCGTAGACCGCATTGATCACGGGGTTAATTCACTGGAATCTGATGACCTTTGCGAACTGATTAAAAGTCACAAACTGGGGCTCACCGTGTGTCCCGTATCCAATCAGTTTGTAGTGCAGTCGTTAACCTCCAACGAAATTCGCCAGATGCTCGATAAAGGCATGCTGGCCACCATCAACTCTGACGATCCGGCTTATTTTCGGGCTTACATGAACGAAAACCTGATTGCCTTACAGCAAGAGGGTGACTTTAGCCGTGACGATCTTAAAACGTTGATGGCCAATGCCTTTACCGTGACCTGGCTACCCGAAGACGATAAGCAAGTCTATCTGGATCGGCTCAACGCGTATTGTTAAAGACGACTACCAAAGGCCACCCCTGAAGCATTTTATTAATGAAGAATAACGCTGGAATTCATTAGTCGATGGCTTTAGGGTACTGACCCATCGTATTTGTCTTCTTCAGTCACCTTATGTGACCTCTGTTCAAGGAGTTATCATGAACCTGCCTTCCCCCTATTTACTTTTTATTGGCAATGCTACAGATCCGCTCAGCATCAAAATGGCTAAGAGCGCGGCGGACTGGAGCCCTGAGATGTGCGTGGGCGAATATTCCCTGCCAGGCTGCAGTGTAACCCCCGGCCTGCCAGCCATGACCATTGAAGAAGGTGCAGAGCAAGGCGCCAAAGCATTCGTACTGGGTTTTGCCAACAGCGGCGGCGTGCTCGACCCATCGCTGGTTGCTTCCATTATTACCGCTCTTGAAGCTGGCATGGATATTATTAATGGCCTGCACGATAAACTTGCTGATATTCCTGAAATAGCTGAAAAAGCCCAGGCACTCGGTCGCCGCCTGATAGACATTCGCCACCCCACTACCAAATTTAAAACCGGTACCGGCGTAAAACGCCCGGGCAAGCGTTTGCTGACCGTAGGTACGGATTGTTCGGTGGGTAAAATGTACACCACCCTGAGCCTTGCCCGTGGCATGCAAAGTCAGGGCATGAAAGCCACCTTCCGGGCCACCGGTCAAAGCGGTATTCTGGTTGCCGGTGAAGGCGTAGCAGTAGATTGCGTGGTGTCTGATTTTATTTCCGGTAGTGTCGAAGCACTCTGCCCGGCCAATGACGATGACCACTGGGATTTAATTGAAGGTCAGGGCTCGCTGTATCACCCGGCCTTTGCTGGCGTTAGCTTAGGATTGTTGCACGGCTCACAACCCGATGCGCTGGTTATCTGCCATGCATTAAATCGCGACCACATGCGCGCATTGCCGGGTCGCCCGCTACCCAGCCTAGAACAGGTTATCGAAATGAATCTTACCGCCGCGCGTGTCACTAATCCTGAGGTAAAGGTGATTGGCGTATCGGTCAACACCTCTTCGGTCAGCGAGGATGAAGCCCTGGCCTATTGCAATAGCGTGACCGAGCAACTTGGTCTGCCTTGTGTCGACCCGATCCGTCACGGCGTTGGTGCATTAGTGGAGACTTTGGAATGAGTCTGAGCTTTAAAGCCTTTACCGAGTCTTTTCCGCTGGCCCGTGAGTTTCGCATTTCACGGGGCGCAAAAACCCAGGCCGATGTCATCACTGTAGTAGTCAGCGACGGTTATTATTATGGCTGGGGCGAATCAGTCCCTTATGCCCGCTACAACGANTCNATCNANTCNGTGTTAGCNCAACTGGAAGANATAAAGGGCGCCTTTGCCANTGTNTGTGANACCGAGGATNTNCTNACCCTGCTACCCGCNGGNTCTGCNCGCAATGCGCTGGACGCGGCCNTNTGGGATTTAAAAGCCAAGNTAANNGGNAAATCNGTNNCCAGCCTGGCNAANCTGCANACGGTACANCGTTGNTATACTGCNCAAACCCTCAGCATTGATNCGCCNGAAGGCATGAAAAACCAGGCNCTGGAAATTAAAAATGCGCCGCTNATTAANATTAAGCTGGATGAGCATCAGGTGNTNGANCGTNTGGCTGCCATCCACGANGCNTCACCGCAAAGCCGGTTNATTGTNGATGCCAACGAGGGCTGGCAGGTAGCNATGCTGANTGAATTNCTGCCGGANATGGCTAAGCTTGGTGTTGCGCTAATAGAACANCCGGTTNCTGCCGANGCCGATGAGCANNTGGCAGGGCTTAACAGNCCNGTNATCCTNTGTGCCGATGANTCNTGNCATGTGAGTGCCGATATCGAGCGGCTGGCAAANTACTATCAGGCGGTCAATATTAAACTNGATAAAACCGGCGGCTTAACCGAAGCAATTCGCGCTTACCACGCNGCTAAAGAGCNCAATCTGCAGATCATGATTGGTTGTATGGTAGGCTCGTCGCTGGCTATGGCGCCAGCCTATGGCCTNTGCGCNGATGTGCAGTTTGTCGACTTAGACGGGCCGCTACTGGTTGCTCAGGACCGTGCCGATGGCTTTACTTTCGACCAGGGCCGCATGATTCAACCGGAGCCTTTNTTGTGGGGNTTGCCGGGGCAATACGGCCAACAAGGCCTTGCCCGCCTGTGGNACGAACTGCCGGATTAAAGCTGACGTCCNGCCANCTCGTTTAAAATGTGCCATTCGCTTTCTGTTACCGGCATTACAGACAAGCGATGGCCTTTTTTCACCAGTCCCAATTCNGTAATTTGNGGGCAGTCTTTAATCACACTCAGCGGNAGCACNCGGGCAAACTTNCTCACGTACTTTACATCCACACTGTACCAGCGCGGNTTNTCNGGCGTNGCTTTNGGATCGTAATAGTCCGACTCNGGATCAAACTGGGTTGCATCGGGATAACCGGCTTTAACTACCTCGGCAATACCNGCAATACCCACCGTTTTACAACTGGAGTGATAAAAAAACACCTTATCCCCCACGCNAACCTCATCGCGCAGNAAATTNCGCGCCTGATAGTTNCGCACCCCGTCCCAGGGCTCGGTNTGGTCAGGTCGTTGAGCCAGNTGGTCGATACCAAACACGTCCGGTTCNGATTTAAACAGCCAGTANCGCATGAATGCTTCTCCGTAGTTATCNGGCGCAGAGTATAAGNCACCGGGAANNACAATTCAGCCCTTGAGAAAGGGAAAAAGCNCACAACATATAANCTATAACAAATTGGAGTGAAATTATGAGCGCTATTCATATCGTTTGCCCCCACTGTCAGGGGCTCAANCGCAGTCCGGCAGAGCGTTTANNTGANAACCCGGTGTGTGGCAAGTGNAAACAGGGCCTGTTACCCGCCCANCCTNTCGATTTAAANCAGGCNGATTTTGCGCGNTTTATNGANAAATCNGACCTNCCGGTGATTGTGGATTTNTGGGCCGACTGGTGTGNCCCNTGTAAAATGATGGCCCCNGCATTTNCTCAGGCTGCTGAACAGTTNCAANGTAAAGCCATCTTTGCCAAGGTNGANACNGAATCTAACNCCNTGTTAAGTCAGCAATTTNCNATTCGCAGCATTCCCAGNCTGTTAGTGTTTAAACAAGGCCGNGAAGTNAGCCGTCAGGCCGGCGCGATGTCAGCCGGACAGCTTATCCANTGGGCACANCAGGTAATTCGTTAANCANCTNTATTTTTATTGTGCAATTTGCTTCACGGTTGAGAGCTGTAAATACTGACTTAGCTATTTTCGCCTGCGGATGTTTGCTATAATTCAGCCGTTTTCACAACCCTCTGAAGAATTCCATGCAAGCAACCATTAAAGCCGATCGCGGCCTGTTTTCTTATCCTAAATACTGGGCACACTGCTACGGTAGCGCGCCNTTTTTACCNATGTCNCGGGCCGAAATGGACGAACTGGGCTGGGATAGCTGCGATATTATTCTGGTCACAGGCGACGCCTATGTGGACCACCCCAGTTTTGGTATGGCGATCATCGGCCGCTTGCTGGAAGCACACGGTTACCGGGTGGGNATTATTGCCCAGCCNGACTGGNAGAATAAAAACGACTTTATGAAGCTGGGCAAGCCCAATNTGTATTTTGGTGTAACNGCCGGCAACATGGANTCCATGATTAACCGCTACACCGCGGATAAAAAGCTNCGCCACGACGATGCTTATACGCCCAACAANGAAGGCGGCAAGCGCCCCGACCGNGCAGTCACCGTTTATTCCCAGCGTTGCCGCGAGGCGTTTAAAGACGTNCCGATTATTATTGGTGGNATTGAAGCCAGNCTGCGCCGTATTGCCCACTATGACTACTGGTCAGAAAAAGTGCGTCGCTCAGTGCTGTTTGATGCCAAAGCCGANTTANTGATGTTCGGTAANGCTGAGCGNCCACTGGTGGAAGTGACNCACCGTCTGGCGGCTGGNGAAGCCATTGGNGATATTACCGATGTNCGNGGCACNGCNATTATTGTNAAACAACCCTTNCCNGAATGGCAGGGCGTTGACTCNACNTCACTNGACCGTCCCGGCAAAATCGACCCCATTCCCAGCCCCTATATCATGGAGCCGGATTGTGAGGGCCAGAACGAAAATAAAGGCAACGAAAATAAAGACAGCCAGCCGGTTACCGAAGCGAAAGCCCAGCCCATTGTGGTGCAACCGGCCGAACGCCGTAAACCCTGGGAACAGGTATATGTAAAATTACCGGCCTTTGAAGTAGTGCGCGATAACAAAACCCTGTATGCCCATGCTAACCGCATTCTGCATCAGGAAACCAATCCGGGTTGTGCCCGGGCGNTNTTNCANCGCCACGGNGANCGGCACATTTGGATCAANCCNCCNGCCATGCCGCTGGAAACCGAAGAAATGGACGCGGTGTTCGATTTACCCTATCAGCGCGTACCCCACCCGGCTTACGGTGAAGCGAAGATCCCGGCCTACGATATGATCCGTTTTTCGGTCAATATTATGCGCGGCTGCTTTGGTGGTTGTACGTTCTGTTCCATCACTGAACACGAAGGGCGTATAATTCAGAGCAGATCAGAAGATTCGATTATTCGTGAAATTGAGCAGATCCGCGATACGGTACCCGGCTTCACCGGCGTTATATCAGACCTTGGCGGCCCTACGGCTAACATGTATCGCCTGCGCTGTAAGAGTGCTAAAGCCGAAGCAACCTGTCGTCGCCCGTCGTGTGTGTATCCGTCTATCTGTGCCCACATGGATACCGACCACAAACCCACTATTGATCTGTATCGTCGCGCCCGCGATTTACCCGGCATCAAGAAGATTCTGATTGCTTCGGGCGTGCGTTACGACTTAGCCATTGAAGATCCCAATTACGTTAAGGAGCTGGCCAAACACCACGTTGGTGGCTACCTTAAAATTGCCCCTGAACATACCGAAGATGGCCCGTTAAGTAAGATGATGAAACCGGGCATGGGCACTTATTATCGCTTTAAAGAATTGTTTGATAAATACTCTAAAGAAGCGGGTAAAGAACAGTACCTGATCCCTTATTTTATTGCCTCGCACCCCGGTACCACCGATGAAGACATGCTGGCACTGGCTATCTGGCTGAAAGAAAACCGCTTTAAGCTCGACCAGGTACAAAATTTTTACCCATCACCCATGGCAACGGCCACTACGCTGTATCACACCGAGGTTAACTCACTGCGTAAAGTGAAAAAAGACAGCGAATCCGTGCCGTCGGCGAAAGGTGAAATTCACCGCCGGTTACACAAAGCCATGCTGCGTTATCACGATCCGAAAAACTTTGCGCAAATCCGTAAAGCACTCATCAAAATGGGCCGTGAGGATCTTATCGGCCGAGGTCCGCAGCATCTGGTGCCACCTGAGTCAGCCAGCGAAAAACGCCAGAAGGCCAGCAAGGCCCGCCGTGGAGAACGCGCAATGACCAAACATACCGGTTTTAAAAATGCGGCAAGTCCGAACCCGCGCAGTAAAAAGCGGCCGTTTAAAGCCAAACGCAACGACCCGCAAAACCATTAATGAGTCGGGCGGGTTTTCCCGCCCTCTTTTATTGATGCTCCCCACCGAAACCATGACCTGAATCAAGGTAACATCGAAGCTGTCAAAGTAGACTTAAGTTAGTGGAAAGGCCACTGTTAACAACCAGATAAGAGTTACTATGACTATTGAAAAACATGATCTCGTCCATGAATTCCCTGATCATCAGCACACTATTCGTCATCTAAAAATGAATGACCGCCATTTCGCCAGATTATTTGAACAATACAACGAACTCGACAGCCTTATTCACAAAATGGAAGAAGGCGCAGAGCCGACGTCGGACGATGTTTTAAACGAGAAGAAAGCCGAGCGCGTGCAGCTAAAAGACGCTCTGTTTACGTTTATCAAAGAAGCAGAAGCTGTTAATTAATTCTAATAAAAGTAACACCCAACCGTTCGCCGGAGTATTTTTGCTCCGGTTTTTTATTGGTGAATAAGCATGCTTGCTCCGTTAGCAACCTGGCATTGTCTGACTGAAAAGCAAAAAAAACGAAGAGACGTTGCCATCCCTTCGCTTTTGCCATTTTTGACCGGCTACTTACCGGTTGTCATACTTACGTTTATCTCAACCGGCACATCGCGGCTGGCGGTAACGTCCCTAATTTCGATAATTGCATTCGGGTACGTGTACTTTTCCAGCAGTGTATAGGTGTCGCTGGCACCATAGTAACGGGCAAAGGCAGCGAGTTGCATACCGTTGCAAACCAGTCCGTTAGCTAATACTTTATAAGTCGACGTATTTATTCTGCTTGAGGGTGTAAGTTCTCTTACGGCCTGCCGCAACCCGGAACGATCATCCTCAGCCGCATTTCTGCATACTGAAATAAGGTCTTTCTCAAGCTCTTTGGGATATCCTTCGGCCATGGCGGTGCCACATACTACTGATAGCGATAACACCGTCAGGCTAACAGGTAAAACTTTATTCATGTTCATCACCTTTCCTTCACCTGATTTTATTTGATTGGCTATTTCGCTGGCGATACAACTGCTCAGCCCCTCGGAGTGTAGGCCGGTATCGAGCCATTCGTCGCTGACAAAACCATGACGCTTAGATGACAGATTTAATCTGCCTTTTTTCATCCGCTTAGCTTAGAAATGTCATTTCTTTGTCATGGCCGTCATATGTTCTGCTAATCTTTACTAGCTGATAACGGGTTAGCTTTGTAAAGAGTTGCTCCCATGATTTATGATAAACCTTCACGAACCATCACCGACTCACAAGGTCGGCAACGGGTACTCTCGCCACAATGTGGTGACCTGTTAGATTTGCTGATGGAAAATGCAGGGGAGATAGTTACCCGTACCGACATGCGCTTGTCAATCTGGGGTCATCAGGTCGTCAGTGAAGATCGGATAAACCACCTTGTCTGTCGACTCCGAAAAGAGCTTAAATCACTCCCAGAACCGCCGCCCTGGCAAAATTGAGGCTATTCCCAAGCGCGGCTATCGCCTGAGCACTCAGCAACCAAAACATCATATTCCCCTGTGGTTACACCGCTGGATAGACTGGGTGCATGACATCATGCGCTAACGGTATTTTAAGACAATATTCTTTTTCGCCATGCGAAGCGTTACAGACACTTACAATTCCATACGCCCATTTTGCCTGTAACGCTGTTTGTTTAAGCGGTTAATGCGCTATCATGAATTTAAAAGGCAACGCAGATAAGGAGTCATCATGGCGGAAACCGTACTACGCAGTGCAAGCTTTAGCCCCAAGGTAAAAGCTTATTGGCTGATTAACCTTTTAATTGTCTCCGGGCTCACCGTTATTGGTATCCCGCTGTTGGTCATTTCTGTTCCCCTGATGTTATTTATCAGTGGACGCATGCTAAAGGCGATGTCCGCCGAGCTGACAGAACGAAAACTGGTTGTTAAACGTGGCGTGTTATTTAAAGTAGAAAAGTCGATTCCACTGGAGAAAATTACCGACGTTGCCATGAGTCAGGGGCCGTTAATGCGCGCTATGGGCCTTTATAGCCTGAGCTTTGAGACAGCAGGACAATCAGGCCAGGGGGCGCTGGTTTCGATGCTTGGCATTGAAGATGCCGCCGGTTTTCGCGAAGCGATTCTTACCCAGAAAGACAACTACCCTACTTCTACCCGAACAGACAAATCGCAGCCCTCACAACAATCAGAGCTTACTGAACTCACCGAAAGCGTAAAACGCATTGAGAAAATGCTGGCGACCCTCATTAACGACAAGTCTTAGTCTGAGCATTGCGAACAAGTACCTGGCAGGAATGATACTCATGCAAAAAGCGGACTAACAAGTCCGCTTTTTATCTTACGACATTGATGAAATCAATAACTTCAGGCGACAGCTGCCTGCTCTTCGAGCTCTTCCTCTGTCTGGTGAGACAGCAGATATTCGAAGGCCGCCAGTGAGGCTTTTGCACCCTCACCCATGGAGATAACAATCTGTTTATATGGCACCGTGGTTACATCCCCCGCGGCATAAATGCCTGGCTCAGAGGTGTTGCACTTACTGTCGACCACAATCTCGCCGTACTGAGTGAGATCTACAACGCCTTTCATAAACTGACTGTTAGGAACCAGACCAATTTGTACGAACACACCAGCCAGTGGTAACGAGTGCTCTTCGTTGGTCGCTCGGTCCTGATATTCAATCGCACTGACTTTGCCATTTTCCGCCACAATCTGCTTGGTTGCCGCGTTTTTGATAATGGTAATATTGTCGCGCTTTTCAGCCTGATCAATCAGTACCTGGTCTGCTTTTAACGTTGGCATAAATTCAAACACGGTTACCGATTTAACGATACCGGCCAAATCCAGTGCCGCTTCGATGCCGGAGTTACCACCGCCAATCACTGCCACGTCTTTGCCTTTAAAGAACGGCCCATCACAGTGTGGGCAATAAGCTACGCCGTTACCTACGTTTTCTTTCTCGCCGGGTACACCCAGCTCTCTCCAGCGGGCACCAGTGGCCACAATCAGTGACTTAGTTTTAATCTGTTCGCCAGATGATAAGGTCAACGTTTTAATATTACCTTTTTCGATGTTGTCCACGCGGACATGCTCTTTTAAAGTAATATCGTAATCTTTCATGTGCTCTGCCAGGTTACCAACCAGCTCGGGGCCAGTGGTTTTTGGCACAGAAATCAGGTTTTCGATACCCATGGTGTCTTTTACCTGACCACCAAAACGGTCGGCTACCACGGTCACTTTAAGGCCTTTACGGGCGCTGTAAATTGCCGCACTAACGCCTGCCGGGCCACCACCGATTACGGTAACGTCCTGAAGCGGTAACGACTGACCTTTATTGGCCTCTTTCAGGCTTGGGTCGAATTCCAATAATTTGTCAATCAGTGTGGCGGCGTCTACTTTACCGTTTGCAAAAAGCTCACCGTTTAAATACACACTGGGGACACCCTGAATATCACGCTCTTCTACCAGTGATTGGTAAAGGCCGCCATCAATCATTTCTGATGAGATATTCGGGTTAAGCAGCGCGAACTGATTTAACGCCTGGACAACGTCCGGGCAGTTGTGACAGCTCAGGCTGATAAATACTTCGAACTTAAGTTCGTCTTTTACACCTTTCACTAATGATGCAACGCTGTCATCAACTTTCAGTGCGGTGCCTGACGCATGCAGCAGTGCCAGTACGAACGAGTTAAACTCGTGTCCGCCTGGGATCCCGGAAAAACGAATACCGGTATCTTCACCATCAGCTTCCAGTAAAAAACTGATTGAGCTGCGTAGTACGCCGTTTGTATCTCGTTCTTCCAACTGGATCTTGTCGCTCACTTCTGCCACACCAGACAGAAACTGCTTCAGCTCGTCACGTTTAGTGTGCTCGCCGGTTTGCAGAACTAACGTGATGTTTTTCTGCATCGACGCGAAGTAACCTTTTAGCGCCTTTTTAATATCTTGCGTAATCATATTTAATTCTGCCTTAGATAATGTGGTTGAGGAAATGTGCGGGCCGCGGCCCGCACCGACATTACTCGTTGGCTAAACCGGTAATTAGATTTTACCTACCAGGTCTAATGATGGAGCTAAGGTTTCTTCACCTTCTTTCCATTTCGCCGGGCAAACTTCGCCTGGGTGAGACGCTACGTATTGAGCCGCCTTCACTTTACGTACCAGGTCGTCTGCATCACGGCCGATGCCTTCAGCAGTGATTTCCATTGCCTGGATGATGCCGTCCGGGTCAACTACGAATGTTGCGCGGTCAGCCAGACCCATGTTTTCACGCATGCAATCGAAGTTGCGGGTAATTTCGCCTGTTGGGTCGCCGATCATAGCGAACTTGATTTTACCGATAGTTTCTGACGCTTCGTGCCATGCTGCGTGAGTGAAGTGAGTATCAGTTGATACTGAAAATACTTCTACGCCACGAGATTGCAGCTCTTCGTATTTGTCAGCAACGTCACCTAACTCAGTTGGACATACGAAAGTGAAGTCAGCCGGGTAGAATACAAATACTGCCCACTTGCCGGCGATGTCTTCGCTGCTTACTTCGATTAATTCACCATCTTTAAACGCGTTCGCTTTGAATGGTTTGATTTGAGTGTTGATTAAAGCCATTTACTTTCTCCTAAAGTTAGGTTTATTTAACGCTTTCAATATTAACTGTGTGAACACTTCTGGTTATCGCATTCACACCGTTGATCTGCAGTTAAGGTTACGAGAATTCAACCATTACGGATTGCTGTCACGGATTGTTTCTTTCTCGCTTCCGTTTGACTTGGGATTAGAATAGCGATTGACGCTGAAGATTTATAATTGGATTTGTTGAAAGTCTGATTCGAGAAAAGCTATCGGAATAATAATTTTGAGTAGGAATTAGTCAAAAAACAAACCCGCCTTAGATTGGCGGGCTTATCGTGATGTTTATTCGGGCGTAGCGTGAACGGCCGTTTCATTAAGAGATAGCGCGCTGAGATACTCATCGCACTTTTGTTGTTGATTGGCCGGTAAACTGGCTTTACCGAGCAAATCTGCAGCAGTCACTGCCACTTCATACTGGCTGTCTGATAAGGGTTCATTCTTATTAATCTGTACCAACACTTTTAATAAGCTCAGCGCTATGGACTTATCGTGAGGCGATAAGGTCATGGCCTGGCAAAGATTATTGTAAGCAGGGATAATGCGATTTTCGCGATAGTTTACCGCCGCCATTTCTTTTAGCTCTTTGGTGGTAAATTTGATTTCCCGACGTTCAATCTCTTCACGTTTGAGGTATTCATCTACCACCTGACTGGCCAGGGTATCACCCGCAAGTTGCGCTCGCAGCGTGTAAAGAATAGCAAGGCAATCTTCTTTCATGCCAAGTTCATGGTACGCCTTCATTAAATCCAGGTTATCTTCCAGATTCATCGCTGCGTCGGCTTGCAGGGTTTCTTTCAGCAGTTTTTCGGCATCGCGTTTATTGTTTTTCAGCGACTCGATACGCGCCTTTATCACCAACATTTTGTTAGCCAGAGCAGGCTCCACAAAGTCGCCGCGGGTTAAACCTTCAATCTCGCGGGTTACCTGACGCAGCAGTTTTTCCGACTCTGAGCCCGATACAGTTGCGGCCAAATCAATCATGGTGCGCACCACGTTAAGGCCAAGCTCCGGTGAATCATGAATGGAGTTTCTAGCAAATTTTGCCATATTCTGCACGGCGGACAGCTGCCCGTATTTGTCGCGGTTAAGCCGGGCCAGGTCCCACAATTTTTTGTTTCGTTCAATATTGCGAGGGGCCAGCTTGCTGGCCGCTTTAACCTGTTCATAGGCAACATCAAATTGTTCCTTGCTTATGTAGTACTGAGCCAGTAAATCATAAGTTAAGAATCGGGTATCATTGCGCTCTAGTAAATCTTCGACCAGCAGTTCTGCCTCATCAATCTTATCCTGTTTAAACAGTGCTTTGGCTAAGCCGATATGTACCCAGGCATGGTCGTATTCATCTTTAAGCTGACAAAAATAGCGCTCAGCCGTCGCGAACTCCCGCAAATTTATCAGGCATTCGCCGATCATCCTTTTCAGGCGCGGGTGATACTCCGCGACCCCCATATCTTTAAGGCTACGTTCAGCATGGTATATGGCCGCCGCATAATCCCCATTATCCATGCAATGCATGACTTTATGTAATTTGCGGCGGATATTAAGCAGATAATTGAAACGCTGCTGCACCCGACTGGCATCCAGCGGTTTAACCCAGAAGTCATCCGGTTGCAGTTCGATAATGCAGTTAACCAGCTCCATACTGGTTTCTGCACTTAAGAACACCACGGTAGACTTATCGCCGATATAATTGTTGTGTTTGAGCTCTTCAAACAGGTGGAAACCGTCTTTATCGCTGCTGACGTTAAATGCCAGCAGAACAACATCGAAGGTGTCTTTCTGACACAGGCGAACGGCATGAAAAGCGTTTTGCGCGCTGCTCACCTGTTTAACGCCCAGTTCCAGCAGGGCCGACTTTATTAGGTCATGAATAAGCGCCTGGTTGTCTACAACCAGTACTTTTAACTCATCAATTGCTTTCGGTATTGGGATTTTATCCATTGTCACAACCACTTAACACGAAAATGCTTTCCTTGTCTGTGCAATGCCCGGCTTGCGGCAGCTCGGTGTTGACCACGTCTGCCACTGCACGAAGCGCTAAACCAGAGGGTATGTATTACCTGATGTTATCCCGAATTTCAAAAAACTGCCATACTGATATTTGGCAACAGGCACCTATTTGGCCAGTTCCGAGTAAACTGGACACTTTATCGCGGCGGATCGACCCGTTGTGCAGTAGAATTGTTCACCCTGAACCAACCGGCAATTGAGAACCGATCACGCCTGGCAGGCAGTACTTCATGCGGAAACTCCTCACTGAGAAATATCACCATAGTGCCAGCCAACGGGGTGACGGAAACCGCTTCATCCGGCGTTGCCGGCGGGTAAATTACCAGCTCACCGCCATCTTCCTGTGACCAGTTTGAATTAAGGTAAAACACCGTCGACAGTACCCGGTTAGATTCGCCCTGAAACGCATCCATGTGTCGTTTATAAAAGCTGCCCGGCGGGTAATGGGCAAAGTGACTCTCGTATGAGAACAAGCCTAGAAACAGTCGTTTATTAAGATACGCTTTTAAACAATCCATCCAGTTTAACCACGCAGTGGTTACCGCAGCGGTACCCTGGATCCAGCATATCTCATCGGTGCGAACGAATTCATTCTGATGATACTGCCTTGCCCGGCCAATCCCGGCGGGATCAAAATTAATCGCTTCCTGGGCATAGGCTGTCAGCCGGGTGGTCAATGCCGGTGGCAATGCGGCGGGTATGACACTGTAGCCTCGCTGATATAGATCATCAGCAATGCGTTCAAACAATTCCTCAGGGGCCTTAGACCCGGCAAGAACATGATTTTCTAAAGAAGTTGTCAACAGAAGGGTTATCCAAATAAATCAGGCGTGATAAATATACTGAAAACAGCGATTAGACAAGTTATTTTTTGTACGATCCGGTATTTTTTGCTCCAGCCTGATCGATTACGCCACTCGTACTGATCAAATGCCCTGGCCGCAAGGTATAGGTTTGTAATAACTGGAAAACTTGGAGTGCATCACCGGTGCATGCTATGTTGCCAACAGACAAGTCATTTTTGAGAAAGTAGCATGAGCGACGAATTATATACTGAAGATACCGAACACCATCTCGACCTGAGACACCTGACCCTGGATGACTACCAGGATGTGAAGGAGCTCATGGACGATGTTTATCGCAATGTAGGAGGTGCCTGGCCCTATAAAAACTATAAGGCACAAATTACCACCTTCCGGGATGGCCAGATTTGTATAGAAGATAAAGGCAAGGTGGTCGCCTTTGCCATTTCCGTGATTGTGGATTACGACCAGTTTGGTGATAAGCATTCCTATGATGAGATCACCGGCGATGCCTACCTCACCACTCACGATCCAAATGGCGACGTACTCTACGGCGTAGAGGTGATTGTTTCCCCGGAATATCGGGGTTTACGCCTGGGACGTCGATTATATGAAGCGCGTAAAGAGTTATGCCGTAACCTCAACTTAAAATCCATTATGGCCGGCGGGCGTATTCCTAACTATGCCAAGCATGCATCGGAAATGACGCCCTACGAATATATCGAGCGGGTAAAATCGAAAGACATTTTCGACCCTATCCTCACCTTCCAGCTATCTAATGGCTTTGAGGTTAAGCAAATCATGCAGGCTTACCTGCCTGAAGACAAAGCGTCTAAGGGTTATGCAACGCTGTTGCAATGGCACAACATTTATTATGAGCCCGGCAACCCACAGCTGATAGGTGGTAAGAAAAGTTCAGCCAGGATTGGTTGTGTGCAATGGCAGATGCGCTACTTCGAAAACGTCGAAGAGCTTATTCAGCAAGTAGAGTATTTTGTCGACGCGTTGTCGGATTACGGCTGTGACGTGGCGCTATTCCCGGAATTTTTTAATGCACCGCTGATGGGCCTGGCGGAATCGGAATCATCTATAGATGCTATCTGGCATCTGGCCGAATATACCGACGAAATCCTCACCGCCACCTCGCTACTGGCTGTTTCGTACAATATTAATGTTATCGCAGGGTCCATGCCGGTAATTGAAGACGAAGAGCTGTATAATGTGAGCTACTTGTGCAAGCGTGATGGGACCATAGAAGCTCAGTATAAATTGCATCCCACACCGCACGAGAAAAAAGACTGGATCATGAAAGGCGGTAACTACCTGCGCTGTTTTGACACCGACTTCGGTAAAATCGGGATTTTAATTTGTTACGATGTAGAATTCCCGGAGCTTGCCAGGGTGCTTTCTGAGCAGGAAATGCAAATACTGTTTGTGCCGTTCTGGACCGATACCAAAAACGGCTACCTGCGGGTACGTCGTTGTGCCCAGGCGCGGGCAATTGAGAACGAGTGCTATGTAGCCATTGCCGGCAGCGTAGGGAACTTGCCGAAGGTAGATAACGTGGATATTCAGTACGGCCAAACCGCGGTATTTTCACCGTCTGATTTTGCTTTCCCGCACGATGCCATTGTCTCGGAAACCACGCCTAACACCGAAATGACGCTGATTGTTGATTTGGATCTGGATAAATTAACTACCCTGCAAAATGAGGGCTCAGTACGTAACTACCTCGACCGTCGCCGCGACCTTTATCGGGTGGAATGGCTGGGGGGTGAAGACTAATTATGTTACGTAAATTCACTGCGGTATTAATGCTGGTAGTTGCCTGGCCTCTGCAGGCCGGCGACGACACCGGTGTTTTTTATCAGCGCTATGATAACGAGGCCGCGATGGTAGAGCATACCATCACCCGGGCCAGCGAGAATCAACAACTGGTTGCCCTGGTGCTGGGTGCCGCATGGTGTCATGACTCACGGGCGCTGGCCGGTTATTTTAGTGATCCGGCACTGGCACCTGTCACCGAAAACATAGCTGTGCTACCTGTGGACGTAGGCTATTTAGAAAACAAACGAACATTGTTGAGCCAATTTGGCTACCCGGTCTATTTTGCTACACCTACATTGCTGTTGATTGATCCGCAAACCCGGCAGGTGATTAATCGCGCAAGCTTACCTGCCTGGCAAAGTGCCCACAATGAATCTGCCGTGACTCTACAAGACTATTTGCTGGCTCAGCAGCAGTACTGGCAAACCCAGTGGCTACCGGCCCCAATGGTGGCCGAAGTTGAGGCTTTTGAAACACAGCAAGCCAACCACTTATATAATCACTACCAGCAGCTTGGCAAATTACTGGCTAAAGAAGATAACGGCCAGCCAGCGCCAGACCTCAACGCGCAGTGGCGTGCTGTAAAGCAATACCGCATGGCATTGCAGTCGGACCTTATCCGGATGCATCAGGCGGGTGAAATTGGGGATAAAACACCCAACTATCCACCAATCGACTGGTAAACTGCCAAAAAGTGCCGGCTAACATTGGTATTGCACAGAAATTAGCGATAACATCAGAGGATAAGGGCCCAGCGCCCGTTTTCATGAATAATTATATCGCCACAGTTGTCATTAAGAGGGAATATGGCTAATAACTCGCGCAACGATGACTTTCCCACAATCAGACTCGACGAAGAAGACCGTCGCGGATATCAAACCAAAACGGCACCGGTTCACCGCTCGGTGACTACTTCACAGACAGCGGCTACCAGTGAACCAGTCAATGCCAAAGGCGGCTCAGGCTGGGGTGTAGTTGCCCTGTTGGTAGCCATTGTAGGTTGTGGCGCGGCAGGTTACTTATTTACAGTTACGCAAAAGCAAAATGCAACGCTGCAAAACGCAGAGCAACGCATCCAGCAGTTGGAAAACAAACTGTCTGCCACCGGCGAAGAGATTGGCGAGTCAACCGTAGCTTTGCAGGTAAAAGTTACTGAACTGACCAACAAAACCGCTGAATTATGGGAACAAATGGATAAACTCTGGGCTTCCGCCTGGCGCCGTAATCAGAAAGAAATTGCCGACCTGACCGATAAAGTCGCCGGCGACAAGAAGGATTTGCAGGAGTCTGTATCACAGGTTTCACGAAATCTGGATAGCCAGAAAACGCAGTTAGCAACGCTTAACAGCAGCCTGGAAACCGTCTCGGATGAAATGCTCGCCATCAATGTTCAGATGGAACAGGTTAATGCTAATAGTAGCTCTCGCCAGCAGGAAATTAAAAGCCTGAGCGATAAACTGGCTTTACTGGAGCAGCGCAATAACGCCCTGTCTAGCCGAATAGCTTCTCTGGAATCTGAAATTCGTGAACTGGCTACCAAAGTAGTGAGTTCACCTTCGGCTAGCGTGCCCGCCTCACCCTCCGGTTCTACCGGCGGTCAGTAGGCGTCTGCCACCAACCCTTTCAAAATTTGTTTGCATAAACGCCGTCGGATCCACTCCGGCGACATTATATTGTATATTTTTTAAACTATTCAGATTAATTGTGCGTAATAATAGCTTTCCATGCTGCACCGCAGCACTTTTCAGGGATGCTACTAATGAAATCCGTAAAATTATCCTTAGCATTACAGGGCGGTGGCGCTCACGGTGCTTTTACCTGGGGCGTACTTAACCGCCTGCTCGAAGAATCCTGGCTCACTATTACCGGTATTAGCGGCGCCAGCGCCGGTGCCATGAATGCCGTGATGTTCGCTGAGGGCTGGCGTAAAAACGGTCGTGAAGGCGCTAAACAACAACTGGATGATTTCTGGTATACCGTAGCTGAGCAAAATGTCGGCTTTGAACTCCCCGGCGAGCTCAAAAATTCGGTGACCAAGTGGTGGCTGAGTGCGTTCCAGTTTCTTTCTCCTTACGATATCAATCTGCTGGACATTAATCCATTACGAGACATTGTAGATAAGCAGGTTGATTTTAAAGCCTTACAACAGGCCAATCCCCTGCCCTTGTATATTGCCGCCACGGAAGTCAGCACGGGCAAGCTGGCCCTGTTTAACACACCGGAACTCACCACCGACCATCTGCTGGCTTCGGCTTGTTTACCGAACGTGTATAAAGCTATTGAGATAGACGGCAAGCATTATTGGGACGGTGGTTATGCCGGTAACCCGGCGATATTTCCGCTGATGAACGAATGCGCAGGTAAAGATGTGCTGATTGTGCTGTTGCAGCCGCTAGAACGCGAGGAAGTGCCTAAAAGCTCTGATGATATCAGTGATCGTATTACCGAAATCGGTTTCCACAGCAACTTTATGCGTGAAATGCATGCCATTGCCAGTGTTAAACGCCTGGTTAGCGGTAAGCGTTTTTTATTGGGCAAGGTTGAACGACAAATAAAGCAGTTGCGAACTCATCTGCTAACCAACGGTGAACTGCTTTCTTCCCTCGACAGTGCCACCAAGTACGACAATCGCAAAAAGTTTCTCGAATGTTTACGTGATGCCGGTGAGGAAACGACTGAAAAATGGCTGGCAAAAAACGCCGATCATCTGGGTAAAAAGCCCAGTTGCGATATTCAGGCGATGTTTGATTAACCCTGCTTGAACAAGTAAAAAAGCACCCGAAGGTGCTTTTTTACTGCCGGAGAATGCACTATTAATTATTTATTGCGACGACCAGCAATCCCCAGTCCGACAAGGCTTAAGCTGAGCAAGCCTAAAGTAGCAGGCGCTGACGCTTCTACTGCAGTAACGTTTAAGTTATCAAATGAGCTAAAACCACCGTTGCTTTGCAATTCAACAGAGTAAATACCTTCGTAATTGAAGTTAAATAAACCGCTTCCCGTGTAGTTGTCTGAGCTTCCAACCTGGATGCCGTTATCATCAAAAACGCGGACACTCCAACTAGCATTGCTTGATGCATTATTAACCCAGCCAATGTTCATCGCGGTGAAATTAAAGGCCTCGCCATTTTCCTGACTTAAAGAAAAAATAGAATAAGTATTCCATGTTTCGAGGAAACGACCGGTTGCCCCCCACCCTGCCGCGGCAGCGGGTTGAGTACCGTAACCAGAAAACGCAATTGCTTCACTGGTGCTAAATACATTTACGCAGTTCTGACAGCTAACATCTAAAATGAAACCGTTTTCGGTATATGCAGGAAAGTTTTGGGCTCTAAAGTCATCAGGGATATCTTCAAACCCGATAATAGTAGCATTTGCCTGACTGGCAAACATTAAACCGATTAACGCTGAAGCTGAAACTTTAAAAAGGGATTTAAACATCTGATTATACCTTGTACTACTAAACCAATTAATGATTGAAGAGCTAAAACCATGCCACTTTTTATTTCTCTTATTTTTCATAGCTCTACACAAGGTTTTCACTATATTTAACACTAAATGTAAAAAAAATTGACACAAATAAGAAATAAATGACTAAGAGTCAGATGAAATAAACTCTCTCTTTATCGGGTCTGTTGCGGTATATCTGATTTTGAGAGCGCAGACATGTTGAAATCAATTGGCCGCAAAGTGATGGTGGGCTACCTAGTTCTTATTATAGCCATGGTGCTGACTGGCATCATATTTCAGTTAAGTCTCAATCAAATCAGTAAACAAAACCGGCACTTTACAACGCATACCCTGCCCGCTTTTACGTTGCTTCAACAAACACAGGATGAGCTGGCTCAACTGCATAACCTTAGCTTTGCCCTCTATGGTTACACTATTGACAGTGATTCTTATGCTGAGCGCTCTGAACAGCTAAAATCGCAACTACACGACAAACTCTCTCAGTTAGGTGGGCGTCACCTGTTTAACACAGAAGCTCTGGAAACCTCATTGTATGAACTATTCACTGCCATGGACCGTTTGGAGACTATTCTGAACGCGGCGGATACTGACTGGGATGCGGCAAGGCACGCTCTGACGTTGATTGAAAATGCCAAGCACACTAACCGAGAAGTGCTCAGCCTGATAAGCCAACAGTCAGCGCAGCAGGTGTTTCAGGCCACAGAAGAAGTCAGTGTCACCATGGGCCTGATGCGCTGGATTAATTACGCCTCAGTGATGCTGGTTGTGGTAGTGGCCTTGCTCTCTTATCGCTATCTGTATCAAAAACTGGTCACGCCATTACTGAGTATCACTGCAGCACTCACCAGCCTGAGTCACGATAAGAACCTGGAGGTGGTGTTACCTAATGTCGGTAATGATGAGCTCGGACAGGTGGTTAATGCCCTGAAAAATCTGATTAAAGCCTTAACCGAGGATTACACGGCTCTGAACGTTATGACAAGCCAGTTGCGCAGTGCGAGCATAACCTTTATTGAATCAGCCGCATCTTCTGATAAACAAGCCCATCATTTATCCGATCTTGCGGTTCAACTGGACAATGCTATCGCAGAGGTAGGAGTGCAAATCGCCAGCGCCTCTGAAGATTCAAAAAGCGTGTCCGAATCAGCGGCGTCTACTGCGGCTCTGGTGAGCCAGGGCAAGCAGGAAGTGGCAGTCAGTGCCGCACAGATAGCCACGTTGCAGCGTGAAATCAATGAATCTGCCCGGCAGCTTTCGTCGTTACAAAACGCCGGGAATCAGGTGGGTTCGGTAGTAAAGGTCATTGCAGAGATTGCCGAGCAAACCAATCTCCTTGCGCTCAATGCAGCTATTGAAGCCGCCCGCGCAGGCCAACACGGCAGGGGCTTTGCGGTAGTTGCAGAAGAAGTTCGTACCCTGGCCTCGCGCACTCAACAATCGACACATCAGATCAACACCATACTGGCACAAATAGTGGATTCCATTACAACAACTGTGCAGGGAATGGAAGCCAACCTAACACTTACCACTGAGGCATTTAAGCAAGCTAACCATACGGAAAACGCCCTTAAACAAAGCCAGCAAAGTGTATTATCGCTAAGTGATGATAATCAACAACTGGCAGCTTCAACCGGGCAAGTGGTGGTGGCCACACAAACCATTCAGAGTCAGGTTAAGGGGATTAGCCAGCAATCCAACGAATTACTGCAGCAAAGTGAACTTACTCGCGCCAAGGCAAGTGAACTCGATGAGCTAATGACAACCCTCACCCAGATAGCCACGCGTTACCGTTTTTCATCCACCTGACCGCTCAGCCCCGGCTCTTTTCGACAAACCCAACCATTAAAACCATCAAAAACCTGGCTATAGTGCCGGGAGATTCCTTAAAATGAGGCTTTGGCTGAGCACTCGCTCTGCTTATCCGGCCCCTGGCTGATTTTTCCGGAGTCTATTATGTTAGAAGTCATTATTTTAGCGCTGGCGTTAAGCATGGATGCATTGGCTGTTTCCATCGGGCTCGGCTCGAAACATGTTCTTAATGCCAAATCGCTGTCTTTATCAGCAGCTATCTATTTCGGCGTTTTTCAGGGGATTATGCCATTAATTGGTTACCTGGGCGGTCAGGGGCTATTTGGCCTGATTGGCAGCTTTGCACACTGGATTGCATTTATCTTATTACTCTTTATCGGCGCTAAAATGGTTTTTGAGGCAATGTCTGAAGGAATTGAAGAAGGTATCGCCAAAATCACATCCCGGGTCATGCTAGTGCTGGCGATTGCCACCAGTATTGATGCCATGGCGGCCGGGTTCTCGCTGACATTAATGGATTTAAACCCCTTCCTCGCATGCCTGATAATCGGTATCACTACTTTTATTTTTAGTTTTCTGGGTGTGCATATCGGTGCTAAAACCGGTACCTGGCTGGAGAGTAAAGCTGAGCTTATCGGCGGTATAGTGCTCATCCTGATAGGGTTTAAAATATTATTGTTTTAGCTCTGGTCAACACCACCGTGCCTTCTGTAGAACCCCGAGACCAGGCTTATGCAGCGCTCGGCCTTGCCAGTGAAATGGTTAAAACCGCACCGGACAGGTTATTCAGATTGATAACGGCGGATTTCGGTTATTATTAATTCACTGAACCGGCCAAACGCCGATTCTTTCACCCAGGCTTGACCCCGTCGCCATCATCATTGTCAGCAACTCAACGACAAAGAGGCGATAATGATGATTAGACATCGACAAATGAGTTTGTCAATTACACGGGGGGCGGCAATAGCTTTAACCGCCATACTGGCAAGTGGCTGTGTTTCAAAATCCTCGCTCCCGGCAATATCCCAAACCAATGATGCTGCCACTGTAACTATCTATCGTTCAGATGAATTACAGGGCAGCCTGACCGATGTGTACATTGGTTGGGATGATGAGTACTTTATTTCACTGGCACCGCAGCAGCATACCCAACTGTCAGTTAACCCGGGATTTAAAACCTTCAAAATTCGCGCTCACGCTGACTGGAGCAATGAGCTGGCCCTTGATTTAAGCCCACAACAAAAGGTGTGCCTGATAGCCGAGGTGAATCCACAAAATGTGGTGGGGCTTAACTGGGTTGTGTCTGGCTATCGGTTGCGACAGCTTCCCTGTGAATCACTTACGCTGTAAAGAGAGCCTGTTTCATTTACCATAAAAAAGCGGTAACTTATCTTTAACCAGCCACTCATGAACATTACAAGGATTGTTATGTCGGCCGTTTCGGGATATTTAGTTGCCGCTTTACTTAACCTGGCCAGTGTTACCCCGGCCGCTTATCAGAAGCCCGCATTTTTGCACAACCACTCCTCTGCCGTAGTATCGCTATACCAGACGCTCAGCCAGTACAGCAACAGTAAAGATGACGCTTCAGAGGTTATCCAACAAGTGAATAGTCTGCTTGCTTCAGGGGTTGAATTAAAGCTTGCTGATATGGTGGTGATAAGTATGGCGATGCAGAACGCCATCAACTATCAACCGGAGCAGGTAGAACAAATTTACCTGTCGATAAAGAGTCGTTACAAGCATTCCCGCAGGTTAAGAAATTATTTTTTTAGTTGCACTTTATCCGGCCGGCAAAAATTACGTTCAACCATAAAAGCCCTACGTTACAGCTTGTCTATGCCGAGCGAATTTGAACAAGAGTTGTCTTTTATAGGCCATACCTCGGATGATGAGGAGCTAATGTCACTGGCTAACACCCGATACGGTGAGATCAGCTATGAATCGGTGTATCAGGCTTTTTTGTATCGTGCTCTGACAAGTAATCCCCTCGAGCATCCAAATACCATCGCACTATTGTTACGAAACCTGGCCCTCGCCCATAACCAAATTGGCAGTAAAAATATTGAACGACGGCTGATTGTACTTATCAGGGAGTTGGAAACAGAGAACGTTATACCCCATTTAACCAACGGCCCTTCAGTATACAGCTACCTGACTCCGTAATAGTCACCGTTCAGATGTAAAGAATCCACCTTCTAAAGAAGGTGGCTTTGCATTCCCCTCCTACAAGGGGGCTCTGTTTAAATCGAAGAAAAGACAATAATTATGCCCTTCTTCAGTGTTGTGATTGTCACTGGCAGACATAACAAACTAGAAGAATCATCATGGATGAGGATTCAGTCGATGCGGCACAGGGGTGACGAATAACCGAAATGCCAGTGGCATTTCGCAGTATGAGGAACGACACGCCATGGATGGCGTGGCTGGGATGAATC
>NZIK01000098.1 GCA_002691625.1 Alteromonadaceae bacterium
CGCAAAAGAGAGTATAAGATCACAGTCACTAAATTTCGTCCAGTTGTAATATCTCTTGTTAACTCAGTTGGTCAATAAATGTTCGTGATCTTGCCCTGTGTATGGGACTTTCTGAAGCATTCAGGCCTATGTAGATCAAAGTACCTTCTGGTGTATCTATATTTACCACTGTAAATGTATACTTTCTTAGGTCTGTTCTTGGGTATAAGGTTACGGTTACTTCGTCATAAATACCGCTATTTAGTTTTGAATTGACCAAATCTTCACTTGAAATTTGGCTGGTAAATATTGTACTTCCTAGTTTATTTTTAACTACCGAAAGATAATCAGCAGATATTCCAACACTTTTATCCGGAACAATAAATGTTTCTCCCACATGTATAGACTTAAAAGTCACACAAACTGATACCATGTGGGTGGTAATTTCTACTGATTCATTTGGATATAGCACTTCACAATCATTAGCTATTGATTGTTTTGTGAAAAAAAGGTTTGAAATAATTAAGAATAGTAAAAATTTAAACTGCGATAACTTTATTGGCATTATAATTCCCTTTATAACTAACATTAATTCATAGATAGAGTATTTAAATAAGTACAAACAGTCAATAAGTCTGTGGTTCACCTCGTGATGACAAAACGGCACTGCTGAAGCGCGAACTCGCCATGGTAGAGATGGGCGGGATTTTTTGTGCTATTCCTATAACTCAACTTTTATTTCTATATCTGACATAGGAGTGCTACAGCAAGGGAGGATTTCATCATCGTCAATGAAGGCGAGGGGATCTAACTTATAAGTTATCTCACCATTTAATTTGCGAACTCTACAAGCTCCGCAAAAACCCTCGCGACAATGATACATAACCTCTACGTCATTGGCTTTTAAGCAATCCAAAATGGATTTGTGGAGGTCATTATCATAGGTGATTTCCTTGCCACCAACTTTGATGATTTTACTACTCAAGGCTCTTACAGTTCGAAATCAGCAAAATCTTCTTCACCGACAGAAGAATCAATTTGACCAACCAGGTAGGAACTGATTTCACTTTCCTGTGGAGCTACTTGAACATTGTCAGACTCTAGGTATTTGTTAACCCAAGGTAGTGGGTTACTGTTAACCTCATAAGGACATGGCATACCTATAACTCGCATACGATGTGCAGCGATATATTCAACATACTGACAAAGAATTTGTTCATTCAATCCGATCATAGAGCCATCTTTGAACAAATATTTTGCCCAAGCTTTTTCTTGCTCGACGGCATCCACAAAAATCTGGGTTGCTTGAGGTTGAAGCTCTTCATGGATCTCTTTCATTTCGGGATCGTCATGGCCTCTCGCCCACAGATTAATGATGTGCTGCGTGGCACTCAAATGCAAATTCTCGTCGCGGCTTATGAGACGGATCAGCTTGCTGCTGCCTTCGACTAGTTCCCTTTCAGCAAATGCAAAAGTACAGGCAAAAGATACGTAGAAGCGAACGGCCTCTAAAGCATTAACCGAATTGATACACAGATAAAGCTTCTTCTTCAGTTCACGCCTGGAGATAACGTGGACTTCACCTTTAATGGTGTGAGTACCTTCGCCAAGCGTGTGAAACAACTGAGTTGTAAAGATCAGATCGTCATAATATTTCGATACATCCTTCGCTCGTTTCTTAATTTCTTCGTTAGTTACGATATCATCAAAAACAGGGCTTGGGTCTGTATACAGCGCTCGCATGATGTGTGTGTATGAGCGTGAATGCACAGTCTCTGAGAAGCTCCAAGTTTCGATGAAAACCTCCAGTTCAGGAATTGATACCAAAGGCAACAAAGCGATGTTAGGGCTGCGACCCTGAACTGAATCCAAAAGTGTTTGATACTTCAGATTTGAAATGAAAATATGCTTCTCAGCTTCAGTCATTTTTTGATTGAAGTCTGAGCGGTCACGAGTCACATCAACTTCTTCTGGACGCCAAAAGAAGGAAAGTTGCTTCTCGGTTAACTTTTCAAATATAGCGTGCTTTTGCTGATCATAGCGAGCGACGTTAACTGGATTTCCAAGAAACATTGGTTCTTGGAGTTGATCATTTTTGATTTGATTGAATATTGAATATGCCATTAAGAAAACCTCACAAAAATATTTATGTTATGCAGCGATAAGTCGATTATGGGAGTTTTCACAGAACTCACGATGCCCTTCATTGCAAGCTACACGTGAGTTCCACTCACTCACTCTCTCAATTTGTGAAGTTTTTTGCCGGAAATACAGGCGGATAATCTTGGAGTTACCTTCCATCAGCTCACGCTCTGCAAACGCGAAAGTACAGGCAAAGGATACATAAAAACGAATCGCTTCCAGTGCATTTACTGAGTTCATACACAGGTAGAGCTTTTTCTTCAGCTCGCGCATGTTAACCGGGTAGGGCTCTCCATCATTGGTGTACATGCCTTCGCCCTGAGTTTGCCAAAGCTGAGTGGCATAGATCAGGTCATCGTAATACTTGGAGATGTCTGTTGCACGACGCTTAATCTCTTCGTTCACCACGATATCTTCAAAGATACTGCTCGGATCGGTAAACAGGTTACGCAGAATATGCGTGTAAGAGCGAGAGTGGATGGTTTCAAAGAAAGACCATGTCTCTACCCAGGTTTCCAGTTCTGGCAACGAGATAATCGGCAGGAATGCGATATTCGGGCTGCGGCCCTGCACTGAATCAAGCAGCGTCTGATATTTCAGGTTAGAAATAAAAATGTGCTTTTCCGGCTCGGTCAGTTTTTGAAAGTCGACCCGGTCACGGGTGACATCCACTTCTTCCGGACGCCAGAAAAAACTAATTTGTTTTTCGATGAGCTTTTCAAAAATCGAGTGTTTTTGTTGGTCGTAACGGGCTACGTTAACCGGATTACCAAAAAACATCGGCTCGTCGAGCTGATTCACATTTTGCTGATTAAACGTGGTGTATTTCATATTTTATTATCACTTCACTAGCGCAATAAGAAGCCCGGCTGGCGCCGGGCAAATGAACAATTGTTATATTTTACAAGCACCGCCGGCGCAATCGTCGTCTTCTTCAATCACGACTTCCTGAGCGGCAGGTTTCGCTGCTGCAGCACTGGTTGTTTCAACCGGCGCATCGGCAGCACCATCACGGGTGTTATGGTAATACAGTGTTTTCACGCCCAGTTTGTATGCGGTCAGCAGGTCTTTCAGCAATAAACGCATAGGTACCTTGCTGTTCTCATACATAGATGGGTTATAGCTGGTATTGGCTGAAATCGTCTGGTCGACAAACTTCTGCATGATACCGCACAACTGCAGGTAACCATCATTAGACGGGATATCCCACAGCAATTCGTACTGGTCTTTCAAACGTTCATATTCCGGTACAACCTGCTTAAGCACGCCGTCTTTACTGGACTTAACGCTGATATGGCCGCGTGGTGGCTCAATACCATTGGTGGCATTTGAAATTTGCGACGAGGTTTCTGACGGCATCAGTGCCGACAGTGTTGAGTTACGCAGGCCGTGCTCAACGATATCCTTACGCAGACCTTCCCAATCTAAATGTAATGGCTCATTACAGATAGCATCCAGATCTTTCTTGTAAGTATCAATCGGCAGCACACCCTGAGAATAGGTGGTTTCGTTAAACTTAGGACATGCGCCTTTTTCTTTTGCCAGGTTGTTTGATGCCTTAAGCAGGTGATACTGCATGGCTTCAAAGGTTTTATGNACCAGGCTGTTAGCACTGAANTCAGANTANTTNACGCCGTTCTTCGCCAGGTAATAAGCAAAGTTAATNACNCCNATACCCAGNGTACGNCGGNNCATGGTGGCGTTGTAAGCAGCAGGTACCGGGTAATCCTGATAATCCAGCAGGCTGTCGAGTGCGCGAACGGCCAGGTCAGACAGTTCCTCAAACTCATCCAGAGACTTAATGGCGCCTAAGTTAAAGGCAGACAGCGTACATANNGCNATTTCACCNTTTTCGTCGTTAACNTGCTCNAGNGGCTTGGTNGGNANNGCNATTTCNAGACACAGGTTNCTCTGACGAACCGGNGCCACTTTTGGATCNAANGGGCTGTGNGTATTACAGTGATCCACGTTNTGCAGATAAATACGGCCGGTGCTGGCACGTTCCTGCATAAACAAGCCAAATAGTTCCATGGCTTTAATGCGTTTTTTGCGGATTGACTCGTCCTGTTCGTACTTAACGTACAGTTCTTCAAACTTAGGCTGGTCGGCGAAGAACGCATCGTACAGGCCGGGGACGTCTGACGGACTGAACAGCGTGATGTAGTCGTCTTTCATCATGCGCTGATACATCAGCTTGTTAAACTGAACACCGTAGTCAAGGTGACGTACGCGGTTTTCTTCTACACCACGGTTGTTTTTAAGCACCAGCAGTGATTCAACTTCCATATGCCACAACGGATAGAACAGCGTTGCTGCACCACCNCGNACGCCNCCCTGAGAGCAGCTCTTAACCGCNGTNTGGAANTACTTNTAAAAAGGNATACAACCNGTGTGGAACGCTTCACCGCCGCGNATAGGGCTGCCCAGTGCNCGGATACGACCAGCATTNACACCGATACCGGCACGCTGACTGACGTACTTAACAATGGCACTGGCNGTGGCGTTAATTGAATCNAGGCTGTCGCCGGTTTCAATTAATACACAAGAGCTGAACTGACGGGTAGGGGTNCGCACGCCCGACATNATNGGAGTAGGCANAGATAGTTTGAACGTAGACGTTGCATCGTAAAAACGACGAACGTATTGCAANCGGGTNTCTTTCGGGTAGTTGGCAAACAAACAGGCCGCTACCAGAATATACAGGAACTGAGCGCTTTCGTAGATCTCACCCGTTACACGGTTCTGCACCAGGTATTTACCTTCCAGCTGTTTAACGGCCGCATAGCTGAAGTTCATGTCACGCCAGTGATCGATATAGCTATCCATCTCGGCGAATTCTTCCGGCGTGTAGTCTTCTAACAGGTGAGTATCATATTTACCCATATCGACCATACGGGCCACATGATTAAACAACTTAGGTGGCTCAAATTCGCCAAACGCCTTTTTACGTAAGTGGAAAATTGCCAGACGAGCCGCCAGATACTGGTAATCCGGTGCATCAGTTGAGATCAGATCTGCCGCTGATTTAATGAGGGTTTCATGGATCTCGGCGGNTTTGATACCGTCGTAAAACTGAATGTGGGNTTTAATTTCTACCTGTGATACCGAGACATTGTTGAGNCCNTTTGCTGCCCAGGTAATAACTTTGTGAATTTTCTCCAGATCAATGGGCTCTTTTTCACCATTACGTTTGGTGACAGATAAATTGTTATTCATTTTAGTGGCCGTTTGTCAGTTAGCGCTATTTGCGGGGCAAGTTTGCATGCCCAATTTGTTTTAAATTATTAATTTCGAAGGGATCCATCAGCGATCGCTTCGATCCGTGAATGTTTAATCCGCCTGAGAAATACCTGCATCAGTCGGTTTTTTAAACAAGACTGCTATCNGATAANCACAAGATAGTGAGGTTTTGNCTTTAATGCAACCCAATATCTGGTGCTTAATTCAGCGATCAAATCAAGGCTGGTAAAAGGTTAGTATTGACTAACCTTTTAAGTTTGAACAAAGCAAGATTTGACTGAATGCAAGCACTTTAGATTTTTTTTGCGATCGCTTAAAACAATTTATTCCGAATATTTAATTTTTATAAATATGCGATATATAGTGTNCNGNTATAAANATGGACACTATATNTTGTGTGTCGTCAAGATTTTTCACATTGCAAAATGTAGTTGACGTCAACGTTNCGATCCGATAATACGAANGCNTGATTNAAGGGATCAAAATGNAANCCGGTGGCAGATCGGGTAAACAGGCCCGCCTGATCGGCAATTTTNATTAGCTCAGACGGTTTNAGNAAACGNTGATACTGGTGCGTNCCCTTAGGNACCCANTGTAANACGTACTCNGCNGCCACAATGCCCATCAGATAGGCTTTNANATTGCGATTTAAGGTNGANAAGAACACNTTNCCGCCAGGCTTAACCAGNTTGGCACAGGCACTGATCACNGANGCCGGGTCGGGCACGTGCTCAAGCATCTCCATACAGGTTACTACGTCNAANGATTCNGGCTGTTCGGCNGCCAGGGTTTCAACACTCACGCAGCGATAATCNACTTTAACACCNGTTTCCAGACTNTGTAGCTGAGCAATTTCCAGTGAGGCACTGGCCATNTCGATNCCGGTAACNTCNGCNCCTCGNANAGCCAGCGANTCAGCAAGAATGCCGCCGCCNCANCCNACATCGAGGATNTNCTTNCCAAANACNCCNNCNCATTTTTCNTCTATAAAGGAAAGGCGNAGCGGGTTGATNGCATGCAANGGTTTAAACTGGCCTTGTGGGTCCCACCANTGGGCAGCGATTTCAGAAAACTTGTCGATTTCCGTTTGATCTACATTTTGCTGTNTTTCTGTCATGAGCGTGAGTTTTCATCTTACCTGAAGTTAAAAATCCGCTTTACATTACCGCAAATCGGCAATCTGCACATGGCTTATTTGCAGCCGGGTTTAGCAATCGCGCAAAAATTAAACGCTTAGCAGATAACTGAAGGTAAGGATGCATTAATCACTACATAAATGCTGATTTGGGTGATAAACTCATTGGTTAATTAGAAGACCCCCAATGCGTGATCCAAGGGGATCCGGACGCAGGATCGTTAGGTATCTGCAGGATTGCGACAAACTTATAATAAGGGACCAAGCAGTTTATGACTGATAACGCCAAAGAAATTCTCCCCGTTAATATAGAGGAAGAGCTCAAAACGTCGTATCTGGATTATGCGATGAGCGTTATTGTTGGGCGCGCGCTGCCCGACGTACGTGATGGCTTAAAACCGGTACACCGCCGTGTACTGTTTGCCATGAATGAGTTGAAGAATGACTTTAACAAACCTTATAAAAAGTCAGCCCGTGTAGTGGGTGACGTCATCGGTAAATATCACCCCCACGGTGATTCCGCCGTATACGATACCATTGTTCGGATGGCGCAGCCTTTCTCCTTACGCTACATGCTGGTTGACGGACAGGGTAACTTTGGTTCGGTCGATGGCGATTCCGCCGCCGCAATGCGTTACACCGAAGTACGGATGGCAAAAATTGCCCACGAACTGCTTGCTGATTTAGACAAAGAAACCGTGGACTTCGTGCCTAACTATGATGGCACTGAACACATCCCGGATGTGTTACCCACCAAAATTCCTAACCTGTTGGTAAACGGGTCTTCAGGTATTGCCGTAGGGATGGCAACCAACATTCCACCGCATAACCTCACTGAAATTGTAAACGGCTGTATTGCATTAATTGACGAACCGTCACTGGATGTCGATCAGTTGATGGAGCACATTCCTGGTCCGGATTTTCCAACCGCTGCCTTAATCAGTGGCCGTAAAGGTATCGTCGATGCTTATCGTACCGGTCGTGGTAAAATCTACATGCGTGCCCGTGCCGAAATCGAAACCGAAGATAACGGCAAAGAAACCATTATCGTCACGGAAATTCCGTATCAGGTAAATAAAGCCCGCTTAATCGAGAAGATTGCCGAGCTGGTAAAAGAAAAACGTATTGAAGGCGTCTCTGCACTGCGTGATGAGTCTGACAAAGACGGTATGCGTATTGTTGTAGAAGTTAAACGCAACGAGTCAGCCGAAGTGCTGCTTAACCACTTATACGCCAATACCCAGTTACAAACCGTATTCGGTATTAACATGGTGGCGCTGGATAACAACCAGCCAAAAGTGTTTAACCTTAAGGAAATCCTGCAGGCGTTTATCCTGCACCGCCGCGAAGTGGTTACCCGCAGAACAGTCTACGAGCTGCGTAAAGCCCGTGACCGCGCCCATATCCTTGAAGGCCTGGCCATTGCACTGGTTAACATCGATCCGGTGATTGAGCTGATCAAAGCCTCACCAAGTCCTTCTGAAGCAAAACAAGCGTTAGTGGCTTCTGGCTGGGAGCTGGGTGATGTAGCGGAAATGCTGCAACGTGCCGGTAATGATGCGGCGCGCCCGGACTGGCTGGAGCCGGAATTTGGTATTCGCGACGGCAAATACTATCTGACTGAGCAACAGGCTCAGGCGATTCTGGACCTGCGCTTACACAAGTTAACCGGTCTTGAACACGAAAAAATCCTCGACGAATACAAGCAACTGCTCGAGCTGATTGCTGAATTACTGCACATTCTGGGTAGCCCTGAGCGNCTGATGGAAGTNATTCGCGAAGAGCTGGAAAAAGTCCGTGACGAATTCGGCGATGAGCGCCGTACCGAAATCACTGCAGCCAGCCACGATATTGATTTAGAAGATCTGATTGAACGTGAAGAAGTGGTGGTAACCCTTTCTCACGAAGGTTACGTGAAGTACCAGAAATTATCTGAATACGAAGCGCAGCGTCGTGGTGGCCGAGGCAAGTCAGCTACTAAGATGAAAGACGAAGATTTCATCGACAAGCTGCTGGTTGCCAACACTCACGATCATATCCTGTGCTTCTCAACCCGTGGCCGACTGTACTGGCTGAAGGTCTATCAATTACCTCTGGCCAGCCGTAATGCCCGTGGTCGTCCGATTGTAAACATTCTGCCACTGGAAGATGATGAGCGTATCACCGCGATCCTGCCGATTAAGGAATTCGAGGAAGACAAGTTTGTACTGATGGCTACGGCCAATGGTGTGGTGAANAAAACCAGCCTGACCATGTACTCACGTCCTCGTTCAAGCGGTATCATNGCNGTNAACCTNAATGAAGGTGACGANCTGATTGGTGTNGCNATTACCCATGGGGATGACGACATCATGCTGTTCTCGGACGCCGGTAAGGTTGTTCGCTTTAACGAGAAACTGCGTGATTCTGAAACCGGCGCGGTTAAACTGGATCCTGAAACCGGTGAAGAGCTGCTGGCGCTGCGTCCAATGGGTCGAACTGCTACAGGTGTTCGTGGTATTAAGATGCCAGATGGCCAGAAAGTCGTGTCGCTAATCGTACCTCGTGGTGACGGTGCGGTGCTGACAGCTACTGAAAACGGGTATGGTAAACGTACGCCGCTGGAAGATTACCCGGCCAAGAGCCGTGCTACTCAGGGTGTAGTGTCGATTAAAGTCTCTGATCGTAACGGCAAGGTTGTCGGGGCGGTACAGGTAGATGAAAACGACGAAATCATGCTGATCAGTAATGCCGGTACGCTGGTAAGAACCCGCGTGAGTGAAGTNTCNACCGTTGGNCGAAATACCCAGGGGGTAAGACTGATCCGTACCGGTGATAACGAGCAACTGGTTGCATTACAACGCATCGAAGAAATCGAAGACGCTGAATTAATCGAAGACGAGGGCGACGAAGCCGAAGCCGTCGATACCAATGCCGCACAAGACGGCGCAGATGAGTCAACGACAGACGAATAATCCTGCGTTAAAGGATACAACAAGCATCGCAAGCGGCTCTTAGTGCCGCTTGTTTTTTAGTGTATGTAAGCATTATGTCACCAGTATGAATATTGCTGGCGGGTACTAATGCTTCCTGACAGTATTTAAGAAGCTCATGAAAAACGTATTCAATTTTAGTGCTGGCCCGGCCATGCTGCCGCCCGCAGTGATGGCGCAGGCACAACAGGAATTTATTAACTGGCGTGACAGTGGTTGCTCAGTGATGGAAGTGAGTCACCGCGGTGCAGACTTTATCGAAATTGCCGCAACAGCGGAACAAGACCTGCGTGACCTGATGAACGTACCGGAAAACTACAAGGTCCTGTTTCTGCAAGGCGGCGGGCGCGGGCAGTTTGCAGCGGTACCGCTGAATATTTCAAAACAGGACGATACTTCACTGCATCTGGTGAGTGGTTCCTGGTCTAAGGGCGCGGTTGCAGAAGCTTCAAAGTATAATAATGCCAAAGTGATTGGTGAGGTCGTTGATCATAACGGCTATCAGTTTATGCCTAAGCCGGCAGNCGCCGACATCGATCAAAGCGCGGCGTATCTGCATTTCTGCCCGAATGAAACCGTGGATGGCATTGCNTANAAATGGTTGCCNGAAGCCGGTGAAGTGCCTCTGGTNGCCGATATGTCNTCGAATATTTTGTCTGGTCCGGTGGATGTGAGCAAATACGGTATTATCTATGCCGGTGCNCANAAGAACATTGGCCCGTCCGGCTTATCGGTAGTGATTGTTCGCGAAGATCTGGTAGGTAAGGCTCGTCAGAGTACGCCGTCGATCTTCGATTACGAACTGATGGCCAAAAATGACTCCATGTATAACACACCGCCCACCTTTTCCTGGTANCTGGCGGGGNTGGTATTTAAATGGCTNAAAGCNCAGGGTGGNGTNGAAGCCATGGCCAGCCTCAATCAGCANAANGCNGANACGTTNTATAAAGCCATNGANGACTCGTCGTTCTACCGNAANAANGTNCATCCGGAAAACCGTTCAATTATGAACGTNCCTTTNCATCTGGCCGATCCGGCACTGGATAANGTGTTNCTGGAAAAATCTAAACAAGCCGGTTTAATGGCNCTTAAAGGTCACCGNTCGGTAGGNGGTATGCGNGCCAGTATTTATAACGCCATGTCTATTGANGGGGTAGANGCCCTGGTNAGCTTTATGAAAGACTTNGAGGAGCATCACGCATGAGTGNAGAGCAGTTAACGTTACAGCCGGTCAACAAAATCGACGGTACCGTCAACGTGCCGGGNTCNAAGAGTNTGTCTAACCGGGCNTTGNTACTNGCGGCACTGGCNAAGGGCGAAACCCGCCTGACNAATCTGCTCGANAGTGACGATATCCGCCANATGCTGGATGCCCTNAAATTACTGGGTGTTGAATACAGNTTAAGNGNTGACAAAACCGAGTGTAAGGTNACCGGCTTAGGCGGCGCNTTNTCGGTTGATANACCGCTNAGCNTGTTTTTAGGTAATGCCGGTACNGCNATGCGCCCTTTATGTGCNGCNCTGGCCGCCTCNAANGTNACNGTTGAANTNACCGGNGAACCACGGATGGAAGAACGNCCNATNGGCGACCTNGTTGATGCGCTGCTGGANGCNGGNGCGGATATNGAGTATTTAAAAAATGCCGGTTATCCGCCGCTTAAAATNACCGGTAGCCAGTTAAANGGTGGCGAGNTGTCTGTNGATGGCAGTGTGTCNAGCCAGTTTNTNACGGCNCTGTTAATGGCGGCNCCGTTNTTTAGNGANGACACCACTATCGCCATTAANGGCGAGTTAGTGTCNAAGCCTTATATCGANATTACNCTGGATACCATGGCCANATTTGGCGTGTCGGTAGANAATCAGGATTATCAGCGCTTTGTGATCAAAGCCGGGCAGCANTATGTGGCACCTNAAACCTTTATGGTNGAAGGNGATGCATCATCTGCNTCTTATTTCCTGGCNGCCGGNGCNATTAAAGGCGGTACGGTNAAGGTNACNGGNATTGGCAANCAAAGCATNCAGGGNGACATTCGTTTTGCTGANGTGCTNGAAGCCATGGGNGCTAAAGTNGAATGGTTTGACGATTGTATNGTTNTTCATGGTGCGCCGCTTAANGGCGTGGACATGGATATGAACCATATNCCGGATGCTGCCATGACTATTGCNACCACNGCGTTATTTGCCGANGGNGAAACCTGCATCCGTAACATTTATAACTGGCGGGTNAAAGAAACCGANCGGTTATTTGCAATGGCCACTGAGCTNCGTAAACTNGGTGTGGAAGTAGAAGAAGGNCANGATTATATTCGGGTAACGCCNGGCGCTGNATTACANCATGCTGCNATTGATACCTATAACGATCACCGCATTGCCATGTGTTTTTCACTGGTATCTNTNAGNGATACACCGGTAACGATTAACGANCCGGGTTGTACCGCNAAAACNTTCCCNGATTATTTCACCCGCTTTGCCACAATCTGTCATCGTTAAGACAGANTTATNCTCTACTATCANTNGCGCTGGTCTCAGGGCCAGCGNNCATNNGNTACAGACTTAGGTATTATGCCCGGGTATTTATTGACGTGTATCATTGCCAATTGAGCTTACACGGGTATAATTGCCGCCGTTTTCGAGTTGTTATTAACATTTTATTAAATAAATGGAGCAGGTATGCATCCAATACCCGTAGTAACGGTAGATGGTCCTAGTGGGGCAGGGAAAGGCACACTAAGCGCATTAATCGCAGAAAAGCTCGGCTGGCACTTACTGGACAGTGGCGCGATTTACCGCGTACTGGCCGTTGCCGCCATGCATCATGATCTTCCGGTCGACGATGAAAGTGCTGTTGTTCCGCTGGCCTCTGGCCTTGACGTAAGTTTTGAAATTGACAAAGAGCAGCGCCGTGTGGTGCTTGAAGGTGAAGACGTCACCGACGATATTCGCACCGAGGAAGTTGGCGCTGTGGCGTCACAGATTGCGTCCCTGGCCAGGGTTCGCGAGGCGCTGTTACGCCGCCAGCGTGCGTTTCAGCAAGATCCCGGCCTGGTGGCCGACGGTCGCGACATGGGCACCGTGGTGTTCCCTGATGCCAATGTAAAATTATTCCTGACCGCCAGCGCTGAAGCCCGCGCGGAGCGTCGCTATAATCAGTTGAAAGATAAAGGTCTGGATGTTAATATTGCGCGCCTTTTAACCGATATCAAAGCCCGGGATGATCGCGACGCGAATCGTTCTATTGCGCCATTGGTACCGGCAGAAGACGCTGTAGTGATCGATTCAACAGATTTGGATATTAACCAAGTCTTTGAAAGTGCAATGGAAATTATCAATTCCAGGCTGTAAGCCCGGAGTCGGTTTCACCATCGCAATCGTTGTCACAGGAGGTGACGACTTTGTTTAATAACCCCACGTTATCCGGATCGAAATGTGGATGTCAACTTAAGTTAATTACTAAATCATATGACTGAAAATTTTGCACAACTTTTTGAAGAGAGCTTACAAGAACTTGAAACTCGTCCAGGTTCAATTGTAAAGGGTACTGTAGTTTCAATTGATAAAGACATCGTTCTTGTTGACGCAGGTCTCAAATCAGAAAGTGCTATCCCAGCTGAACAATTTAAAAATGCCGAAGGCGAATTAGAAATCGCAATCGGTGACGAAGTCGACGTAGCGTTAGACGCTGTAGAAGACGGCTTTGGTGAAACTATCCTGTCTCGTGAAAAAGCTAAGCGTCACGAAGCGTGGGTTGAGCTGGAAAAAGCTTACGACGATAAAGCCACTATCAAAGGCGTTATCAACGGTAAAGTTAAAGGCGGTTTCACTGTTGAAGTTAACAGTGTTCGCGCATTCCTGCCAGGTTCACTGGTTGACGTTCGCCCTGTACGCGACACCACTCACCTGGAAGGCAAAGAACTTGAGTTTAAAGTAATCAAGTTAGACGCCAAGCGTAACAACGTTGTTGTTTCTCGTCGTGCTGTTATCGAAGCAGAAAGCAGTGCAGAGCGTGAAACGCTGCTGGCCAACCTGGAAGAAGGTCACGAAGTTAAAGGTATCGTTAAGAACCTGACAGACTACGGTGCGTTCGTAGATCTGGGCGGTGTTGACGGCCTGCTGCACATCACTGACATGGCTTGGAAGCGCGTTAAGCACCCAAGTGAAATCGTGAACGTTGGTGACGAAATCAACGTTAAAGTTCTGAAGTTCGACAAAGAAAAGCAACGTGTATCTCTGGGCATGAAGCAAATGGGCAACGATCCATGGCAAGAAATTGCACAGCGTTACCCAGAAGGCACTAAGATCACTGGCCAGGTAACTAACCTGACTGACTACGGTTGTTTCGTAGAGATCGAAGACGGTGTTGAAGGTCTGGTTCACGTTTCTGAAATGGATTGGACTAACAAAAACATCCACCCATCTAAGGTTGTTAACCTGGGCGATTCTGTTGAAGTTATGGTTCTGGAAATCGACGAAGAACGTCGTCGTATTTCTCTGGGTCTTAAGCAGTGCATCGATAACCCTTGGGAAACTTTCGCTAAGTCACACGAAAAAGGTGACAAAGTGTCTGGTAAGATCAAGTCAATCACTGACTTCGGTATCTTCATCGGCCTTGACGGCGGCATCGACGGTCTGGTTCACCTGTCTGACATTTCATGGAACAAGTCTGGTGAAGACGCAGTTCGTGATTATAAGAAAGGCGACGAGATCTCAGCGGTTGTTCTGCAAGTCGACCCAGAGCGTGAGCGTATTTCTTTAGGCGTTAAGCAAATCGAAGAAGATCCGTTCAACAAGTATCTGACAGATACCAAGAAAGGTGCTATCGTTNNTGGTACAGTTACAGCAGTTGATGCCAAAGGCGTTACTGTAAACCTGGCNGAAGAAGTTGACGGTTACATCCGTGTAGCTGATCTTTCTCGNGACCGTATCGAAGANGCGTCTGAAGTGGCTAACGTTGGCGACAGCATCGAAGCGAAGTACACCGGTGTNGACCGTAAGAACCGCATCGTAAACCTGTCTGTTAAAGCGAAAGACCAGGCTGACGAGAAAGAAGCNATNGANAAAGTNAACCANCANGANGANGNTGGNTTNGCNAACGCGATGGCTGAAGCTTTCAAAGCAGCAAAAGGCGAATAAGCTTTTTGANACATCAGGTATACGGTAANTGCCGTATACCTGTTGATGTAGCTGTTTGATGGATTGAATGACAAAGAGGTTTACACATGACCAAGTCTGAATTAATTGAGCGGCTCGCTGATCAGGCACGCCATATCCCGGCAAAAGAATTAGAAACAGCTATCAAAGAAATGTTGGAACAGATGGCGCAAACCTTACAAAAAGGTGACCGTATCGAAATCCGCGGGTTTGGTAGTTTTTCTTTGCATTACCGCGCGCCTCGCGTGGGACGTAACCCTAAAACTGGCGAAACAGTGGAGCTGGACGGTAAATACGTTCCTCACTTTAAGCCTGGCAAAGAGTTACGTGACCGGGTGAATGAATCAATCGCCTGATCAATATCTGCACAGATAGAAATAAAAAGCACTGTTATCAGTGCTTTTTTTGTATGTGAATGCTGTAACACTATCTACATTTTGTTATCCTGATTTTAATTTCTTTATTTAGGATCACGCACTTGAAAGGCTTGGCATTTTTACTCTGCATTATTGCGATTCTGGTACTGGCGATTGCCGTTGGTTCTCAAAATGATGCTGTAATATCAGTAAATTACCTGATTGCTAAGGCTGATATGACGGTCGCCACTCTGATTGCTATAGCATTAGGGCTAGGCGTTGTCGTTGGCGTTCTGGCCATTCTAAGCAGCTGGCTCACGCTTAGGGTTAAGCTGATGCGGGCGCAGGCTAAGCTTAACAAGCTGCAGAAAGAATAAGCGTCATGCTGGAGCTGTTATTCTTACTGCTACCAGTAGCAGCCGGTTATGGTTACATAATGGGCCGCAACAGCGTTCGCCAGGCGCAGCGAAAACAATCCAGTATTCTCTCTAAACATTATTTCCGTGGATTAAACTTTCTCCTGTCTGACCAGCCCGACAGGGCCGTGGATACGTTAATTAAAATGATTAACGTCAACAGTGATACCGTGGAAACCCACATTGCCATGGGGAATTTCTATCGCCAGCGCGGTGAGATAGACCGGGCAATACGCGTGCATCAGAATCTGGTCAGTCGTGATGAAATTCAGGCTACTCAGCGTGAGTTAGCTCTTAAGGAACTAGGCCGCGATTACATGCAGGCCGGTTTTCTGGAAAGAGCGGAAGGGGCTTTCGTAAGCCTGCTTAATTCCGACAAGCATTTCGAGTTTGCCCAGCAGCAGTTATTTGCAATATACCAAACCACGAAAGAGTGGGGTCGGGCCATAGAGCTCGCCGAAAAAATGCTGGCTGAAAATGACAGTATTCGCAGTAAACTCGGTCATTTTTATTGTGAACAGGCCCAGCTCGAGTTAGATAACGAGGATATCCCGGCAGCACTGAAGGTACTGCAAAAAGCTGTCAACGTAGATGATCAAGCGGTCAGACCCTGGTTGATGCTGGGTGAAGTTACCTTTGATCAGGGCCGCTTAAAAGAAGCCGGTGAATACCTGGTGCAGGTCGCTAATCGTGATAAGAACTGGTTTATTGAAGCGGTGCCGTTACTTGAGCAAATCGCCAGTGAAACCGGTGACTGGCAGAAATTTGAGAACCTGTTAAATGATAACTGGGTGCAAAGTGCCACCTTGTACCTGGCTATGGTGGATGTATTTTCCAATAAAGGCGAAGTGCAGCACGCCGCCGATTATTTATTTGAACAACTGCAAAAAACGCCTACCATGCGTGGCTTCCATCGCCTGATGCAGTTGTATTGTGAGTTAAGTGATGATGCCAACGCGAAGGCCACCTATCAGCAGTTACGGCAACTGGTGGCCAAGCAAATTGAACAGCGTCCGCGTTACCGGTGTAAGAGCTGTGGCTTTTCTGGTCGCAAACTGTATTGGCTGTGTCCATCCTGTAAAAAGTGGGGGGTCGTTAACCCCATTAGAGGTCTAGACGGAGAGTAAAGAGAATGAACCAAGAAGCCCGTGTGATCGTCGCATTGGATTTCGATGATGCCGATAAGGCCATGGCCCTGGTAGATCAACTGGATCCTGGTGCTTGTAAGCTGAAAGTCGGCAAAGAGATGTTTACCCTGTTCGGGCCTGAGTTTGTAAAATCGCTCATCGCCAAAGGGTTTGATATTTTTCTGGATTTAAAATTTCATGATATCCCGAATACCGTAGCCAAAGCTTGTAAAGCCGCGGCCGAAATGGGGGTATGGATGGTAAACGTGCATGCCAGCGGGGGTAAGGAAATGATGATGGCGGCAAAACAGGCCATTGCAGAGTCTGCTCATCCTCAAACCAAACTGATTGCGGTAACGGTGCTGACCAGCATGGATCAGGCGCAGTTGAATGATGTGGTGCCAGAGGTATCACCAGCCGAGCAGGTTAACAAACTGGCCCAGCTAACGGCCGATAGCGGGCTCGACGGCGTTGTTTGTTCTGCAAAAGAAGCGGTAATGTTACGTGAAACACATAACGACGAGTTTCTGTTAGTAACACCTGGAATTCGTCCTGCCGGGGCAGATGTGGGCGATCAGAAAAGGGTTATGACACCGGTTGATGCCATCGACGCCGGTGTAAGCTACCTGGTAATGGGCCGGCCAATTACACAAGCTGAAAACCCGTTAGCCGCCCTGCAGGCAGTAAATCAAAGCCTGGCGTAAAACATCTAAGACCAAATAAAAAATAAAGGGGTCAGAGTTAATTAATATTAATTAACTCTGACCCCTTTAACTTTTTAACTCTTTAACTCTTTTTAATTTTTGACGATCAGATTCCAAATTCGATAAGCGATTTATGTCGAAATTGGCATGCTTAAAGCCTGCTAAATGTTGAAAGGGCTTTATATGTCACAAGTTATCACTTCCAATTTGAACACTCAGCCATCATTCCAATCGAGGCTAAATCACAAGTTCGAATTAATGTTAAAAGCCTGGGTGGCGATTATTCTCACCGGCTAGTGGATATTTGCGTTATACATCCTCGTACAATTTACGTTGCCGCTGTTAACCGGGCATTTGGATGAGTCCCGCTACGCTTATATGATCAGGGGATATGTAAACGGCGACACCATTAATAACGCCATTTTATTGCTCCATGTGATACCCGTGATGCTGATTAGCCTGAGCGGCACATTCCAGCTGTTTCCGGCGATTCGCCACCATTACCCACGATTTCACCGTATCAATGGCCGTGTTTATCTGACCTTTGGCCTGTTGGGGGCCATTGGTGGCTTGTATCTTACCTGGGTAACCGGAAGTCGCCTGAGTGATTTAGGCGCGTTGGGGGTTACCGTGAATGGTTTACTAATTCCGGTAATGGTTTACTTTACCTGGCGCTATGCAGTGCAACGGGATTTCGAGCGTCATCAGCGTTTTGCCGTACATGCGTTTATTTTAATTAACGGGGTATGGACATTTCGATTGCTGCTGATGGGCTGGTTTATGCTCAATCAGGGACCACAGGGAAACAGCGCAAACCTGGATGGGCCAGCTGACGTTACGCTGTCGTTTGCGTCTTACCTGCTGCCCATGTTCATTGCAGAACTGATTTTCAGGGCTCGTGCGCGTAATACGGTTGCCAACCGCGTGACAGTCAGCATCGCAGTGGGAATTGCCATACTTATTACTTTGTTGGGTACCGTTGCAGCCACAATGATGATGTGGGGACCTCGGATTGTTGGTTATTAAGCGTTAATAAGGCACAACCGGATTGTTGGTAACGGTTTCTTTACTCATATAACGCTGACGATACTGATTTGGCGTACACCCCTCACTGGCCTTAAATGCACGGTTAAACGGTGCCAGTGAGGCAAACCCGGACTCCATGCTTATGACCAGTATTGTCCAGTGTTCACTTTGATGTGAGGTAAGCAGCTGTTTGGCGTAGCTAATTCGGTAGCTATTGATAAACTGATTCACATTGGCAGCAGCGCTCATAGCCCTTATTGCCCGGCTTATTCTGTATTCAGAAACCTGTAGGGCATTGGCAATATCAATGGTTTTTAAATCGTGGTGCAAAAAGCGTTGTTCCTGTTCCATTAACAGCCTGATTTGATTAAACACCTTCTTATCCTCTGCGAGGATTGGCTCTGCTACGCCTTCGGTGCCAGTACTGATTTGGGCTATATTACTGATATGCCTGCGCGAGAGATGTTGCCAGAATAAAATAATAAAAGTTACCAGGGTGATAAGTAGCGCGGAACTCACTACGAGCCAGGGCTTAATTTGACTGCTGACATCGCTGGTCAAAATACCTTCGGCCACTACGGTGCAACTAAATACGCCGGCAAAGAAACTGCTGGCAAATAATAAGCGCTGGTACTGGGATGTTTTGGTTGCCTGAGTGAAGCCGCGCACTGCCTCCCAAAAAGCGAGTGCCAAAATGGTGGAAGATAACAACTGGGTGATTTCAGACACTGCGCCTTTAATCCAGCTAATGTTGCCGGCTGCTAACCAGTTAACCGATACCATCAGATCCAGACTACGGCTTATCATCACCAGTAAAGCAATAGAAGCGGCCAGGGCATAATGCTTGACAGCAAGTGACTCACTACCGCGGAATATCGCACGGGAGATAAGCCAGATCACATTACAGGTAGCGCAGGTACCCAGTGCAAACACATACTGATACGGACTATCGGCCTCAGCGGTTAATAGCTGTAGCGCCACCATGGCGAGGGAGCCACTAAAAATAGCGGTAAGAATATGCTCCACCCGAACTGGTCTGAAACATAACTGCGCCAGCATCACGATTAAAGTGCAAAACAGAAGTACGTAATAAGCGTAATTAAGCCACATAAGCAGGTCACACAGGATGTGCTGTTAACAATAAAATAGGTATTTATGGTAGGGCAAAGCAGGGTGGTTGCAAGCGAGCAATTGTTAGCCTTTGTTTCAATGAAAAGAATAATGGGGTCAGAGGAGTTCAAGGGGTCAGAGTAAGCTTACTCTGACCCCTTGAACTAATAACCCCTTGAACTAATAAGTAATGGGATCAGAGTAAATTAATTAACTCTGACCCCATTATTTTTATTTTAGCAATTTAAGCCAGTGCATCCAGTGCCGGGGTGTACTGAATACCTAATTGGTCGCCCAGTGCTTCAACTACGGCTTTATAAGTGACTTTACCTTCGTGAACGTTCAGGCCGTTCAATAGGTGGATATCTTCCATCATGGCTTGTTTAGGCCCTTTGTTGGCCAGTGCCAGACCAAATGGCAGTGTTGCATTGTTCAGTGCCATGGTAGAGGTACGNGCCACGCCGCCAGGCATGTTCGCNACACAGTAGTGNACCACNCCGTCGACGATNTAAACCGGATCCTGGTGAGTGGTNGCTTTTGANGTGGCAAANCAACCNCCCTGGTCGATAGCNACGTCTACNACNACAGAGCCTTTTTTCATATTGGCAATATGTTGNTCNTTNAGNAGTTTNGGCGCTGCTGCACCCGGGATAAGTACCGCACCAACCACCAAATCAGCAGACGCTGAATAATGCTCAATNGCATCAACNGTTGANNANACGGTTTTTACCTGACCGTTAAAGATATCNTCNAACTGGCGTAAACGNGGNAGTGAACGGTCNAGAATAGTNACATCGGCGCCAAGGCCTAATGCCATTTTAGCAGCNTGTGTACCNACCACACCGCCNCCAATNACCAGCACTTTACCCGGTGCAACNCCNGGTACGCCACCAAGCAGNGTGCCNCTGCCGCCGTGNGCTTTTTCAAGATAATGNGCNCCGGCCTGAACNGACATGCGGCCAGCCACTTCACTCATTGGTGCCAGTAATGGNAAGCCACCACGTGNATCGGTAACNGTTTCATANGCNATACAGGTAGCGCCGGATTCAATCAGTAACTCAGTCTGAGTTGGATCGGGTGCCAGGTGCAGGTAGGTNTANAGNGTCTGACCACGGCTCAGTTGCTTANATTCCTGTGGCTGTGGCTCTTTTACCTTTACAATCATTTCCGCTTCGGCGAAANCCTGTTCNGCACTNGCNGCAATNCTGGCGCCAGCNTCNNCATACATTTCATCGGTAAAGCCAATGGCGGTACCNGCATTGGTNTCTACCATNACNTTATGACCGTGCATCACGAACTCTTTAACCGCTGCNGGGGTTAAGCCTACACGGTACTCGTGNTTTTTAATTTCTTTTGGTACACCCACTAACATAGTTNTCTCTGCCTGTTTAAATNATTGAGTTACTAATGATGCTAGTATATCGGAAGGTTTTAAANTATATCTGCTGTANTTTTTCNANTGNCAGTGTAATATTCTTNTAAAAANNCCNTTTGGAGAATTTAATATGNTGGTNAAAACGCCCAAACACCTCGACAGAATAGANCGCAACATACTTTCCATNCTGCAAAAAGACGGGCGGATTTCTAACGTTGAGCTGGCAAAACAGGTNGGGTTAAGTCCAAGTCCCTGTTTGGAAAGGGTNAAGCGNTTAGAAACCCAGGGCTATATAAANGGCTATCATGCGCATCTGGATCCGCATCAGCTAGGCGCGGCCATGCTGGTGTTTGTCGAGATTACCTTAACNAAAACTTCGGTAGATATTTTTGCCGAATTTTCAGCTGCGGTTCAGCAGCACGATGATATACAAGAGTGTCACCTGGTNTCGGGNAACTTTGATTTNCTGCTTAAAGCCCGGGTGGCTGATATGTCGAGCTACCGCAAATTGNTNGGNGATACCTTATTGCGGCTGCCTGGTGTNAGTGCGTCACGNACNTACGTGGTAATGGAAGAAGTTAAAAGTACCAATAGCCTGCGAATTAATACAAAATAAGGTCAGGATGGTATGATAAACTTTTNGGTNACCCGCTGAAGCCAGCCGCTTCTGTGACCCGGGTACGTGCGCAAAAATAAAACCAATGACCGGTGTATTNATAACNCCGGCAAAGAGAGATATTTAGGGATATGGTGCGACTTTCTGGCGTTCAACGCATATGGGAGACAGGTATTATTATTGCCTGTGCTCTGGCGTTNTTTTTATTATTGGCGTTAGCCTCTTTTCACCCGGGNGATCCGGGCTGGAGTCAGGCTGGCCTGCAGAACGATGTCCATAACTGGGTTGGCCCAACGGGNGCCTGGACTGCCGATCTGTTCTTCTTTACCTTCGGCTATTTNGCCTATGCCACACCNTTTTGCTGTGCGTTTATTGGCTGGNTTATTTTCCANAANATTAAAACCTGGCGNGANCTNGACTNCCTGACNATTGGTTTNCGCCTGATTGGCGCNATNTTGATANTGCTGGGCCTTACCGGCATNTTCAGTATAAATTTTGACGACCTGTTCAGCTTTACCGCCGGAGGCCTGGTTGGCGATGTGATCAGCTCTGCGCTAATTCCGTATTTCAATGTTGCGGGTACAGTTCTGTTGCTGTTGTGCTTTTGTTGCGTGGGCTTTACGTTGCTGACCGGCATTTCCTGGCTACTGATTGTTGATAAGCTCGGTGAAAGTACGCTGTGGATCGGCCGTAAATCGATTGCCGCACCGCAAAAGCTGCTGGCGCTAAATATGCCTACCTTATCTTTACCGAATAAATCGGCTGATAAAGAGAAAGACAGTGATGAGCTGAATATTACCAGTTTACGTGCCGAGCCGCCCTCGGAAAAACCGGCTGAGAAAACGCCGCCTAAGCAAAACCCACAAGTGAAAGCGGAACGAAGCGAACCGACATTCTCTATTCCTGATGAAATCTTCGCCACGGATGACGACGAAGAAGACGACTTACCGCCGTTTATTGTGGATACCAAGGATGGGGCAGGGGAGTCCTTTAGTGCCGAAGGGCCCCGGTTTGCAAATGAACCAGCCACTGATCCGCCAACGGCCAATGAGCCGAATAAAACATCGTCGCCGATGCCAGCTCCGCCGCAACAACCAGCTGCCAGAGGGGCAAAACAAATCCGGCCGCCACGCGGTGAATCAGATGGTGATGAAGATATAGGCCCGATGCCCTCGTTTGAGTTGCTCGACAGACCAGACAAAAAAGAAAACCCGATCACCCAGGAAGAGCTGGACATTGTGTCCCGCCTGGTGGAAGAAAAGCTGGCTAACTTCAATATTGATGCCGCCGTGGTTGGGGTTTATCCCGGCCCGGTGATCACCCGTTTTGAAATTGACCTGGCACCGGGTGTGAAGGTAAGCAAAATCACCAGTTTATCGAAAGATTTAGCACGTGAAATGTCGGCAACTTCGGTACGTGTGGTGGAGGTTATTCCCGGTAAATCAGTGATAGGCCTTGAATTACCCAATAAAAAGCGCGAAATGGTGCGCATGAGTGAAGTAATTGAGTGTGAGGCTTTTCAGTCGAATGCTTCGGCACTTACCATGGTGCTGGGTGCCGATATCAGTGGCGATCCGGTCGTGGTTGATCTGGCTAAAATGCCCCACTTACTGGTAGCGGGTACCACTGGCTCGGGTAAATCGGTGGGGGTTAACGTGATGATCCTCAGCTTGTTATATAAGTCCACACCGGAAGACGTGCGGATGATCATGATTGATCCGAAAATGCTTGAATTATCGGTGTACGAAGGGATCCCGCATCTGTTGGCCGAGGTGGTTACCGATATGAAAGAAGCCGCCAATGCCCTGCGTTGGTGTGTAGGGGAAATGGAACGTCGATACAAGCTGATGTCCGCATTGGGCGTACGTAACCTTAAGGGGTATAACACCAAAATCAAGCAGGCTATTGAAGCGGGCGAGCCCATTAAAGATCCACTGTGGCGCACCGAAGACAGTATGCTTGAAGAAGCTCCGGATCTGGAAAAACTGCCCTCCATTGTTGTGGTGGTTGACGAATTTGCCGACATGATGATGATTGTAGGCAAAAAGGTAGAAGAGCTGATTGCCCGGATTGCACAGAAAGCCCGGGCTGCAGGTATTCATCTGGTGCTGGCTACCCAGCGTCCGTCGGTAGACGTTATAACCGGTTTGATTAAAGCAAATATTCCCACGCGAATTGCTTTTCAGGTGTCGAGTAAAATTGACTCGCGCACTATTCTTGACCAGCAAGGTGCAGAAACGCTGCTCGGCATGGGCGATATGCTTTATTTACCACCGGGTAGCCCGGTACCNACCCGTGTGCACGGTGCGTTTGTNGANGACCACGANGTACACGCCGTAGTNGCNGACTGGAAGAAACGCGGNGAACCGGANTACATCGATGAGATCCTTAACCCNGAGTCCACCGCTGAAGTNCTGTTACCGGGTGANCAACCNGANGGNGGCGATCAGGAAGTGGATGCGTTTTACGATGAAGCNGTGGCNTTTGTNACNGAAACCCGCCGNGCATCGGTGTCCAGTGTTCAGCGNAAATTCCGNATTGGTTACAACCGNGCAGCGCGTNTGGTTGAACAAATGGANCAAAGTGGTGTCGTTACCCCTGCGGGCCANAACGGTAACCGTGAAGTGCTGGCNCCACCGCCACCGAGAGACTAACAGGAAGTCGTTTATGAAATCATTGTTTAGCGGAGCTTTAGTCGCTCTGTCATTTTTCTCTGTATCTGCGCTGGCCNATGATGCCGAAGCGTTAAAAACAAAGTTAGCCGGACTGGAGTCCTTCAAGGCTGCATTTACTCAGTNGGTCACCGATGAAAACGGTGAAGTCGTTCATGAAGCNACNGGTAANCTAACCATGGCCCGGCCGGATAAACTNCGCTGGGAAACACTGTCGCCGGATGAAACCGTACTGATAGCCGATGGTTCGGCNGTCTGGCATATCGATGAGTGGGTAGAGCAGGTCACNGTNATGTCNCAGGCCCAGGCGATTGATAANAATCCCATGGTGCTGTTAACCAGTAACGANGACGCTACCTGGCAACAATATACGGTTAATGCAACCCAACCCAACAGCTATACCGTTTCGGCAAAAGCNGAGGGCGGTCAGATCCGNACGCTGAGTTTAAGTTTTGATGANAAAGGCCTGGCAAACCTGATCATGCTCGACAGTCAGGGCCAGCAAAGNGCCATNAATTTTAGTGAGCGCGAATTTAATACGCCGATTTTCCCTTCCGCATTTATTGCTGACGTGCCGGAAAGCTTTATGGTAGATGACCAGCGCCCATGAGTTTGTTTAGTCAGCAAACCTACGCNCCGCTGGCNGCCCGTATGCGGCCGGTTNCTCTGGATGAATACGTAGGCCAGAGCCACCTGGTGGGGCCGGGNAAACCGTTACGCAAAATGCTCGAGTCGTCTCATTGTCATTCCATGGTGTTATGGGGGCCACCNGGCACCGGTAAAACNACCATGGCAGAACTGATTGCGGTGTATACCAATGCGCAGGTGATAAAGCTCTCGGCGGTTACNTCCGGGGTGAAGGAAATTCGNGCAGCCATGGATGAGGCTGAGCAAAATAAATCCATGGGCGAGCGCACGCTNTTGTTTGTTGATGAAGTACATCGTTTTAATAAATCGCAGCAGGATGCCTTTTTACCNTTTGTGGANTCCGGGGTGGTAACCTTTGTTGGNGCTACCACTGAAAACCCGTCTTTTGAGCTTAACAATGCATTGTTATCNCGGGTTCGGGTGTACGTNCTTAAAGGCATTGATGANGAAGCNCTCGATGCGTTGCTCGACNGAGCNCTGNCCGATACNGAGCGTGGANTNGGNGAACGCAACCTNACCCTNGCTGACGANGCCAGAAATGCGCTGATTGGTTTATCCGGCGGCGACGGACGNCGGTTGTTAACCTATCTTGAACTGGCCAGTGATTTTACCAATNNATCNCAGATAAGNCTTAATGATGTTGAGCAGGCGGTGGGTGAAAAGGTNGCCAGTTATGANAAGCAGGGCGATACATTTTACGATCTNATTTCGGCGTTTCATAAATCCGTTCGGGGCTCTGATCCCGATGCAGCNCTNTATTGGTATGCACGAATTTTAAATGGTGGCGGTGATGCGCTTTACGTGGCACGCCGTCTTCTGGCAATATCTTCTGAAGACATCGGCAATGCCGACCCACGGGCCATGCAGTTGTGTGTGAATGCCTGGGACGTATATCATCGTGTAGGGCCAGCAGAAGNTGAACGNGCCATTGCTCAGGCGGCAGTNTATTGNGCGCTGGCAGCCAAAAGTAACGCNGTGTATATGGCCTTTAGNCAGGCTAAGCAGGATGCACGGGANAAACCCGATTANCCGGTACCNGTNCACNTGCGTAATGCNCCGACNAANTTNNTAAAAGAAATGGGCCACGGAGCGGAATANCGNTATGCCCATAATGAACCNAATGCGTTTGCCGCCGGGGAATGCTATTTGCCNCCGGAAATTGCCGATGCCCGTTATTATGAGCCCAGTGAACGGGGCCTGGAAAAACAGCTTAAAGCTAAACGCGATTACCTTGACCAGTTAAATAATCAAAGCCAACAAAAACGGAACGGCTAATGTCACACACGCTCTCAATTTACCTGTTTATAGCCACCGGCGGCGCTGTAGGGGCCTGCTTGCGGTTTTTCTGTACCGGATTAGTGGATTCCTGGTTTGGAAAAGCGTTGCCCTTTGGTACACTTGCCGTCAATATTATCGGCTCGTTTTTACTGGCGGTGTTATACGGCTTTATTGAGCGAGGCGAGTTAGCTGAACAGCCATACCGGGCGCTGATTGGGGTAGGTATGCTAGGGGCGCTGACAACCTTTTCAACCTTTACCATAGAAACCTTAACACTGCTCGAAAACGGTTTGTGGATAAAGGCGTTGGCCAATATTTTATTGAATGTGAGTGCCTGCCTGCTTGCAGCATGGCTGGCAGTGGAATTAACCAAAGGATAAAGAAAATAACATGTTAGATCCAAAGTGTTTGCGAAGCGACATCGAAACAACGGCTGAACGACTGGCCAGCCGGGGTTTTTCTCTGGATGTTGACGCTTTTAATGCCCTCGAAGAAAAACGTAAGGCATTACAAATCAAAACTCAAGATTTGCAAAATGAACGCAACACGCGAAGTAAATCCATTGGTAAAGCCAAAGCACAGGGCGAGGATATTTCGCCATTATTGGCGGAGGTTTCTGATCTCGGTGACAAGCTGGATGCTGCAAAAGCTGAATTAGATGAAGTACTGACTGAAGTTACCACGCTCATGCAAGGTATTCCTAACCTGCCGCACGAAAGTGTGCCGGTAGGTAAAGACGAAGACGAAAACGTTGAGATCAGCATCTGGGGCGAGATCCCAAGCTTTGATTTTGAAGTGAAAGATCACGTTGATATTGCCGAAGGCCTAAATAAAGGGCTCGATTTTGAAGCTTCCGTTAAATTAACTGGCAGCCGCTTTGTGGTGATGCGCGACAAGTTTGCTCGCTTACACCGTGCCTTGGCGCAGTTCATGCTGGATACACATACTGCAGAGCACGGCTATACCGAAATGTATGTGCCGTACCTGGTTAATGCAGACAGCCTTTACGGCACTGGCCAGCTGCCTAAGTTTGGTGAGGATTTATTTCACCCCCACCCAGCCACAGAAGAGGGCCAGGGGCTGTCTTTGATCCCAACTGCAGAGGTACCGTTAACCAACCTGGCACGTGATGAAATTTTTGCTGCTAAAGATCTGCCGATTAAAATGACTGCACATACGCCTTGTTTCCGTAGTGAAGCAGGTAGCTATGGTCGTGACACTCGCGGCCTGATCCGCCAACACCAGTTTGATAAAGTGGAAATGGTGCAACTGGTAAAACCGGAAGACAGCTTCAACGCCCTGGAAGAACTCACCGGTCACGCCGAAGTGATCCTGCAGAAGCTGGGTTTACCGTACCGCAAGGTATTACTGTGTACCGGTGACATGGGCTTTGGCTCATGCAAAACCTATGATTTGGAAGTTTGGTTGCCGGCACAAGATACGTACCGTGAGATCTCGTCTTGCTCTAATATGCTGGACTTCCAGGCGCGCCGTATGCAGGCGCGTTTCCGTAACCCGGACACTAACAAGCCTGAGTTGCTGCATACCCTGAATGGCTCTGGTTTAGCTGTAGGGCGCACACTGGTTGCTATTTTAGAGAACTATCAGCAAGCCGATGGCTCGGTAAAAATCCCCGATGCGTTGGTTAGTTATATGGGTGGCGTTACCGAAATTAAGTAACCGTTATTAAATAAAAAAGGCCGCTAATTTAGCGGCCTTTTTTATAAGCACTTTTTCGGTTTGGGTAAGCCTGCCAGCTTTGTGGCCTGTTTGGCCGGGCCTTTTGGAAACAATCGTTGCAGATAACGACTGTTGCCTTTTTCCGGCCCGTACTTGGCAGCCATCGCCTTTACCAATGCGCGTATGGCAGGGCTTGTTTCATATTCCAGATAGAATTCCCGGACAAACAACACCACCTCCCAGTGAGCCTCGGTAAGCTCAATACCTTCCTGTTCGGCTAAAAACGGCACCATATCTTGCTGCCACTGCCGGTAATCTAAAAGATAACCGAGTTTATCAGTTGGGTATGTATGCCCCTGCCATTCAAACTGAAAGTTGTCGCTCATGGTAAGATGTTAATCCACTGCTGATGTTGATGATGAAGTTGGCAGAGTTTACCAGATGACACGGTAGCTTCTATAGCCACACCTCGTTCGGCACAATCGTTTGCCATGGCCACTATTGATAATTCCGGATAAGTACGGCGAAGCGCATTAAACGCATACACACCGTCGCCACAACACACTACCACATCGGTTGCTGTGAGGCTTTTTAATATAGCCTCTGCGCTGCTATCAGGATGAAACGAAGCATAACGTACAAGCATTAAAAAGTTACCGTGTGTTCAGATTGGGTTAATAACTGGCGAAGTGCGCTGGCATCGAGTAATTCCAGGTCATCCTCATCGATACCCAAATCGGCAACGGTCAGCTGTAATGCGGTTAACGACGCCTGACAAACGTATACCGGCTCGATATCGTAAAAAGGTAATACCCGTGCCTGTTTTAATTGATTCTTGCGCAGAGCCGGTTGCTGGTTTGCTAGTAGCTGTAGTATTCCTTTACCGCTGAATACTACCTGGCATTCGTGGCCGTAATTGGTTGACGCCAGAGCAAACTCGATTCCGTCTGCCGCTTGTTGAGAAGCGTAGGGCGCCTGGGTTAATAAAACGGTGATAGTTGCCATTAAAATTGCACCAGTTTTGTGGAATTGTGCAGTAATGTGAAAAATTCGCCCAGGCCCACTTGTTTAAAGGGTTCAAACAAATTGTGCTGAGGTAAGCCCGCTTGCGTGGCCTGTTCGGCATCCACCACTCCCCGTTTACTGGCAGCCCCGACACAAACCAATAATGGAATAGCATGCTCTGCAGCCAGACTTTGCCACGCTTTAGTTAAATCAACTTCATTCGCAGAAGCATCCATGAGCCCGTTGGCATGATAAACGCCGGCCTGGTAAAAGAAGATTTGATCGATACTCTGGCCCTCATCGATGGCGGCACGGCAAAAGGCCACCGCATCCAGACAAGCGGTTAGTGATTCGGGAGAACTGGTGATTAGTACTGAAATTCGTTGCATAAAACAAAAACACCCCTTAACGGGGTGTTTTCTCAAAACGTGCAGTGCCGATTAATCATCGCCACCGAATGCACCCAGCAGTTGCAGCAGGGATACAAACAGGTTGTAGATGTTCAGGTACAAACCCACTGTGGCACGAATGTAGTTGGTTTCACCGCCGTGGATAATACGGCTGGTATCAAACAGAATGAAACCAGACATCAGGAACACGATAGCCGCGTTAATGGCCAGGTGTACCGCCGGTACCGAGAAGAAGATGTTTGCAATCGCCGCAACAACTACCACCATCATACCTACGAACAGAAAACCACCCATGAAAGAGAAATCTTTTTTAGTGGTAAGTACATAAGCAGATAGTGCAAAGAAAATTAATGCAGTACCGCCAAGCGCCTGTGCAATCAGGGCAGGGCCACCAGGGATAGAAGCATAAAAGCTAAGCATATAGCCCAGAGAGCCGCCCAGCAGGCCAGTGAAAGCAAAGATCCAGTAAATACCTGAGGCAGAATCTGCTTTCTTGTGTACAACAAAAAGTGTAATGAACGCACCGATTGTCATAACCAGTGACGTGATGGGTGAAATGCCAATAGCCATAGTGACACCAGCACACACGGCACTGAACAACAGTGTCATGGCTAACAACATGTAAGTATTACGCAAAACCTTATTGGTTTCTAAAACCGAAGGCCTTGATGCGCTAGTATACACCGAACGATTATCCATTGTTTCCTCCAATAGGACAGGCAGAATTAAACAAAACCATATTACGTTATAGTTTAGTGCATTTGTATGGGTTTTAGTTCCGTTTTTCAATAGGTAAAAGCTATCACCGGGGTGAATTTATGGTTTTTTTTGTTGGCATTAGCGAAATAATCGCATTTTTGCTTAAAACTCAGGCAAACAATTCGTTTTTTAAAAATTAACCCTTTACAGTCATAAAAATTTCATTAAGATTCGCATCACTTCAGGAGAGTTGGCAGAGTCCGGTTGAATGCACCTGACTTGAAATCAGGCGAAGGGTCAAACCTTCCGGGGGTTCGAATCCCTCACTCTC
>NZIK01000099.1 GCA_002691625.1 Alteromonadaceae bacterium
ACAAAGTCAAAGTCGCCCTGCTGCAGCATTGGCAGCGCAGTACTTCCATCATCGGCCTCCTGAATATTGGAAAAGCCGAGATCTTTGAGTAAGTTTTTGATAATACGTCTCATCGTAGAAAAATCATCTACCACGAGAATTTTCATATTCTTATCCAAAATTGCCTCCAGTGAGGATAGTCATATTGTTAGTATAGTTAATGTTACTCACCAGTCTGCCAGGACCGCATGCGCGCTTTAAGTTTTAACATCGCCTGGCTGTGAATTTGACTGACCCGTGATTCACTTACCTCGAGAACCTCGCCGATTTCCCGCAGGTTTAATTCTTCGTCATAATACAAGGATAGTACGATAGCTTCACGCTCTGGTAATGTAGTAATAGCATGCGCCAGCGCTTTTTGAAATGAACCTTGCATTAAATCTTCCAGCGGCGAATCCGTGCCCCGCGAGTCATCCGTCGCGATCACGTCTTCAGACACGCCTAAGTCTTCAATACCAACCAGTTTGCCGGCATTGACCTCTGATAACATCTGGTGGTATTCAGGCAGCGACACATTGAGTTTAGCAGCAATATCGACATCCCGTGCATCCCGCCCGGTTTCACGCTCTACCTGGGAAATCGCATCAGAAATGGCCCGGCCATTTTTATGCACTGATCGGGGTGTCCAGTCGCCCTTGCGAATTTCATCCAGCATGGCACCACGGATGCGAATTCCGGCAAACGTTTCGAAACTGGCCCCTTTGCTGCCATCAAAGTTTTTCGCAGCCTCAAGCAGGCCAATCATACCGGCCTGGATCAGGTCATCAACAATTACACTGGCTGGTAGCCGCGCCATTAAATGGTGAGCAATACGCTTAACTAAAGAAGCATGTCGCTCAACCAGCTGCGCTTTATCGGTTTGTTGTTTGTACGCTGCAGCTTTGCTATTCACGCTATCTCCCTGCCACCTTCGACGCGATCAATTGCTCAACGAAGAACTCAAGGTGTCCGCCAGGCTGCGNCGGGATAGGCCAGGTCAGNGCTTTTGTNGCCAGTTGACCAATGGCGACCGATGCCGGAGATGATGGGAATGCATCAACNATGGCGGTTTGTTTACGAACCGCCCGGCGAATATTTTCATCAAAGGGNATNGTTGCCACTAATTCCANCGCCACGTCGAGGAAGCGACCGGTAACTTTCGACAACTTACNGAANAANTCCTGCCCCTCNCGCACGTCNCTGACCATGTTNGCCACNATCTTAAANCGGAAAATGCCGTGATCGCGNTTAAGGATCTTNATNANTGCGTAGGCATCNGTNAGTGAGGTNGGNTCGTCACATACCACTACCAGAATGTCCTGGGATGCTCTNGAAAAGCTCAGCACCATNTCAGANATACCCGCGGCCGTATCGACAATAAGCACGTCGATTTGCGAACGCAGTTCACTGAANGCNCGAATNAGCCCCGCATGCTGAGTGGGCGACAGCTCGGTCATNGACTGGGTACCNGAGGTCGCCGGGGCAATTTTGATCCCNTGCGGNCCNGTTACCAGTACTTCGTCNAGCGTGCATTCNCCGGACAACACATGAGANAGATTCTTCTCTACGCGTAATCCCAGCATCACGTCTACGTTGGCCAGNCCAAGGTCTGCATCCAGAACCATGACCTTTTTGCCCTGTTTTGCCATTGCAATAGCGGTGTTCAGAGTAACGTTGGTTTTCCCTACTCCGCCCTTNCCGCCAGTNACGGCTATTACCTTGATTAATCGTGATTGATTCATCTTTCGTAAGCTACTCGCCTGGTCTTCAATCATACTGCCTGTGCTGTGTTTACATCGGAACTGCTATTAGTATGATTCAAACCATACTTTTTATAAAGCTTTGCTGCTAAAGAGATTATAGATTTTGCATTAGCAACATGAATATCCTCAGGCACCTGTTGGCCATCNGCAACATAACTGACTGGCAACTGCGCTTCAATTACATTACTGANCACCTCACCTAAACTATAGCACTCATCCAGCTTAGTGATGATACATCCTTGCAAATCAATACTCTTATAGGCATNTATNATNTGCTTAAGTGTAGNCTGTTGCGTGTTACCCTGCACAACTAAATAGTTTTTTACCTGCTGACCNCTCACCTGGCCGAAGGTAGCCAACTGNCTNATCAGNCGNCTATCNCGCTGACTAAAGCCTGCGGTATCAATCANTACCAGNCGNTTNTTNCGTANCTGNAACAGCAAATCGGCTAATTGTTCACCAGACTGCGCTTTNCGAACCGGGCANCCAATNATTTTGCCGTAGGTNGCTAANTGCTCATAGGCAGCNATGCGNTANGTATCAATTGTNATNAGNGCAACCTGGTCGGCACCGTACTTTTGNGCATAACGGGCAGCCAGNTTGGCAATGGTAGTGGTTTTGCCGGTNCCGGTTGGCCCGACNAACGCCACCACACCCTGTTGGGTAAGAATATCATCGTTNTTNGTGGNCAGACGATTGGACAATAGTTTTAGCAGATACAACCAGGCTTCACGCTCNTTGCACTCNGCCGGGGTATAAGTGACNAGCTGNGCTGCCAGNGNCTGNCTGATGCCCATNTCGCANAGCTGCTGAAGCAGGTAACGCTGNTGCGGTTTAAGCCGCGANTGTTGCTGTTGTTGCATATCAGCCANCTGNAACTGCAATACNTTNCGNAGCGAGGCAATTTCGGCACGAATATCGGCCAGGCTGCCACCACCGCTAAGCTCGGCTTCTTCGTTTTCGGCATCAAATAGCGGGGTTTCCGGCTTAGCCGGGGCAACCTCAGGAGCGGGTTTNGCAGGCGCGCGTTTTTCNGCTTCCGCATTGGCTGCTTCAACGCGCTGGGCAACGGCGGCCTTCTGCTCAGCCTGCTTNTCCAGCAGAGCACGCAGGGTATCCGGACCATCATCACCAATAATTTCACTCAANGTCGGCAAACCACCTTCGCTTTGCTTAGCTACCGGCGCTTTGGGTTTAGGCGGTACCGATAATTTAGCGACCGGCTCTTTATCGTAGGCCGCTACCAGTTCGATGCCGTCGGCCACTTTGCGGTTTGACATGATCACCGCATCACTACCCAGTTCATTTTTTACCTGGCTTAATGCTTCACGCATGTCTTTGCCAAAAAATCGTCTAATTTTCATAATGACCTCTTAGGTATCAGGGTGCCTGTCAGATTACTGACCAACGGACGAAACAATGCGTAGCTGATTATCATCCGGGATTTCCTGGTACGACAATACATGCAAGCCACTCACTGCATTCTTTAAGAATCTCGACAATCCCGGGCGTAACATGCCCGATGTTAATAATACGGCTGGCTCACCCGCCAGTTCCTGCTGCTGACCAGCCTGTTGCAACGACTGTTGCAGGCGCTCAGCCAGCCCCGGCTCGATACCGGCACCATCATCGCCGCCAGCCTGTAATGACTGATGTAACATCTGCTCTAATTCAGGTGCCAAAGTGATCACCGGCAGTTCTGCTCCACCGCTGTTAATTTCCTGCACGATTAAGCGTTTCAGCGCAATCCGAACGGCGGAGACCAAGACGTCAGGATCCTGACTCTTCGGTGCATACTCAGTCAGCGTCTGTACGATGGTACGCATGTCACGGATAGGCACGCCCTCGTACAACAGGGGTTGCAGGACTTTTACCACGGTCGCCAGTGACAGCAGATCCGGGATAAGTCCTTCAACCAGTTTTGGATTATGCTTGGCCAGCATATCCATCAGCTGCTGTACTTCTTCAAAGCCCAGCAGCTGATAGGCATTGTTGGTCAATAACTGGCTCAGATGAGTAGCAATAACGGTAGCCGCATCGACTACGGTATAACCCAGCGTTTGCGCATGTTCACGCTGTGCCGGCTTAATCCAAACCGCGTCCAGGCCGAATGCCGGATCACGGGTAGCGCGTCCCTCCAGCTTGCCAAAAACCTGGCCAGGATTAATCGCCAGCTCTTCGTCATGGCTGACTTCGGCATCGCCAATGGTCACACCAAGCATGGAAATATTGTAGGCGTTGGGGTCGAGATCCAAATTATCGCGGATGTGCACCGGTGGGATCAAAAAGCCCAGTTCCTGAGACAGCTTTTTACGCACGCCTTTAATGCGTGTCAGTAATTCGCCGCCCTGGGTTTTGTCCACCAGCGGAATTAAGCGATAACCCACTTCCAGGCCGATGGTATCGACATGCTGAACGTCATCCCAGCCCAGTTCTTTTATCTCTGCCGGTACATTGTCTTCAGCATTGTTACTGACTACCGGTGCCGGTGGTTGCTCGGCCTTGCGTTTTTCCGTATAGCTTTGATAGTACGCATAGCCGCCGGCCAGGGCCGAGAAGCTCAGGAAAGCCAGATGAGGCATGCCAGGCACAATGCCCATGACAAACAAGATACCGGAAGAAATATACAAGGCCTTTTTATTACCCAACTGGGTGGTGATTTCGCTGCCCATTTCCTGGCTTTCATTTTCACGCGTCACAATAATGGCGGTGGCCACTGACAGCAGTAATGAAGGGATCTGCGCCACCAGACCGTCACCGATGGTCAGTATGGTGTAAACCTCCAGTGCATTACCGAAAGACAGATCATGCTGAATCATACCGATAAACAGGCCGCCGACGATATTAATAAGCATAATGAACAGGCCGGCGATGGCATCGCCCTTTACAAATTTTGACGCACCGTCCATAGAACCGTAAAAGTCGGCTTCAGCGGTGATATCTTCGCGACGACGGCGAGCCTCGTCCTGATCGATATAGCCAGCGTTGAGGTCGGCATCGATAGCCATTTGTTTACCCGGCATGGCGTCGAGGGTAAAACGAGCCCCTACTTCGGAAATACGTCCGGCACCAGCGGTAACTACTTTAAAGTTAATAATCAGCAAGATAGCAAAGACAACCACACCCACAGCGTAGTTGCCGCCAATCACCACTTCACCAAATGCTTCGATAACTTTACCGGCAGCATCGCCCCCTTCGTGGCCATACAGCAAGACCACCCGGGTCGACGCGACATTGAGGGCAAGACGTAATACCGTTGCAATTAGCAGGACCAGCGGGAAGATACCAAAGTCCACCGGCCGGTTGGTCAGTACCGCAACCAGAATAATTACCAGTGACAGTGCGATGTTGAAGCTGAATAGTACGTCGAGCAAAATCGGCGGCATGGGCAAAATTACCATACCCATAATGGCCAGCAGAACCAGAGGTACGCCTAAGCCCTGACTTAACTGTTGAAGCCGGGTTTTATCAACACGCTGCAGATATTCTGTTAACACCATAACGAGACGTTCTCAATCACCGATTTTTGACACTAAAATTCGCTTACAGAGACTACTTCAATCCCCGTGCCAGCTTTTTGTGTCTGCGGCTTAAGTGCTCAAATTGTCATCAACACTGATTTTGGGGGCCTGACAGGCAGCGACTAGCGGCCCGTCAGGATAATGAGATAGCCGGAATTAATAACGCATATCAGGAGGGATCGGCAGGTTATGCGACAGGGGTTTAGGTCGTTTGGCTTTACCAGCTTTGTATTTCTTAAGCTGGAATACGTATGCCAATACCTGGGCAACCGCCATAAACAATTTATGCGGGATTTCTTCATCCACTTCGGTGGTGTAATAAATAGCCCGGGTCAGCATGGGAGAAGGGATGAGTGGCACATCATGAGCGGTGGCAATTTTTCGGATATGCATGGCCAGCTCATCCGAGCCCTTGGCGATAACCACCGGTGCCCGCACACCATGCTCGTCATATTTGAGCGCCACAGAGTAATGAGTCGGGTTGGTAACCACCACGTCAGCTTTAGGCACTTCCTGCATCATTCGCCGTGCTGCTGCCTGATATTGCAATTTACGGATGCGCCCTTTTACCTGTGGGTCACCTTCTGAGTTTTTGCGTTCATCCTTTACCTGCTGCTTGGTCATTTTCATTTGTTCATTGTGCTTATACGACTGATACGGCACATCAAACAGCGCAATGGGTATCATGCCGAGGGTGAGCAGGAAAAAGGCCCACTCAATCATATCCAACGCGTGGAAGATATTCAGCGGGTAAATTTCCTGATCGAGATGCAGCGCTTCATCCTGAAATAAAGACAGAGATATCAGCGCCATAGCGCCAATAACAATAAACTTGGCAAAGGCTTTTAACAGTTCCACCAGGCCGTTTATGCCAAACATCCGCTTCATACCACTTAGTGGATTAAGCTTGGAGAAGCGAGGCGCGGCAGAATACCAGGTAAAGTTATAGCCACCCAATGCGATAGAGCCATAGATACCGGCAATCATTGAAACAAACATAAATGAAAGTACCGGCGTACTGACTTCGGTGATAGCCACACCCCAGGCGGAAAACATGTGGGTGGGATCGTAGGTTTCGTCCCGCGACAGGGTAAACATCCGCCCAGAAATGGCAAACAGGGCTTCGGCGATAAAACTGCCAAACAGCAACAGCATCAGACTACTCGCCACCAGCACCAGTGTGGTGGAGAGCTCTCTGGAACGAGCAATCTGCCCCTTGCTGCGGGCATCCTGTATTCGTTTTCCCGTGGGGTCTTCTGTTTTTTCTGAAGAATCAGCCATCGTCGCTCAGCCTTATCAGCTTGGACAAATCAGTAGCAGCTCACACATAAACTGTTGAGCCCGTTGCCACTGATTAGCAAAGTGAGTAGAAAAATTATCCAGCGTTAACCAGATAATAATTAAGCCCATTATCTGCGCGATGGAAAAACCAATGCTGAAGATATTGAGCTGTGGCGCGGCTTTGGTCATAACCCCGAACGCCAGATTAACAATTAACAGCGAAACAATCGGAGCCAGAGACAAGGTTAATGCCGCCACAAACATCCAGCCAGCCCAGTGGGCAATATCACGGAGTTGTTCTGCGGCAAACCAGGCTTCGCCAATGGGAAATGCTTCAAAGCTCATCACGATCATTCTGATCATGGCCAGGTGTCCGTCCATGCCCCAGAACAACAGCGTAGCCAGTATCAGATAAAACTGGCCTACCGCCGGCACGTTAATACCATTTACCGGATCCACAATGCTGGCAAAACCAAGGCCGGTTTGCATTGCAATGACCTGCCCGGCCAGCACAAAGGTATTGAGCACCATCATTGATAAAAAGCCCACGGCAATGCCAATTAACAACTGCTGGATGCCAATTACGAATGTACCTAAATCNACCATNTGNGTGANNGGNGTAGGCGGTACNACCGGCATNATTACCAGNGTCATNAGCATCGCCAACAGCGCTTTTACCTGNGGCGGGATGGACTTGGCGCTNAGNCCAACCATCGCGGNAAACATCCCGCTGATNCGCATAAANGGCAGCAATAAATCAGCCAGAAACTGATTAATGGCGGCCAGNTCGACTTCCATTTAGCCCACCACNTGCGGAATTTNCTCAACCATNTGGAAGGTAAAATCCATCAGCTTCTGCACCAGCCAGTTTCCNCCCCAGCTCAGCGCCAGCAGCGTAACAATTAAGCGCGGCAGGAAACTCATNGTTTGTTCNTTGATNGAGGTGGCCGCCTGNAAGACTGCCACCACCAGNCCNACAATNATGCTCGGTACNATCACTGCCGANACCAGCAGGATCACCATAAACATAGACTCACGCAGGATTTCAACAAAGACCTCTGGGCTCATCGGGTCAGACTCCCATTCCGAAACTGGTGGCCAGGGTGCCGAAAATCAGATTCCAGCCATCCACCAGTACAAATAACATCAGTTTAAAGGGCAATGACACGATCATCGGTGACAGCATCATCATCCCCATCGCCATCANNATNGAGGCGACCACCAGNTCGATNATCAAAAANGGAATAAACAGCATAAAACCAATCTGAAATGCCGTTTTTAATTCACTGGTGACAAAGGCCGGAATAAGGATGTTCAGCGGTACTTCGGTTGGATCGGCGTATTGGTCTTCCTCACCGGCAATCGACACAAAGGTTTCTAAATCCTTGACCCGGGTTTGCGACAGCATAAAGGCACGCATGGGCCCTTTTGCCTGCTCAAAGGCCTCCATGGAGGTCATCTCTTCNTCCAGATAAGGCTGTAATGCGCGNACGTTAATTTCATCAAANACCGGTGTCATNATGAACAGTGACAAAAACAGACTCACGCCAACCAGAATCTGGTTAGAGGGTGACTGCTGCANACCAATGGCCTGACGCAAAATTGACAGTACCACGATGATCCGGGTAAACGAGGTCATCATCATGATAAANGCCGGGATCAGGCTCAGCGCNGTCATGATAAACAGCGCCTGNAGGGTCATGGTGTAATCCTGGGTACCATCGCCATTATTAGTAACGGTAACGGCCGGGATACCTTGCTGAGCAACNGCTGGNAGTGATAACAACAAACCGCCCAACAGGAGTATNACGATGGCTTTCATTNTATTTGTCATCGTTGTTGTCCTTCATACCCGGATTCATTTTTTGCGCCATGGCCTGCACCAGCTTTTGTTTNAANGCNGCGCCACCACCGCTGCCAGCGGCNTTGCCGGTNACGTTTTCCAGGGGCTGTTCGAGTTTNCTGAGGTGATTGATGTTNTGNGCGGTCACGCCAATCAGGTGTTGCTCATCGCCTACCTGTAACACCATAACCCGCTCGCGGGCACCGGCCGACAGGCTGGCAATGACTTTTAACTGACCGGAGCTGCCGGGAGTGACATTAAACCGTCGCATTACATATGCGAGGGAAAATATAATCGCGACAATCAGCAGCAATGATAGAAAAATTGACAGTACNGAGCTGGGATTGGTGATGGAGTTGGCGGCCTGCGCCTCAGCACAATACAGNGTTGAAACCAGGGAGACAAAGCATCCCCCTGTTTTGAAAGGAAATTTACCTGAGCTTTTTGATTCTCTCGATTTGACTAATAACATCCGTTAACCGAATCCCGAACTTGTCGTTGACCACTACTACTTCTCCATGAGCAATCAGCGTGCCATTTACAAGAACGTCTAACGGTTCACCTGCTACGCGGTCAAGCTCAACCACTGAGCCCTGGTTTAATTGCAGCAGGTTACGGATACTNATCTGACTNCGNCCGACTTCCATNGAAATGGTNACCGGGATATCCAGAATGGTATCGAGTTTCTTTTTCTCTTCCTGGGTGATGGGCGCGTCATCAGACAGTTCGTCAAGTTCAGCTACGCGGACGCCGTCGTCGTCACCCCCTTCGCTTTCGGACTCNGCATCGGCCTGTTCAGCCATGGCTGCGGCCCAATCGTCCATACCGTCTTCTTCACTCATGATCTCGCCTCTTATTTCTCAATCTGTCTTGCGACTATAAATCTTCTTCCAGTACCTGCAGTTCGGCATCGTTATCGATGATCCGGCCACCGCGGGTAAGTAACTGTAACTCAGACTTCACGGAGGTAGGTCTGGGTATCTTCTCGGCAATCTTCAGGGCCAGATTTTCCCTCGACCGCCCCAGCTTAGCCCGGAAGGTAGGTAAATCTTCAATCAACACTGTAATATGCTCGGGCATTTCAATAGGGATAATATCGCCGGGCTTGAAGTTCATGACATCCCGTAATGACACCTCAAAATCCAGCATGTGCGTGCTAAGTTCCACATGCACGTCCATAATTTCATCCCGCAGCGCTTTACTCCAGCGCAGATCCGTATCTTCCTTATCGCTCTGCACACCGGCATCGAGCAGTTCACGGATGGGTTCCAGCATCGAGTAAGGCAGTGACACATGGAAGTCACCACCACCGCCGTCCAGCTCAATATGGAATGAACTGATCACCACTACTTCCGTGGGGCTGACAATATTAGCCATGGCCGGGTTAACTTCGGAGTCGAGATATTCAAACGACACATCCATTACTGGCGCCCACGCTTCCTTGTAATCCTCGAAGATGATTTTCAGCAGCATCTGAATAATCCGCCGCTCAGTGGGCGTAAACTCCCGCCCCTCAATTTTCGCGTGGTAACGGCCGTCACCACCAAAAAAGTTATCCACCAGAATAAATACCAGCCGCGCTTCCATAGTGATCAGGCCGGTGCCCTTTAACGGTCTGAAACGCACCATATTCAGGCTGGTTGGTACAAACAGGGTATGAATGTACTCACCAAACTTAATCATCTGAATACCGTTAATCGACACTTCCGCACTGCGGCGCATCATATTGAACAGACTCACCCGTAAATGCCGGGCGAATCGCTCATTAACAATTTCCAGTGTTGGCATTCGGCCACGAACGATACGATCCTGTGATGAAAAGTCATACTCGAGCGCCGACGAGTCTCCCGGCTCATGGGCGACTTCTTCTTCCTCGACGTCGTCTACCCCGTGGAGCAGCGCATCAATTTCATCTTGTGATAATAAATCGCTCACAGCGAACTCCTGCTATTGCATAACGAAGTCGGTAAACAGTACCCGTTCAACCACTTCACCACCGGCAATGTCCTTCAGTGCATTTTGCACCGCTTCCAGGGCATTGTCTCTTAACTCAATTTTACCCGGCTCTGTGACCAGGTCATCAGCGTTGCTGGCGCTGAAAGTTTGCAGCAAGGTACCTTCGATTAAAGGAATATGCGTTTTTGCCTTTTCCTCGTTATCGGTACCACGCACCATTAACTGAACTTTAATCTGTACCAGTCTGTCACGGCCTGAACCCGGCACGTTAAATACAATCGGCCGCGGCATTGCTACATAGAGGGCAGTGCCAACACTGGCGTTAGCCTCTGGCATCGCTGCCGCCTGGCCACCACCTTCGGCCGCCAGCTCCTCTGCTGCTGTTGGTTCATCACCGCCGGCAAATAAGAAGAAGTACGCTGCACCACCACCGCCAATCAGCACTACGGCGATAATGATGATCAGCATCAGCTTGCTTTTCTTACCACCGGTTTCTTCAATCTGTAACTCTTCTTCAGCCATTTTCCAACCACTCTCACATACACAAATTAGGCGTATTATGTCTGCTTACCAATAAATGGCAACGGCAAACGCTATGTTTTCATTAAACATAGTCGTCAATCAGGCCGTTTGCAGGTCGGACAACGTGAGTTTCCTGACTTTTTGTCTCTTCGTCAGCCGATTCACCAAAGCCACCACCCTGCCGATCGGCAAATTCTCCGTCGCCAGCCTCACCACTGTTTTGCTGACTAACAAAGGACTCGCCTAAATCCAGCCCCTGTTCTGAGAACATGTCACGTAACCGCGGCATAGCTTCGTTAAGTGCTTCTTTAGCCTGCTGGGATTGCACCACAAAACTTACTGATGCGCTGTCGCCCGACACGTTCAGGCGGATTTGCATGCTGCCCATTTCCGGTGGATCAAGACGGATTTCAGCCATCGACTGACGACCATTTACCATCCAGCGGATCTTCTCAGCAATTTGTTGCTGGCCCTGAGTTTGCTGCACATTGACCGGCTTATCAAAAACGGATTGCTGTTGCATGGATTTAAGGGCATCACCGTGCTGCTGGCGGGTTTCATGAACCAGCACGTCCCGGGCTACAGTGATCAGCTCACCTAATTGTTGTTCCTGTCCCTGGCTCATGCCTGCCATCGAAGCAAGCTGGGTGAGTTGCTGAACATCCTGCATGACCGGTAACGCTATATTCTGCCCATTTTCCGGGGCGACATCCTGCACGGTTTGTTGCACCAGTGCTGCCAGGTCAATCCCCGGTTGATGGCCCTGCTTTAACTGCGTGCGCATTTCTTCAAGGCCGCTGGTTAACTGGCTGCGCATCTGACTTAACTGGGTATCGGTGAGTGCCGGATTGGCTTTACTGGCACTATCGGTCATCACCTGCGCCAGTTCCTGTAACGTCTTATCGTTACTTTCGCTAAGCATCGATGTCAGCGCATCAGGTTCAGTGCCTTTAACGGGCACTTTGTCGGTATTTACGGTAGTCTCTGTTTTCGGTGCGTCTGCATTATGCTGAGCCTGGCGCATAAGGCTTACCAGCAACGCGGCCTGATTGATTAGCGCTTCGTCTGTTGTCTCTGCCACGGCAATTGGTTCTTCGGCCAGCTGCACGTTAGCCGCTGCTATCTCAGGTAATAACGCCTGTTCACCTTCCTCGGCGGCTGGTTTGGTATCGTTGTTGGCGTTCTGACGCTCATTGGGTAATCCCTGCAACAAAGCCATGGCCAAAGCCAGCAGGTTTTCTTCTGACAATTGCGCCTCTTCAGCAACTTTATCCGCAGACTCCGCCGTCATGTTCTCAACAGCCACTAGCAAGGCCGGGTCAGAGGTAAATTTGCTATTTCCCGTTCCTGCTTCTTCACTTTCTGCGCTGGCTTTGACCTGCTTCACCAATGCCAGCAAATCGGAGAGTACCTGTTCAGCACCTCGCATTTGTTGCAGTGGTGAAGCCTGAATATCCTCTGGCAGCTCACCTGGCAACAGGCTATTCAGCCAGTCCTGCAATTTGGTTAGCACGTCCCCCTTTATGGGCTGCCCCATATCGGTTGGCAACATACTGATAATATCTTCGTTACTAAGCGGTTCATTGATACTTGCTGGTTTGTCTGTGGCCGGGGTTAACTTATCCTGCAGGGCTCGTACGGCATCTACCAGAGCAAGATAATCCGGTTCGCCATCGGCCGTGTGGGTAGCATTGCCGCCCAGCAACATGGCAATATCCGCAATATCCTCCTCGGCAGCGGCAATGTTGTCGATGCGCTCCTGAGTTGTCTGAGCGGCAGAAACCTGACGCTCGTTAGTCTCTATCTGCTCTTCAGCGCTGCTGGCCATTTTACCTGACGTCGCTTTGGGGTTGTTTGCTGAAGCATCAGCAAGTTTGTCTGTTGTTTCACTGGCTTGATCGTCAGTTGACTCACCGCTCTCTGTTTTTGCCGTACTGTTAGCCTCAGCGGTTTCTTTGTTGCTCTGCCGGGCTGATGACGAGGCCGCAATTTCTTCATTCTCAGACGCTGACTTACTCTCTTCAGCGGCTTTGCTTTTTGCCTCGGCAGCTTGTTCGTCGCCACGCTGGCGATTAAGTAGCTCGGCAAAGCTATCTTTTGCCGGCGCACTTTTGCCTGACTTTGCCGCTACCGGCTGATCAGAGCTGACAGGTAATACAGACTCACTGGTTTGAGCCGGATCACGTTTGGCAGCACTTTCCGGCAATGTCTCCGGGAAGGCGGCAATTTGTGATCGTTGCGTGGCAAGCTGTTGCATCATAACCGAGTCCTCAATACCTAACTGCTTGAATTTGATGTGTTGTTACATCAGTATTAGTCGCTTCAGTAAAGATTTTGCAAAGAGTGCGCCACTTTTATCAATAGCGGATTCAGGAGATAGAACGGCGCAGCAGACGCTGGGTAGCCAGCTCATCCATCATTTGTTGTTCGAGACGATTGTCGATAATCTGCAGGCTCTGATCTTTCTTTTCGATGAGCTTTTCAACGGCCTGACGTCGGCGCTGCTGAGCTAGCCACTGAGTACGACGCTGGTCGGCCGCCATTTTACACTGGGCAATAACGTGCCCCTGCTGCTCACAGGCTTTATCCAGCTTGGCAACAAAAGACAAACGCTGTTGATAGTGATGCGCTTTTACGCCACCACTGCCCTCCTGCTGGAGCTGCCGCACATAATCCATGCGGTACTGTTGCAGGCTGGTGAGTTTGGTACGCTGTTGCTGAAGATAATCCTGAGCCAGACGAAAGGCATTTAAGGCTTTGTTTTCTTTTTCCAGCTCCATGCGTAAAACGGTGGCGAGCTGCTCAATAGAACGGGTAACATCGTTACGGGCCATTGCTATTAGCCTTTACCTAAGCCGCCGGCCAGCTTACTCATGGCTTCCAGGCTTTCGTCGTAAGCGGTCACCTGTTTCATACCTTGTTGCAGTAACGCTTTGATGGCGGGTTCGGCATTAATGGCTAAATCAACCCGGGCATCGGTGCCACGTGTATAAGCCCCGAGAGTAATCAGGTCGCGGTTTTGCTGATAGGTGGAATAAACCTGGCGAATACGACGAGCCTGAAACAGATGTTCTTCACTGACAACCTGCGGCATAACCCGACTGATAGAGGCCTCAATGTCAATGGCCGGGTAATGGCCGCTTTCCGCCAGCGAGCGTGACAGTACAATATGACCGTCAAGAATTGCACGGGCGGAGTCGGCAATAGGGTCCTGCAAATCGTCACCTTCTGTCAGGACAGTATAAAAAGCCGTGATCGAGCCCTGATTTTCGCTGCCATTACCGGCGCGCTCTACCAGAGCCGGCAAGCGGGCAAATACTGAGGGCGGGTAACCTTTGGTGGCCGGCGGCTCGCCTACCGCCAGGGCAATTTCACGCTGAGCCATGGCATAACGGGTTAACGAATCGATAAGTAACAGGACATTCATGCCCTGATCGCGAAAATATTCGGCAATGGTAACGGCAGTTTCGCAGCCCTTTAACCGCATCAGTGGCGAGGTATCGGCAGGCGCCGCAACAACAACCGCGCGCTGACGCTCTTCTTCAGTAAGGATATCGTGGATAAATTCTTTTACCTCACGGCCCCGTTCCCCCACCAGACCAACTACCACCACATCGGCTTTGGCACCGCGGGTCATCATCCCCAACAGCACACTTTTACCCACGCCACTACCGGCAAATAACCCCATACGCTGCCCTACCCCTACGGTAGTGATGGCATTGATTGCACGCACGCCCACATCCATAGGTTCGGCGATAGTTCGCCGGGCCAGCGGATTAATTGGCGGTTTGGTGGTAGGCACCCGTTCAGTGGACTCAATGGGACCAAGCCCGTCAAGCGGCTGGCCATTGCCGTCTACTACTCTGCCAAGCATGCCTAACCCCACGGATAAACCGCTGTCCCGATTAAGCGGTAACACCCGTGAGCCGGGCACAATCCCGCGCACCGCCTCGGTGGGCATTAAATAGGTAATGTGATCGCCAAAGCCAACCACTTCGGCTTCTATTTCACCGTCGATGGTTTGCACCATACACTGGCTACCGACGGGTAATTGACAGCCTACCGCCTCAAGCGTCAGGCCAATGCCTCGAATAAGCTTACCGGCCGCGACAACCGGTGGTGATGGCACCTGCTTCTGAAGTTGTTGCAGGTGGGATACCAGACTAACTGTCATCAGATAAGCCCTGCTCTAACAGGAATTTATCGAGCACATTGCGACTGCGTCGTTCAATGGAAAGGTCTACAGCATTGTGCTGGGTAACAATATCGCAACCGCCGCGCTCCATGCCCGGAGTATCAATAAGTGTCCAGCCGCGTTCTTTGATGGTTTCTTCGCCAAAATGAGACTGCACCAGCTGGATATCTTCAGGATGAAGATGAATACTGTAGTGGTTTTCTTCCACCGGCAGCGCTTTAAGGCCTTCGCTGAGCGCCTGAAGAATAATGTCTTCGTTGGTTCTGACTTCCGTGCGGACTACCGAACGTGCCAGCGCGACGGCCAGTTTAACCACTTCTTTGCGAACCTGTTCATCTACCCTGGTTAACGGCTCATGAAGCTGCGTGACCAGCGATTCCCACAATTCGGTTTGCTGGCTGATTTGTGCCTGCCCCTGCTCAAGCCCCTGAGCCAGCCCGGCCTCGTGACCACTGGCCAGGCCTTCTTCATGGCCTTGCGCCTGGCCTTCGGTTTTACCTTCTTCAAAGCCGGTTTGTTTGCCTTCATTATAGCCTTCTTCATAAGCGGCCTGACGAATGGCTTCTATTTCCTCGGCAGTGGGCGGCTTAATTTCTTCCGGTTCTTCCGGTGGCTCATATTTCCAGTCGCTGCGGCGATTCAGCGCGTTAGTTTTGCTCTCTTGCGTTGACTCCGGCTGCTCAACATGTGGCAAATCCCAGCCTTTGGCGTCTTCGAGCTCTTCAACTGTGAATGATTTATAGGATTTCATAGCTTATCCTGTTAGAGGAACTCTTCGCCGCCACCGCCGCCAAGCATAATTTCACCGGCATCAGCCAGGCGTCGGGCCACCGACAGAATTTCTTTCTGTGCAGTTTCCACTTCGCTGATCCGCACCGGCCCCATGGCCTCAAGATCATCAGTGAGCATTTCTGCTGCACGTTTCGACATGTTGTTGGTGATCTTGTTCTTGAGTTCTTCGTCGGCGCCCTTAATGGCTTTAAGCAGCGAGTCCTGCTGCACCTCGCGCAGAATAGCCTGAATACCACGATCGTCCACATCCACCAGGTTGTCGAACACAAACATCAGATCCTGAATTTGCTGACTGAGTTCTTCGTCCTGCTCGCGAATCGCATCCATCAGTTGGCCTTCAATACTGGTATCCAGGTAATTCATAATATCGGCAGCAGACTTCAGGCCGCCCATTTTGGCTGCCTGGGTACCGGCCTGACCGGCAAACTGTTTCTCCATGATCTCATTAAGCTCCTGCAACGCAGCAGGTTGAACTTCTTCGAGGTTGGCTACCCGCATCAATAAATCCAGGCGAACTTTTTCGGGGAACTGCGACAAAATCTCGGCAGATTGCTCGGGCTCCAGATAAGACAACACGATGGTCTGGATCTGCGGGTGTTCGTTGCGAATAATACTCGCCACCTGCTTGGAATCCATCCACTTAAGGGAATCCAGGCCTTTAGCGCCGGAGCCCATCAGGATCTGATCAATCAGGTTGGCGGCTTTGTCTTCACCCAACGCGGCAGTTAACGCCCGTTTCACAAAGTCCTGACTCTGGAAACCAATGGTTGAGTAGTTCTGAATTTCTTCGATAAAATGCTTATGTACAGAGGTAATTTTTGCCTGTGTCATATCATCGATACGGGCCATGGCCGCACCGAGTTTTTGTACCTGTTTTGGCTCCAGATGTTTAAGGATCTGGGCAGCATCTTCTTCCGACAGGCTCAGTAGCAGGATCGCGGCTTTCTCAACGCCTTCGAGCTTACTTACGTCGTAAGTTTGTTCTTCTTGTGTGGCCAGTTCTTCTGCCATGTTACGACCCCTTAATTACTCATCCTGCAACAGCCAGCCCTTCACTACCTGGGCAGATAGTTCAGGTTCATTGGCCACCAGTGCACGCACCGCTTTTAACACATCTTCATCTTTATGCAGATCCGGTAACATTAACGAGCCATCCGGTGCAAAGCCAACCTGGCCGGCATCAAACTCGCTGGACAGCATGTTAATGGTATCATCACCCAGATCCAATCCTTCATCAGCGTCAAATTCATCACTAGCCTGACTATCCGCCGGATTGATCAGTTTTGACAGCATCGGTCTGATGACGGCAAAGATCAGCGTGATAACGACCAGTCCGCCCATTACCCACTTAAGTATAGGCATAAAGAAAGGTTGTTCCCAAAGTGGTAGCTCTTCCATATCACCGGCATCGATGCGACTGAACGGCATGCTGACCACTTCGAGGCTGTCACCACGGGTAACGTCGAAGCCGATACCGCCCTGCAGTAAACGGCGAATGCTAAGTAACTCTTCCTGGCTGCGGGCTTCACTGGTCACAGTGCCATCTTCAGCCGTGCTTTGTTGATAGTCCACCGCCACTGACACACTCAGACGACGGATCACACCAGTTTGTTGCTTGGTATGGCTGATAGTGGTGTCGAGTTCATAGTTGCGGGTTGATTCTTTAGTGGTACGGCCGGGGACCGGCGCAACCTGACCATTTCCTACTGCGTTTTCAGGAATATTAGCATCCAGTGGCGGCTGATTACTGATCGCGCCGGGAATGCCGGCGGCAACCGAACCCACAGAGTTTTCCTCGACCACCATTTCACTGCGCACTGCGGGTAAATCAGGATTATAACGGCGCTGGGTTTGCTCTACCGCGGTAAAGTCCATACTAACATCCACTTGCGCGGTGTAGTTACCAATGCCCAGCACGGGGATCAAAATAGCATCAATTTTTTCCTGATATTCGCTCTCACGCTGACGTTCGATTTCATATTCTTTTCGTGCCCTGGCACTGACTGAATTTTGCGAGCCGGAGTTCAGTAACCGGCCGTTACTGTCGGTGACGGTCACTCTCTCTGGTTCCATGCCCTGCACCGCCGAGGCCACGATATCGACTACCGCGTCAACTTCTTCACCGGTTATTGCCGAGCCCCGTTTTGCGGTTAATACTACCGTAGCGCTGGCTTTTTTCTCACGGCGGGCAAACACGTTTTCTTTCGGCAATGCCAGCAGTACGCGGGCCTTTTTGATGCTGGCCATGTCTTCAATCGTGGCAGCCACCTGCATTTCCCGAGCGTGTTTGAGGCGTTCCATTTCCACCCGCTGTGACACGCCAAAGCCCATATCCTGCATGATAATGTCGCTGCCAGCCTGTTCGGCCTGCGCCAGACCTTCACGGCTCATACCCAGTTTAATTTTTTGGTATTCGTCGACCCGAACGTGAACGATATTACCTTCCAACTGATATTCAATCTGGTTGGCATCAAGATAATCGAGGGTTTCAATCAGCTCTTCGGTGTCCATTTTAGCCAGCGGACGGAAATCCGGTTCCTGGATAAACAACACCACAAAGATGGCGATAGCTACGCTGATTACCAACACAACGACCAGCGTCATCTGGCGCACCATATCGGTACTGCCAATGGTGTCCATAAACCCGGATTTTTGCTCGTTATCGGAATCCGCCGCGTCAGAGACGGCCAGATTTGTTCCCGTTGCTTCAGCCACAGTCAGTCACTCCACTACACCGGCATATTCATGATTTGCTTGTACGCTTCCAGCACTTTGTTGCGCACCTGTACGGTGGCTTCAAACGCAATGCCCGACTTCTCCTTGGCCAGCATTACTTCAGCCAGGCTGAGGGATTTGTCGCCCATTTCGAAACGCTGAGTCATTTCTTTGGATTCGAGTTGCATACTGTTTACCTTCTCAACAGCATTGCCCAGCATCGCGGCAAAATCGCTTTTCGAAGTATTTAACTCTGTACTGACTTCAAGATTTTGCTGTGGATTAACGTCCAGACGAGTCTGCGCGATCATAGCCTGCATTTCCTGATACAAACTGTTGGCTTTAACGTCCATAACGGCTCCTGATGTGTGTTGATTGCCAGTCCGGTGGTGCCGGATTTATGGCTTTAATTGTACTTACTGGGATCTACAGCAAGGACCAGACCAACTTTTATTATTATTTAATATCAGAAGCTTACGTATTTATGCCAATTTTATGACGGCAATTGGAGGGTAGTAGCAAACAGGGCGCTGAAATAAGCGCCCTGCAGGTAGGTGGGTAAATGTAGTATCAGGCCGGTACTTCGATACCCTGCTCGCGCATGCGCGCCAGTTTATAGCGCAGCGTACGCGGGCTGATGCCGAGCTTTTCGGCCACATCCTTGCGTTTACCCTTGCAGGACGCCAGAGTATCCAGAATGATCTGGTGCTCCTGGTAGCGCAGCTCCGAGCCCAGCCGGCTATCATCTTCTTCATAATCTGCTTCACTGGCAGAAGCAAAGGACTGCCCGCTCATAGGTTCGATCATCAGATCGCTGGCATCAATTACCTCGGATTCACATAGTATCAATGCTCGCTGACAAACATTTTCCAGTTCACGGACATTACCCGGCCAGCCATGCTGTAACAGTTTACTACGTGCTGACGCACTCAATTTTAACTGCCCTAATCCTTGCTGAGCAGCATGACGATTGATCAGGTGTTCGGCGAGAGGAATAATATCCCCTACCCGCTGTGCCAGTGGCAACCAGGTGATTGGAAACACATTCAGTCGGTAATATAAATCCTCCCGAAATTCGCCCCGGGCCACGGCTTCTTTAAGATCGCGGTTGCTGGTGGCAATCACCCGCACATCCAGTTCAATGGTTTTGCGAGCACCCAGACGCTCCACTTCTTTTTCCTGCAGGACACGTAATAACTTAGCTTGCAACGCCAGGTCCATCTCGGTGATTTCGTCGAGCAGCAAAGTGCCCCCCTGTGCTTGTTCGAACTTACCAGGACACGCCTGCACTGCGCCGGTAAATGCACCTTTCTCATATCCAAATAAGGTAGCCTCCAGCATATTTTCAGGAATGGCCGCACAGTTAATCGCCACAAAAGGTGACTGACTGCGCTGCGAATTGTCATGGATATAACGGGACAGCACTTCTTTACCCGAACCACTTGGCCCCAACACCATCACGGTTGCCTCTGAGCGAGCCACTTTGCGCGCCAGCTGGAGTAATTCCAGGCTGCTGCTATCGCCAACAATGGGTTGTCGGGACTCGACTTTTTGCGCCGGTGCATAGCGGCCAACCAGATTCAGCAGCACTTCGGGAGCAAAGGGTTTGGACAAATAATCCGTCGCACCATCGCGCATGGCACTCACGGCGTCATCCACTGTGGCATAAGCCGTCATCAGCAGTACCGGTAAATTGGCATCTTTGCTCTTAATCGCTTTTAATAGCGCCAGGCCATTCATTTCGCCCATCTGAATATCACTTACCACGATATCCACCGACTGCTTACCAAGCAGCATGATCGCCTGCTCTGCTGAATCGGCGGCGACCACCTGATAATCAGCCAGTAACAGCGTATCTACCAGCGCCTCGCGCAGGCCTGCATCATCCTCGACGATCAGTACGGTTGTTTTTGGCATGGGTTATTCCTCTGGTTGGGTGTCGGCAATTACCATGTCACTGGCAAATGCGCGGGGTAACATAATGGAAAAACTGGCGCCTTCATCGGCCAGATTTTCCACGTTAATGCGGCCCTGATGTGCTTTCACTACCGACTGCACTACGGCCAGGCCGAGGCCAGTGCCGTGCGTTTTGGTGGTGTAAAAGGGTTCGAAAATTTTGTCTTTCAAGGCGTCAGAAAGACCCGGCCCCTGATCGCTGATGGTGATACACAACCAGCGGTTTAACACGCTGAACTGCACGGTCACGTCACTGCCCTTCGGGCTAATCTGGCTGGCATTCTGGATCAGGTTGAGTAAAGCGCCCTGCAAGGCGGTAAGGTTACCGGTGATCGACGCATTAATATGCTGACCTTTATAGATAACGAGCTGATCCTGGCCCTGAGTAATGGTTTGCGCTGTCGGCGCAATTGCCTCATACAGTTCTTGCACTGAGATATCATTAACGACCTGTTGCTCACCGCTTTTGGCAAACAGCAACATGTCATTGACCTGGCTCTCCAGCTCTTTGAGTCTGTCCTGCAGTTTATGCGCAAACTGAACGCCGGATTCCGGCTGCAGATTCTTGCGGGTCAGATTGGCCGCATACAGCATTGCCGCTGACAGTGGCGTACGAATTTGATGGGCCAGAGAAGCTACCATTTTGCCCAGTGAGGACAAGCGCTGCAGGTGACTCAGACGTGCTTGTAACTGGCGGGTTTCCGTCAGATCGGTAAGCACGATAAGTTGCCCTGGTTCATTCACCAGCGGCGTAATAGACAGTTTAACCCGACGCCCGTCGAACAACGACACTTCGTGACCATCATCGGCGCGGGGTTTAAAAGAGCGGGCAATAATGGTTCGCCACAGCTCACCTTCGAGCGGCTCGCCAAGTAGCAGAGAGGCTTGCTCATTAGCTTGCTGGACATACCCTTTGCCATCCAGCACGATAACCCCGGCAGGCATAACCTGTAACAGGTGGTTAAGGCGGGACGCTTGTTGTCGTAAGGAGTCGAGTTCCTGCTGCTGTGATTGAGCAGTTTCGCGTACCAGCGATAAATCGGCCGCGGCCTGACGGCTTTTCCCCGGCTTTATCGATACTTCTTCTACGGTATTGGCAACACGACTATTTAATGCCATACATTCCTCGTCAATTTGCAGACACTTGTTGGACTGCTAAGGAATTAGCATTAGTCGTGCCAGAAATTTAGGTGTTATATTTCAATAAGATAAGTAATTTCTGACGAAATCTTCGCTGTCAATATAATGACAAATGGAGGTTATCGGCGCTGACCTACAGAGATGGAGCTAACCGAATGGTTAACTCTTACTCAGGCCCGCGGTGTTAGTCACGCTGAATATTGTACTTGCGCATCTTCTCAACCAGGGTGGTTCGGCGCATTCCCAGCTTATCGGCAGCCCGGGCAACAACCCACTCCTGCTGATCGAGGGCTTGCTGGATAAGATTAATCTCCAGCTCCGAGAGATACTCTTTGAGGTTTACCCCTTCATCCGGTAAATATCCGTTGATAGCCGGTTCAGGCTCAGATGTATCATCATCGTTCCCGGCCGACTCGGCAAAGAGTTCATTGAAGGCATCCCGCTCAAGCACTTCTTCCGGGTAATCCGGCTCGAAGCGCTCCATATCACCATACTGATATTTTTGCGGCAGATCCTGCACATCGACAATCTGGCCTGGATAGAGGATCATCAGCCGTTCCACCAGATTAGACAATTCGCGGACATTGCCCGACCAGGGGTGTTCCATCAGCGAACTGATAGCACGCTCGGTAAATTTCACCGGGTCAACACCATCCCCCTGAATGCGGCTGATCAACTCCTGCAACAGTAACGGGATATCCTCTCGGCGTTCACGCAGGGCCGGACTGTCAATAGGGAACACATTCAGACGGTAATATAAATCTTCGCGGAACTTATCATCGGCAATCATCTTTTCCAGATCGCGGTGAGTTGCAGCAATGATTCGCACATCGCACTGTATAGGCCGGTTACCACCGACTCTTTCAAACATTCTTTCCTGCAGAACGCGCAGTAATTTTACCTGCATCTGCAGTGGCATATCGCCAATTTCATCGAGAAATAATGTGCCGCCTTCGGCCAGCTCAAAACGGCCTTTACGAGCACTGATAGCGCCGGTAAACGCCCCCTTTTCGTGACCAAACAACTCACTTTCCAGCAATTCACCAGGAATAGCACCGCAGTTTACCGGAATAAACGGGCCATCCCCGCGTTCCGACAGGAAATGTACATTACGCGCGACCACTTCTTTACCAGTCCCCGACTCGCCCAGAATAAGCACCGTAGCTTCGGTTGGCGCAACCTGTTCCACCAGGCGACGGACCCCCTGAATTTGCTCGCTTTTACCCACCAGGCTGCGGAATAACCGGGTTTTGGTGGGTACTACGCCGTTACGCACGGGGTGGCTGCGAATATATTCCTGGCAACGGTGAATGGCCTGAGTCAGTGAAGGATAAGTAATAGGCAGAGTAATATGCCCTACCAAATTGCCTACGTTAACACCTGGCTGGTCGGCCATATTAATGGCTACAAACGGATGCCGAGGATAATTTTTGACTAACGTCAGGGCATCAATGCCGGTTTCAACATCAATGATCACCGCAACCGGTGATTTGTTTTCCAGCAACGATTGCGCTTCAGACACCGAAAGTGAAACACACGGTTCCCCTAAAAATGTCAGGATCGTGTGCAGATTTTGTTTTAATGCATTGTTATCACTAACAAGCAATATATCCTTCATTCAGTCCCCAAACGCTATTGTTATATTTACTAGTTTATACCAAACCACGGTTTTGTGTGTGCGACTGTCAAAAATCGGACACAATTTTTATAATCATCAACATTTCCAGCATCCGGGTTGGTAAACATTGTATGATTTGGCAGCAATACAGCCTGGCGGCCGAAACCAAGGGTTGATAATACCAGCTTGCATAAATAAGCATGCAATTTGGTATAGAGCGCTTTGGCAATTGTAGCGGTAACAATGTGAATCGCAATGAAAAAAACGGATTATTAGCAATAAAAAAGGCAGGTAATCCTGCCTTTGTGTTAAATTTGTGCAATTTAGTTATTCAGCAAACTCAGTACCTGACCCTGCTGCTGATTGGCCTGCGCCTGAACAGTCAGTGCCGCCTGATTTTGCACGTCGTTGGCGGCTTGCTGAGAACTGGCCTGTGCATAATCCGTATCCTGAATTCGGCTTCGAGCAGCGGCCTGATTCACATTGGTTTCGGTAAGGTTACGCGCAGTGGCGGCGAACTGGTTTTGCACCGCGCCTAAATCGCCACGCGCGCCGCCTACAGTTTCGATAGCGGCATCAGCAGCAGCCAGTGAATCTTCCAGTGACTGTGAGGTGATGTCGACTGAGAGAACGTCTGATAACTCGCTGCCAATATCACGGGTGCCTACACTAATTTGCTGACCCGCCTGACTGCCTACCTGAAAATCAATTGAGCCGTTATCCGACAACAGGGGCTTACCCGCGAACTCCGTTTGTTCAATGGTCTGGGAAATATTCTGCTGCAGTTGCGATATTTCTGACTGGATAGCCTGACGATCGGCGTCATTGAGAATACCGCTGCCTGATTGCAGCGTTAACTCACGAATACGGTTAACGTCGTTGTTTATGCCTTCCAGCCCGCTTTCAGCTACCTGAGCCAGCGAGATACCATCGTAGGCATTGTTCACAGCCTGACGGCCACCTTCGACTTCAGACGTCAACCGGTCGATAATTTGCTGCGCGGCAGCGCCATCTGCAGCACTGTTGATTTGCTTGCCTGAGGCCAGCTTTTCCGACAGTTTATCCTGACGCTGCTGAATTTGCTCCAGTAACGACTGCGGCTTTTCTGTGCTTATATTAAAATTAATCATACCTTTCACCTCGCCTTTGAGTATAGCACAAAAAGCAATCAGTAAGCACAGCTACAGCTCTGGAAGTTCGTGTTAAAGGTATATAAATTGAGACCTTGTTATAATCTTAGTGATGCTTGTACAGGCCCGGCCGGACTGGCAGGCTGACCAGTAACTTTGCAGTACCAGTGATGAAAGTAGCCAGCATAGGTTTTATCCAGTTCGGCGAGCATATCAACGTAGCAATCCGTAAGATAGGTTTTAACTTCGGCAGGCATTGGTGCCTGGGGTGACGCATTAACCCTTTTACTGGCGATATTTTCTTTAAATCGGTCTGGCTCCACGCCGAGAAACCCGCAGATTTCACTGAGTAAGACATTTGGGTTTTGTTTTATTGCGTCATAAAAACAAACCAGAAAATTACCTTTGAATACACTCTGATAGCGCTCGATAATGTCGCTAACATTGCCGCGGGCAACCATTCCTGGGTCATCCAGACACTGGCGGATATCACTTACTGAGGAAATGTCTCCCCCAACCTTTAAATTCAGAAAATTAAATTTAACCGCCGACCACGCCCGCTCAACCGGGTTTCGTAGCATCAGAATGATTTTAATATCCGGATTCAGCTGTTTTATTTCCAGCAGGGATTGTTTATTAAGAATCGAATAAGCTGGCGTGATTTCTCCGCAGACTTTGCTCCCGGCCTCTGCAAACAGTGAACGATACCAATTATCAGAGCAGCGCCCGACAAGAAATTTATACCACCACCGGGCAGCCTGCAGATTGCCCCGCTCACGGTTCCGCTGAAGATGTTCATAAGCTACCCGCATTTTCCCTTCTACGTCGGAGAGACTCCGTTTAAGCGGGGATGATTCGGCCAGAAAATTCGGGCTGGCATAGGCTTTATCCCGGTCGAAATAATGCAGTTCTTTCATTGGCGGCAGCCAGATATCCTGATGTTGTTTCAATTGTTGGAACAACCAGGTGGTACCGCCCTTATGCAACCCAATACCAAGGAAGTCAGGCTTATGTTGCCGTTGCATGATTTCGTCCATAGGATTAAGAGATCCGTTTAAGATACCCTTGTGGGTTCCAGGTTATAAAGAAAGATTCTTTATCCCGATCGGCAACAAAGTTTTTATTCTCGGTTAAAAACTGCGTGGTTGCCTCAAACGGACCGGGGCTCTCGCCAAAGCGCAGACCGTGGCGGCCAATGCCATCTTCGATGATCATATATCCACCGACTTTGATGAGTTCAGAGTACAGTCGTAAACACTTTAGCGTGTGTTTGTAGGTATGTGCGCTGTCTTCGATAACCAGCACGGTGTCGGTCTTTTTAATTTTTTTCTTTACCTTGTCGAAACCGGCAACAGCACAGTCTTCTATCCACTCAATTCGAGGGTGAGCCCGGGCTTTTTCGTGCAACAACGAGTGATCGATGTCGATAGCAATGATGCGGCCATGATCCATCAGGTCCTGCTGATGGGCCAGGGCCAGAGTACTGCCCCCCCGACAATTACCGATTTCAATAATCACATCAGGTTTTAACTCATAAATCATTTCCTGATAAACCCAAAAATCGAGGGGTTGTTTATGGGTTATCACACCATGATACGTGGTTTGTTTCATGATCCGGTTCTGCATACGCTGGAGCACCGGCGCAATTTCAACGTCTAACTGCCCTTCCATATACAGGTCATTCATAATTTCTTTCATAGCCTACCTCGGTCTTCATAATTTATGACGCTATCAATCATCGCTCCGAAGCGTGCATAAAGTTCAGATTTTTTTATCTCGTGTTTATTTGCTACACACGCAGCATAACTCACCGGTGTGGGAATATTATCTGTCGCGACTGAAGCAAATTCTGCATTCAGATGCCGGTTAATAAAGTCAACCACCTCATGGTTTACCTTGCCATTGCAAAACAAGCTTTCATAGCTTACTTCGAGCCCTTCTGGCTTGCCTTGTAATGCTTCGCGGTAAATTGCCACTTTTTGCTGATACGCCTGGATATCCTGCATGCACTTGCTGGTATCAATGGTTAAGCTGGCATGTATGTTGTGGTTATCCTCCTGAGTGTAAGAGGGTTTATATTTCATATTGATCAGTTGGTTGGACAAATATCGTTTAAACGCATTTTGCCGCGTAATATGAATTACCGGAATGGCATTGTGGTTTAAAAACTCAACCAACGCCCCGGCAGGAGCATTAAGTAACGCCTCCAGCTTTTCAATCTGTCCGTATTTGAAATCCAGCGATACATAACGGGATGTAAATTGCCCGCAAAGGTAACCAAAAAAGTCCCCAAGAACCTGTTGCCAGTGTGATTGTTTGTTCGGATAAGCGGCATACCAGCGATGAAAATTCGCGCCAAAAAAAACCGCTGCGTCGACGCCCTTGGGTACTACGGTAGCGTCGGTTACCGGATAAAAGACTTCATAACACGCCGCAAACTGCCCGGTAAGACGCAGCGCCCGGTGAAACGCAGAGGTACCGGTGCGCTGAGACGCAATAAAAACTAAAATGCCCGGATAATTCATATTAGATTTTCACTGCTATCCGACAAGGTGAATCAACCCGGCCAAGGAAAACAGGCTCAGCGACAGTGCTGAAATACTCATCAACAGCCTCTTTCTGGCCTTCCCAATAGCCGTAGTCGTCGATAATCAGAATGCCACCGGTTTGCAATCTGGGAAACAGATTCTCCAACTCCGCTTTGGTGGATTCATACCAGTCAGTGTCGAGTCGTAATAATGCGATACTTTCGGGTTTGTCGCCCTGCAGTGTCTTACAAACATCACCTTTTACAAAATTCAGGTGCTGTGGGTCGTACCCGGTCAGGGCAACGTTTTGTTTTACCTCGTCTAGGGGCGAGCGGCACCAGTCGGAACTGGTTTCGTCGATTTGCGTTTTTGCAAAAAACTCGTTTACGTCATGGCCATCCAGAGCAGTGTCTTTTGGCGACGGTGGCGGCATGCCTTCAAAGGTATCAAATAACCAGATTTTTCGCGGCTGAGCTAAGCATAATTCAAGGGTTTTTATCATCGCCATGACTGACCCCCCTTTCCATACGCCGCATTCCACGAAATCCCCTGGAATCTTCCGGGCGTGAATGTAGGTAACCGCATCAATCAAAGCCTTTAGCTTATACACGCTGGTCATTGTATAAGGCTTGACGTAACTGATTAACGCTTTTTCTGATTCGGTATAATCTGGCGGAAAATTCATATTAATTCCTAACAATGTCCAACAATTTCATAAACCTGATGGCGATATTCAGACGCTTCAAAGTAACCTAATAATTCGTCTTTATTGGCTATCAATTGTGCGTAATCCACCGGGGTTTTAATGTATTCAGTTTGTAATGGCGGTATCGCCTGACCAGAGACACCGGACAGCGATTCCAGAAAACTTGCAGTAATGTTTACTCCCTCAAACAGATCTTCATAAACCTGTGGAATAAACAACGGGTAAGCAGCAAAAAAGTCATTAATACAGCTAACCTGCAAGGCATATTCCCGAAGATTTTGAGCGGCCTTTTCGGGGGGGACCGTTAGTCCGGACTGGTATTCCACTTTGTCACCGGCCTGATAATAGTGCTTTTTGACTTTCAGCATCAGGAGATTAGACAGATATCGGGCGAATGCATTCTGCCGGTATAAATGAATAACCGGAATTTGCAATGCCTGGAGACACACACCCAGTTGCTCCAAAGCAACGTCAAAGCGTTCAGCAAAATGGCGGAACTGCGAGTATTTAATATCCAGGAAAAACACCTCACTTTTGGCCAGCGAGGCGAGGTAGCGCAAATATTCGGGCAGCAGCTGAACCGCATCGGCATTGTGATTTGACACCAATGTACAGACGTTTTTCAGCCAGTAAAAATAGTTTGCAGGATGATTTTGATGGGCCTCAGAGTCCAGAAACACCTCATAAAAGGTAGTAAACCGGCCACTACTGTCCAACGCCTTATTTAAAGACGTGGTCCCGGTTCGCTGTGCGGCCAGAATAATAATAGGTTTTGCTTGCATAGTGACATCCTGAATAAACACTCGCCGGATTACGCGTTTCACCCGTAGCAACGCTTAACCCTGGCTTATTGCCCGGTTGTGCTGTCAGGCACTCCTGACTGAAGTATCGTCGGACAACCGGATATTTCATCTATCGGCGCAGCGCCATATTTCTTTAGCTTAACTGAAATTCACCCTGATACAGGCAAGCGTAGTGCATACTTACGACCATTGGTGCGGGGATCGGTATTATCCGAAGCAGAAAACAAAACCTTGTCTTTCCAGTGCGCGTAACGCCCTTCGCCCATACTGCCGATAGAATCAAATTTTGCGTGGGGGAACCCTACCAGCTGACCATCTTCAAGCAACAGCACCCTGGATTTTCGATGCAAACCGTCAGTATCGGCCAACTCTGTATATTCAGGCAAATCAAATTCATAGCAATGCCCGCTATGGTGGCGGATGGCTGCCGTTACCGGCACAATTTCGCAGCCATTGAACAAATAGTCAAGATAGGTTGTGCCCTGTTGCTGACGGAAAACAAATTCGGTATTACCAATTCCGGAGTGAATGTCCAGCAAGTGCAGGCCCAATGACTGTTGAGCATCCAGCATATCCCGGGTCTTGGCGAACTCCATTGGATAGCCTCCCAGCCAGTCCCTGACATCGGTCCAGAACTCCATGCCCCGGGTTTGTTTATAATTTTTTATATGTAACAGTGGATTACGTCCACGTTCGGCAATGGGCCTGAGCAAATACTCCCATACATATTCGCACTCCATTTGTTCTTTTTCATCGGCATCGGCCAGATTGTAGCGCTTTTTCAGGTCCAGCCAGTATTGCGGTGACGGATTGTGATACACCTCATCAGCATACAGTGCGATGTACAGCACACTGGCCGCATGCATCGGTAAGGTGGCATTTTTAATTGCCTGCCACATATTGCCGGTGTGGTGTAAAACGCCCCAGGAATAAACGATATCGAAGGTGCCTAAACCGGCCATAAAAGACTCATCAAGTACCGACCCCTCAATCACTTGCCAGTGTTCTGGTTCGCCGGCAAGCTGCCACATTTTTCTGGTCGCTGCCACCGAGTTGGCATCAACATCCAGACTCACGATGGATTTGGCCCCGCTCAAATATGCAGCTAATGAATGAATACCACTCCCACAGCCTATATCTAAAAAGGTACTGCCCTGTAAGCTATCCTGATACAGAACATAAAGCAGATGTTCTTTTGCTATTCGGAGTCGTTCTTCGGTAAATTCCTCGTTCAGGAATCGTTGCCAGTTTTCCCCAAAGCCAAAAGTAATATCCATACAAACCTCTTAGTTAAATCTTGTTATCAGGATCTGATGCTGGTTAATTGCCCGCTGCAACCAGGGTTATCGGCCCGCCGGCGAAATGGTTTAGCCTGGCAAGTATTCAGGCCACAGCCGTTTCACATGTTTGTATTGCCAGCTCTTGCGGGCTGCTGCCAACTGTAATATCACGGGTTTGGCTAAGGTAGAAGGCTTGATTATTCAATAACGCAGCGCCTTTTTCCGCTATTTCATCCGCAGTCGCGTTACTGGCCATGCACATCTCGTGCAATGTGTGTGGCAACATAGATTCAATGGCTCCGGCAGGCGTGGTGACTAACGGTAACTGGTAATGGAGGGCTTCAATGATCACATTTGGCGTCCCTTCTTCCCGTGGCGTATGGATTAACAAATCTGCCTGTTGCATATAATCCGGCACGTTAGACACAACACCCGCGAATATCAGCCTGTCCGGCCCTATACCAAGGCTATCAGCCTGTTGTTGCAACTCTGCTCTTAGCCCACCGTCACCAATCAGCATTGCGGTTCCGGCCACTCTGGTCAGTAAACGAGCAACCGACTCCAGCCATAAAGACGGGCGTTTTTCTTCGGATAACCGCATCACACCAATGATAAGAGGCGTGTTGTTGCCAATTTTGTGGCGTTGGCGAATGTCCACTTTTGGCTGCCCAAAATCATGCACAGCGTTAGTAATAACGCCAATGCTGTTTTCCTCAATTTCCAACCAGTCTTCATAGGAGCGCGCTCCCCTGACACTGTTATTGGTAATCCGACACTGAGGTAAATCTGCCAGAGACTGATAGATAGCGCGCATGGCTACTTTTGACAGTGCCTGGGTATTCAGAGCAGGAAAATGCACTGGTGCTGCGTTGCGACCGCTCAGCACTATGCGCGGCACGCCGGCTTTCAATGCTGCCAGACTCACCAGAATGTTAGCATCATCCAGATACCCCACTACCAGCGAAGGATTCACCTGTTCTAAGTGAGCGCTTAACTGATGATAAATATGGTAACCGGCGCCAGACAACACGCCGAGTACCGGCTTGTCAATTTGCTCGCTATGGGTCAGGTACTGGGCAGCACAATCGCGACAATAAGGCAGTATAGTGCGCTTAACGCCCGCTTGCAGAAGTTCGGTTTCCCACACTTCACATTCTTTCACCGTGGCCGCATAACTGATCAATTCGACCTCATAACCTATGCGACACAAGCCAATGGCCAGCAGACATATCTGATACTCGGCGCCGCCTCGAACCAGCTTGTGAATTAATAAGCTGGCTTTTTTGGTTTCAGTCCTTAACGGTTGGGGTGGTATGGCAAATAACGGCGATAAAGCAGCCATACTGCTTTCAACAGACTGATGATACCAGACACTGTAGGGTAAGCTAACCTGGTCAAAACCCAGTTCGGTGAGCTGCTGTAAAATCTCAGCACCAAAAAGTTTGGCATCAGCAAATACAATAATCACCACATCCGGAGGATCAATACCGTCGAGTGCTGCGCTGCCTTTTATCGGCACACCAGCAATCTCACTGCCGTTATAATGCGGGTCAGCCAGGCCATCAATGAGCATTTCAAAGCGATAAGGTGCTTTAACAATTTGTAGCGCAGCGTCGGCAGAATTTCCCCATGCAATCGCCCGCTTCTCGCCATTCACCAGCGCTTGTTGTAAGGCTATATCGTAGTCAATCATTCGCAGGTCACATTATAGCGATGTTGCTTTAACCATTGCTCGAGAAGCAATAACGTCCAGGTATGGTAAAAACCCAGATGCGGCAGCTCATTTGCGGCGAACTGACGTAACTGTGGTAAATCGATGAACTGCCCCAGCCGGCAATCATTGGCACTGATCTCATCTTTAAAGCGGGCTAACAAACTGGCTTTCACGCTGCTTTCTAATGGACTGATACCAAAACCTTTTTTCTTCTTTTGGATCAACGATCGGGGAATATGCCTGGCCAGTAATTCAATCAGAATCTTTTTGCCCTGATGCGTATCGTGCATTTCCTGTTGGCTCAACGAACTGCAAAAACGGGCAACATCCGCAGATAAAAACGGCGTTCGGGTTTCCAGCGAGTGCTGCATACTCATTCTGTCAACCTTAGCCAACACTACCGGTAAGTACATTTCGATATCCAGTTCGCGCAAACGATTTACCACCGGCTCCGGGTTAAGATCTAACTGGCGCTGAAAACCGAGCATCAGATCATCGGCGCGATAAACCGGTTTACCAAAGAGTTTATGCAGACAGGCTTTATCATAAACCAGCACTCGCCGGGTCATATACTCTTTGCCTACATGCCAGTCTCTGGTTGGGATTTTATGCTTGTTTTTTTCGGCATGATGCAATACCCCAAAATCCCTATCATAACCGCCAAACAACTCGTCTCCCCCGTCTCCGGTTAAGCAGACTTTATGATCCTGAGCAGCCAGTTTGGCTACCATATAGGTTGGCAGGCAGCTGTGATCAGCATTGGGTTCATCCATTAGCGCCAGCTTATCTATAAAGCCGCTAAAATCGTCATTGCTGACAAAGAGTTCGTGATGGCGGGTACCCAAACATTGTGAGATTTGACGAGCTTCCAGATGCTCACTGGCTGGCACGTCGGAAAAGCCCACTGAATAAGTGTCTACCTGACGGCCAAACTGATTGACAATCAAACTGACTGTGGTTGACGAATCTATTCCCCCCGACAAAAAGGCGCCAAGAGAAACATCGGCCCGCAGGCGTCTCTCGACTGACTCGGTGAGCACCGACTCCAGCTCATTCACCCTTTCTTCAGCTACTCTTCCCGTGCCATCTGACCGGCTGTTTGTCGCCGTTCGGAAACTAAAATAGCGTGTTTGCTGGTATAAATCGCTGATGTGGTTAACTCGCAAATAGTGCCCGGGGCGTAACTTTCGAATATTCGAGGCTATCGTCAGTGGTGCCGGTGGGTTCTGAAATGTGAGATACGTTGCAATGGTGCCAGCGCTGATATCCATGCTGAAATCGCTTAATGCGGTTAGCGCGGTTAATTCCGAGGCAAATATCAGACAGCCATTATTCAGTGCGTAATAAAGTGGTTTTTCGCCAAATGGATCGCGCCCCAGTAACAATTCCCGGCGCGAAGTATCATAGCGGGCAAAGGCAAACATGCCATCCAGATAGGTAATAAACTCGGCGCCCATTCCGGATAACCCCTGATACAATACTTCGGTATCTGACTGACTTGCAAAAGTCATCCCGCGTGCGGTTAACAGTGACCTCAGCTCCAGATAGTTATAAATTTCGCCATTGTAGGTTAAGCCGACTTCCGGATCGGCAACGTAAGGCTGATGGCCGGCCGCTGAGGTATCAATAATACTCAGACGCTGATGTGCCAGCGCGCAACGGTTATCAGGAGATACCCACACGCCACTGTCGTCCGAGCCCCGATGGGTCATGGCCGCCGCCATAGTGCGGGCAGCGTTAGCAAGATACTGCGGTGTAGTACCTTGTGATAAATCCACAATACCGGCTATACCGCACACGCTTGCGACTCCTGTGAAAAATTAATAATAGCTGTCAGCGTCACTCCACAGCGGTTAAGTTGTTGGGCTATTTCCTGCTCGAAAGCGACAGAGGCGATCAGCACTTTATCAAATTCGAACTGTCCCACCTCCTTTGCTATCGCCACGCCCTGATAATAACCGCTGATTTGCTTATCGACAAACCCTGCGACTTCCACCCCATCAACGTAGCGCATAAGCCCATGGTACAAGCGACGCCCCTTCTGTCCGGCGCCCATAATGATTACCCGCTGACCGGGTTTAATCATCGCCATGGCTTTATCCAGCAGCTTTTTATCGCCGGCATCGAGGTATAAATCCAGTGTCTCAGTTGCATAAACGGTAGTGTTTCGCATTCCCACATACAACCATTGATAAGGATGCTGCGCGCTAATATGCCAGGGCTTTTCTGCCCCGGTGAAATGAACAATATGCGGATCACTGACCGCAATTCCCTGCTGAAAGTGGTAAGACTGAGTATTATAACGGTTATCAACCAATAACATCTGCTGATGTAAAACCACGTTTAAAATATCCTGATCATTATATTCCCAATTCCGTTCCGTGCCGCCCGTGGCCAGGATCTGCTCAGCGAGTCCGGCTTTGCGCCATACCGGTAAATTAAATATCAGCATCCCTGCATTCACATATTGTGGCGTTTCATAACCGAGAGTCTGCCAGCGTTTTTGCGCGGTCAGCGCACCATCCCTTACCGCCCCAAGCGCTTTTTCCTGCAGTGGCATTTGCCATAACGGCAACAAATCCCCGGCAACCAGCATGTCGACATCCAGATATATAACCCTGGTGATACCGGTATCGAGTACCTGCGGTAGCAAAAAGCGAAAGTAGGTGATGCAGGATACTCTTTCGCGATAGCGTTCGCTTAATGACAACTGGTCCGGCAGCGCTGAACTCACTGCATAAAACAGCAGACTAAAGTGCTCGTTGGTCATCGCCTCTAAGGCCTGACAGTTGGCGTCGGACAAACCATCATGCAGTATATGACAGCACACTTTCTGTTCGGGGTTATAGTGCTTGATACTTGCCAGTAAGGCGGCCAGATGGCAGCAGTAGTTATCATCCACACACATTGCCAGGTGAATAACAGACGAACACAGACCGGGGTGGTGACTTTGCTTAGTCATACCATAATGGCCCGCTGTTTAAGCATCTGATATAGCAATGAACAAATGTATTCACGCTGGTCTTTGGACGTTACCGGGCGGCACTGATTATTCTGCACATGTTTGACCTGGTTAAACAGGCGGTCTACCCAATACAGCTCACCGTCGAGTAAAAAGCCAAAGTTAGCGGGGGTATTCCCCTTTAGAGTTGCCGAGTGGAACAGGTAAGCATAAGGCCGTTCATCGGTGCCTAATGTATGGCCAATAAACGGATAACTGACCTCAACACCCAACAAGTCAAAAATTGTCGGAAAAATGTCAAAATGACTGGAGTGGCTGATAGTTCGGGCCGTCAGGTTAGGGTGATGAAGCATAAAAGGCACATGCATCTGCGGCAAAATCACCGAGTTACTGTGAAAACTATAACCGAACTCACCAAAGGACTCACCGTGATCGCCGGTAAACATTAAAATAGTGTTATTTAAGTCAATTTTCTCGGCCAGGCGATTTAAAAACCGGTCTATCACAGCGTCAGCTTCTTCGGCGGCATTCATATACACAGAACGGGCATCTGTGCCGGTATGCCGGCAATAGGTTTCACTATCCACCACTTCGTAAGGCATGTGAGTCTGATCATTGATGATATGCAGGAAAAACGGCTCATCACCGATGTCGTGAACCAGATCATCCAGCGCATTTAGCAGCCGGTAATCGGCTTTCAGGCCATTACCGTTTAAATCCTTACTTCCCCATACACGGTCAAATCCGATCCGTTTTAGCAATTTGTGATAGTCATACAGGCCGGTATCCGCACTATCCAGAAAGAAGGTTTTATACCCTTGTTGCTTAAGGGTTTTAAGGTGTTTTGGAGCTACCCCCGGATACAAGCTATCCTCTTTATTATAGGGGTTATTTGAATACGCGCCGCTATACATCTGATTAGTCGAGACCGTGGTATTAGGGCACAAACAGTAATGCTGCTCACTGACCCAACTGTGGTGTCTGAAGCGGCTGGCAATTTTTGACCGGATCCCGTCAGGATTAACCGGGCTTTGCAGGTAATTCCCCAGTGACTCCATGGTGATCAGTATCACATTGGCCCGTTGACACTGACCAAACAACGGTGATCGCACCGAATCAGCAATGTTAGGTTTAACAAAAATCCGGTGTTTTTCATCAATGGTTAAAGAATCATTACTGACAAAGTTATCAGTGGCGATAATATTACCAAGCAGGCTTGGGGCGGTAAAAAACGCACTCTGCCAGTGGCCGGTTCTGGCGGCCAGAATAACCAGCACCAGGCCGGCGAAAACGGCGGCAGCCAGATAACCAGACCAGTTACCGACAACAACCTCCGGCAACTCGATATGCACCACCAACAACGTCAGATACCAAAGTACAGGAATTGCCATAATGCCAGGGGTCGCGCGGATTATCTCAAACAAATGAGGCAAGCCTTTTTGCAGGCCTTTGGCGCCGGTAAAACACCAGGCAATGGTCTGACGATTGACCTCAATACGGTACTGAACAAATAACAGTGCGTCTAACCAGACCAGCGTGCCATACAACGCCAGACCAGCTGCGACCACGGAAAACAGCCCGGGCAGGAAAACAGCCACCACTGCGCTTGCTGCGGATACAAACCAGAGAATTTTGATATCGTTAAGGTTTAATACACTGCTAAGTGCGCCGCGCCGCGCCCGGACACGTTTATTCATCGTCAGTAACAGACAGGAAAACGCAAACAGGATTATCTGATAAAAACTCACATGGAGTAGTTCAGTCATCGTTAATGTACTCTTACCTGCCGGGTTAACTCGGCGATTAAATCATATCCATCCCAAAACGGCGAAAAATCCAGTGCCTGGCCTACCGGGACAGCCCTGTCCACCCCTGTTATCGACGGCTCAGCCAAAAACTTAACCAGAGTCTCTTTCTCCAGCCCCCAATAACTCAGGGTTTGCAATTTAGCTGTAATTAAGCGGCTTAAATCAGGCAATCCGGGCAGAGAATGTACCGGTAAAATCCACTGGCCGGGGTGCTCCGGTGCAACCAATGGCTGGCCAGCGGCCATTTCAGGAATACATAACCTGCCATACTGCTGCAGCGCAGAAGCCTGGCCTGTAGCCACCAGCCACTGGCCAAATGCCAGTTGCTCGTTGCGCAGGTTTTCCAGTACCGGCTGAGTTCCCTGCCACTGGGCAAGCAGGCAGAAAAAACGCTGTTTATCAGCCTGACTCCCCAGCCAAACCAGTGCGCGCGGCGAAGAACAGGCTTGCTGTAAAAACGGGTTTATATCCCGCCACAGACCTTCTGCCAGGCGTTTCAGGGTAGTATCATCTGCTGCAGTCACGGCGTCGCCATTGATAGCACATACAGAGTGGCGGTCAGCGAAACTGATATCCCTGCACCGGGGCTTAACCGGCAAGGCCCGGATCCGATTAACACTGGCATCGCCGCCCCACAGAATGCGGGCATCCGCGCACAAACTCAACGCCTCGCCGCTCACCTGTTGATGATCAAACTGAATAAACTGGTTTGCCTGCTCAAGTGCCGAAAACTCGGGTTCATTAAGGATCCGCAACAAAGTGTCCAGCAAAGTGCTTTGCAAGGCACTGCCCTTGGTAGAAATACGCACTATATTGCTGTTGCCGGCTAACAATGAGCAAACCCAACTGTACATAAACATGGTATCCACGTTCGCTGGCGTGTAGTGCACAACTAACCCCAACGGTTTTGCCATCCCATCGATATCCTGCATGTAGGCCTGCAGATTGCTCTTGCGTAACCAAAACCCCAGCGCTATAAGTTCATCAAAGGCACGGCACTGAGGAGTGCGCATCAGTGCTTCGCTTAGCTTTTGGGTAAAAGCGGCTGTTATCGACGCAGCAGGGCGCTGTAACGGTGCTTGTAATGCCGGCAATGCCGCCAAGCTAACAGATTCTGCGCCGGCCTGTTTTAACCAATCAACCTTCACGCTTTATCTCCGGTATCACTACAGCCACGGATCTCGGTTTTTGGCAACCGCCCCAGTACCGCAAAATACTGCCCTTTGCGCCCACAGGAACAATCATCCACACCAAGCACCTGCCCTTTGTCTTCGGTAAGAATACTGTGGCCGGGATAACTGGTAGGAATAACAGATAGCACCTGAATTAAGCCCACCTTACCGATTGGCAACGGGGCTAAGCTGATAGGATCGCGAATAACGATATCAGCCAGTAACGGCGCGTGCAGATGGCCCGCCTCACACTCAACAAATACACTCCCAACCTGTTCCGCCATGCCATAAAAATTATAAATATGACTCAGCCCACAGAGTGATTTGAGCGTTTGTTTAAACGTAGAATTATCAACTTGCTGTTCGCTGAGTTTTTTCCAGCCTCCACTGTGCACCAGAACTCCCTTTGGCAAGGCAATTTTTAAATTGCGGCGTTGCAACGCCTTCACAAAGTGCAGCCAGACCATAAAGGTAAAACCAAACAATAACACCGGCGTATTATTGTGTTGTTTAGCAAATGCGCAAATCGCTTCTTCGTTCAACGACATATCATTGTTCAGCGCATAAACCGGTTTTCGGCCAAAAAAGGCCATGCCCTGAATACCGGCGGCCCGGGCAGAAAATTCACTTTTATCCATTACCGCTGGACTGTCAATAATCAGCATCGGCAGGCGCTGTTTACCAATAAAGTGCTGCATTATTCTCACCAGTGCCTTGCTCTGTCGCGCGCTGGTGTCTTTATCTAAAAATACCCGGGCAGGCACCTGCGCGGTGGTACCCGAGGATTGTAGTACGCGAAACAGCTGATCTTCGGATATGCTTTTAAGCGCCAGTTGTTTAAACAAACGCACCGCTAAATAAGGCAATTCAGCCAGCGCTTCTTCCGGCGACTCGGTATGGCCGAATAAGCGATGGTAGTGAACACTTCGTGTAAGGTGCCAGTCATGTAACAGCTTGAATAATGGCAGCAGCAAAGCCTCTTTGTCGGCTTGTGCAATGTTATACATGTCGGCTTCCAACAAAGCCGAATACAGCGTTTCATAGTGCTCTTGTGGTGACCGGCCTGACAAGCTTTGAGTTGTCATGTTCCAGCCTCCCGTGGCAATTCAGTTAATGCCGAATAATCTATTTTACCATTTACCAATAACGGCCATTGCTCTGTTTGGACCAGGGCAACACCCGCCCGGGGCAAACCAACATGGTCTTTTTGGAACGCTTCCACTGCCGCCAGCTCTGCTTTTTTACAGGCAATCACGAGGCCGTTGTCCTCACCACAACATCTGACATCCAGGCCTGCAGTAGCAAACTGCTGCTCCAGTGCGTCCAGGTTAACTCTCTCGCCAAAAACTTTCAGCATGCGTTTCAGGCGGCCGGTTATAGTATAATCGCCATCGCTATCCACCATTGCCAGGTCACCGGTGTGCAACCATTCAAAGGGATTGAACACGCAAAGATCGGCTACGGTTTCGGCGTATCCTAACATCACATTGGCACCGCGATAACATAGCTCTCCGGTGGTATTGGTGGTAGTCACGGTATTGCCGTTTTCATCTTTCAGACAAAACTCGCCGCCAGGAATTGCCCGGCCAATGCAATGAGGCTTGCGAGCAAGCACGTCAGGCTCAACATAAGCCATTCGGGCGGTTGCCTCGGTTTGACCGTACATCACAAAAAAGCGCTTATCATGGGTGGCCGCATAGTCCGACAGTTGACTGACCTGGGAAACGTCAAGCCTGCCCCCGGCCTGGGTAAAATAGCGCAATGAGGGTAAATCCATCCGCGTGAAACGAAGTTTTAACAGCATTTCATAAAACGATGGTACGCCAGCCAGGGATGTCACTGGTAAGGTTTTAACCAGTGACCAGAATGCTTTGTTAAACACACTGGCACTGGTAAAGACTAACCGGGCACCGGCAGCAAGGTGAGTATGCAAAACAGATAAGCCATAGGAATAACTCAGCGGTAAGGTTAACACGGTGATGTCTCGCTGAGTGATCGGTAAATAACTAAGAATAGCGCTGCAGTTAGCCTCCAGGTTACATGCCGAAAGTGCCACGCATTTGGCCGTACCGGTGCTGCCGGAAGTGGATAACAGCAGCCTGACCTGTTCATGCAGTTCGTGCTGTTGGTCGGTTACCGCCAGCCACTGGGTTTGATTGACAATGATATTAGGCCTATACCGAGACTGATAACTTGCCAGTTGCGCATCGGATGTATCCGGGTGAAGCAACAGTGCAACCCAGTTAAGCGACTGAACGGCAAGGTGGTTCAGCACCCCGTCGATACTGTTGGTTAACCGCAGAATAACCAGCGCCCGCTCACAGTTGCATAGCTCCCGGAGCTCTGCAGCCCGTTGCTGAACCGCTTCATAAAGTTGCGCATAACTCAGCGTTTGCCCTTCCTCTTGTAATGCTGGCGCGTTGTTGTTTTTATGTATCTCAATAAAGGGAACCAGCGGTTTCATGGGCTAAACATTCCGTCAACGGGCAGTACATGACCAGTTGTGTATGCGGATTTTGCGGATAACAAATAAACGACCGCCTCTGCCACCTCCTGCGGTGTTCCAGCCCGGCGCTGTACAATGCGATTAAGCACCTGATGGCGGGCATCACCTTCGTAGTGGGACGTCAGGGCCGTTTCAATAAACCCCGGTGCCACTGCGTTAACCCTGATCCCAACCGGCGCTAACTCTTTTGCCAGGGATTTAGTAGCCCCCTCTAACGCCGCTTTACTGGCGGCATAGGCGCTCATTCCATTGCTACCGGATTGCCCCCCTCGGGAAACCACATTGACTATGCTACCGCGGCGCAGCCGACTCATTAATCGACTGGCCAGTTGCATATGCTGGTAAGGGGCTAGGAAATTCACATTAAGCTGTTGTTTCAGCTTATCCATGCTGGTTACCGACAAGGGGGATTCCAGCATCACACCGGCATTATTTACCAACCCATACAGCGGCGGTGCAAGCCCGTCGGAGACCTGTTTTTGCAACTGACGAAAGGCTTCTTTAACTGCGCTTTCATCTGTCACATCGTAACAAAGCGGGTGAAACTGGCGGCCAAACTGGCTTTGCAAAGCCTCCAGACCACTGTTACCGCGGGCAGCACCAAATACCGTGGCACCGGCGTCAACCAGAGTACTTACCAGGGCATGGCCGATCCCGCCAGTTACTCCGGTAACAAGCACTGAGGTCTGATGAAAGGGCTGGCTATCCGAAGCTGACATGGTACTTTTGCAAAATAAGTTTAGCCTGTGCTACCGAGCTCATATCAATGATGTCGTCGGTATCAAGCATTACATCAAACACATTTTCCAGTTCGGCAACCAGGATCATATGTGCTGTGGAGTCCCATTCCGGGATAGTATTGTAGGTCAGCTCATCGGTTACTGCCGCGGCATCGATGCCCAACGCAGTAGTAAAAGCCTGTTTTAATGTCTGTAGATTGTCCACTTGTATATCTTCCGTTATTTTGCTTTGCGAGGGCGCGACAAAAACTGTTTAATGGGAGCAGTATACTGCTGATATCGCTCATAATTAAGCTCTAACACAGATAATTCTCCCGACTCGGTTAGCTGGTAACCAAGCTTTCGATTGTATGCCATGGCCTTATCATTGGTGTGTTTCACCACGGCCCTGAAGAGTTGCGTACCAAGCTGTTCAAAACAAAAATCATACATTGCCAGTGTTGGCGCGAATGCAACGATATTGCCCTGATAGCGGGCATCTCCGATATACAGCCCGGGTTCCAGAACGGCTGATTGTTGCACGGTTTTCCCGGTCTCTAATGATTTCACATTGGTTGCACCGATGGGTGTATCCCGAAACTCAATTACCCAATGCAATTGTTTCGGATCATACTGCGTTCTTTTAAACCATGACTGCTGCTGTTCTTCGCTAATACATTCCTGAGACAGCATTTGCTGGCGAATTTCATCCTGATTACGCCATGACCTCATTAGTACCTGATGCGTCTGTGCCATAGGATGAAGCTCAACCTGATAAGCTTTTAATCTGAAGTGATTTACCGGCGTATCACTTATCATGAAGGCTCCGCAAATTTATCATGCCATTGTCCAATGGCGTCCAACAGCTGCCAGGCACCGTCAGTTATGGCGAATACTTCAGCTGCTTTGGACATCTCAGTCAACTGCGCTTCATCCTGCCACAATTTTTTTACGGTAGTAGCCAGCGCTGATATATCAATGCCCGGGCCACCACTGACCACCTGACACCACCCTTCCCGGGTAGCCTGTTGACTGGCCTGGCGTTGGTTAGCGGCCACGGTAATCAGTACCGACGGGGTCTGACACGCTACCAGTTCGAACTGACTTCCCCCGGCAGCAGCCACCGCCAGACGGGCATTAACCCAGATATCGGCCATATCCTGACAATTATGAACATGTTGAATAGCTCTTTCGCTGCCGGTGATAAACGTTTTCAGTTCGGCCAGGGCCGATGGGTTGAAACCCGGGCCGGTAACCACGCGAAAGGGGGCCTCGGGTAAAACTTCGCTTAGCGCGCTGAGCACCGGTAAGGTTAGTCCTGCCGGATCACTGCCGCCCATATTAATGGTCAGACTGAATCGATGCTTTACCGGTAACGCTGCGGTAACGCTAAACTCGCGTCTCAATAACCGGTACTGTGGACCAAGGCATAACATGGCTTTGGCATTGGCCTGTTGATATTCATGCTGCCAAACCTCACCGGCCGGATTACTGATAATATCAGCATACTGATGCCCGGGTTGACGAATATCGTCTAACAGCACCAGGGGCACATTTACCTGGCTCAGTGTTTTTAAGACAGCTTCACTAAAATCGTAGCCATCTACTACTATGGCAACTGCTCTGCGCGTTTCGCTTGCTGCGATCACCTGACTGGTTACCGCCTGCTCTGTATCTGCCGCAAGCAGCACAGCACCGCACCACTCATGACGCTGTAGTATAAATTTTCGCGCCGCTTCATTAACAATAAACAGGCTTTCCAGCACCTGCTCTTCTGCGGCCTGAGCCAGAGCCTGGCAACGCATGACATGGCCAATACCACTGTTTTGACCGCCACCCGTGCAAAAAACCAGACAACTCATTCGCCAATATGCTCCCAACTCAGTGCCGTGCCTTTCTTAATATGGCGGGTGGCTTTTTTGTGCAACACAGCGTCCCAGTGTTTCGGTGCCAGACCGAAGGCCGGACGGACAATCTTAAGGTTATCCGGAGCTAATGTTTCTCCAGGCTGTATATCGCGGCTGACATAAATGGACCGGCGATATTGTTTAGCTTTATCTTCAGCCAGCGTACCGCCATATTTCACCTCGCCTAATGCTTGCCAGGCCCGCTCTGTTTCAATAACCAGTGTACTTAATTCCTGCGGTTCCAGCGAAAATGCCGCATCTACACCACCACCGTTGCGGTCAAGAACAAAATGCTTTTCGATAACACTGGCACCTAAAGCAACCGAAGCGACTGCCGCACCAATGCCACCGGTATGGTCACTTAAACCAACTTCACAATTAAACGCACTGCGTAAATGAGGAATTGTGGTCAGGTTGGTATTAACCGGCTCCGCCGGATAGGTACTGGTACATTTAAGCAGTATGATATCTTCACAACCGGCGTGTCGTGCGGTATCCACGGCGAGTTCTATTTCGCTTAAACTTGCCATACCGGTGGACATTATCAGTGGTTTACCTTTACCCGCTGCTTTTCTTATCAATGGAATATCGGTAAGTTCAAAAGAGGCTATTTTGAAGCAGGGCACATCCAGTTCGTCAAGAAAGTCTACTGCGGCTTCATCAAATGGTGAACTGAAAGCAAGCATGCCAAGCGACTTAGCATAGTCAAACAGTTCGCTGTGCCACTCGTAGGGGGTCGCTGCTTGCTGATATAAGCTGTACAGGCTGGCACCGTACCACAGGCTATCTTTTTCCTCGATTACAAAACCGGCTTCCTCAACGTCAAGGGTCATGCTGTCGGCGGTGTAAGTTTGCAATTTAATCGCGTGTGCGCCACTTTCGGCTGCCGCTTTAATCATGGCTCTTGCGGTGTCCAGCGAATGGCTGTGATTACCGCTTAATTCAGCGATGATAAAGGGCGCGGCATCGCGACTAATTTCACGGCCACCAATAGTAATTGTTCTGACAGACCCGGTGTTATGCATCACTTCCCCCCTTTACATAAGCCAGGTACATCAGTTCAGCGCGAGTCCAGTCTTCTTCAGTATCAATGTCCTGTACCAGATGGCGGGGTAAAACCACTGGCATACTGTGGGTTGCAAACACCGGTTGTCGCGTCAGCCAGGCTTCTCTGCGGCCCCAGTAAAATTGCCCTGCATCATGGTAATACTCTTCAAGATCCTGCGAACGCTTGCTCATATTTCCGGCATCCACGGGTTCAACACCGTTGCCCGCAAGGCGGATGGCACGCTGAACAGGAAAACCAAAGGTAGTTACTGAGAAGGCGTATTGCATAGCGGGGTCTGCCTGCAGACTGTTCAGCCCATGGGAAAGAAATGACTCGTTAAGAAAAGGTGCCGTGGCATAAATACAACATACATAATCCGGCGCACTGGCCGTTGAGCTATAGCTGTCGATAGCGTGCCTGACAACGGGTGAAGTACCGGTATGATCGTCTGACAGCACCGCTGGCCGCTCAATAATTATGGTAGCTCCCCAGGCTTTTGCTACCCGGGCGATTTCATCTGAATCCGTAGACACCACTATATCGTCGAAGATGCCTGCTGCTTTTGCTGCTTCAATTGAGTATGCAATCAAAGGTTTGCCGGCGAAAGGCCGGACATTTTTGCCTTTGATCCGCTTACTACCGCCACGGGCGGGGATCACTGCAATGGTCATGAAAGTACCTCGCTTAACTGCTTTATAACCTCCATTTGGTTATCGGCAGAGAGGGTGGGAAATAAAGGTAAAGTAAGCGCACAACGATAGTAGTTCTCGGCATTGGGAAACTGGCCGGGTTTAAACCCCAGTTGCTGATAATACGGGTGCAGGTGGATCGGAATGTAGTGAACATTAACACCAATTCCGCGTTCACGTAGTGCATTAAACACCTGCTTTCGGTCGTGCGCAGTTAGCTCAATCACATATAAGTGCCAGGCACTGTTGGGATCAAGCACCGGTCTTATCACCGGCAGCCCGGCCAGGGCCTGATCGTAGATCGTGGCAAGCTCATAACGGCGGGCCACAAAGCCATCCAGATGCTTTAACTGAGAACGGCCAAGCGCGGCATGCACATCACTGAGCCGGTAATTGAACCCCAACTCACATTGCGCATAGAGCCAGGGTTCCTCAGCATGAGCATCACCCAGCATCGCAGTTTCCCGGGTAATGCCATGGCTGGCATAACGCTTTAACAGAGAGGCAAGTTCTTCGTCATTAGTCAGAACCGCTCCCCCCTCGGCACTGGTAATGGATTTCACCGGATGAAAACTTAATACTGTCATCGCAGAATACTTGCCAGCACCTACGGTATTGCCCAACGCATCTTTAGCGCCCAGAGCATGTGCAGCATCTTCGATTAAGGTAATGCCGAAGGGTTCAGTTATCGCGGAGATCGCTGCCATATCACAGCTAATCCCAGCAAAATGCACAACAATAATAGCTTTGGGCAGTTTATTTTCTGCTGCGGCCAGGTATAATTTATCCACCAACGCCGACGTGCATATATTCCTGGTGCGGGGATCAATATCAACAAAATCGATCTTTGCCCCGCAATAACGGGCACAATTGGCTGATGCAGCAAAGGAGTTTGGCACTGTCCATACCACGTCACTGGCGCCCACGCCGGCCGCCAGGCAGGCAATATGCAGCCCCGATGTACCACTGTTACAGGCTACCGCAAAATCAGCACCGGTATACTGACACAACGCTTGTTCAAACGCGGGTACCTGTTTGCCCTGAGTTAAAAACTCATGTTTTAACACTTCGGTAACTGCATCAATATCCTCTTCCGACAGAGTATGGCTACCGTAGGGGATCATAGCGTTTTCCGGTCCAGATCCTGGAGTTCAGAAATGGTAAGAAAATGGGGGTTTTTGCCCGAATGGTATTCAAACTTATCAGCCACAGGGTGGCCTGTTTCGCCCAGCCGGTTGTGGCGATAATCCACGTTTTTATCAAAAAAGGTAATCGCAGGAGCAATCACATAATGATCATCAAATTCAACGGTATGGTGGGCCATTTCTTCAGGCACCATAACTTCATGTAATTTTTCACCGGGCCGGATACCCACGAGCTCGAACTCTGCATTGCCGCTCATCGCTTCCACCAGATCAGTGATCCGAATAGAAGGGATTTTAGGAACAAAAACCTCTCCCCCCTGCATTCGTGAAAAGTTTTTTACCACAAACTCAACACCTTCATCCAAAGTGATCCAAAAGCGTGTCATCTCAGCATGAGTGACCGGCAAACGGGTACAGCCTTCGGCCAGCAGTTTTCGGAAAAATGGCACCACCGAGCCTCTGGACCCGACAACATTGCCATAACGAACCACCGAAAAACGCGGCCCTGTGGCACCTGAAATATTATTTGCCGCAACAAAAAGTTTATCCGATGCCAGTTTGGTTGCGCCGTACAGATTAACCGGGTTAGCCGCTTTATCGGTAGACAGTGCTATCACTCGCGAAACATTGTTGGCTATGGCTGCATCAATTACATTTTGCGCGCCATTAATGTTCGTTTTTATGCACTCATTAGGGTTGTACTCTGCCGCCGGAACCTGCTTAAGAGCTGCTGCATGGACTACAAAATCAACGTCTTTCATGGCAATCTTGAGCCGCTCGTTGTCTCTGACATCGCCAATAAAATAACGCATACAGGAAGCATTAAACTGCTGCTGCATTTCAAATTGCTTTAACTCATCACGCGAGTAAATAATAATTTTTTTAGGTGCGGCATTGTTCAATAAGTAATTAACAAAGCGCTTACCAAACGAGCCGGTGCCACCAGTGATAAGAATGCTCTTATTTTCAAATGTTTTCATTATGTGCCCTCTTATACAGCAGACTGTTCAGTATATTTTTGAATTCGTCCTGCTCTGACAATGGTTTATTTTCCAGGATTAAAGTTTGTTCAGTGAAGCGTGGAATGAAACGGCAGCGATCTCCTGCAACCGTCACCTGTTCATCCAGCGGCAGTGTTTCGGTTGTCAAAGCAATATAATCAGTCGCCTCATAACACAGCATGTCACTCAATGAGTCTGTATCGATAGAATCTGTTATCGCCTGACATGACTCATCAATAAACAGCTTAGGCAAAATCAGCCGAAAGCGCCCGTTTAGCACAGGCAGACTGACAATTGCGACTTTGAGCGCGGTGATCGGATTACAACTAAACGAAACCAACGGCTTGGCATAATCAACCGGCAAATACACCACCGCAAATTCCGGCTGCTCAGCACGTAGCTTATCAAGCATGGAAAAATCCGTGACGACTCGCAGCGCCTGGCTCTCAGGCCGGGTAAAAATCTGCTCGTTAAATAAAACCGGCAAAGCGTGTTTATCTTCATCATTTCCCTGAATGCTAAGGCGTTTGCAGACATCAGCAATGGCGTTCTGCCAAACCGGCGCGGTATCTGCGGGTTGCTGAATTTGCTTATCGGCTAAAAACAGCTCCAGCGCATATTCCCGTCTGCCGTGAGAAATACTGGAGATGTAATCCAGCCCTTCAGCGTCGTAGCGGGACATTGCAAGAATTTCATTGAGAGTATCAAGCCAGACCTCTCGTAAAGCATTAAAGCTGGCTAGCATGGTTTCATCGTGGGCAACGTGGAGAACCTTGGTCAGCGCGCTGTTAATAAAGTTTAATGTACCGTTTAATGTGTAAAACAGCAGCGAGCGACTCTTACCAAACGAGGCCACCAAAATATCTCTTTGTAAATCAATAAAGTCTTCGGCTTGCTCACGCTTTTCAATGGGTTTATCAACAAACTGCACAAATTGCTCCAGTTCCTGACACAGGACAGGTAACTGGTAACGCTTATTGAACTTAGTCGTAAATCCTTCTGGATCCAGCCTCTTAAAGCAAGATGATTTTATTTTAGCCACACAGCGGGATTTTGCCTGGGCAGAGGTAACAACAATCACGTTTTCTTCTTTAAGAGGTGAAGCGCCTTTGATTTTCGCCCCGTCATTAAGATTATAAACATCCGCTGCGTTGCCAAAAGCCTGCTCCAATACCCGTTTTGATACCTTAAATTCGTACTTGGTTTTCACCAGAGGCCGGAAGTTCCCCTCAATTAAAATGGAGGTATCGTTATTTTCCTGGTAGCTGTAATGTTCTTTACCGTTTTCCCGATAATAGCCAGAGGTCTGAGAGTGGTGCTTCTCAGGGTCGATAAAGCCTAAATCGATACCTGCCAGATAAACCTGCTTCAAGCCAAGCTGGGTAATAAAATCTGCAACAAAATTAGCTACTGTCGGGTAAGCAAATTTAAGGCAGGCAAAAGATTTATTCTTTTTATAAAGCTCAGTGACAGCCACTGTGGCCGACTCACCTTCTTTTAACGCCAGGAAAGTATCCTTGTACAAACGGCAGGTGTCCGGATGCATACCATTACAACTAATCAGCGTGATTTGTTTGACGTAGTCAAGATCACCCACTCTCATAGCCCAGTCATAGGTCGAGCGGTTAGCTTCAATCTCGGCGTGAAAATCAGGCACTATGTTATTGCGATGAAGGGTTTGCAAAGCCGTTCCACAACTAATAACAATCGCCTTATCCTGAACTTCTTTAAGCAGTGGGAGTAATTTATCCAGAGACGGGCCATTACCTACCATAAAAACAGGAATATTGCGCTCGTCCCAGCTTAATTGTTGCCCGGCGTTGTTTACCAGTAGCGGAAATCCCTGCTCAAGTGCCCACTTTGTGTGGGTAATGCCAAACCGGGAATGATCATAATAATCTCCCATGGCAATAATAACTTGCAGTTGTTCCCGCAGTTGGACAATGGCAGAAATTAATGCAGCGTTAAAATACCCCTGGTAAAAGAACGTATTTGCTAAGATGTATGGACCTACAGAATGGAACTGACGAAGTAAATCCTGAATAAGGTGGCTGCCATCATCACCAATATTGATATAAATACGGCACTTATTCTTATCGATTTTATCTAGGATGCCAGACCAGTCTATGGCGTACAGTGAGGCATAAAAGAAATCACGGTTTGGCTCACAAATAAAGAGTTTTTCTATCTCATAGTCGTCATAAAGGCGCTCTAACTGATAACCGGCGCCGAGACCAAATAAGATCATGGATTTGATCTTTTCCGGCAATTCGCCAATTTCACTGCTGGTGTCTGCCAGAATATCTTCAACCTTTCGCACCATCTGGTAATGGGTATAACTGCGTAGCTTTTTGCCTTTGTAGCCTAATACCAAACCATCTTTATTTGGTCTGGTAGCAAAATACTCGAAGGTTTCCTCAGCTTCCTGCTGAGGTGACTGTCCATAAAACCCATTTCCTGATGCTTTATGAAACAAATTAACCTGCGCTTCGGCACTCGCCAATGGGGCCCAATGCGTTGGTTGATAGTCTTTAAATTCTTTATAGAGCGCGGGGAAAAACTTTTTAAAAGCATCCAGGTTACGCTCAAAACGTGCCTTATTCAGTGCGTCCTGGTGCCAACCAGCCGGGTCTATTTGTGGTGACCAGGGTGGCAGATAATTTATAATTGATGCTGAGGGAGTCTTGGGCTTGCTCCATTCGGCTAATCCGCTCCAGCCTTCCTGACACAAAACCTGCTCAACCTGATTGAAAACATCGGTATTATAGTGGCGATACAGATAGAGTTCGTCTATTCCGGTATGTTCCTGCAGTTCCTGGATATCCGCATATAAATTGCTGCCATCTTCTTCGATTTGGAAATAAATAGCACAGTTCTTACGGCCTGCAACCTCGAGGATCCTCTTCCAGGACGTAGCCGACATTGATGCCCGAAAATAATCCAGACTAGGCTCATACAAAACCAGGTGGTCAATATCATAATCTTCTATCAGGGTTTCGATATGATGGCCGAGACCAACGCCGAAAACGACTAACACACTTACTTTTTCCGGTAGCGGCGAATTGTTCTCGCGATGAGCGTACACCGGACAAATCCGTGCCAGGTCGTAGTTTGCATTTTGGCTGTCAGAAGTGTCAGCCTGTGCTGAAAACAACTGAATATGTACCGGTTTTTTAACAAAGGCACTTAGCTGAGCGTCAATTTCCCGGCGTGGAGACAATCCATAAACCACCTGACCAGATTGATATTCAACAATGTTAAGTTCACCGAAACGATTACACATTATCGCCGCGCTAACGTTATCCTCATGCTGAAGACGATGGTAAACTGAAGGGATAATTCGCTTAAAAGCATTCAAGTTTTGTCGAATATTCAAGTCGATAGCAGCTGAACAGCGACGTTCAACCGCGATTTGTTCCGACTCGTCCGGATGCAAATGTAACAGAATGTCTTTTAGCATGGTTATTTATATTTCTTAATAGCTGCCTGGCTGCGAATAAAATGACTCGCATCATCTCTAGCAGACTTTAGCAAGGTTTGCGCCACTTCCTTTAACTTATCATTAGCGACAAGTTCTTTTTCTGCGAATGCACGGGCTTCTGAAGGTTCAGACTCGCTAAGAATACGCTGGACAAGTTCATCACGCTGGTTAATTAACCGGGAGAAAAGCTCGAAGCCTGATGATTGTTCACCAGACTCCTGCAAAAACGTGATGATTTGACTATTGATGGCGCTTAATGCGTCGGGGGTGAGTTCGTGATTGAGGTCGTCTAAATTCACACAGCTTGGCGTTTTTGACGCTGGGCTTCAAAAGCTTCCTGCTTGGCTTCCTCAGGAATCTGTACCCATGCGTCTCGAATAGGTACTAACAGGTTAGTCACTTCATCAAGCATCTTCAAGTCGTTCTTTATATGGGCATCATTCAGCCGTTCAATCATAAAGTCATATAGCGCAAACAGATTTTCTGCTGTTTCGCCACCTAGTTTTAAATCCAGTGTATCTCTGAGGTTGATTAAAATTGCTGTGACCCGGGAAATATACTGCGACTTGAGCTCATACTCGCGACGCTCCATAGCGCCCTTAGCATAGGCAATACGGTCCAGTGCACCTTGCATTAACATTAAAGTTAACTTGTGCGGATCAGCGTTAGCAATATCCTGCTTCAAATTACCTTTTCTATAAGCGTTGATTCCGGAAAGTGCCATGAAAATTCCTCTTATAATGATGTATTCTTAACCAAGCGCTGCTAACAATGCAGAACCGGTTTGATTTAACCTCGCGACCGTTTGGTCGAGATTTAAATATTTGTCGCGTAAAATTTGCTCATAGTTGAGCATTCTCAAATCAAAGCGTTCACGTTCGTCGGTCAACTGGTCTTTATCGTCTTTGGCAGCGCGCTCTCGCAAACTAATTAATCCGCTGAAGGACGTATACTCTTTTGTCAGCTCGTAAAGCCGAACAGCAATCCCTTGATCTTCATCGGTAAACAATTTGGCAATTTCATCAAAATTGTCATCCAGCGCTGCCTCTAAACGCTTAGTACCTGACCCCAGACCAAAGTCGGTTGCCGGAATTTCCAGCTCTCCATCAGAGTTGAGTTCAACTCCCAACGCAAATAAGCTGCCCAGCGATGAATTATCCACGCTGGAACCCACCACACTGGCCAGACTGTTACTAATCCCTCTTAGCAGGGAGTCGCCGGCCAATGCGCCGTCGTCTTCCAGATCCGACTCCCCGTAACGGGTTAACGATTTGATATCAGCAATGATCTTGTTGTAATTATCCACAAAATCACGGACTTTTTTCTCCATGCCTTCACGATCATAGCCAATATCCAGCGTCGATGTTTTGCGTGTTACGCCATCGGTGTCCAAAGGCGATACGCTGGAGGCTTCAAAAGACACGTTCTGGATGGTGTTTTCAAACTCGTTTGTGGTACTTTCAACCGCAATGCCGTCAATAGTAGCCATGGCGTTAGATGCAGACTTTACCGGGCTAAGGTTGGTATTGGTTTCGGTTGAATCTGTGGTGGTTAGCAAATCAAGTTCCGCACGATCACCATCGTTAACAATAACCAGATCGTTACCGGTTCCGGTTACATCCGATGAGAATACTAATTTTGCGCCACCGGCAGCCGTGCCGGTGTCAATAATGTTGGCGTTAACACCAAAGTTGTTGTTATTGTTATTAATAGCTTCACGTAACTGGGCCAGCGTCATATTTTGCGTTACCGTTACCGAAAAGCTGTCGCCGGTATTGTTTATTTTGAAGGTCATGGTGCTATCACCCAAACCATCCGTCAGTACTCTGTCTGTGGAGTCTGAAAACGCAGCATCGGCGGTTTCAATTCGTGACCCGCTGGCCAGTTGAGACACCGCTACCTGATAGGTTCCGCGCAATGCGGAGTTAGCCGCTTCTGCGGTGAAGATCTCTTTATCTTCAGAAGGATGGGTAATACTGGGCTCACGGCCGTTAATATCGGAGTCCCGACGCATTTCGTCGACCGTATCTTTGAAATCAGACAGCTTGGACTTTATCTGCCCGAGTGCAGAAATTTCTGCCTCAATTCTTTCTTCCTTGTCATTCAGGCGCTTTTCTTTGGGCTCGCGCTCTGCACTGAGTAGCTGCGTGACCAGATCGTCAAGCGCAAGCCCAGAACCAACACCTAACGATTGAATAGTCATAGCTCACCTCTACACTTGTTTATTAAATAACACCCCCACACTACTTCCGATGTCTTGTTGGAGATCTTTAATTCTTTCCGCTAACCTCAACACCTCGTCAGACGGGATTTGTCTGATAACATCGCCCGACGTGGAGTCTTTAACAGTCACTACCGAGCGGTTGGTGTTTTCATCAACAGAAAATGCCAGGTTACGATTTTGCGTCTGCAAAAACGACTGAATTTCCTGTACAGCACCGTCCAATTCCGGAGCCTGTTCCTCTCGAGTATAATTATCGGCAGATTTTTGCTCAGCTTGAACATCTTCTGCTTTAGGCAGCACATTTTTTTGCGCAACTTGCGATGAACTATTCAGGGCGACCTGATCCGACTCTATCTCGGGCTTTGGCTGCTCTTTAGGTATATTCCCAGCAAAATTCTGGCCAATTTGTGTTGATAAAATTTCCACAACTAACCCCCTGTTTTGAAACGCATTAAACGGGCCTGCTTACACAGATGCCCGTTTACCCGTTGACTTAACCGGCAACGCGTTGCCGGTAAACTTTCCAGCTATTAGCCTAACAGCGATAATGCTGTCTGTGGACGCTGGTTAGCCTGACTCAGTACCGAAACAGACGCCTGCTGAATGATCTGGTTACGAGTCAGTTCAGCCGTTTCTGACGCGAAGTCTGTATCACGGATACGAGAACGGGCGGCAGATACGTTTTCAGAGATGCTGCTTAAGTTACGAATAGTCGACTGGAAGCGGTTTTGCAAGGCACCTAAGTCCGCTCGCGCACCGCCAATAGTAGAGATTGCTGAGTCTATTGACGTTAGTGCCGCGGATGCTCCGCCTACTGAAGACACAGACAAATCAGATAGAGACAAACCTGAAGTACCGTAACCGCCACCTGAACGAGACAAATTAACAGAGATGGTCTGACCACCGTTTGCACCGACCAGGAATTTAGCAGAGTAAGTACCGTTAAGCAGGTCAACACCACCAAACTGAGTATCCGTCGCGATACGGGACATTTCAGTTTTCAGCGCTGACACTTCTTTTTGTAGTGCAATTCGGTCAGATGAACTGTTGATACCGTTTTGTGATTGAACCGCCAACTGACGAATACGCTGCAAGCTGGTTGTCACCTCTGACAAGGCACCTTCCGCTGTTTGTGTGAGTGAAATCGCATCGTTTGCATTTCGCACTGCCTGATTAAGACCCTGGATTTGCGACGTCATACGATCTGAAATTTGCAGACCGGCAGCGTCATCTGCTGCACTGTTAATTCTGAAACCTGAAGACAGACGCTCAAATGATGTGCTTAGCTTGTTGCTCACATCGAAAAGCTGACGCTGTGCATTCAGGGCCGAGACGTTTGTATTTACATATAAAGACATTATCTAACCTCCTGGGATTATACCTGTAGCCGAATCCCCCCGGACTCTGCTAAGCTATAATCTTTCGTACCTGATTTAGCACTGAATCATTGGCTGCGACATTCATCACATCAACAATTGCTAAACCACCTCATTTTGTAGCGCTTCTCACAGCTACTACGCAATTCATCAAATGAATTACCCCTCAACTAAAGGTATCGGCTCAACCTTGAGAATCTTTAGTTTTTTTTCGAAAAAAATTTAAATAAATTAAAATTAAGCGCTAAACTATTGATTTTAAATGAATAAACTTATCTATTTTTTTACCTTTTGTGCCTGTAAACATCGCCGGCAGCGCCGTTTTAAGCGCAGCCATGTTGCTTTATAAAGTGCTGGAGGGTAAAAATCTTTGGGCAAACACCGGCGCGGAAAGTCAGCGGGTAGATATACACCGCACTGAAACAGCCCCATCAATAAGGATTTAGAGTTTAAGGAAGCGTGACGAAGAAATCAGGCGGCAAAGTTATCCGCCCGGGCGGCATTAACAGGCAAGCATTCTCCGCTTTTGCACGTCAATAATTTGTCAGATGTGAATCAGTAAGCACCGCCAGCAGAACTGAGGGTGATGTTGAAAGGCCGCAAAATAAGGGCTGTAAGGTGAATTAGTAATAAAAGTGAAAAGCTGGCATCACTGTTGCAAAACAACTTGGGTAAGTGACGGGAAACGATTCGGTAATAAAAATAAAAAAGGCCGAGTCAAATAGTGACCCGGCCAACTTGCTCACGTTAGGAGTTTGAGCAAATTCAGTTTCAGTCGGCTGGCGGAAATAGTAGAAATATACTGGCCTCTCAACCTTAAATTCTACACTCTCAATTCTGCTAGTCGGCGTTTTAATCCTTGTTGGTGGCCTTACGGCCGCCATCCCTGGCAAGGGTTGGCCTCTCAATTCCTACCCTCTATGGTATTTCTTTAAGTCTAGCCCAATAACGACAATGCTGCCTGCGGTCGCTGATTAGCCTGGGATAGTACCGTTGTACTTGCCTGTTGTATGATCTGGAAGCGGGTAAGTTGTGCCGTCTCAGTGGCAAAATCTGTATCCCGGATGCGCGATCTTGCCGCTGAAACGTTCTCAGAAATATTACTTAAGTTTCTGATGGTTGACTGGAAACGGTTTTGAATCGCACCTAAGTCAGCCCGTTTGGCGTCGATGGCAGAAATAGCAGAATCAATGGTGGTCAATGCCGCTGAAGCTGTTGCCGCTGAGGCAATCGATAAATCACTCTGACCATTGGTGAGCCCAGAGAAGCCGTAGCCGCCGGTACGTGAAATATTCACGCTGATAGTTTGTCCCGCGTTGGCGCCGACCAGGAACTTAGCGGAATAGCCACCGGTAAGAATATCTACCCCACCAAACTGGCTGGTAGTCGCAATCCGTGAGATTTCAGTTTTTAACGCTGACACTTCTTTTTGCAGAGCGAGGCGGTCTGCAGAGGTGTTGATACCATTCTGAGACTGGATAGCCAGTACCCGAATACGCTGCAGCGCGGTGGTGATCTCCTGCATCGCCCCTTCAGCAGTCTGAGCCAGAGAAATACCGTCATTGGCGTTTCTCACGGCCTGATCAAGACCCTGAATCTGGCTGGTCATACGGTCAGAGATTTGCAGACCCGCAGCGTCATCGGCTGCAGAGTTTATGCGAAAGCCCGAAGACAAGCGTTCAAAAGCGGTATCCAGTCCGTTGCTCGAGCTAAACATCTGGCGCTGAGCGTTCAGAGAGGACACATTGGTGTTAACGTATAGACTCATGGATTACTCCTAACAGTTAAAGTTGGCGTTGTTTTTATTGTTGTTTTCAACGCAATTTAAAAACCACTTCAACGTGTTGGCACAGCCTATGCATTACTTTCTGCGTCAGTGATAAAAAACTGACGCTTTGCTTGGCGTATGCCTGGTTAAGCAGTGCTAAATTGAGCACAAGCTCATGCTGACTGCAGGTATGATGTTCAGACCTCATACCTCTCACTACCTCCTGGCTTCATTCCTGTCAGTCGGCAGCTTAGCTCAACACACAAAACCCACTGGTTTTGTCATTTAGCTTTAACCAAATACCACGTTGTCTTGCAAATACACTCTACTCACCGGTCGATTGCAGTCTGCCCCCACATATTGCAACTCGACCGTTTTTCTTTTTATCTACTCATCGTTATTCGATTACCGAATGCAGTCTGCCCCCGCGTTTTGCATTCGTAAGCTTATGCATAGGATTAACCTTGCAGCAGCTGTAGTGCAGCCTGAGGCCGCTGATTCGCCTGGCTCAGCACCGTGGTACTGGCCTGCTGGATAATCTGCCAGCGCGTCAGTTCAGCAGTTTCTGTTGCGAAGTCAGTATCTCTTATACGAGACCGCGCAGCCGAGGCGTTTTCTGAAATATTGCTTAAGTTTCTTATAGTTGACTGGAAGCGGTTTTGAATCGCACCCAGATCTGCCCGCTTGGCATCGATAGCCGATATAGCTGAATCAATCACCGGCAGCGTGGCGGACGCCGCACCAGCAGTCAAAACACTGGCATCGTAGCCATTAGTCAGGCCTGAAAAGCCATAGCCACCGCTGCGCGATAGGTTGAAGTTAATAAACTGTCCCGCCTGTGCGCCTACTAAGAACGCGGTAGAAAAAGTACCAGTAAGAATATCGCCACCGGCAAACTGGGAAGTTGACGCAATGCGACTGATTTCCAGTTTTAACGCGGAGACTTCCTTTTGCAGTGCCAGACGGTCGGCTGAGGTATTGATACCGTTTTGTGCCTGGATAGCCAGTACACGGATACGCTGTAATGCGGTAGTAATTTCCTGCATGGCGCCTTCAGCAACCTGTGCAAGCGAAATACCGTCATTGGCGTTTCGAACGGCCTGATCCAGGCCCATAATTTGTGATGTGATTCGGTCTGAAATTTGTAGTCCAGCCGCATCGTCTTTGGCGCTGTTGATCCGGAAACCGGAAGATAAACGCTCAAAGGCGGTACTCAAATTGTTATTTGAGGTAAATAGTTGCCGCTGAGCATTCAGCGACGACACATTCGTGCTAACGTATAAGCTCATTTTTTAATCTCCTAACGATTTTGTATTACCCAGGTTTTTATTGTTTTTATTAACCTGGTCTGGCCGATCATGTTGTTTTTATTGGGCGATCAACCTGGCACTTTTGCGTATTTATTTTTATTCTTCGCAGTGCCTTTGTAATAGTTATCGTGCGGGCAGGAGAAATCCTTTAGCCTTTTTTTACTAAATTTTATTGAGCTTAAAAATCAGTTAGTTACAAACGATAAAGCGCCGGACTTTCGTCCGGCTGGTGCTCATTTTAATTGAGAGTGAGCTTACTCCCGGTGTCAGGCGGTTACCTGGTTCACTACCTCCTGGCCCCATTCCCTGACTTGGGTGTCATAACGGATTATCCTAATAGCTGTAATGCAGCCTGAGGACGCTGATTTGCCTGCGACAAAACAGTAGTACTCGCCTGCTGGATAATCTGGTTACGCGTTAGTTGCGCAGTCTCTTCGGCAAAATCAGTATCTTTGATTCGTGAACGAGCTGCTGAAACGTTCTCTGAGATGTTACTCAGGTTACGGATAGTGGATTGGAAACGGTTTTGCAGTGCACCTAAGTCAGCACGTACACCACCGATAGTGGAAATAGCTGCATCAATCGATGTAAGCGCTGCTGAAGCCGTTGCAGCGGTATCTACAGACAAGCTGCCTACGTTTAAGCCTGAAGCGCCAAAGCCGCCTGAACGGGACAGGTTGACAGAGATAGTCTGACCACCATTGGCGCCAACCAGGAACTTAGCAGAATATGTACCGGTTAACAGATCCAGACCGTTAAACTGTGAATCGGTAGAAATACGAGAAATCTCAGTTTTCAGTGCCGACACTTCTTTTTGCAGAGCCAGGCGGTCTGCAGAGCTATTGATGCCGTTCTGCGACTGCACAGCCAATTGGCGAATACGTTGCAGAGCAGTTGTGGTCTCGCTTAGCGCGCCTTCTGCGGTTTGGGTTAATGAAATTGCGTCATTAGCGTTTCGTACAGCCTGGTTCAGACCTTGGATCTGAGAAGTCATACGATCGGTAATTTGCAAACCTGCAGCATCGTCAGCAGCTCCGTTAATTCGGAAACCTGATGAAAGACGCTCAAATGAAGTGCTTAAGGCATTAGATACATCGAACAACTGGCGTTGCGCGTTTAATGCAGACACATTGGTATTGACGAACATAGACATAAAGTCTCTCCTACACTCTCAATCCAGCCAGAGCTGGCTACCGGATGATCCGGTGTTTTTCAATTTAAATAGTAGACATCAACACCTTGAGGGGTAATTGATGAACTGGCTCTCTCATCATCTTTATCGACCCTTGCAAAATTCCCTTTAATAAAAATTCACTATTTTTTTTACGGGCGGCAAAAAATTGCCCGGCTGTTCGTGGTAACGTACTGTCAGCATAAAGAATTTACGGTGAAAAAAGTGTTATGAAAGTACAGCTCAGCCGTCTGACCCGGGTATGTCGGGGCAACTCTCACAATGCCTTTGGCGATCTGACCTTTTTTAACGGTCGCATGCTGGTGTGTTATCGCCAGGGGACCCATCACATGAGCGGCAATGGTATAATTGTGATTGCCGAAATTAATGCCTCGGGCCGGCCGGTTCGATTTCAGCAGTTGAGCAGTCCCGGCGGCGATCTGCGCGATCCGCATTTTTGTATTGATAATGACCGTCTGTACTTGCTTGCGCATCAGCGCTGGCTGGCCAGACTGGGCGCAGCGAAAACTTTCACCTGGTTTAGTGGTGACGGCATAAGCTGGTCGTCGCAGCACGATCCGGGTCCGGATAACTGGTGGCTGTGGCGCGCTACCACTTATCAGGGCCGCCACTGGGGACTGGCCTATCATCGTCCATCAGAACAGCTGGATTTATATGTGGGTAATTTACGTGGCAAAATGCACCAGGTAGTCAGAGGCTGTATGTCTAAGCCCCGTCATCAGTTGGGATACCCCAACGAAACCGACAGCTACTTTAATCAGCAGGGTGAAATGATCGCCGTTGCGCGACGGGATGCCGACACATTTACGGCTCAACTGGGCCGCAGCAAGCCGCCTTATTCGCACTGGCAATGGCAAGATTTAGGAGAATATATTGGCGCACCATCATTGTTGCCGCTTAATGATGACGTGGCGTTAGTATGCGGTCGTCACTTTACCGGCCGTAAACTGGTTACCCAGTTGTGGTCGCTGAATACCGTCACCGGAAAATTAGAAAAACTACTGACACTGCCTAGTGGCGGTGATAATAGCTATCCTGGCATAATAAAGCACAACGGCAAACTCTATATTGCGTATTACTCCAGCCATATTGATAACCAGAGCCGGATGTACCTGGCCGAACTGAATTACGAGATGTAATTAAACAGCGATAGATTAGAAATTCGCGGGAACGTGGTCAATGCAGCAGTGAGCGCAGCTTCCTGCTTGGCAAATTCGGCTGAGGCTTCGGCATAGTCTACGTCCTGAATAGCGCTACGAGCCTCTTTGGTCGACACTTCCAAATCCAGGTTGGTTTCATAAACCGATTGCGCCACATTCAACCGGGCACCAATGGACGAGGTTTCAAACGCTATTTTTTCCAGGCCGTTGTCAATGCCTACCAAGGCATCACTTAACGCTTCACGGTAGGCGGCATCACTCAACTCATCGTTATTCAGCGCCTGCTGTAAGTCATGCAGCGTGGTGGCAATATTTTTCTTTTGCGGCGCATCTAACTGAAAATCCAGGGTATTACCGGTTCCGCCCTGCAGGTTAAAATCGATACCGGCAAAATTGAATGGTTCACCTGAGGTGAAATCTTTAGTCGCGACTACGTTACCAGTACCGAGATTCTGTATCTCTACCTGGTTAGGTGCAGTGATGGTAATGCGATAGTTATTATTGGCAGCGGTGAGCGGATCGTAGTTATTTTTATAGAAGGTATCAAAATCGCCCTGCCCGGCCACCACCGCTTCATCCACAGTAATCCCGGAATTGTTGGTGATGGTGAAGTTGCGCCGCGCCGGAACATCTTCGAATACAGATTGTCCTGATGCACTGCTTCTCACCTTGACACTATTAGAAAGCTGTACTTCGTTGCTGCCACTATCGCCCTGATAGGTATAAGCGTTACCTGCGCCACCTGCATTTAAAACGAAAGGCTGGGATTCAGACTGATAACCCGAAAAATAATAGTCACCCTCAGCATTTTGCGAGTTCATCAGATCGAATACTTCGTCTTTGATCTGGCCTATCTCTGACGCCAGCGCTTTACGATCGGCATCAGATAAGGCTCCGTCACCGGCCTGAATGGTAAGCATTCGAGCGCGGTTAACCGAATTGGTAATGTTATCTAGAATGGTTTCCTGTTGCTCCAGCGAACCGGTTACCAGGTCATTGTTGCGTTGATATTGTTTTAAACTGGCCAGCTCTTCAGTCATGCGTAAGACTTTGGCAGTACCAACCGGATCGTCTGAAGGTCGATTAATTTTCTTACCCGTACTCAACTGCTGCTGAGTGTCAGCAAGCCCTGACTGATTATCCATAATGGCACGGATATTCTGATCATAGAGTTGATTAGTGGAAATACGCATGGCTGTTACCTAACCGACGATAAAATAGTATTAAACAATTCCTGGGCAGTGCTCAAAATTCTGGCTGCTGCTGCATAAGACTGCTGATAACGCACAAGGTTCGCAGCTTCTTCATCCAGACTCACTCCCGACACTGAGTCAAACCACTCAGTTGACTGCACTTTCATGCTTTCGGCGGCTTGCAGGGCAATACCGGCAGAAGCTGACTCTTCGCCCACCCGGCTTACCAGGGTCGAGTAACTCTCATGCAACGTGCGCGGCTCACTGCTTGAGTTGGTGCTAAGTTGCACCAACGACGCTTGCTTCAAAGAAGCCAATTCCAGGGCATTCTGGTTATCAAAGCTTCCATTGGTATTGTAGCTGATCGAAAAGGTGTCACCGGCAGCGGGTATTCCTTCAAGGCTAATATCGTAACTGCCGTCTAAACCACCGCCCGCCTGGGCTAACAGGTTATTCAAATCAGTGGCCCCGGTAACGGTTGATAACACCGTGCCGCTGCTATCCAGTACTTCATAACTGTCTGCTGCGGTAAAACGAATCTGCGCAGGGGCACCGGCATCCAGTCCACCCGCGCCATCAAAAAACGATGTAGTAACATCCGTATCGTACACCTGAGTATTTACTACGGTGGCATCGCCAAGATTATTGCTGCCGGCGTCACTTCGTACCGGGCTGGCAAAGGCTAAATCTTCTGGCCGCGTGGTAGCCATAGTAATATCCGACGCACTGTATTTTACCGGCTGAACCAGAAACTGGTTGCCCACGCTGTAGCCACCAGCAGACTGAAATTCAATTTCAATGCCGCCTGGAATTTCGGTATAGCCGGCATTTAACGTAATGTTACTAAACACTACCGGCTGATTGTTTTCATCCAGCTTAGGCGTGCCATCGCCATTTAACAGTTCCACCGATACCTCACTGGGTACACCGGCGCCGGTCACGTTAGTAACGGACACACGAATATCAGCATCGGTAAGCTCGTTGCCTTTGCCTGGGGTAAACTGGCCGGATAAAGCCAGCGTAGGCGGTGTATTACTGTACGGCAGGCCGCTTAGCTCCGGCAACGTGAATATGTCTCCACCGAGTTGAAAATCCATATCCATGCCCAGACGATTTTGCGAATTTACCGCGTCGGCAAAAGCCACTGCCATCTGGCCAATATCCCGCTGCGACGGGCCTAATACCTCATCCCGATAGCGAAACAGGCCTCCTAAGGCGCCGCCCAGATCTTCCTCAGCAATATTGATATCGGTATTGGGTTTGCTGCCCGAAAAATTAGTCGCTAATTCCAGTTGCTTTTGCATGAAGTCAGCATTATCACTGAGCTCGAAAAGATTAAAACTGCCATCTTCCAGTACCAGCGACTCACCACTGGCCAGATTAATCAGCAAAGAGCCATTGGCATTTTTACTTTCCCGCACGGTGATATCCATGATCTCCGCCAGATCATTAATCGCTTTGTCACGCTCGTTAAGTAATGCCGAGGGTTCGCTGTCTTTAAAGTTGCCTTTTGCCACCAAAATGGCTTTATTCAGATCGCCAATAGATTCAATCAGGCTGTTGGCCTGGCTCACCATACTGTTAAATTCAAGGTTAAGCTCTTCTTCCTTCGCTTCCATAAAATCAGAAATTGACGACATGCGGCGCAGCAATGCCTCGCCTTCAGACAACACCAACTGACGTGAAGATAAATTAGTTGGATCGTCAACTGCGGTTTGCACTGAGGCGAAAAAGTCGCTGAAACCGGTAGACAGCGAATTGGCTTCGTTGGCCAACAAATTATCTATCGCTGAGGTCTTTTCAGAGAAGGTTTCCCACTCTCCCACTAACGTGGTATCACGGCGCAACTGATTTTGCGCAAACTGATTGATGACCCGCTCTGTGGTGGCACGGCCAACACCACCATAAAGCTCACTGGTTACCGATGTACGTTCGCGCACATAGCCTTCGGAGTTAACATTAGCTATGTTATTACTGGCAGTCGACAGCAGCCGGCTGCTGGCATTTACACCGCTGGTGGCAATTGAATATAAATCAACGTTGCCGCTCATAAGCACGCCTTAGCCTGGTGCGGCAATATTACCGGGCAACTCTTTTTCATGGCAGATAGCTCCGCAAAGAATCACTGTTATAAACGGCCATCACCTTATCCGCATACTGCGGATCCGTGGCGTAGCCGGCATCTTGTAACGCTTTAAAGTACGCCTTCGGGTCGCCGGCATTTTCTACTGCCGGACGATACCGTTCCTGGCCACGAATAAACTGCACATAATCTTCAAAACCCTGCTGTAAATTATCGTAAGAGCGAAACGCGGCGCGTTGCTGACGCGCAACCGTACCGTCAAACTCCATGGTATTGACCGTCGCCGACTCACCCTGCCAGTTGCTATTAGCTTTAATACCAAACAGGTTATTAGCACTGTTGCCACTGCCATGATGAATAACATGTTGACCCCAGCCGGTTTCCACTGCCGCCTGCGCCAGTAATGCCCTGGGCTCAATACCCAGTTCTTTTGCCGCTTTGCTGGCAGCTGGCCAAAGTTGTTCGACGAACTCCTGAGGGTTACTAAACGCGGCAGTTTTAAAGGCTTGTTGTGATTGCGGATCGCTGAGTAGTTCGGCTGTTTGTTGTGCCTGCTCAATGCGAAATTCTCGTTGTCGGTTCAGCGACGCCAGATTACCGTCATTGCGGGCCACACTGGCCGGAATGTAATCGTTGATATCATGCTGCCCCAACTGCTGCACAATAATCTCAGCCAGGCCAACACCACCACCGCTGGACAGATCCTGAGCGAGCTGTTTATCGTGCATGTCACGATAGAACTTTACTTCTTCGGTATTAAACGGGCTGTCTTTATCAGCCATGGCGTCCTGGGCTTTTCGCATGGATTTAAGCATCATCTGAACAAAAATCGCTTCGAACTGCTGCGCTGCTTCTTTGAGCGCTTTATCATCTTTCGAATAGGCAGCCTCACGCAGACGGTTCAGACTGGATAAGTCGTGAACGTTGCGGGCCGACTCTAACTGCGATTTTGTATTCAGTACGTCCATCAGATCACCACCAGTTCGCCCTGTAACGCGCCAGCCTGGCGAAGCGCTTCAAGAATAGCCATCAGATCGCCCGGCGCTGCGCCGACTTCGTTAACCGCGCGCACCAGCTGATCCAGGGTCACACCCGGTTCAAACTTAAACATGCGGCTATCGGCCAGATTGACATCAATAATGGACTGCGTAGTTACCGCTGTTTCGCCGTCAGCCAGTGCATTGGGTTGCGTCACCTGCTGGTTTTCACTGATGGTAACGGTAAGACCACCATGTGTGATAGCGGCTGGTAATAAACGCACGTCGCGACCAATAACAATGGTTCCGGTGCGGCTATTAACCACCACACGCGCCGGTGCATCTGCTGGAGTAAATTCAAAGTTTTCCAGCGTGGCTAAAAAGCCCACNCGCTGNCCCGGATCGCGNGGCGCNGTNACTCTNACCGACGCTGCATCCAGNGGNTCNGCAATGGCNTAGCCTTTTTCCGGNTGNGCNCCGAGGCGCTGATTNATCACATCGGCNAGTGCTTTGGCGGTAGANAAATCAGGATAATGTAANTTCANNGTCAGGCTGTCNCCNCTGGCAAAACCGCTNGGNACTGCCCGCTCNACCAACGCACCGTTAGCNATNCGNCCTACNGTTGGCGTATTCACCACCACNCNNGAGCCGTCNCCNCCNTCAGCNCCNAANCCGCTAACNACCAGNCTNCCCTGNGCTACTGCATAGATNTTGCCATCCACACCTTTAAGAAANGTTTGTAATAANGTACCGCCCTGCAAACTGCTGGCTTCNCCNACCGAAGANACNGTNACATCAATGGTCTGGCCGGGTTTGATAAATGGCGGTAACTCGGCATGGACGGCCACTGCAGCTACGTTCTTAATTTTAGGCTTAACATTGGGGTCCAGGCTGATACCAAAGTTGGTCAGCATGGTTCTGAAACTTTGCTCAGTAAACGGGCTTTGCTCGCCGGTACCGGGTAAACCGACCACCAGACCGTAACCAATTAACTGGTTACTGCGTACGCCCTGAATACTGGCTACATCTTTGATCCGCTGAGCTTGTGCGCTGGTAACCAGACTCAGACAACACAGTACAACACTTAATAATCTACCCATGTTCCCCCCTAGAAAGGCCACCATTGTGATGAAAAGAATTTAGTCAGCCAGCCTTTCTCCTGAGAGCGGGCAAAGCTACCGGTGCCACTGTATTGAATACGGGCATTAGCAATACGGGTAGACAGAATTTCATTTTCCGGCGAGATATCCGACGCGCGAATAATGCCGGTTAAACGGATGTACTCATCACCGTGGTTTAATGTCAGCCATTTCTCACCGCGTATTACCAGGTTCTGGTTGGCCAATACGTCAGTGACGGTGACCGAAATACTGCCATTGAGGCTGTTACTCTGATTCGCCTGGGCATCACCGGCAAATTCGCTGGAAGAATTCNCCCCCAGCTGAATTGACTGATTACCGATGTTCAACGCGTTGCCACCTAAACCGGTAATCGGCTGCACATCAACACCGGTTTCTTTAGACGTAGTGGTGCCGGCAGATTTNGTNGCATTGGTATTTTCACTGAGNGTNACCGTGATNATGTCNCCCACCCGCCGGGCCGTNACATCTGAATANAGNCTATTAGCCATNCGCGGGCGAAACAGGCCGCCNTCCTCAACAATTTGCTCGCGCGGCANNTCAGGNATNACCGGCGCNAANGANGGATCATTCGCCTCAACNCGNTCGGGCGAAGTACTGGCACAACCGCTAAACAGNGCAACACAAGTAAATACCAGTAATACACGCATCATGAGATCACCTNAGNTTAAAGCTGCTGTATAACCTGACCAAGCATCTGNTCAACCGATGAAATNACTTTGGAGTTCATTTCATATAGNCGTTGGCTNTCGATCAGATTTACCAGTTCTTCGGTCACNTTNACNTTNGANGTTTCCAGNGTNCCCTGNACGATAGTNCCCAGGCCCTGCAGGCCNGGNACNCCNTGCAANGGNGCNCCNGANACNGCNGTTTCNACATANAGGTTCTGNCCCACNGGCTGTAAGCCGGTCGGGTTAACAAAATCAGAAATATTGAGCTGACCAAGNACCTGAGGCTCAGCCTGACCNCGNACCGATGCAGACACCTCNCCATCCTGNGAAATGGTGATTTGCTGGGCATCTTCAGGAATNGCGATTTCTGGCTGCAANAGNAAGCCNGCNCCCGGGGTAACAATTTGNCCCTGATCGTTTAACGTAAACTGACCATTTCGGGTATAAGCAATGGTGCCGTCCGGCTGCAGAATTTCAAAAAAGCCGCGCCCCTGAATNGACATATCCAGNGCATTGTCGGTGGTTAACAGGTTGCCCTGAGTGTGGGCTTTTTGNGTGGCGACCACTTTAGAGCCGGCCCCCACCATTAACCCTGACGGTAATTCGGTATCCGCAGAGGAACGACCACCAGGCTGATTGATGTTTTGATAGAGCAAGTCTTCAAAGATCGCCCGATCCTTTTTAAACCCAACGGTAGAAGCGTTGGCCAGATTGTTTGATACCACCGACACATCGGTTTGTGCCGCATCAAGTCCGGTTTTACTGATCCAAAGTGCAGGATGCATACTTGTCTCTCCTCTGCCTTTACTGAAATTCGCTGCGGCTTATTAAATAATCCGTAACAGCATGTTGCCACGCGTATCCAGCGTATCGGCTTTCTTCATCATTTTGACTTGCAACTCATAGTGACGCTGCAAACTGATCATATTGACCATTTCATCAATGGCATTAACGTTTGAACCTTCGAGCATACCGGTCATTACCGATACGGTTTCGTCTGCCGCAGCGATAGTGCCATCTTTCTGACGGAACAATCCGTCATTGCCGCGTTGCAAATCACTGTATTCAGGTTTAACCAGTTTTAACCGGCCTACTTCTTCGTTAACCGCAGCTGGCGCGCCTTGTGGGCGAACGGAAATTGTGCCGTCTGCGGCAATGTTCAGATTGTCCAGTGGCACCGGCAAAAATATTGGGCCGGCATCGCCCATCACTGGGTTGCCGTGCACATCTTCCAGGACTCCATCCGGCCCTAACTGAAAATTACCATCACGGGAATAGGCTTCGTTACCCTGCTCATCCTGTACCGCAAACCAGCCGTCCCCCTGAATGGCTACGTCAAGATCCCGACCCGTTTGAATCAGCGGGCCGTCTTCATAGTTGTTGGCAGGGCTTTCCGTCATGGCAAATACCCGGGACGGCAAACCTTCGCCGTATACCGGCATCGACCTTGCCTGTTCAAGCTGTGCTTTAAAGCCATTGGTTTGAGCATTCGCCAGGTTGTTAGCCCGTATTGACGTGCCTAACAGGTCCTGCGACGCACCACTGCTGGAGATATAGAGTAATTTGTCCATGACTGCCTTTTGACGCTCAAAGAATAGATATAAGGATCATTGCAAAGGCAATGCCAATAAGTAAAAGGCAGAAGAAAAGAGGTGTAAAAGGTAAAATAAATACAAAAAAGGCCGCGAAAGGCGGCCTCAGAATGATAACGGGCTCTTATCGAATATTCAGAATCGTCTGACTAAGCTGGTTGTTAACTTCCAGTGCCCGGGAGTTCGCCTGGAAGTTCCGCTGCGCAATAATCATGTCAATAAGTTCAGTAGTCAGGTTAACGTTAGCCTGTTCAAGGGCGGAGGAGTTAATTTCGCCAAAGGTCCCTGTGGTCGCCTCGCCGGCCAGCGCTTCGCCGGACTCGATTGACTCTTTCCAGGCAGTATTGCTTTGCTGGGTCAGGCCCTGCTCATTGGCAAATCGAACCAACGCAACGCGTACTACCGGCTCTGAGGTACCGTTAGAGAAAGTTGCTCTGACCAGGCCGTCTTCACCGATATCCACACCGGTTAAGCGGCCTACTGGCAGACCATCCTGCTCAAGTGAGGTTACTTCAAAGGCGGAGGCGTACTGAGTTGGCTCATTGATAGTCTGGCCACCCAGCGGATCCAGGTTGAAATCGATACCGATGGTTTGAGTTTGATCGGCACCACCAGTTAACGCAATCGCGGCGTCAGGCGAACCGTCATCCCCCAGTGGTACAGTCACGATGCCACCGGCAGGTATTTGCGAGGTAAAGTCCCCACTCTGGTTAAATGACAATCTGGCCGGTAACCAGGCCTCTGTGTTCCCCGGGTTTTGCGGGTCGTCCCTCGTTGGCAGCGGTACACTGGTATCACCGCCTGCAATATCTACCGGGGTATCATCAAGGGTGGCAAACATTAACCAGCTATTGAGCTGATCCGGGCCAGTTGGTGTCGACTGGTCGGTACCATCTTTCACAAAGTAATAAGTCATTATGTGACTTTCACCGAGTGAATCATAAACGGTTACCGAGGTTGCCGCGTTGTAGGTGAGCGTATCATCAGGATTAAATGCTGTCGGATCGAGATAATCGTCGTTCGCCGGCAGATTCATCCGCATGGTGACTTCCTGCGTTGCCTGCGGTGAGCCTGAGGAGTCGGGAATACGCACAGGTTCGGTAGTACTTAACGCCACTGACGAACTGGTGCCATCCGGGTTAACCGGAAAGCCCAGCAGGTTGTCGCCGCTGCTGTTAACCACAAAGTTGTTTTCGTCCAGCTTAAACTGACCGGCACGGGTAAAGGAAAAATCCCGCGAGGTGATATCGGGTACAGTGGCAAAGAAACCATTACCGGTAATGGCTAAATCCAGTGCCGTATTGGTAAACTGCAGGCTACCCTGACTGAACTGTTGGGCCACTTCCTGCGTGAGGACGCCATCACCTACTTTGGTTTTACCGCTGGCTAACAGTGAGGCGGCATATACATCACCAAACTCGGCCCGCGACTCTTTAAAACCTACCGTGTTCACATTGGCAATGTTATTTGCGGTAGTGTCTAAATCTTTTTGTGCGGCAGAGACGCCACTTAATGCAATGTTAAAAGACATGTGCTTTTCTCCTACTAACTGCCGATCTGGATAACGTCGTCAAGATTGATACTGACATCACCCTCTAAATTCAAAATAATGCCCTGGTTGCTGCCAGCCAGGCTTACACTGCTAACGTGGCGATGAATAGCGGTGGAAATTGCTACCCCTTCACCATTGACCTGGCCGTTTGCACTCACCAGATATTCGCCGGGCGGCATTAAATTGCCGCTGCGGTCGGTACCATCCCAGTTGAACTCAATGTTGCCGGCCCCCTGGGTGCCTGCGTCGATGGTTCTGACGACTTCACCGTTGGCATTGGTGATAGTAATTTCCATGTTCTGTACGGTTTGTTCGTTTACCACAAAACCACTGAGGCCGGCGCCTTCACTGCCCATGTAGCCTACGTTGGCTTCTACCAGCACATCCTGGCCAATCAGGCTGGAAGCCTGTAATGCCTGGTTCGACGTCATGGAGGTAGCGAAGCTTTCAAACTTCTCATTCAGTTTGCTGATGCCGTCGGCAGTGGTGAACTGGGTCATCTGCGAAACCATCTGATCGTTATCCACCGGCTTGGTAGGATCCTGATTAGACAGCTGCTCTGTTAACAGGGCGAAAAAGTCTTCCTGAGACAGGTTCTGCTCCGAGCCATCGGACACTTTGACCTTTTCTTCCTGCCAATAGAGGTCAGTATTGAGACCCTGCGTGTTGGTAATTGTACTCACGTTAGTATCCTCTTAATGACCGCTACTACTGACCACGGCCAAGGGTTAACACCCGACGGAAAATGCGCTTAGTGGTATCTGCCAGTTGGACGTTGGTTTCATAAGCTTTGGAGGCAGACATCATATCGGCCATTTCTTCGACGATATTGACGTTAGGCTTATAGATGTAACCATTTTCGTCAGCCAGGGGATTATGCGGTGCATACTCAGTTTGTAGCGGACGGTCGCTCTCGACCACACCCAGTACCTTAACTTCAGAGCCCTTGCTGTAATCATTGGTTGCGCGATTCAGCTCGGCAGCAAAAACAGCATGACGGGCACGATAGGTATCCTGCTCACTACTACTTACCGAATTGGCATTGGCAATATTACTTGCCGTGGTGTTCAGGCGTACGCTTTCAGCATGCATACCTGACGCAGAAATTGACATAACATCAAACAGACTCATTGACCTTGTCCTCCACTTAACGCTTTCTTCATGCCTTTCACTTTACCGTTGAGAAACTCAATAGTGGCCTGATAGCGCATACCTGTATCTAAGAATTCATTACGTTCGCGCTGGACTTCGACGGTATTGCCGTCGCCGGTATCCGGCTGAGAGGGGATCCTAAAGCCGATGTTTGTTGATGACACCATGCCGCCACTCATGTGTTTATCGTGAGTGCGTGTCATCGACTGGCCGCTGGAATTCTGAGCGCTGGCCATTGCTTTTTGAAAATCGATGCCGCGGGCTTTGTAACCCGGCGTGTTGGCATTGGCCAGATTACCGGCAATGACTTCCATCTTATCGTTGCGGATCTTCAAAGCGTTCTGATGAAAACCCACGAGCTTGTCTAAATTAATGGCCATAGCACTTCTCCTCTATCGCAAAGATAAAAGCAAACTAAGTGCCAACAAAAGCAGGAAGTAAGAAATACACGAAAAGAAAAAACTAACTATCTATTTTAATTAGTCTTTTTTGGTGTAATACAAGCCAGGGTTACATTTAACCATGCGGTAACAATCGGCCGCTGCGGCCACCGATTCCGACGCACCGAGAAACAGGATGCCGCCCGGGTTTAACTGAGCGGCAATTTGTTGCAGTATTTTTTGTTTTAGCCCCGTAGAAAAGTAAATCAGCACATTACGGCAAAAGACAATATCGAACTTGCCCAGCGAAGAATAGCTGTGGAGCAGGTTCAGGCTGCGAAAACTGACCATGCGACGCACTTCAGGCTTAACCTGCAACATACCGCTGGCATGCTGCTGGAAGTATCTCTGCCGGCGCTCAGCCGATAAGCCGCGTGCCAATGAGAGCTCGTCGTAGGCGCCCTCCTCGCTCTTTCTCAACATATTACTTGATAAGTCCGTTGCCAGAATTTCCGCAGACAACGAACCGGCACCAGGATTATTACGCTGATACTCCAGTATCGACATAGCAATAGAATATGGCTCCTGACCGGACGAGCATGCCGCACTCCAGATCCGAATCCGCCGTTGCCGGGTGGCAAGGGTTGGCAATATTTGCCGAATCAACAATTCAAATGGGTAACTGTCTCGAAACCAGAGGGTTTCATTGGTGGTCATGGCATCGATAACCTGCTGCAGTAATCCGCGATCGCGACCGGAAATGGATTGCCTTAACAGCTCATCGATATTAGTTAATTGGCGCTCGTGCAACAGCCCGCCCAAACGGCTTCGCACTAAGTACTGCTTATTATCGCCAAGCACGATACCGCACTGCTGTTCGAGAAACTCCCGAAACTGGCGGTACGCACCAGGCGATACATCCTTATTAATCAATCAGTTAATACTCCGTTGATTATTCTTCAGGCCCAAGCCATTTCTGAACAGCTGAAGCCAGTTCATCAGGATGAAATTTAGCAATAAAGTCGTCTGCGCCAACCTTTTTTACCATCGCCTGATTAAATACCCCACTTAAAGAAGTATGCAGCACTACATGCAATTTTTGCAGCTCCGGGGTATTCTTAATTTCGGCAGTGAGGGTGTACCCATCCATTTCCGGCATTTCAATATCAGACACCAGCACCCCTACCTTGTCGGTAACATCACCGGTTTCCTCGGCAATCTCTTTCAGGCGCTTGAGCGCTTCCAGGCCATTTTTGGCCATTTCAATTTCCATTCCAAGGGTGGTCAGGGCCCTTTTCACCTGATTACGGGCAACGGAAGAATCGTCAGCAATAAAAATAATTTTATCTTTATGTGCGTCAGTATTAAGGGTCGATGCAACCTCAGCGCTCACTTCAGTATTCAGTGGGGAAATCTCATTGAGGATCTTTTCTACATCAAGGATTTCAACCAGTTCCCCTTCAACTTCAGTCACGGCGGTCAGGTAGCTGGCCCTGCCGGTTCCCTGCGGGGGCGGCATGATGGCATCCCAATTGGTATTGATTATGCGTTCAACCGCACCTACCAGGAACCCCTGAACCGAGCGGTTATATTCTGCAATCACAATAAAAGCNGTTTTAAGATCTTCGATCCTCCGTCCGCCAGTCGCCATACTTAAATCGATAACCGAAATGGTCTGACCGCGAATATGCGCAACGCCTCGCACCAATGGATTAAGTTTTGGCATGGAAGTGAGAGCCGGACACTGCAGCACCTCCCTGACTTTAAACACGTTAATGCCAAATCGCTGCCGACCGTTTAAGCGGAACAGCAACAACTCCAGCCGGTTCTGGCCGACCAGTTGCGTGCGCTGATTAACCGAATCTAAAATTCCAGACATACTTCACCTCGATATTTCAATGTGGGCATAGAGTTTGCGTGTTTCCTGTTTAACAGAGGTGGCGTCAATAAACTGTCGCGGCTGTTCTGATTAGCAAAACTCGCTGATTTATATTTAATAATAGTCAAAATGAAAACATCTGAACATGAAAATATTGAAAACATTACTTTTGCCTGCGCGCCTGGCTTTCATATTGACTACAGGTATCACCTTAGCTCACTTTGGCGCAATTGCNCAACAAAACACNGGTACGCCGCACGAGCGTATGACGAATGCCGTTAAAGCGTTTCTGGAAAACCGTCTGGCACCAACCCAGGAAACCGATTTAGCGGATAATTTAAGCGTGGATGTGACCCCCATAGATAGTCGCATTAACATACCGGAATGCACCGNGCCTTTTAGTTTTGATGTGGATCCTGCCACGCTCCAGCAATCCTATCTCAACGTCCGGGTGAGTTGTGACAGCAACAGTTGGTATTTATTTTCCAGTGCCAAAGTGACCCGCACCCGCACTATCGTTGTCACGGCCAGTATGATAAGCCCTGACACCGTGCTATCGGCCAGCCACTTATCGCTGGCCGAAGTCGACATTAAACAACTGCGACACACCCCTTTCACCTCGCTTGAGGAGGTGGTCGGCGCCCGGCTGAAATACCGGGTAAGAGAAGGCCAGCCGGTGCAAACGAATATGCTATGCTTTATCTGTAAAGGTGATAGAATCACCATTAGCGCTAACGCGGGTGCAATGAAGGTAAAAACCTCCGGCATCGCCCGACAGGATGGCGTGATTGGCGATACCATTGAAGTAGTGAACAGCAGTTCTAATAAGTCTGTCATCGCTGAAGTTGCCAGCACCCAGGAAGTCGTGGTGAATCTGTGATAAGGTGGCTACAAATACCGCGGTTTTTATGCGAAAAAAACGCTATTGAGCCTAAAGAAATTCTACCTGCAGCCGATATATTAATTGAGGTTTAAAAGGTAGTGGAAATTAATTATGGCAATTAACAACGTAAACAATGGCTTACCCAAAGCGCCTGTTGACAATAATAAGGTCAACGGTCAGCAACAGCCACAACAAAATAAAACGGCTGCGCAGCAAGCTGCCGCATCAACAGCTCAGGCTGCCAATGTGCCGCGTCAGGATTCTGTGTCATTGACGCAGTCTGCTCAGCAGTTAAATCAGGTACAGAAGAAAAGTGCCGAAGCGCCGGTTAATCAGGAAAAGGTCGATAAACTGAAGAAAGCCATTCAAAGTGGTGAGTACAAAGTGGATCCACAGTCATTGGCGAAAAAGATTGCACGCCTGGAATCGGAGATTTTTGGATTTAAGTCCTGAAGCAANAAANCATGACGGCAANACTGAATGAGCAATTAACGCAACANACTGANAATCTNNCATCNCTNAANGCGATGCTGGANAANGAGTTGCANCTGATTAGCTCNAGNGATGCNGAAGCGTTAATGACGCTGCTNAAAGANAAAGAACAANTGCTCGGTGCTATCCAAAACCTCGACGATGCCNTTAACCCNCAGTTGNAGNNGCTTCAGCAAGAAGCNCCCCTCCCCGAAGACATNCAGGCNCATATNGANCAGGCNAAAANCNTNCTCAGCGAATGCCAGTATTGTACCGAAGTAAACCAGCTTGCTGTTGAACAAGGTCAGTTACGCCTGGTTCATTTGCGNAACCTGATGATGGATGTNCGGGCCAAAGAGTCCCTGACCTACGATAAAGCTGGTAAAAAGAAAGGCGGTTTTTCAGGTAAAGGCGTCAGCGCTTAAGCTTTACACTGCGCTACTGACTTTCCTCAATTAGCTTAACCAGATTATCCAATCCCATTTGCCAGGCATTTTCCTGCCACTGATAGGCTGCCAGCCAGTTTTCGGAACGTCGCCAGCCGCTATGAACCAGGTGGATCTGGCAACCGCTAGCGTGCTCAGCAAAACTGACTACCACATGCGTTAGCGGATCAGCCTGGTTAGCAAATGCCTTGAATTGCACCGGACTTTTCCATTCAAAAGCGAGTAGCTGGTTTTCACAAAGCGCGGTAATTTTGCAACCGATAGTGGAATTGTTCTCCCGCACATCCGGTTGCCAGAATAACTCGTAAGCCCCGCCGGTTTCCGCCCTGACATTGGCATCACCCGTTAACCAACGGGTAAGCAGCGCATTTTGCGTGAAGCAGGCAAAAGCCTGAGTGACAGAGCACGGTAATATCCGTGACTGGTGTATAACGCGATCCATGTGGTTTCTCCCTGAGTGTGCTGGCGCCTGGTGACGTTACCCCGGCACTGTTACGAAGTCATCAACAACCGGGCCACAGAGGCAAAAACTCTGTTAGTAATACTTCACCGTTTTTAAGCGTTGTGGGCGGGCTGTCGACACATAAATGTTATACACCTGCTGCATGTCGAGTTCCAGTTCGGTGGCATAGGTATCCTCCCCTACCGGATAGGCTTTTACTACCTTAGCGCCGCGGATCACCCCTTCAACCGATGCCTGTAACTGCGCGTTGTTAATAACCATGTTGGCCAGTGACTGCTGGCCATTGATTCGTTGCCCGTAGACCTGTTCAGCCAGTTCTCGGTATGCATCGAGTTTTGATGCTTTCATGGCCATAATATTCTTTTCTGAATCGGAGCCGCCATGCTGCGAGGCGATGGGTGCATAGCCCACCGCGGTTAGCACCGGGTATTCGTCAGGCTCAACGGTTTCCCATTCGACATGCTTATCAAACATGGATGTGCAGCCACTGATAAGTAACAGGCAGCCTAGCAAAGCAAGCGCTTTGTTGATGTGTGTTAAAACCGTCATAAAACCACCGTATTTTTGTGTAGTCTGAATAGTGCTGTTATCCGCTGCGAGTAACCAGGCGTTGGCAAAACGGACAATCACTTTGTACTTGTCAGAAGTTAGCAATATTTATGCCCAGTGACAGGATGAATTTTGGGAACGATATATGCAAAGCCAACTACAACAATGACTAAACGAGTCATAGGATTGACACTTTGCATACCGCTCACGGCTCCTCGGGGCTTTTGTATAAAGGGCGCAGCAAGAGCAATATCAGCAAACAACAAGCGCATTGCAACAGCCAATAAGTGGTGAGAGTAATAGTAATGAAGACAATGTACACACTGATTGCCCGGTTAACCGTTTTTTTATCGGCGACAACCTGCCTGCTATTAGCCTTTGCAGGGCAAAGTTATGCCGTTTGGTATGAGACCCAGGGGCAGTCAGTGGTATTAAACGGCAATAAGGTTCAGGCTAAACACCAGGCGACTGAAGAAGCTCTGCGCCAGGCCATGTTATTCGCCGGCGCTTCGGTACGCAGCGTTCAGCAGCTTACCGACGGCTTACTCAATGATGAACGCCTTGAGGTGAGCGCGTCGGGAGAAGTTCGCCAGTTAGAGCTNATCTCAGAAACCTGGCATGANAATGCNGTNACNGTACGGATCCGTGCCGATATNTTTCCNANTCAACAACAGTGCTCTGCNGCCCCTTTCAGCAAAACCATNGCCACCAGCTANTTCCCGTTNCTTGANCGNCAGCACGCCCAGGACGGTCAGNTTCAGGAACTGGGNCGTCTNGTNACCGCCCGCTTAAANCNNGAATTCGATCAATCAGCGCAACATGCAGTGATCAGCAGNATNGAGCCTTATGTNGTGCACTGGCAGTCCAGNCAAATTCNCGATCAGGCTACGGCNCTNGCNACGCAAACCAAAAGTCAGTTTGTTCTCACNGGCGTGATTGAGGACCTCAGCGTTTANCGNCCGNAANGNAACNCNNTGGCNTTCTGGCAGGACGANNCGGCNACCCGGANNTTTCGGTTAANNGTNGAACTTATCGACGGTATNAATGGNGCNCCGCTATTAAATAAAACCTATGAGACCGAATCAGAATGGGANTTCGANCGNTTNGCNCAACTCGATGCNTCTTCCAACCAGTTCTGGCAAAGCGCCTANGGCCTGGCCCTGCAAAANCAGCTACGCCAGTTGCAAAGCGATGTNGACTCGACACTGGCCTGNGTNCCNGCCACAGGTCGGGTGATNAGTATCAACGGCGGCAATGANCTNANTNTCTCNCTNGGTCGCCAGCACGGNCTTAAACCGGGCGATACCCTGTCGATATATCAGATTCAGGANGTCACNGATTATCGTGGNGTTAAATTCACCCANTATCANCTGTATCCCGAAGAAGTGACNGTGATNGAAGCCTACGCNGATAACGCCCGGGTAAAAGCCGCCGAAGAGGGCTTTCTGGCCAATATTCAGCCAAACGACTTCGTTGCCAAGCGTTAGGGCTTTAGATTTTCGCTCGCCTATCTATAATGGGNATTNGTGTCCCCATAGTTTAACTGGATAAAACAAGAACCTCCTAAGTTTTAGATCTGCGTTCGAGTCGCGGTGGGGANGCCAGCCAACTTCTACAGCTTCTATAAGTACTGAACTTTAACGCCAGTCGCGCGTACTACTAATCAGAGACTTAGTGATCGGGGGATTTATGCGGGACGACGATCAGGATTTTGAACAACTGGATAGCTTTCAGGATTTCCTGCAGGAACTCGGCGATGTTAAACCGATAAAGTCTGACGATAAGGTTCACCTTCAGCAAACCCAGCAAACTATTGAAAAACAAGTGCGCCGGGAAGCTCTGCTGGCCCAGAAACCCAAAGAAAGTCCATTAACCTTTGAAGGGGTAAAACCGGTCAAGCCGGATGACTTTCTGGAATTTAAACAGGCCGGCATACAGGATGGCGTGTACAAGAATCTGCGCCAGGGCAAATACCCAATCGAGCAAAAAATTTCGCTGGCGGGACTCTCATTGCGGGATTCCAGCATAACCCTGTATCAGAAAATTAATGCCGCCCATGAACGTGGCGTTAGGACTTTGCTGATTCAGCATGGCAAGGGCGAGCAAAGTCAGCCNTTCCCTGCGTTGAAAAAATCTTACGTAAATCACTGGCTGCCGCAATTTAATAACGTGATTGCCTTTCACACCGCCCAACCTATGCATGGCGGACTGGGAGCGACTTACGTATTACTGAAGAAACACCCAAATCAAAAGATGATAAATCGCGAAAAACAGGCAAAACGATAACCTGCCATAAATGACATAATTATCGTTAACTAATTAATTTTATTAANTATTTTGAAGTGATTTGTTGAACTTCGGTAGATAATTCAGCTGACTGGGCGGAGGTTCCAAACGCTGCTGTAACGATCATAAGCAGCACTGCAACAGCCACGCCGGTTAAGCCGAAACCTTTTGAAGAACGATTCATATTCGTCTCTTATTATTTCTAGACCACTGTAAAATTGAGCACAGCGATGTTAACCCATCCCCTACAAGTCCTTGTAACCACACAGCATTCCATACTGCNTGCACTACTTTAATGCAGTAGAANGGCGCTGGCAAGGTGTCNGGACAATTATTTGACACCTTNCCGTCATTTTTTTGAAATTAATCAACAAAACGCCGTGCATTGCGGAAAATGCGCATCCACGGAGAATCTTCCTGCCACTCATCAGCACGCCATGAGTTAGCTACCGCTCTGAATACACGCTCAGGGTGCGGCATCATGATAGTACAGCGGCCATCATCAGTCGTAAGGCCAGTGATCCCCATTGGCGAGCCATTCGGGTTAGCCGGATACTGAGACGCCACTTCGCCGTAGTTATTTACATAACGAAGAGCCACTTTGTCCTGTACCGACTGTAAGTCAGTTTGTGCTGCAAATTCTGCACGCCCTTCACCGTGAGAAACGGCAATCGGCATTCTCGAGCCTGCCATATCGGCAAACAGTACCGATTTGGACTGTTGCACCTCGACCATGGCAACGCGCGCTTCAAAGCGCTCTGACTTATTGGTTACAAAGTGTGGCCAATGTGCCGTTCCGGGGATCAGAGATTTAAGGTTCGACAGCATCTGACAACCATTACAAACCCCGAGGCTAAAGGTGTCGTCGCGGTGGAAGAAACCTTCAAACTGTTCACGGGCACGCTGATTGAACAGAATAGACTTCGCCCAGCCCTCACCAGCACCAAGCACGTCACCATAAGAGAAGCCACCACAGGCCGCCAGGCCTTTGAAGTCTTCCAGCGCAACAGCGCCCGACAGCACATCGCTCATGTGAACATCGATGGCGGTAAATCCGGCCCGGCTAAAGGCTGCCGCCATCTCCAGATGAGAGTTCACCCCCTGCTCGCGCAGGATAGCTATACGTGGCTTGATGCCCTTAGCAATATACGGTGCAGCCACATCATCGTTGATGTCGTAACTCAGTTTAGCGTGCAGGCCAGGATCTTTGGCGTCTTGTTTGGCTTTATGTTCCTCATCTGCACATTCCGGGTTATCCCGCAAACGCTGCATAGCGTGTGTGGTTTCGGCCCACATTGCACGGTAAGTGGTTCGTGCCTCGCTAAGGACAATCTCGCCGCCACGAGTAAATTCGATGATATCAGAGGTATTTAATGTACCGACGTTATGCACCATCTCGCCCAGACCATTCGCTGCGAATACGGCAAGAACGCTCTCCACATCGTCAGCAGAGACCTGCAGTACCGCACCCAGCTCTTCGCTGTATAACGCTGCCAGTTCATCATCGCCCAGCGTATCAAGCGCTACACTCACTCCGGTTTTACCGGCAAAGGCCATTTCCGCAACGCTTACAAATAAACCACCGTCAGAGCGATCGTGATAGGCCAGCAATTTGTTGTCGGCCAGTAATGCCTGCACGGCATTAAAGAAATTAAGCAGTAACTCCGGCGCATCCAGATCAACCGGCGTTTTTCCTAACTGGTTATAGACCTGAGCCAGACAGCTGGCGCCTAAACGGTTTTTACCTGCACCTAAGTCAACCAGCAATAAGGCTGTCTCGCCTTTGTCGGTGCGCAGTTGAGGCGTTACCGTTTTGCGAATATCCGTTGCTGCACCAAAGGCGGTGATCACCAGTGACAGTGGCGCGGTAACCGACTTATCTTCACCGTTGTCTTGCCAGGCGGTTTTCATCGACATAGAGTCTTTGCCCACCGGAATGGTCAGGCCCAGTGCCGGGCATAATTCTTCCCCTACCGCTTTTACGGCTTCATACAGGCCCGCGTCTTCGCCCGGATGTCCCGCTGCAGCCATCCAGTTCGCCGACAATTTAATGCGTTTCATGTCACCAATGTGGGCGGCTGCGATATTGGTAATAGACTCACCTACTGCCAGTCGTGCAGAAGCTGCGTAATCGAGCAAGGCAACCGGGGTACGTTCACCCATCGCCATTGCTTCACCATGATAGGTGTCGAATGCCGATGCAGTGACGGCAACATCGGCAACCGGTACCTGCCAAGGGCCCACCATCTGGTCGCGGCTCACCAAACCGGTTACGCTGCGATCGCCTATAGTGATTAAGAATGTTTTCTCAGCTATGGCCGGTAAGCGCAGCAAACGCTCTGCGGCATCGGCAACGCTAATCTCTGCACAATCCAGTTCAGCAGAACTGTGCGTGGCGCTGGCCACATCCCGATGCATCTTAGGCGGCTTACCGAGTAAAACTTCCAGCGGTAAATCGATAGGCTGATTATCAAAATACTCATCGTTCAATAACAGGTGTTGCTCTTCAGTGGCTTCACCAATCACAGCGAAAGGCGCGCGCTCGCGCTGACAAATAGCTTCGAACACAGCCAGTTTATCCGGCGCTACCGACATTACGTAACGTTCCTGGGATTCGTTACACCAGATTTCCAGTGGCGACATGCCCGGCTCGTCTGACAACACTTTACGCAGTTCAAAGCGACCGCCACGACCACCGTCGTTCACCAGCTCTGGCATTGCGTTGGATAAACCACCCGCGCCCACATCATGGATAAACTGTATAGGATTGTCTTCACCTAATTGCCAGCAGGCGTCGATGACTTCCTGACAGCGGCGTTCCATTTCCGGGTTATCCCGTTGTACCGAGGCAAAATCGAGATCTTCACTGGACTGCCCGGATGCCATGGATGACGCTGCACCGCCGCCCAGGCCAATGTTCATTGCCGGGCCGCCAAGAACGATGAGTTTAGCGCCAACCGTAATTTCACCTTTTTCGACGTGATCCCGACGAATGTTACCTAAGCCACCGGCCAGCATAATCGGTTTGTGATAACCACGCACCTCAACGCCGTTAAAGCTGTTTACTTCCTGCTCGTAGGTACGGAAATACCCTAACAGGTTAGGACGGCCAAACTCGTTGTTGAACGCGGCACCACCAAGTGGGCCATCGATCATAATATCCAGCGCGCTAACTATACGGGTAGGCTTGCCATAATCGACTTCCCATGGACGCACTGCATCAGGCAGTTTCAGGTTCGACACGGTAAAACCAACCAGACCGGCTTTTGGCTTAGAACCACGACCGGTAGCCCCTTCGTCACGAATTTCACCACCAGAACCCGTTGCAGCACCAGGGAATGGTGAAATTGCAGTGGGATGGTTGTGGGTTTCTACCTTCATCAGGATAGCGATATCTTCGTGATGATAAGTGTACTCATGAGACTGTGGCTCAGGGAAGAATCGGCCAGCCTGCCAGCCTTCCATTACCGCAGCGTTATCTTTATAGGCTGAGAATACATACTCCGGGCATAGCTCGAAGGTGTTCTTGATCATTTTGAACAATGACTTAGGCTGCACCTCGCCATCAATGGTCCAGTCGGCATTGAAAATTTTATGGCGACAGTGCTCAGAGTTAGCCTGAGCAAACATGTAAAGCTCAATATCGTTAGGGTTACGCCCCAACTTCACAAAATTATCAAACAGGTAGTCAATTTCGTCATCAGCCAGGGCCAGACCCAGCGTTTGGTTGGCTGAAACCAGCGCGTCTTTACCCGCGCCTAGAATATCTACCGAGTTGAACTCCCGGGGCTGATGCTTATCAAACAGTACCAACGCGTCCTCTGGCGCAGCAAATACGCTTTCGGTCATACGATCATGAAGCGCTGCGGCTACCAGCTTACGCTGTTCATCTGTGAACGGCTGTGCCGCTGTCACATAAAAAGCACAACCACGTTCAACCCGGGCAATCGCCGTTAATCCGCAGTTATAGGCAATGTCGGTAGCTTTACTTGACCACGGCGAGATAGTGCCGGGACGGGGAGTAACGAAAAAACATTCGCCGGTGGCAGCTTCCTGTGCCTGCTTCGGTCCATAGGTTAACAATTTATCCAACACCGATAATTGTTCTTCAGTTAACGCCTGTTGCGTATCCACTAGATGAACATATTCGCTGTAAAGGTGAGTAACGTCGACACCGGATTGCTGCAGTCGTTGGATTAATTTAGCTGTGCGGAAGTCAGATAACGCCGGAGCGCCACGTAGGACCAACATAGTTTGCTACCTAATTTGTGAGAACCGCCGGGTAGAAAACGCCAATCTGCCGTCGGTCCTGGTTGTGAACTTGTTTGGCGCGGATTATAGTGGAAAAGCGGCGGCTTGATAACCAGCAAGGGTTATTCAACCGTAATTTTTTTACCCAAATAACCCGATCCTGTGGTTTTAGCACTAACAGCAGTAATATAGAATAATAATGAATCCCCTACTTCACCACTTATCAGGCAAAGTCCTTCTGGTTGCAATCACCTTGAGCTGGTTGTTACCCGCCAGTGCCCGGGCCCAGTCCACGCTTAATACCGTTCTTGAGGAGCAGGTTTTGAAGGTTGGCCTGATTAATGACAGGCACCATTACCATCTGACCGGAGACGGCCCGACTGGTTTTGATTACGGCTATGCCCGTGGTCTGGCTGACTATCTGGGAGTCACTCTACAAGTCGTACCATTTTACAGCGAGGCAAAGCTCTACCAGGCACTTACCAATAACACTGTCCATATAGCAGCGCCTCGTTTTCGCCCTGCCGCCCTCAGGCCTGATCTGACCTATGGGCCGGTCTTGTTTACCGCAACGCTTGTTGAAATTGGGCCAGACAATGACGCCAGTCCCTGTGCCACGACAGAGCCACAGCAACGACGGGTACTACCATACTTGCAGGATACAGTGACGGCCATTACCGGTAGCGACTGGCAAAAATCCGACAGTGCCGACAGCGTAACACTATTAACTGAGATGCTCAGCCAGGCCGAATTCTGCACCATTCTTCCCAACACCTGGCGCGCTGCGCTCAAGGGGTATTTTCCATCCTTAAACGAGCAAGTATTGCCTGATGTCACGCTATCCAAGCAATGGTTGGTACGCGCTGAGGATACAGCGTTGCTTAGTACGCTATATGAATTTACTCATTTAAGCCGCACCAATGGCTCACTTGCCGTGCTGAAAGATAAGATACATGAACCGCAAAAAGTACTGGTGAAACCCGATCCCAGACAGCTGGTTGAGCATATCAATACCCGCTACCCGGCTATACAGCAGGCTGCTGAAGGGGTTCAAAGTACGCTGGACGGGGCTTACATCGCAGCTATCGATTACCTCCTCAACGATTGGCAGGCAGCGCAACATGAACAGGCCAAAGAAAATGAAAAGCCAGCCATAAGACTGGCACAGATAGGCCGCAAACTGGACACATTGCAAGCGCAATTACCCGCCCGGATCCAGGGCACTGACCGCACCTGGTTTATTCTGGCCGCCTATTATCTGGGGGCAGAGCATATCGACGATGCCAGGCAACTCACCGTTCAGGCCGGTGCAAACCCAGATTTATGGGTTGATGTAAAACAACAGTTACCCCTGCTACAGACTGATTACTCAGCCACGCGCGCGGGATTCGCTAATGGCGCGCAGGCCGTTACTTTTGTGGATCAGGTACGCTACGTAGCAGAAACGTTAACACTGTTAATGAAAGGCACTTGATCTTTTGTCATATCACCTTCATATATGTCTATTAGAGTGAACAAGGTAATCACCGGGTTGGAACAAGACAAATAACGCAACCCACTAAAAATCATGGAGATTAATATGAAAAATACGAACAGAAGACGACATCAGATGCGTAAGACAAGCCAGAAAATTTTTCAGAGACGCCGTCAGTTTTTGAATTTTGATCTGGTACAAATGGCAAAAGCAAATTAACCCACCGCTTTTGCCGCTTTCTTTTCTGCCCTTCGCCGTTTAAAAAACTCAGAAATAATTCCCCCGCACTCATCCGCTAATACACCACCGCTTATTTCAAGCTGATGGTTTAGCTGCGGATGCTGACACAGTTGCATGACACTGCCAGCCGCGCCGGTTTTAGCATCAAAGGCGCCGAATACTAACCGATTAATGCGGCTGTGCACAAGCAAACCTGCGCACATAGGGCAAGGTTCGAGAGTGACATATAGTGTTGCATTAATTACCCGGTAATTCTCTATGGTTCGTGCCGCCATTCGGATAGCTTTCATCTCTGCATGGGCGGACGGATCGTGATCCACAATTGGCGTATTGTACCCCTCACCAATGATCTGATTATCGGCAACAACCACTGCCCCTACCGGAATTTCGTTCATCGCTTCGGCCTTTGCCGCTAACGATAGTGCATAACGTATCCAGTGCTCGTCTTGACTAACTTGCTCACTCATTAGTGAAAAAACCCAATTCAATGGTCAAAATAGCGATAGCTATTATAGTTCCTTACCACAGAAATAACATAACTATATGTTTTAAAAACACTTTAAGTTTATGGCGAAGTACTTGCTATACTATTCCAAACGATGCTAACCGTCGCATCAACCACACCGATAAACTGGCCCGGTAAATGCGACGTTAAGCATCTGATTATACGAAACTGATTAACGAAGGGAAAATATTATGAGCTTTTGGACTGCAGTAGTTGTGATCGTTGCCATTTTAGCCGGCACCATTATTTCCACATCCAAGCATAAGGCAAAACATAATAGCGCAGATAATGACAAAACCAACGAGCTCGAAAAAGAAATCGAAGCGCTCAAAGCTCGCATTGTCACCTTAGAAAAAATTGTTACAGACCCTGGCTACGACCTGAAGAAGCAATTTAAAGATCTGGAAGATGACCGGGTTGCGTAATTTCCTGCTCAAGACAATGACACCAGCAGTAAAATGCTGGTGTCAGGCTATTAGCGCCTCACTATCATTCGCGCTACGCTTGTTGCGCTCTCCTTTCAAAGAGCTTCTGTAATTTAACGCTAACCACCCGAATATTAAGCCAAAATTCTTGCCAACGGCAGGTTAATACAATATCGTTATGGGCGAGTTTTCTTGCACACCGGCTGTAACAGGGAGTGGTTGTATGCGTCAGTCATCGGGTTTTACGTTAATCGAACTGATTATTGTTGTCGTGCTAATTGGCGTACTGTCGGTAGTTGCTCTGCCAAAGTTTATTGATTTTTCCGGCGATGCCAGCCAGGCGACATTTCGTTCAACCGCCAGCGCGTTTAAGTCCGGGGTCGAATTCATTCACCTGAAATGGCAAGTCGCGGGTAATAACCAAGCGCAGCAGGATTTTATCCCCATCGCTGATCCGGGCGTCGGCGGAGACTTAAGCGTTAATGCCAATGGCTTTCCGGCAGATACCCGCGGCACCAGCTTAACGCTCAATAGCGACAACGATTGCCTTGATGTGTGGCGGGCAGTGCTCAATACTCGTGATGCCAGTGTTGCAACGAATGACAGCGCCCTTTATGAGGCGCAGTACAATAACAACTTTACCTGCACCTACTCATTGGTAAGCAATCCTTCATTAACCGTTGATTATGATTCCACCAACGGAGAGGTAACCATTAATTTCTAACCTGTTAACGTATTTCAGTAACCATCCAGAAGGTAACGCTCGGCGCGTTCGATTCGCCTTGGCTTGCCAGCAATGACCAGAATATCGCCCGGTATTAGCCGCTCCTGAAAATCCTCGGCTGTAAATTCCTGGCCGGCGCGGCGCACCGACTTAATTTTGACCTTATCTATCATCGCGGTCAGTTCATGCAACTGCTTATCTACCGCAAACGCATCTGTGCCCAGTGCTATAGCATGGATAAACTCCAGTTTATCGGCGGTGTTATAGCTGATTTCGGTCGTCTCGCCGGGATAGAAACCGTGCAGGTGATCGTATCGCCCTTTACGCTCCTCACGCACTCGCTTAAGAATTTTTGACATTGGTACCCCGGCGTAATGCATCACCTGCGAGATAAGCATCAGGCTCCCCTCCTGAAGCTCCGGCACTACCTGACTTGCCCCGGCGCTGTATAACGCTTCGAGCTCCACATCCCGCGGCGTTCGTACCATCACATCAACGTCATCTTTTACCTGACGCGCGGCATTGATAACCAGCTTGGCTTTTTCTGCTTCAGAAAAAGTGACCAAAACCAATTTCGCCTGTTCTAACCGGGCGCTGTGCAGCAGGTCTTTTTGCGTGGCATCACCATAAATAACATGCTCACCGGCACTGCGGCTCTCAAAGACCCGGATAGGGTCAACATCAATAACCAGATAAGGAACGTCTTCCATGCTGAGCATTCTGGCCACCGACTGCCCTACCCGACCAAAACCACAGATGATCACATGATCGCGCATACCGCTAACATCAATCTCAGGTACTTCCGGCTCAATATTATCGTGCGTTACAGGGCTTAAACGCTGTGCTAATTCAAGGCTGTGCTCTACTAACCAGGGAGTCACAGCCATACTAATGACCCCCATGGAAATCAAAATCGACGACTGAGTCGGGCTGATAACTGAGTGACTGTTAGCCAGAGCAGCAATAACAAAGCTGAACTCCCCCACCTGACAAAGCTTTAACCCGGCCGACCAGCCATCAATAGAAGAAATTGAAAACACGCTGGCAGACAATCGCACGAGCACTACCTTGGTAACCATCAGCAGGATAACGCCAAGCACAATCCAGTGGCCGTAACTCATCAGCACAGAGAGCTCTAACTGCATTCCCACGGTGACGAAAAACAGTCCCATAAGGATGTCACGGAAGGGTCGGATATCGGCTTCCAGCTGATATTTGTACTGGCTTTCACCAAGCATCATCCCGGCCAGGAAAGCGCCCAGCGCCATAGACAAGCCAAAGGCATAGGTAAGACCGCCTGCCAGTAACGCTACCAGAATGGTACTCAGCACAAACAACTCATCGGTGCGGGTACGCGCCACTTCCCTGAAAACCCAGGGCAGCACCCATTTGCCCACAGACATGAGCATACCCACTACCAGTACGCCTTTTACCAGCGCCAGGGCCAGTGCCATTGCCAGACTGGTCTCGCTTTCCCCGGATAGCAGCGGAATAACTATCAGAAAAGGCACCACGGCGAGGTCCTGAAACAGCAGAATACTGACCGCCAGTTGCGTGCGGACATTATTTAATATGCCCATCTCAGTTACTTGCTTGATAACAATAGCAGTGGAACTAAGCGCCAGCATGCCGCCAATCACAATGGCCGCCGACAAGCTGGTATCCACCAGCATCCATACCGCTACTGAGCCCAGTACGGTGGTCAGCACCATCTGCATCAGCCCGGCGCCAAATACCAGCGAGCGCATTGCCATCAGTTTAGGCAATGAAAATTCAAGACCAAGGGAAAACAACAGAAAGACAATGCCAACTTCGGCGGCGAGATGCATGTCTTCAGGGTGAGAATAAAGGGCAAAGCTACTGGGACCAGCAATAATACCGGCAAATAAATAAGCGAGAATGGGTGGCAAATAGATCCGCTTGAATAAAGCCACACTCACCACTGCTATAAGCATTAACAGTACAATTTGAACGAAACCGTGTTCTACCACCTAAATTCCCCGCAATGCATTTTGGGCATGTGTTTTGCTTAGTTAATGGCAACGATACCATTAAGTCTAATCAAAGCACACATTTTCGCAAGAAACGACATTTTTTTGTCATCCTTAAAGTGAAGTGGGTGCCAGACATTGAGTCAAGGGGCAGCACTTGGATATTTCAATGATTCACTTTGAACACGCTACAGCAGAAAGCAGCTTTCTTGGCGGTGCTGAGCCTGAAGTTTTGACCAGTGATCAGGTCAATACGGTGCTCAACCAATTAACCTCAACGATTGAAATCTATACACTGGTATCACTCTATTTTACACAGGTAAACAGATACTTGCCTCTGGTAGGTATCGATATGTCAGAGTTTGACAAAACATTGAATGCGGGTCTGCTTAGCAGCGAATTTGCCGTGAGTCTGCCGGTCAGCGCGGTTCGCCTGGACCAGGGCAAACACGCCGCTTTCGTGCGCTATATTTTTGACGAAAACTTGTCACCGTCCCAGCGCCGTGTGCTGGCAACATTACATCAGTTATTTACCCGGCCGCTCATTCACGCCATGGAGTTCCAGCGTTTACGCCTGCTGGCCACTAAGGATCCACTGACTAACCTGGGCAACCGCAATGGATTTAATGAAGCCGCTCAGCGTTTAATTAACCGTCACACCCGCAACGGCCAGTCGTTTGGTCTGCTGGTGGTAGATTTGGATAACTTCAAGCAGGTCAACGATAAGCACGGTCACCAACAGGGTGACGAAGTCCTTATGATCACAGCGTCGGTGCTTACCGACACGATCCGCGGCCATGAAGAAGCGTATCGCTTTGGTGGTGATGAGTTTTGCTGTTTGCTGGATGTCAGCTGTCCGCGGGAATTATCGGCCATTGCTGGCAGGATCCACGACGCCATGCACGCCCACCCGCTACTCAAAGCGCATCATGTCACTTGTAGCATAGGCGGCTCACTGCTGCGCGAAAACGACAGTATGGGGGACTTATTTGACCGCGCCGATAAAGCCCTTTACGAAGCAAAAGAAGACGGCAAAGACACTTACCAGGCCGCCTGAGACGGCAATCACTTGCCGATGGTCAGCCATCGGTTTGCCACTCTCTACAGCGCGTACAGCTGCAGGGAAAACTGCTGTTGCCCCGTTGCACAAAGCGCTATTATCCGCCCCTTTCCGACCAAGGCCAATGGCTGCTCTGTATCACTCAATAGTAACCAGTCACTGCGCTCCCAGGGCGGCACTTGCCATTGCTTAAACCATTGTTTCAAGGGTTTATGATGCGCCTCTCCTGCCGGTTTAACCGCTAAAGATAATACTGGCTGGCTAAGCGAGAAATGGCTTTCGGCGGCGGCCATACTTACAGAACATACAGCCCCCTCTTGCCGCTTGCCAATCATTAGTTGTTGCTGCTGTGGCTCGATGGAGATGTATTCCTGAGTACTAAAACTAACGGTATTGAAACACCAGGGCGGTTGCCCTTTGTCAAGGCAGTAAAGCGTATCCTGATAACGACGTAGCTGTGTATTACCCAGCACAATATGAGGTTGCGCATCGGGCCTGGCTGCCAGCATTTGCTGAATTTGTGTCAGTTGCCTGGTTCCCGGCATAGCCACCTTGTTAAGTTCAAACCAACGGCGCAACAAGGCTCGTTGCCAGGCAGGCGAAGCGGCGTTTAAACCACTCACAGAAATGCGCCCGGGCTTGCCGCATAATCGCTCGAGACGCTCATCACAGACTTCATCCAGCAGGCCTTGTTGCTCGGCACATAAGCCGGCACTGCGGGAAGCCGTCTGCCCAAATGAGGGCCAGCGTCCCAGCAGTGAGGGGAGCACACTGTGGCGCAAGAAATTGCGGTCGAAGCTTTCATCACTATTGGACTCATCTTCTATCCAGCGCAGGCCATGTTGCTCAGCATACGCCAGTATTTGCGCTCGGCTGAGGGGTAATAAAGGCCTGCTAACAGGTACAGAGTGCATTTCGCTGCAAGCCGCAATCCCTGCCAACCCTTTCGGCCCTGCCCCACGCTTTAACTGGAGCAGCAGGGTTTCAAGTTGATCATTTTGATGATGGGCAGTAACGACAACGCGCCTGGCCCCTTTTGCATGGTCGCACAATGCTGCGTAACGACGCTCACGGGCACAGGCCTCCAGACTTTCCCTGGCGCGAGGTTTTACCTCAACGGCAATCGCAGTAAAGTTTACTTCGAGCTCTGTACAAAGCGCCGCACAAAATTGCTGCCAGTCACTGGCACTAGCACTCAGGCCATGATTAACATAAACCGCTTCAATGGATGGCATAGCAAGCTCGCCGTTACGGGATAACTGCATAAGTGAATGCAACAGCACCACGGAGTCGAGGCCACCACTTAAGCCAACAACGAGTTTTTCGGGCTGCTCGCGGGCCATCAGCGTGCTGAAATGTGTGCTTAATGCAGAAAATACCGGATCCATAAACGGGACTTTACCAGATGAAAAACGACGTATAAAAAAGGGCCGTAACCGGCCCTTTTGTTAAGTTAATCGATTTGTTAAGGCCTAGCAATAACCAAATGACATCAGGCGCTCATAGCGCTCGTCCATCAGCTTATCCAGCGGCAGCGACTGTAACTGGCTCAGTTGCTGTTTCAGGGTGGCTTTCAGGTTAGCAGCCATGCTGTCGTGATCACGATGAGCGCCACCAAGTGGTTCATCAACGATGGCGTTGATAAGGCCCAGCTCTTTGATCTGCTGTGCGCTCACGCCCATAGCTTCTGCAGCCTGAGGCGCTTTATCTGCACTCTTCCACAATATTGACGCACAGCCTTCCGGTGAGATCACGGAGTATGTGCTGTATTGCAGCATATTCACTCGATCGCCCACGCCAATAGCCAGAGCACCACCAGAACCACCTTCACCAATAACGGTACAAATGATTGGCACCTTAAGCTCGGCCATTTCTTTCAGGTTGCGGGCAATTGCTTCACTCTGACCGCGTTCTTCGGCACCTACGCCCGGGTATGCGCCGGGAGTGTCGATAAGCGTAATAATAGGCAGGTTAAAGCGCTCTGCCATCTTCATCAGGCGCAACGCTTTACGGTAGCCCTCAGGCTTAGGCATGCCAAAGTTACGTTTAATTTTCTCTGGTACGTCACGACCTTTCTGGTGACCAATGATCATCACCGGCTGGTCATCAAGTTTAGCCAGACCACCAACAATGGCTTTATCGTCGGCATAAGCACGATCGCCGGCCAGCTCGTCGAATTCCTGGAAGGTACGCCCCAGATAATCCAACGTGTATGGACGCATTGGATGGCGTGCCAACTGAGAAATCTGCCAGGCGCCAAGATTAGAGAAAATTTTGCCGGTTAACTCGGCACTTTTCGTGCGCAGACGGGTGATCTCTTCTTCGATCCCCACATCAAACTCACCGCCCTGATTTACCAACCGCAGCTCTTCTATTTTTGCTTCTAGTTCGGCTATTGGTTGTTCAAAATCCAAAAACTGTATACTCATTGCGTGTCCTACTTTTACTCCCCGATTGGCCTGACCTTCAGCGATTTAGTGAAAGGTTAGCCGAACCGACTGCTCACCCAGGCACTGTTTTAACTCGTGCAATAACTGATCTTCGGGTGTAATAAACCAGTGTGCGTCACATTTTAAAGAAACTGCCACATCCGGATGTAAAATATCTAACTGAACCGGGCAACTACCGCCCGCATAATTACGTAAAATCGACTGCAACGATGATAACTTGTCTGGTTTACACCATTGCGTGTCGACTTGCAATGCCAGGGAACGCGCATTTTTCTCACGCGCCTGAACGATATCCATGGCATCCCGGGCGGTGATTGTATTGCCCCCCGAGAAATCATCAAAGCTGACCTGTCCCTTGATGACCAAAATACGATCAGGTTCGAGCACTGATTCAAACGTTTCATACATTTCAGGGAAGAACCTAACGTCCATTCTAGCACTTTTATCGTCAAGTGTAACAATTGCCCAGCGTCTGCCTTTCTTATTGGTCATTACCCGTACACCCAGCACCAGACCAACCGCGGTAGCCATCTGATCCTTGCCGGTGGGACGCAAATCGACCAGGCGTCCGTCCACATAGTTACGAACTTCTTCGGCATATTGGTTGATCGGGTGACCGGTTAAATACAATCCGAGAGTTTCTTTTTCACCGTCCAGCCAGACTTTTTCCGGCCACTCGGGGACTTCAGCAAACGCCTGACGCACTTGCTCTGGCTCAGTGGTCAGCAGTCCAAACATATCAGACTGACCAAAAGATTCGGCCTTAGCATGCTGATCGGCCGCCGCGATAGCTTCCGGAAGCGACGCCATGATAGCAGCCCGGTGCGGGCCAAGATTATCCATGGCACCCGCCAGTACCAGTTTTTCCAATACCCGTTTATTCACCCGCTTTAGATCCACTTTGGCACAGAAATCAAACAAATCAGAAAATTCGCCCTGAGTTTCCCGGGCTTCGATAATCGCTTCAATGGGGTTTTCACCCACTCCTTTGATGGCACCGATGCCGTAAACAATGCGCCCCTGAGGATCAACGGTAAACTTATAACGCCCTTTATTAAGGTCTGGCGGCAGAATTTCCAGTCCCATCCGACCCACTTCATCCACCAGGGTCACTATCTTATCGGTGTTATCCATATCGGCCGACATTACCGCTGCCATAAACTCAGCCGGATAATGCACTTTCAGCCATAACGTCTGGTAAGACACCAGTGCGTAGGCGGCCGAGTGTGACTTGTTAAAACCGTAACCGGCGAATTTTTCCACCAAATCGAAAATTTTCATCGCGAGATCTGGGTCGATATTGTTGTTCTTCGACCCTTCCGCAAAGACCGCCCGCTGCTTTTCCATCTCTTCAGGTTTTTTCTTACCCATGGCACGACGCAGCAAGTCAGCGCCGCCAAGCGAGTAGCCGGCCATTTCCTGGGCTATCTGCATGACCTGTTCCTGGTAGAGGATAATCCCGTAGGTGGGCTCCAGAATTTCTTTTAAGCACTCGTGCTGATAATCGGCATCAGGGTAGGAGATTTCCTCACGGCCATGCTTACGGTCGATAAAGTTATCTACCATGCCCGATTGCAGTGGCCCCGGACGGAACAGGGCCACCAATGCGATGATATCTTCAAAGCAATCCGGCTTAAGTCGTTTGATCAGTTCTTTCATACCGCGGGATTCAAGCTGGAATACTGCGGTGGTTTCGGCGGCCTGCAATGACCGGAAACTCTTTTTGTCTTCTAACGGAATGGCGGCAATATCAACGTCTTTGCCCTGCCCTTCCTTAATCATGTCCAGTGCCCACTGGATGATGGTCAGGGTGCGTAACCCCAGGAAGTCGAACTTAACCAGACCGGCGGTTTCCACATCGTTTTTATCGAACTGTGTAACCGGGTTTTTGCCCTCATCATCACAGTAGAGCGGTGAGAAATCGGTAATTTTAGTGGGCGCAATCACCACGCCACCGGCGTGTTTACCAGCGTTTCGGGTTACCCCTTCAAGGATGCGCGCCATATCGATAAGGTCGCGGACTTCTTCATCCTGATCATACAGTTCGGGTAAACGCGGCTCGGCTTCGAAGGCTTTAGCCAGGGTCATGCCCGGATCCGGCGGAATTAATTTTGAAATGCGATCGACAAAACCATAAGGATGACCCAGTACCCGGCCCACGTCGCGGACCACCGCTTTGGCTGCCATGGTACCAAAGGTAATGATCTGCGATACCGCATCACGGCCGTACAGCTCAGCAACATGATCGATAACCTCGTCCCGCCGATCCATACAGAAGTCGACGTCGAAGTCGGGCATCGAAACCCGCTCCGGGTTAAGGAATCGTTCGAATAGCAGGTCAAATTCCAGCGGATCCAAATCGGTGATTTTCAGGGCATAAGCCACCAGTGAGCCAGCACCAGAACCACGGCCTGGCCCTACCGGAATGGCATTGTCCTTACTCCACTGGATAAACTCCATAACGATAAGGAAGTAACCTGGGAAACCCATCTGATTAATTACGCCGAGTTCAATTTCGAGTCGTTCGTCGTAAGCCGGGCGCTTTTTCTCGCGCACTTTTTCATCCGGGAACAAAAATTCCAAACGCTCTTCCAGGCCTTCTTCTGACACCTTTACCAGGAAGTCTTCGGTGGTCATTCCGCCGGTTGGAAACTGCGGCAGGAAGTACTCGCCCAGACGCACGGTAACATTACAGCGCTTAGCAATTTCAACGGTATTTTCAATGGCTTCTGGAATGTCTTCGAACAGCGCTACCATCTCGTCACTGCTACGCAAATACTGCTGCTCACTGTACAGTTTCGGGCGACGCTTATCATCCAGCGTGTAACCATCATGGATACTGACGCGTATTTCATGGGCATCAAATTTATCCCGATCGATAAAGCACACTTCGTTGGTTGCTACTACGGGCAGACCGCGTTCTTCCGCTAACGCAAAGGCGGCGTGGTTGTAGTCTTCCTCCCCCCGCCGACCGGTACGAACCAGTTCCAGATAGAAACGATCGACAAAATGGGTCGTATAAAATGCCAAGTTATCTTCCAGCATTTTAGGGTTGTTTTTAATCAGTAGCTGACCAACATCGCCTTTGGTTCCACCTGAGAGCACAATAACGCCCCCGGCATGTTCCGCCAGCCATTGTTTATCAATCATAGCCCGATGATGGACATGGCCACGCAGATAAGCCTTCGATATCAACAAGGTGATATTTTTATAACCCTCATTGTTCATGGCCAGTAACGTGAGGCGGAAAGGCTCATCGGCAAAATCCTCACTTTGCACCCAGAAATCGGTGCCAATGATGGGTTTTATTCCGCGGGAATGGGCTTCTGAGTAATATTTTACCAGGCCACACATATTCATCTGATCGGTGATCGCCACCGCCGGCATGCCCAGCTCTTCCACTTTGGCCAGAATAGGTTTGACCTTATTCAGACCATCCATCATGGAAAAGTCACTGTGTACCCGTAAATGAACAAAGTTCGCTGACATTTTTTATTAACCTTTAGTTGTCACCGAGGATTCTGCAGCAGTAAGTAATGCCTGAACCGGTTTAAAACTTTTGCGATAACACGATAATACACCGTTGTCGGCCAGCGCTGCAAAGTGCGCTTTGGTGGGATAGCCTTTGTGCGCGGCAAAACCATACGCAGGATATTGCTTATCCAGCTCCAGCATATCGTTGTCCCGCTCCACCTTAGCCAGAATCGATGCGGCAGAAATTTCAGCATGCAGGCTGTCGCCTTTTACCACCGCTTCTGCAGCATAAGACCAGGGCGGCAACCGGTTACCGTCCACCAGCACGTAGTCTGGCGTTAGTAACAGATTATCTACAGCGCGGGTCATAGCCAGCATGGTCGCGTGCAGAATATTAAGTTTGTCGATTTCGGCCGGCGTTGCACGGCCAATTGCCCATGCCAGTGCTTTTTGTTTGATTTCAGCCGATAACGCGTTGCGTTTTTTCTCACTGAGTTTTTTAGAATCAGTTAGCCCCTCTATGGGATTGTTCGGGTCGAGGATCACCGCAGCGGTGACGACATCGCCCACCAAAGGGCCCCGGCCAACTTCATCCACTCCGGCAATATAGTTACTCATTGATTACTTCCAGAACGGCTTCTGCCGCACGCTCATCAGCGTTTTGCTTTAAGGACTGGTGCAATTCAACAAACCGCTCCGTTAACGCCCTGGTATCAGCGTCAAACAAGTTGAGCAGTTCACTGCAAAGCCGCCCGGGGTTTACCTCTTCTTGCAACAGCTCTGGCACCAGCGCTTCGTTAGCCAGAATATTCGGTAATGAAAAATACGCCGGTTTATATAACCACATCATCATTTTGTGGGTTAACCATGACAACAGGTATGCCGATACCATGGGACGCTTGCATAACATGGCTTCCAGCGTGGCCGTGCCGGATGCCAAAAGAATCACATCGCTGGCAATCATCGCTTCACGAGACTGCCCCGCCACCACTATCACCCGACTATCTTTAAGCCAATCCGGTTTATTGGCTTGCAGATATTGTTCGATTTGTTGCAAACGTCTGTCATTGGCGGCCGGGATGACAACCTGACAGTAAGGCTTATGCTGCCATAATTGCTCTACCGTAGCGGTAAATACCGGCAGTAATTTAGCCACCTCACCGCCCCGACTACCGGGCAACAGAGCCAGACACTGGCTATCGTGACTCAGGCCGAGCGCGTTTCTGGCTTCAGCCTGATCCGGACACAGTGGAATAATATCGGCCATGGTATGACCGACAAACCGATAAGGAACCTGGTATTTATCGTAGACATCCTGCTCGAAGGGAAAAATCCCCAGTACACGGTTTGTGGCCCTGGCAATCTTAAAGATACGTTTTTCCCGCCAGGCCCAGACAGTTGGACTAACGTAGTGCACGGTTTTAATCCCATGCTGTTTTAAAGCGGTTTCTACACGCAGGTTAAAATCAGGCGCATCTACGCCAATGTAAACGTGTGGAGGGTGCTTAATAAAATGAGCGATAAGTTCATTTTTAACTTTCAGAATAGGGCGGATGCTGGATAGCACTTCCACCAATCCCATCACCGAAAGAGTTTCGATATCAAACAAACTGGTGCAACCCGCCGCCTGCATATGCGGCCCGGCAATGCCTTCGAATATCGCGTCCGGGTAGCGCGTTTTCAGCGCTTTGATGAGTCCGGCGGCGAGCACGTCGCCGGACGCTTCACCGGCAACCACGGCAATGCGTAGCGCTTTGGTTGTCATCGATTAACGTACGATGCCGCGTTCTGACTCCGCCAGAAACGTAATTAACATGCCAACTTCGGGATGGCCTTCTGCCATTTCGGTCAGTTTCTTAATTGCTTCTTCAACCGTGTTGTTATCGCGGTAAATTACTTTATAAGCACGCTTAATGGCCATGATGGTTTCTTTGCCAAATCCGCGACGACGAAGACCTTCAGAATTGATCCCCTGAGGGACGTGCTTGGTACCGCTAATCATCACAAAAGGAGGGATGTCGCGCAGCACGATAGCACCGCCACCGGTAAAAGCATGCTTGCCAATTTTACAGAACTGGTGAACAGCCGTGGTGCCGCCAAGAATAGCGTAATCACCAATTTCCACATGACCGGCAACCGCCACATTATTGGCCAGGATGGTGCCATTACCAATCACACAGTCGTGTGCGATGTGAGCATTCACCATCACCAGATTATCGTTTCCAATACGGGTTACGCTCTGATCCTGAACCGTACCGCGGTGTACCGTAACGCCTTCACGAAAAACGTTGTTATCACCAATAATTAACTCTGTGCGTTCGCCGGCGTATTTTTTATCCTGGCAGTCTTCACCAATAGATGTGAACTGGTAAAAATGATTACCTCGTCCGATACGCGATGGCCCTTTAATCACCACATGCGACTCCACCCGGCAATCATCGCCAAGTACCACGTCGTCTCCAATCACTGAAAACGGGCCAACGGCCACGTTGTTACCGAGTTTGGCATTGGGGGAAATCACTGCAGTTTCATGAATCACGTTAATCTTTCTCTCTCATTGCACACATAAACTCTGCGCAGCAGGCTTCTTCACCGTCGACACTCGCGACGCCTTTGAACTTCCAAATCCCACGACGCTCTTTAACCAAGCTTACGTCAAATTCTAGTTTGTCGCCTGGCGTTACCGGGCGCTTAAAACGCGCGTTGTCTATTCCTGCGTATAAATATAGCTTATCGTTTTTACCTATGGTCTTAAATCCCAGTACCCCGGCGGCCTGCGCCATTGCTTCCAGGATCAATACCCCCGGAAAAATCGGATAATCAGGAAAATGTCCGGTAAAACAAGGTTCGTTGAGGGTAATGTTTTTATACGCTTTGATGCTAACACCCAGTTCATAATCCGTCACTCTGTCAATAAGCAGAAACGGATAACGATGAGGTAGCAAATCCATAATTTCACGGATTTCGATAGTATTAAGTGGGTTGGCCAAAAATTATCTCCTTCGACACGGTGCAAGCAGACAACTCCCTTGATGGTGACTTTGTCGCTATAACTTCATATGGGCGGCAACCTTACGCGTTAATCACTTAAAAACAAATCAGACCAACACACTGCGCTGGCCTGATTGATTAAGAGTAGATACTAGTTGTTGCTGTAAGTACCTGCTGACTTACAGAGCAGAATTAAACGTCGGCTCTGTATTTACCAGCCACTGATTAGTTTAATTTGCTCAGCTGATCCAGGACTTTTTGTGACAGGTCGTTGCTTTCGTCTGCATAAACCCCAGCCGGTGCATCAAGTACCAGATCGTAGTCGTTGTCTGCTGCAACTGAATCAATTGCTTGCTTGATAAGCGCTAAGATTTTGTTACGCTCTTCATTCTGCCGACGCTGAATATTTTGCTGTAGTGGCTGCACTTTCTGAGAAAGTTGCTCACGAACAGTCAGAATTTTCTCTTCCAGCTCTTTCTTTTCGGTGGCGCTCATGGTTGCCGCGTCACGCTGTAGTTTCTCAGCATATAACTGGCCATCACGTTGTAACATGTTGACTTCGTCAACCTGCTCTTTGAATTCCATAGAAATGGCATTCTGGATCTCAGCCGCTTGCGGCAGCGCCTGAAAAATACCTTGCACGTTTACCACGCCGATTTTTTGTTCTGCCATTGCTGCAGAACTAAACATCGCACTACCTAACATTGCCGATGCAATTGCGTATTTTGCCAACTGTTTCAAAAGGTGCTCCTTTTATTTTCTGGTCTGTGCCAGCTACTATTAGAATGTTTGACCAATATTAAATGTAAAGAATTTCGCATCATCACCTTCGCGCTCTTTAAGTGCTCGCGAAAAGCTAAAGACCATTGGGCCCATTGGTGATATCCATTGTACAGAAATACCGGCTGAACTGCGAAATAATGTCGGATCAGAATAATCCAGCAGTTCGTCCCTACCCCTGTTATCTAACTGTAGATACTCGTTATAGTCAAACTCTGTATCCCACACGTTACCTACATCCATGAATACACTGGTACGAACAGAGTTAGACGAATCCTCTTCCACAAAGGGTGTCGGGGTAATCAGCTCGATACTTCCCAATGCCATGGCGTTACCCCCAAGACTACGACGAGAAAGTACGTAGGAATCGCCCGATGGACTACCAGGAATAACCGTGCCATCCGGTAATGTAACCGAATTTGACCCACTAACACGCTGTATACCTCTGGGGCCTACGGTATTGTTCTCAAAACCACGCAGTGTATCGGCACCACCGGCCGTGAAGTTCTCGGTAAACGGCAGGATCTGGTCTTCGCCGTTAATATCACCATAGCCATTACCATAACCCAGTCTGACCTTAGTTAGCACCGACCAACGCTGATCGCGACTGAGCGGGAAGTAAAAGCGACCGTCGTAAATGGTTTTAAAGAAATTCACGTCTGAATTTGGCGTGGTAATACTAAATGATGCACGCTGTGATGACCCCGCCGTTGGGAACAAACCACGGTTTAATGTACTGCGACTCCAGGATACCGAGCTTTGCAGACTGGTGTAGTTAATCGGCGCATCCGGATTCTGACCGTCAGTAAACTGCCCGTAGAAACGGTTTGTCTGCTCGTAATATCCGCGGTTAGACAGCTCTACATCTGAGTAGGTCAAGCCAAAGTTTATACGGTTAAATTCGTCAATAGGGTAACCAATATTTGCCCCGACAGACCAACGCTTGGAGTTGTACTGAATAACGTTAAAGCTGGAACCATCGAACTCACTGAACGCTACAGTTCCACCCAGACTGATACCGTCGACGGTAAAGAATGGGTCCGTGTAAGACAGCTGCGCCGACTTTTGGTACGACACTGTACTCACGTTAACACCGATACGCTTACCGGTACCCAGGAAGTTATCCTGCTGAATACCCGCTTGCAGACCTAACTTAGTCTGATCCCCATAGCTGATACCCGCGTTAAATGAACCAGAAGGTTGCTCTTTCACTTTAAACTGCACGTCGACCTGGTCATCTTTACCCGGAATACGGACGGTTTCAAATTCTACTTCTTCCATGTAGGTCAAACGGGACATGGCGTTCTTCGAGCTTTCCAGCAGATCGTTGGATAACCACGTACCTTCCATTTGCACTACGTTCTGACGTAACACTTCGTCGGCCGTAATGGTGTTACCGTTAAAGTTAATCCGGCGCACATAAATTCGTTTACCTGGATCCACCCGCAGGGTCAGCTTAACGGTTTTATCTTCGTCGTTAATTTCCGGTACGGTGGTAACCGTAGGATAAGCATAACCAAAGCGGCCCAGGTATTTACTGATAAACTCTTCGGTGTAAGTCACTTCCGCCTGGTTGTATAACTCACCCGGCGTAAGTGGTAATACTCGTTCAATGTAGTTTTCGTGGCCCAGCATTTCGCCCACCAACTCAACTTCTGAGATAGTGTACTGCTCGCCCTCGGTGACATTCAGTGAAATATAAATACCGTCTTTCTCAGGGGTCATGGCCACCTGGGTGGAATCAACATTGAAACGCAGGTAACCGCGGTCCATGTAGAAATTGGTCAGGGTTTCCATATCACCCTGCAGCGTTTGCTGCTGATAACGGGTTTCTGACAGGAAGTCATACCAGGCAGTATTGAACTGTAACTCAAAATCTTCCAACAGCTCCTGGTCTGAGAACAGCTCATTACCCACGATATTGATTTGTTTGATATCGGCGGCATCGCCCTCTTCAAACAATAGCTTCAGATCCACACGGTTACGCGGTAATGGCGTAATGATTGCGGTGACGTCGGCGTTATACTTACCAATGCTGTAAAAGAAGTCTTTCAGGCCATTCTCAATGGACGTCAGAACGGTTTTATCCAGTGGCTCACCTACCCGAATATTACTCCCGTCCAGACTTTCCTGAAGCTGCTCATCTTTAATGTCATCGTTGCCGTCAAAAATAATGTTACTGATGGTTGGACGTTCGGCAACCTTGATTATCAGCGTATTGCCATCACGCAATACCTGAATGTTTTCAAAGTGTGTTGACGAATACAGAGACCGAATCAACTGCGTAATTCGAAATGAATTGACTTCGTCACCTTTTTGCACCGGAATGTAGGTTAGCGCGGCGCCCAAAGCAACTCGCTGCAGGCCTTCAACCCGGATATCTTCTACGACAAACTCACTGTTGCCTGAAGCAGCGTTGGCTAAGCTAGCACTGGAGCATAACAATCCGGCTACTACTAACTGATTAAACTTCATCTATTCTTTTTCTTCCTGCTGCGTTCGCTTATTCTTGCTGACGTCTGCATTCTTACGACAAACGTGTAATATCATTAAATATGGCAATGCTCATTATGGTAAATAACAGCATGGCACCAATTCTAAATCCCCACTCCTGAACTTCCTCAGGTACCGGGCGACCGGTAATCCACTCAATGGTAAAGTACATCAGGTGACCACCGTCTAACATTGGCAGGGGCAGTAAATTGACTATCCCGAGGTTCACACTGATCAGAGCCAGAAAACTTAAAAAGTAAACCAGGCCATATCCTGCACTGTTACCCGCGCCCTGCGCGATAGCAATCGGGCCGCTCAGGTTTTTAACTGATACATCGCCGGTAATCAGTTTCCCTATCATCTCGACGCTTAAGGTCATTAAGCGCCAGGTCTTATCGACCGCTTTGCCCACCGCTTCCAGTAGTCCGTACTGGTGGGTAAACACATAACCTTCAGGCCATGGTTTGGCAAAAGGACTGACTCCCAGGTAACCGTCCTGCCCCTCTGGCGTATCACGGCGCCCAATTGTGGCAGAAAGGTCATAGGTTTGACCAGCCCTGTTTACCTGAATCTCTACCTGTTCACCCGGGCGGTTCTTAATTTGGGCAACCAAATCTTCCCAGGCAGCCACCGGTTGTCCATCCAGCGCCACAATCACGTCGTTTTGCTGTAGGCCAGCTTCACTTGCCGCAGTCTGTTCGGCCACGTAAGCAACGGTTAATGTTGCCCCGGGCCTGAATGGCGAAATTCCCAGACTGCGTAAAGGAGACTCCAAATCCGGATCAAAGTTCCATCCGGCAATATCTAAAACGCGTTGGCGGGCACTGTCGCTCTCTGAAACCACGGTTACCGGCATGCTCTCCTGGCCAATGTAAGACATCAGTTCCATGTTCACGGCTTCCCAGTCGGGCGTTTCCCGTGAGCCCACGGCAATAATCTCCATATTGCTGGTTAGCCCTGCTCTGCCAGCGATGCTATCAGGACTCACCTCACCAATAACCGGCTTGATGGTGCTGATACCAATCAAAAACATTACATACAAGGCAATGGCAGCAAAGATAAAGTTAACGCCCGGACCGGCCGCAATAATGGCCATTCGTTTGCCAACAGACTTATTGTTAAACGCCTGCGAAGCCATTTCAGGTGGCACTTCATCCACCCGTTCATCGAGCATACGCACGTAACCACCTAACGGAATAGCCGCCAGGGCAAACTCGGTACCGTGCTTATCTACTTTGCTCCAGATTGGCTTACCAAAGCCAATAGAAAACCGTTTTACGTACACGCCACACAGGCGCGCAATGTAGTAGTGCCCCCATTCGTGAACCGCTACCAGAATACCCAGGGCAATAATAAATGCACCGGCATTACGCAAAAATTCAAACACGCTTTAACTTTCCTCTACCATTGCTATTGCAGCCAGTCTCGCCTGTTTGTCTAACTCAAGCACATGTTGGATGGACGAAACTGCGGTTGGTTCAAAACGATTTAGAATTTCCTCGTTTATTTGTGCTATTTGGTTAAAGCTTATGCGATTGTCCAAAAATGCCTGCACCGCGATTTCATTGGCGGCATTCAGGCGCGTAGTGGCTGCCTGGCCACTGCGACAGGCTTCAATAGCAAGATACAAATTAGGGAAGCGATGGGTATCCGGGGTCGAAAAACTCAAATCACTGAGTGTGGCAAAATCGAGCGGTGCCACGCCGGCATCAATACGGTTGGGATACCCTAATCCATAGGCAATAGGCGTGCGCATATCAGGATTGCCCATTTGCGCAATCACCGAACCATCAACATACTGTACCATGGAATGGATGGTACTTTGAGGATGCAACACCACCTGAATATCGTCTGGCTGTAAGCCGAATAACCAACAGGCTTCAATAAACTCCAGTCCTTTGTTCATCATGGTGGCTGAATCTACCGAGATTTTGCGCCCCATGTCCCAGTTGGGATGAGCACAAGCCTGTTCGGGTGTAATCTCAGCAAAGGTCGACAGTTCCCGCTCTCGGAACGGGCCACCTGAGCCTGTCAGTAGTATTTTACTGATACCGGATGCATTTAATTCGCCATAATTAAAATCTGCCGGTAAGCACTGAAAAATGGCGTTATGTTCGCTGTCGATGGGTAAGATCTCCGCCTTAGACTGCCTGGCGGCATCTAAAAATAAAGCGCCGGACATCACCAGCGATTCTTTATTGGCCAGCAAAACTCGCTTACCGGCTTTTACCGCCGCCAGCGTGGGCTCAAGACCCGCGGCACCAACAATAGCCGCCATAACCGAATCGACTTCCGGCGCTGACGAGACTTCTTCCAGTGCCCTTTTGCCACTTAGCACTTCCGAGGACAGTTCATAGTCTCTAGCCAGGCTGATTGCCTGTTCGTAATCCGCATCACTGGCCACGACCAGATACCGCGCGTGACAGGCTTTCGCCTGCTGTACCAGTCTTTCCACCTGACGGTGGCCGGTGATCGCAAAAACCCGGTATAAGTCCGGGTGGCGGGCAATAACATCAAGCGTACTTTGACCGATGGAGCCGGTCGCACCAAGAATCGTAACCGTTTGCATCAGGCCATCCAGGTGACGTAGCAGTAGGCAAATACAGGAAAGGCTGCTGTCAGGCTATCAATGCGATCCATCAGACCACCATGGCCGGGTAAAATCCGGCCGCTGTCTTTTATACCGGCACAACGTTTGAACATACTTTCGTTGAGGTCACCCAAAGCAGAAACACCAACCGTTAGACCGCCAATAAGCAAATGCAACCAGATTCGTGACGTCTCCACCTGATAATGCAGCGCTGCAAAGGCAATGATCGCAAAAGACGCCATGATGCCTCCGAAGAGCCCTTCAAAGGTTTTACCCGGCGACACATTAGGACGTAGCTTATGACGGCCGAATTTCACGCCTACAAAGAAAGCACCAATATCGGCAGCCCAGACAATCCCGAGCACATAAAAAATCAACGACGCACCATAAAAAGTGTCTACTTCGTAAAGACTGGAGCGCAGGGCCACAACAGCAACCCAGGTTGGAATAAGGGTTAACACGCCAAATAAACAGCGAATCATCCAACTTTGACGCCAGAACGCCGAATAGCGGGGATACGCGAGGATCATAAAGAATGACGCCAGCCACCACACCGCGGCTAACGATAGGATCCAATGGTAGAACTCATTAAGCGCTCCCTGTGACCAAATCAGCTCGACATCTACTATGCCAATCAGGGTCAGGCAGCACGCCAGAAGAATGAGCCCGAAAGCTATCTTATAGGGACGACCAGTAATCCCCGACATATTCGCCCATTCGTAACCGCCCAGGGCGACCACACCGGCTATCACATACTGAAATATATGAATGGGTAAAAACAAGATGGCCATAATAGCCAGTGGCGCCAGGATCAGCGCCGTAATAATACGTTGCTTTAACATGCGATGGGTCTTTTATAGGCTAATTGCCGGCAGCAGGCAGTCATTAGGAGTTTGCAACCTCGGTGGTCTCCACCTGCTCACCGATAAGGCCAAAGCGGCGTTGACGCTCACTGTAGTCTTTGACGGCCAGATAGAAGGCTTCTTCGTCGAAATCAGGCCACAGCACATCAGTGAAATACAATTCAGCATAGGCGCACTGCCAGAGCAGGAAGTTACTGATGCGATGTTCGCCGCCGGTTCGGATCAACAAGTCGAGTTCAGGCAGTCCCTGAGTAGACATATGCTGATCAAAAACGGCTTCATCAATCTGGCTAGCGTTAAGGCTGCCGTCGCTCACTTTATCAGCCAGCTGCCTGGCGGCGTTAACAATATCCCAACGGCCACCATAGTTGGCCGCAATGTTAAGCACCAACTCCTTGTTGTCTGCGGTCATCGATTCAGCTTTGTTGATTTTATCAACTAGTTTGCGATCAAAGCGTGAGGTATCACCTAATACTTTTAATCGCACCCCGTTTTTATTTAACCGTTTAGCTTCACTGTTTAATACCAGATTAAACAAGTCCATCAAAACACTGACTTCTTCTTCCGGACGCTTCCAGTTTTCACTGCTAAATGCAAACAAGGTGAGTGACTGGATAGCATTTTTGCGTGCAAAACGCACCGCTGCGCGCACTGACTCCACCCCAGCGCGATGCCCGAAAGTACGAATCTTCCCTTTCTTTTTAGCCCAGCGTCCGTTGCCATCCATAATAATAGCAACGTGCTTAGGCATATTCAGCAACGCCAGTCTTTCGTCCAGCGTTGCTTCGTCAGTCTGCGATCGCGACATGATCTTATTTATACTTCCATTAACTCAGTTTCTTTATCAGACAGCATGTTATCAACTTTTTTGATAAATTCATTGGTTAGTGTCTGGATATTTTCTTCACCCGCGCGACTTTCGTCTTCGCTGATTTCTTTTTCTTTGAGTAATTCTTTAATATCGCTGTTGGCATCGCGACGAATATTACGAATCGCTACCCGGCCTTGTTCGGCTTCGTTACGTACCACGCGGATCAGGTCTTTACGACGCTCTTCGGTCAGCGGCGGCAAAGGAATACGAATTGTCGTACCGGCGCTCATTGGGTTTAGACCCAGGTCGGCCTGCATGATGGCTTTTTCTACGGCCTGAATTGAGCTCTTATCAAATACCGTTAACGCCAGGGTACGGCTGTCTTCGGTGATGATATTGGCCAATTGACGTAACGGAGTATCTGCGCCGTAATACGGCACTTGAATCCCGTCAAGTAAGCTTGGGTGCGCGCGACCAGTGCGAATTTTACTTAGCTGGCCTTTTAACGCCGTAATACTCTTTTCCATACGCTCTTGCGCATCTAATTCTATTTCATCAATCACGATTTCATTCCTGTATTATTATTCAGTAACACTCTCGACATGGTCGATTAACGTGCCTTCAGGTTCGCCCATCACGACCCGCTTGAGACAACCGGGCTTGTTCATATTGTATACTCGGATAGGTAAGCTATGATCACGTGCCAGCGTAAAGGCCGACAGGTCCATTACTTTTAATTCTTTTTCCAGTACGTCCTGGTATGACAGCTGCGAATACAGTTTCGCTTCAGGGTTTTTCACCGGATCATCGCTAAACACACCATCAACCTTGGTCCCTTTCAGAACAGCGTCGGCTTCAATTTCGATACCGCGTAAACACGCAGCAGAATCGGTGGTAAAAAATGGATTGCCGGTGCCGGCAGAAAAAATAACCACACGACCTGATTTCAGCAGGCTAATGGCTTCAGCCCAGTTGTAGGCATCACAGACGCCATTAAGGGGAATAGCTGACATCAAGCGGGCATTTACAAAGGCACGGTGCAGTGCGTCACGCATTGCCAGGCCATTCATTACCGTGGCCAGCATGCCCATGTGGTCGCCTACCACCCGATTCATACCCGCTTTGGCGAGTCCTTCACCACGAAACAAGTTACCACCGCCGATAACCAGTCCAACCTGAACACCCAATTCTACCAGTTCTTTGATTTCCTGGGCCATGCGGTCCAGCACTTTGGGATCAATACCAAAGCCTTCATTCCCCATTAGCGCTTCGCCGCTGAGTTTAAGCAGGATGCGTCGGTAGGCGGATTTTGGGGCGATGCTCATTGTTGTTTTTTCCTCTTGATTCGGCTTGGGTCATATTTTGTACACAAACTATGAGCCAAACCGACTTAATCGGTCGTCATCTTCCGGTATAGCCGGCGCTTAACTTACAGCTATAAAAAAGCACCTCCGAAGAGGTGCTCGTAGTGTATCCGACATTGGCCGGATGCAAAAGTCAAACCGCTAATTATTTCTTAGCAGCTGCCATTTGCGCGGCAACTTCGGCAGCGAAGTCTTCAGACTTCTTCTCGATACCTTCACCTACTTCAAAGCGAACAAAGTTAACAACGTCTGCGCCGTTAGACTTCAGTAATTCGCCTACTGATACAGAAGGATCTTTAACGAAAGGCTGACCAGTCAGGCTGATTTCGCCGGTGAATTTCTTCATGCGGCCAACAACCATTTTCTCAGCGATTTCGGCAGGCTTGCCAGACTGCATCGCGATTTCGATTTGGATAGCTTTTTCTTTCTCTACAACTTCAGCTGGTACTTGCTCTGGCTTAACAAACTGCGGGCTTGAAGCGGCAACGTGCATAGCAACGTCTTTTGCCAGCTCTTCTTCACCACCAGTTAAGATAGCAACTACACCGATACGGCCACCGTGCACGTAGGCACCTAAGTTGTCACCTTCAACAGTCAGTACACGACGTGGAGAAATGTTTTCACCGATTTTAGCAACCAGTGCGTCACGTACGTCGCTGGCTACACCACCTTCGATTTCAGACGCATTCAGTGCTTCGATGTCGTTCAGACCTTTTTCAAAAGCAACGTCCAGCAGTTTGTTACCAAACGCCAGGAAACCTTCATCACGTGCTACGAAGTCAGTTTCACAGTTAACTTCAAGCATGGTCGCTTTGCCTGCTTCAACTTTAGTCAGGATAACACCTTCAGCGGCGATACGGCCGGCTTTTTTAGCGGCTTTAGCCTGACCAGACTTACGCATGTTTTCGATGGCCAGTTCGATGTCACCATCAGTTTCAACTAACGCTTTTTTGCAATCCAGCATGCCGGCGCCAGTACGCTCACGCAATTCTTTTACGAGTGCTGCAGTCACTGCCATTTTCAATTCCTCAGCAATATTTAAATTCAGTGTAAAAGGGGCGAACGCCCCTCTTAATTAATTCTTAATCTTCGATCAGAGTTGATCGGTACAACTAATCTGAGGCTCAGTTGAGCCTCAGATTAAGCAAGCGGATTACTCAGCTGCTTCAACAAACTCGTCTTCAGCTTGTACTTCCAGGTTGCTGTTGCGACCTGCGCTTACTGCGTCAGCAGCAGCGTTTAAGTACAGTTGAACGGCACGAATTGCATCGTCGTTACCAGGGATGATGTAATCAACACCATCTGGGTTTGAGTTAGTATCAACAACTGATACAACCGGGATACCCAGGTTGCGGGCTTCAGTTACCGCGATGTGCTCGTGATCGGCGTCGATGACGAACAGTACGTCAGGCAGACCGCCCATGTCTTTGATACCACCCAGGCTGCTTTCCAGCTTGTCCATTTCACGCTGAAGCATCAGCGCTTCTTTTTTGGTCAGCTTTTCGAAAGTACCGTCCTGGCTTTGTTGCTCAAGATCTTTAAGACGCTTGATTGACTGACGAACCGTTTTCCAGTTAGTCAGCATACCGCCCAACCAACGCTTGTTCACATAGAATTGGTCACATTTCTGTGCTGCTTCTTTTACTGCATCACCGGCTGCGCGCTTGGTACCAACGAACAGAACTTTACCTTTCTTGGCAGAAACGCCAGACAGGAAGTTAAGAGCTTCGTTGAATAAAGGAACAGTTTTTTCCAGGTTGATGATATGAACTTTGTTACGAGCGCCAAAGATGTAAGGTTTCATCTTAGGGTTCCAGTAACGGGTTTGGTGACCGAAATGCACGCCGGCTTTCAGCATGTCACGCATAGAAACGTTTGCCATGTTTAATTCCTCAATTGGGGTTAGGCCTCCATACACCCTTTGTATCGATCCGCTGACGTTACCATCGCAGACACCCCGATACGCAGTCACAGTGTATGTGTGTTTTAATTTAAGTAATGTACTTCTTTGAAGTAGCCAAAGTAACTTGCGGTGAATTAAAATCCACAGCAATATTCGGGTTAATTCAAAAAGCGCGCGCTTTATACCATGTAGCGCCCGTCATCTCAAGTTAAAGTTATATTTCAACGCGCATTTCAGCGATCGATTCAACGCGCTTCGCTGTCAAGCGGCTCGGGGGCAGCGCCGGTATTTTTGCTCACAAACACAATGGATTTTGGTAAGGCTAAGGAGATTAGGGCACATGAACTGTGGACTATCGCCATTACCCGAAAAGGGGCAATAAGCGGGTCGATTACAACAAACAATACTAACACCGCGTCAAGCGGCACACCCAGCGGGCCACTGACAATGCCAAGCATAGTCAGTAATGATACACCAGAGGAGCCTGCCGTGGCTGTACCCGCCAGTACTGAACCAAATATCACCAGCAGATAGCGATAAAAGCTCATATCGACATCGTACAACTGGATGACAAACATTGTTGCCATAGAAAAATAGAGTGTCGGGCCAATACGACATAGCGTAAAGGTTAGTGGAATCAGCAAATCAATTTTAGCTTTATCATAGCCCAGATTTTTGTGCATGGCTTCTAACGCACTGGGCAGACTGGCCATTGCATTTGAAGTGGTCAGGGAAATAATCACCGGCTCTTTGAGCGCATTCAATGGCCCAAGAAAGTCTCCAGTCGTCTTTTTCATCACCAAGCACATCAACCCGAACCAAACGATAAAAGTAACAATCACCATCGGAACAAACAGTGCCATGGCACTGACAGCCTGAGTACCAATTTGCGATAGATTTGTGGCCAGCAGACCACAAATCCCGAGTGGAAAAACATACATAAGCCACTGGACTAATCTCGAAAAGGCTTGGTAAATAGCATCAAAGGTTAAAAAGATATGATCAGCAGCCTGCTTTTGTAATGCCCCCAACGCACAGCCAAATAAGATGGCAAAAAACAAGATTTTGATCGTGTAACCGTTGCTTAGCGCATTAAAGATATTCGGTGGCACCAGAGTAAAGAAGAGATTTTTTAACACTGATTCATCGTTAAGCGGCACGTATTTGGCAAACAGGTCTACCTGTAAATCTGGTTCAGATAAATCGTAAATCACCTGCCCTATGATCTCTGCGTCTTCTCCAAGGTACCCCGGCTCAAATAAAAACCCGATCGTAAACCCGACCACACTGGCGCTTAATAAACTGCAAATAAAAATCACCACCAGCTTGATAATAAAGGAATTATCTTCCGAATGTTTTATCAGCCGACCAATGCCCAACGAAATAGCAGTGAGTAAAATAGGGAGAATACACATCTGCAGTACATCCAAATAAAACGTACCAAATGGCGCTATATCAGCAACATATTCAGGCTTTTTAATCCCAATATAGACACCAATCGCCGCCCCAAAGACTACCGCATAGCCACTTTTCATCCATCTCAGTAAATTCATTGCCTTTCTCCTGAAGTGGAGTGAGTATTAACCGAGGAGCCTGAACGGCGAAAACGGGTAATATTTTGGATAACATCGGCGTAGTTTAAAATAACGTTATTGGCGGTTAATTTAACCCCCAGTGAGTCAAAATAGACTTCCAGCATAAACTTCAAAAAGTAGGCATCCGCTGGTAGCGCTATTCCTTTTGCATCAAAGTCATTTTCGAGCACCACGGTCAGGAAATCCTGAGTTAGCTTTTTGTCATTTTTAATAAGGTATTTAATTTCAGCCTCATCGCGAAAACCAGCAATGAGGGCGAGTCGTTCAGACGGGTTACAACGCTCTTCTGGTTTCAATCCTGTACAACTCGCCGGGCTCTCAGTATTGTGCTTCTTGTTTGTGATCGGTGCAGAGGCACCTGGGAACAATTTGTGAGTCCATTGCCAGATCGACTGCGGCTGATTGTTATAGGTTTTAGTCCCCGCTTTTAAGCGCTTTATCACCTCTTCCCAGCTGTCAAACTCCACCACTGTTACCGCTTTGGTGTTACACCAAGATTTTGCAGTCGCGGTGGGATTATCTTGGATGAAACGCTGCCTCGCATAGGTAACATAGGAGGAATCCCTAATCACCCCGACATTGCCTTTAAGGTGCTGAATAGCCTGCTCTTTCGTTCTATCGCAGCGAATTTGCTCTAATAGAGTTCGATTTACGATAAGTGCCTTTCTGAGTTTAATGTAGGGTTTAGTAAAAAGAACTTTAGTCGTGCGGTTAAAAGTGATGCTCAATTTACTTATGCCCAAATCTGCCTCACCTTTGGCCACCATACTTACTACATCGTCTAAGGAGTCGGCAGTACGCAGAAAACTCACTTTTACACCTAGCTTTTGTGCAAATCCTTTAATTAGCTCTACATCAAGACCGCCAACTTGAGCGCTTTCAGTATGTAGAATTGAATTATCGATTGAGTAATATAATTCGCAGTCAAATGGCGTACCATCATTGAGGGATTTTACTGGCACCGCCTTGCCTTCCGGGTTGCAAGCCTCGCGGCGAAATTCAGCAACAGTATCAGGATAAGCATAATAGAAAGGCGGACTGTCCTGTTCGTACATAGCTACGCGCAATATCCCTCGCTCGACGATGGGAGCCAGTGGCTTGGCATGGGTAAACTTAGTCAGCTCATCGGCAGTTGTAACACTAGATGCTAAATATCCACAGAGTAAAGCAGCAATATAAACAAGGTTAAACGGGTACATAATGTGTCTCCATTAAGTTAAAAACGGTACAGGGCTGAAAACTGCCAACGCCTTACCTGGCCGGTTCCTCCCGATAAACTGCGTTTATTAACCAACGCATACTCAATCCCGATTTCAAAGCGCGGAAACACTTCATAAATCACATTACTATGTAGTGAAAGCAGCCTGCGCAAATAACCATCGGTGGAAGGTAACGAGCGGAATTCAGTCAGGCCAATATTAAGTAGTCCGGCACTAAGATTGGCCCGTATGGCTGGGGTAAGCTGCCGCTGATAACTAATATAACCGCCATAAGTATTGAGTAGTTTCAGATGACCATAGCGAGGCTCTGCAAGCGATAGGAACACGATGCCAGTGGCGCCAGAGGCTTCCTGCAGATAACGGCCAATCCCCTCGCCCTGACTAACATGAAAGCGCAGGATATCTGAGGAAGTAAGCTTGAGCTTGCCGGAAATACCGAGTCCATAGGCGAGTTGCTGATGGGAAACTTCCCCCATCGAGACGTCGATAGTTCGCAAGACTGTTTGTCCAGAAACGTGTCCCCAAGGTCCCCGATATGAGGCTCTGGCGGTTATATCGAAAAAAGGCTCACTGGTTTCTACACTATGCTGTGATTCATTGACCGGCTCAGTAATTAATAAGTCTGTATCGGGGTTTTCAACGGCAACGCTCAACATCCACGAGTCACTGAGATACTGATACCTGACAATCCCCTGGCGAATAAATGCTTGCCCGGTGGCGTTGGATAAATCCAGCGTTTCCGGGAACGACTTCACATCGACAAAGTTTGACCAGGTCTGACCAAACAACCACCCCTGGTAAACAATATAAGCATGCCGCAAGGCAAACCCTGTGGCATTGGCGATCCTTTCACTGCCTGACGGGCTGTTAGAGCCCCCACCAAAGAAATCACCTTCGGCATAGGCTTTCAGTTCATGACCATTAAAGTGATCTTGAAAACTTATACCAAGTCGAGTTTCCCGGGCATGAAGTCGAACCTCATTCTTTGCCTGATCATGAGTTATCGGGATCGCCGTATAGTTAATACGGTCGCCTGCTGACGCGGCCGTATCATAAATCACATCTAACTTTACCAAGCCAGTAAAACGCAATTTACTTTTTAGATCATCAAAATCAGCAGCTTTGGTTGAAGCCCCAGCAGCCGAGAATAATAGTGTTATTACCAAGTAAAGTAATCCGGAATTAAACTTAAGCATAGTTGTCCTCCTCACATCATCGCGAGGTTGAGTTCTTCGTGAATAGCAGGGAAATTCAGGAATATGGCACAGGTGAAACCTGCGAACAAACGGTTGGGAGAAAGGTAACGGAACGTTACCTTCACAAAGACATTAAGCGCTTGATGTTAAGATGGTCCACCGTAAAAAATGTGACCATTATAGACATGATTTTCGTCGTGATAATGATGATATCCCCCCAACACATGCGGAGCGTGACGCATGGACCCCTGCCCATCACACAATGATTCCGCAAGGGAGTGAGCATTAGATTTTGTCCCCCATACATCTTTACCGTCTTTAATACGTCGCGCCGCATCGGCTTTTTCGATATTTCGGTCGCCAATTTTTACCCCTCTCGAGGTGATTTGGGCAGTTTTAAATAGTGCCATAATAAATTCCTTAGATTGGTTGATGTGATACCCGCTTCGGGTCGTAAGACCTGCATGTCTGCCGCTTTGGCAGGTATATTACTGGCTAGTTAAAGCTGACTTTGACGCATTTTTTCCAGCTTATTAAGCGCTTTATTAGTTACCGAATAACTGGAATGGCTCAGTGCAACCGAAGCATCACATCGCGGGTTAGAACAACTAAAGCTGCTGCCTCGCACCAATAACTGAGGTTGAATATAGATTTTTTGACCACAGCAAGGACAATCAATTTGTTGTTGGTCTTTCATTTAAACACTCCTTAACAGCCCGGCCTCAATGAGCCGGGCCTGCAAATAAACCAAAACTAAGCGGCAGCCGCCGCGCCGGGTTCTTTAAGCTGAATAGGCGCAATACATTGCGAAAACGCCTGAATGATTGTGGTAACCCCTTCCGGCAGAGGTAACTGTCCGGCATGAGCATTGATGGTGTATTTTGCGGAGTTAGACTTCTCGTAATGAGACTTCTCAGACGAAGAGTTTTTGCTTGAGGCCGATACTGAACCGCTGACTTCTGCAGAAAAACAGCCCCACCCCACTTTGGCGCTAAAGCTACCTTCCGCCGCTTTTTCTGATTCTGAAGACGTTTCTTTGTCATTGGAAAATGAGCTTTTCACTTCCATTTCAAAGTTCACGTCAACATTATCTACGGCTAAAGAATTGAGCGGCATGATGGTTAATAGTGGCAAATCAAACCGTGTCTGCACTGGATCTCCAGCAGAACCATCATGTTTCACCACTGAACGGGTCAATGTCATATTGATCATAATGGGTTTATAGTTGACGCTATCCCCATCACCATCAGTATTAAAACAAGTACTGAGCAAGAACTGGGTTTGCATAATGGCCATTTTACCGTTAGCTTCAGCACCGGCGAGTAACGGGGCACTAATTAGCGATTTAACGGGTAATCCACTAAACTGCTGCGCCATGGATACGAGCGCGCGATCTTGATCTGGCATAAGTATTTCCTTAATAGAAGTTAGGTGTTAATAGTCAGAAAGTACGGCCTAATCTTCCATCGTATTAGATAAGCAGCAGGGACGTTCATCCTCGAACAACTGCTGCATGCTGGCATGCAAACAGCTCACCGGTGAGTTGTTTGGCCTTTTTAAAATCCTTTTTAAAATTCGGTAAGTTAGTCACACAATTAACTGTGTAACTAGCGAAAACGAGGGGCCGTTAATTAGCCCTGGGAAGGTTGCTTCTCTATTGCCTGATTTGCTGGAGGTGTATCTCTTAGCTGAAGAGGCGCCATAGCCGTTGAGAAAGTGTCGATAATTGTCGTAATCCCTACAGGTAACTGCAGTTGACCGGCATGGGCGGTAATTTCATATTTTGCCCCATTAGATTTTCGATAATTGGCAGACTCACTAGTTTTGGACTGATCGGTCGCTGCAACCGCGCCGGTCAGTTCCGCAGAAGCCGTCCCTTTATTCAGCGTATGGCCGATGCCTTTCTCATCTTTTTTTTCACTCGAGTTAGCGCTACTACTATCTGCCGTAAATGAACTTTTCACTTCCATTTCAAAGGCAAAGTTAAGCTCATCAACCGCCAGCGAATTGATAGGGACTATGGTTAACAGCGGAATGCTGACGTTTCGCTCAACAGGCGCGGCTTCACTACCATCGGCATTGATGACCTGGCGGGTAACGGTCATGGTGATCATAATTGGCCGGTGCACTTCTTTCTCACCTTCAGTGGTAAGTTCAAAACAGGTTTCAAGTAAGAATTTCGTTTGCGACAATGCCATCATGTTATTCGCTTCAGAGGCTGCAACTAAGGGTGCGCCTATGAGCTCTTTCATCGGTAAGCCACTAAACTGCCTTGCCATTGATACAAGTTTATCTTGTGTAGCCATTACTTTTCTCCTAGTGCGTTAAACGCATATCAATTAGGCTTAACCCGGAATTTGAGCCCGCAGCGCTTTTTCGTAACCTTCAATGACTTTTTGCAAGCCCTCTGGTGGTTCATGGCCAACGAGGCAAATTTCTATGTGGGTATTAGTGGTATCTTTGGTGACCGTGTTATCGCCCCCAGACACCTGCGGCGCACGAAATGCCACAAACAGCTCTTCCGTGTTGTCGGCGGTTACTTCCAGGTCGGCGCTAAATTTGACATCCTTAATGCGCGGACTGCTGATAGGGCACAGCGTAATCAGAGGCACATTCACAATCGTCGAATCAACGCCGTCAGGCCCCTGACTCGGAAACGCCATCGCAACCATCTTTGGACGGTAGGTAGCCTCTCCTTCTGCTAACAGATCATCATCGTCCTCAAAATTGTCTAATTGAGCGACCAGTTCATTTGCAAGTGCTCGATCGCCATTATTGATAGCTTCACTCAATTGCTCCTTGAGCTTTTCTTTCTCTGTATTACCCTCTTTTTCGATACGGTCGAAAAATTTATTGATATGTTTAGTGCCCGACTGTTCTACGGCTTGCGCGGCACCATGAATACTTTGATGTACTGCTTGCATCAGCGCTTGAAACTTGATCATTGTTTTTCCTTAATCCGAAAGGATGGATAGTCAGGATTTAGTGTTGCGAAACTGCTCCTGGTAGTGGGAAATAATTGCCTCAATATCTCTTGGAGTGTCTTCAGTACTTATTGAGAAACTGACCTTGGGACCTTCCGCAATTGCCTTGTCTTGCCTGCGCCACTTCGATTTAGACTGTTTGGCCGTGGTGAATTTAACGTAGAGCTCATCGCCAATGTGTTTAATGCTGTGCAGTTTTGACGTAACGTTTACTGCCGTTAGCCTGGGCAATGGAAAATGCGCGAGCGCCAATAACGGAATTTTGAGTTTGCCAGCCTCCTTGCTGTCTGTTGCGCTAGTCGGCAGTTCAAACTCAGTCATCACTGGTGAATATTTTTTCGCAGAGGGATCGTCTTTAAAGCTTTCAAACTCTTGCTTTAGTCCTTGTAAAAGCTGTTGAGATTTAGCGTGTTTGCCTTCACCCAACACAACTTCTAACTCGTGTATTTTTTGCCGAATGGTTGACTCGGTTTGGGGTGCCATTTCACAGTTAAAAAAAGCTTCAACGTACTTCAAACCAACGCCTTGTAGCGACTGATTTGCTGCCTGTAAATCCTCATGAATTGACTTTATCAATGTCGAAAACTTGATGTCTGACGGCTCAACCTGTAGGTTTGCTGAGGTTTTTTCCGCGACAGTAGCCATGCCAAAGAAGCGTTTAATTACATTAATCAGGTGCATGGGCAGACTCCCTCCTTCGCATCTACATCGCTTACAGGTAAGGATAAACGCACAAATAAACTGAGACTTTTTATCTCGACAATCAAATCTTTGTTTTCCATATTATCGAGTAGCGTGCCCACGTACCCCGCAAACTTGCCGGTTTTAATAACCACCTGGTTACCTTTTTTATAATCAAGCGGACTGCACTGGGTAGCCGCTTTTTGCATGGCAACGTGTTTGATTGTCTTCATTTGATCCTCAGGTATTACCGCAGGCAGAGACCCAGTACACACATAACTGCTAAACCCTTTAAGGTTTTTTAAGCGACAGAAACCTCGCTCATCATGTTTAACAAATAGATAGCGCTCAAATAATGGCACTTGGTTTTTTGCTCGCTGTGCGCCATCATTGGCCGTCAGAAATGTAGGCAGAAACGTTTCGTAACCGAGATTAAACTCCTTGTTCAAGGTCAGAATCGTCCTGTTTAGGGTGGCTTCTCCCTTGTAATTGGTATAAATCGCATACCAGGACATCGCATTCGTCATTGTCATCATTTTGCTCCAACGCGGACAGGCTCCGCCATTTCAATATCGTGAACTGAAATCTAAAACTACTCTGATTGAATTGTTCAAACCGTGGCCGCTAGATTTGACTGGTATAACCTTAACCCGAATGGTTTCGGCTCACTTTTGATTAAGTAAATTCGATTATTGATGGCGTAAGAATGTTCTGGTTTGCCAATAAACGTTGCGCTGTGGGTGAAAGGTTGAATTGTTTTTTATAAGCACTGGCAAAGTTAGCCTGATTCTCATAACCAACCTCAAAACCTATTTGCTGTACGGTTAAATTTGATTCAATCAATAAGGTTTTCGCGGTAAGCATGCGTTGCTTTCTTAACCATTCAAAAACACCGGTATTAAGACAACCCTTAAAATATGCCGCGAGTTGACTGCGGTTTGAGCCAACCTCTTGGGCAATCTCATCGAGCGTGAATTTGTCACTTAAATGGCTAAGTAAAAAAAGACAAGCGCGCTCAACAACAGCTTGTTCCCGCTCTCGTTCTCCGCCCATACCACTATGGCTGTAGGACAACCATTCTCTTTTTCTTGGCTGACGAATTTCTACTTCGAAGCCATTGGCCTCCAGTAATTTAGTACTTTCCTGGATACCACCCTCTTCCAAAGAAAGAATGACCACCTTTTTTAATGTTTGCGTCATTTTTCTAGCCCTTCTTCTAGCAACATGTAATGCGACTAAACAGTCGCTCGAAAACTACAGGCTAAAAACCTAGACGGTTGACAAAATAAATACCTAACGAGAGATTTACGTTTTCTTACCGCTTTCTTACCACTATTAAAATTTGAAGAAATTCAACTATTAATAGTGATTTTTTGTTTTTATAACAGGACTGGTGCTAGTATCTGCAAACTAGAATTTAAACTGCAGAAGTTTATCTACGGTCTGATCACCCTGGGTGATGTCGTCTCTAAAATTGTTTAATTACTGTGTTTAACCCGGTGATGCCAAACAGGCATCACGTAAAAGCAAGGTATTCAATTTGAACAATAATAGTGGCGCTAATACATCTTTCATTAACCATCCTTTTTATGTCGATGATATGTTCATTGATCCACTAAAAAACCAAATTTTCGACGGTAAACGGTGGCTGGATATTCAACCTAAAGTGATGGAAGTACTGTGTTACCTCTCTCTGAGAGCCAACGAGTTGGTGACCGCAGATGAACTAATTACCACTTGTTGGTCCAATACATTGGTCAGCGATGGTCCCATTCACAAATGCATTGCCCAGTTGCGAAAAGTTCTGCGCGATAGTAGTAAAGAACCGCGATTTATCAAAACGATTGTCAAGAAAGGCTATGTACTAATTGCTAGCGTCAGAGGTGTTCACGAGACAAGCGCAACGAGAAAGCGATGGTTGAAAGGAAATCCCTACCCCGGCAATGCGCCATACAGCCAAACCCACTGCGATGTATTTTTTGGTCGGGAACAACTGATTGCAACAGTTGAAGAGTGGCTAGCGGAATTGGACGCTAGCAACACGTCGTGGCTAGCCATTGAAAGTAAGCCTGGTGCGGGGAAAACATCATTGATTCATGCCGGCATTTTACCTCGCTTATCAGCTCTCCCCCAATTTAATGCCACTTCATGGGTTGAAACCATTCTTATTGACTTAAACAATGTCGATTCCATAGCAGCATTTAAGGAACATTGTTTGGATCCCCTTATTGAAAAAGGAATAGTAAAAACAGCTAAAAGGGATCAATTCGGCTTAGACATTGTTATTTGTGACAACGTTTCTTCGCTGCAAGGGTTGTTACAGGGAAAACAAAGCCAGGTAACCGTTCACCAAGGCCCTATTGACAGGCAGCTTTGAAGTCGTCGAGCAGAGGATAGGACGTTTTGTTCAGCGTCGCTTCGAGAATGGCGCGGAGC